>CAYZUG010000024.1:14650-18823 GCA_964481865.1 uncultured Thermomonas sp. | reverse complement strand
CGGTTGTTGTATTGGCGCACCAACTCCTGAACCACGCGATCCAGGTTCAACGGGTTATATGTTTCACCTTCGGCAAGCCCGATATCTTTCAGCCCCTTGGTGAGGTCGTCGGTTTTCAGATCTTTGTTGCCAGAAAGCGTCAACTTGTTGATGGCTGGACGTTCCAGCACGGTGATCACAAGAATATTGTCTTGCTGATCCAAACGGACATCTTCAAAAAAACCGGTGCGGTACATGGCGCGCAGCGCTTCCGCTGCTTTGGTTTGATCCAGTGTGTCGCCACGCTCAACAGGGAGGTAGGTGAACACGGTACCTGCACCAATACGCTGCAAGCCGTCGATACGGATGTCGCTGACCTTGAAAGGTGAGAACCCGGCCTGTGCCCAAGCAGGCACGGAAAGTGCCGAAGCAAGAGCGAGCGTAAGCAGGCGGCGAGAGAGGGGTCGGGTCATTCGAAACATCCTGTTATTCGGTATTACGCAAGCGCGTCCAGGGACACTGGCTGCGCACGGGTTGAGTTGAAGTTATGACAGCAAATGTAAGAAGTCATTATAAAAGGCTAATCCCATCAGGCCGACAATCACTGCAAGGCCGATGTATTGTCCCACTGCCAGCGCACGTTCGCCCAGTGGGCGGCCGGTAACCAGCTCGATAAGGTAATACAGCAAGTGACCTCCGTCCAAGACGGGGATCGGTAATAAATTGATTAATGCGAGGCTGATTGACAGCAAAGCAAGGAAATTCAAGAACCAGGCGGATCCGCGTGCCGCAAAGTCGTTTGCAGCACGCGCAATGGTAATTGGTCCGGATACTGTGTTTTGCACAGAAACACGGCCAGTGAAGGCACGGCCAATCATTTCAACCAGCAGTTTGGCTTGAAAGCCGGTTTCACGTATTGCGGCAGAAATAGCCGACAACGGTGGCAGACGCAGGAGGGCATCATGCGCAGCCGGACCGGATGGTGCGTAGCTGATACCAAGAATCCAGCGCGATTGACCCTCAGCATCGCTGGTTTGTTGTGGCTTCAGTTCAAGGGCAAGCCGGTCGCCATCGCGCTCTACTTCCACCATACCCGAGCCGCCGCGCTCACCCAGGGCAGTCACAAGGGCGGAAATATCTTCAAAACTGTTGACGGGCTGGGCGTCAATTGCAGTAATGCGGTCACCTTCCGCCAAAATGCCCCAGGCTGGGCTGTTCTCAACCACGTTGCCAATGATGGCCGGTGCCAGCAAATGCCGGGGAATCAGGCCAATTGCGCCGAGTAAACGCAATTCGTTGTCTTGTTTTGGCAGGGCTTGCAATGGCAGTTCGCGTTGCAGTTGGCTGCCATGACGTTCAATGTGCAATGGCACGGGTTGCCGATCAATGGCAGCAATAGACAACGCCATGCTCAACTCGCTCCACGTGGGGGTGGAGCGGTCAGCAACTGCCAAGATACGGTCACCCGGTTGCAGACCAGCTTGTTCGGCAATGAACTGGGCTTTTCCAACCACGGGGGCGTAGTCGGGGCGACCAATGACCAACATGCTCCACAGCAGCAAGAACGCTAGAAGTAGATTCGCCAAAGGACCCGCCGCCACAATGGCGATGCGTTGCCAGACGGATTTACGGTTGAAGGCATAGGAAAGGTCTTGTTCGGAAACATCGCCTTCGCGTTCATCGAGCATGCGGACATAGCCACCCAAAGGAATGGCCGCGATGACATATTCTGTGCCATCCCGCCCGATGCGTGACCATAACGGCTTCCCGAAGCCAACCGAGAAACGCAGAACTTTGACGCCGCAGCGGCGTGCGACCCAAAAATGTCCGAACTCGTGGAAGGTGACCAAAACACCCAAGGCCACAATCAGCCACCACACGGAACCAAAGAACGTGCTCATGCGTGGACTTCCGGGCGGCTTGTCTTGCGAATGCGCGCGCAGGTGATGCGCCGTGCTTCGGCATCGGTGGCAAGCAGGCTTTCAAGGGAGTCGGCAGGTTGTGCGGGCATGGCATCCAAGGTCGCGGAAACAAGTGCGGGAATGTCTAGAAAACCGATATTCCCCTGAAGGAATGCTGAAACCGCCTCTTCGTTTGCTGCATTCAAAATAGCGGGGGCGGTGCCGCCTGTGCGCATGGCAGCAAATGCAAGCGACAGGCATGGGAAAGCATTGGTATCGGGTGGCTCAAATTCGAGTTTTCCACCTTGCGCCAGCAAGTCCAACGCAGGCACACCAGACAGGATGCGTTGTGGCCAACCTAAGCCAACGGCGAGTGCAGTCCGCATGTCGGGAAGCCCCAGCTGTGCCAGTGTACTGCCATCGATAAAATCAACGAACGAGTGAACAAGCGATTGAGGATGTACCAAAACGCGGATTTGCTCTGCACTCAGGCCAAACAAATGGTGTGCCTCAATGACTTCAAGGCCTTTGTTCATCAGCGTGGCAGAGTCCACGGAGATTTTCGGCCCCATTGACCATTTGGGGTGAGCAACAGCCTGAGCGGGTGTGACCGATGCAAGCTGCGGGCGTGTCCAGCCACGGAAAGGCCCACCCGAAGCCGTCAGGGTGACTCCCGTTGGCAGGTTGCCATCAGCCAGGCACTGAAAGATGGCGTTGTGTTCGCTATCTATGGGGATGATCTGGGCGGCATGCGTCTGTGCGGCGTGCATCACGAGTTCACCAGCCAAGACCAGTGATTCTTTGTTGGCAAGCAGCAAGCGCTTGCCCGAGCTGGCCGCTGCCAATGTGGATGTCAGACCCGCCGCACCAACAATCGCCGCTACCACGGTATCGCAGCTATCGGCTGCGATCAGTGCATCCAGCGCAGCGCTGCCAGCATGTGCCTGTGTCGTTAAACCTGCCGCTTGTAAACCATCACGCAGCACCTGATAAGCCGCTTCATCTGCAATCACTGCATGATCGGGACGATGTTGCAGGCACAAAGCGATAAGTGCTTCCACTTGGCGACCCGCCGCCAAGACAGAGGCGCACATCGTGTTTGGATGACGGGAAATGACATCCAATGCCGATGTGCCGATGGAACCGGTGGCACCAAGAACAGCAACGCGTTGCATCATCAGAACCCTAGCCAGATTTTGCCGAGGGCAAACATGGGCAAGGCCGCCAAGATGCTGTCCAGGCGATCCAGTGCGCCGCCATGTCCAGGAATCAGGGTGCCGGAATCCTTCACATCGGCATGCCGTTTGAGCAGGCTTTCAAAGAGATCACCCACCACGGAAATCAGGGCGGTCAACATCGCCACAAAGGCAATTGCCGGAAGTTGCGAAAGTGTGCTGCCAATCAGGGACGCACCAATGATGGCCACGATCATGGCCAGACCAATGCCACCAATAAAGCCTTCAAGGGTTTTGTTGGGGCTGATGCGGGGAGCCAGTTTGCGTCCTTTGAACCACTGGCCACCAAAGCGCCGCCCGACAAAATAGGCGCCGCTGTCGGTTGCCCAGACCAACATCAAAGCAAGTAAGAGCCAAAACTGACCGCGTGGTTCCTGATGATGAATTAATGCCATCGCGCACCACGCCGGGACAACGGAAAATGTACCGGCGGCGAGTTTGATGCTGCGGCAGCCTGTGCTGCATCCCGAGGCAAAGTTGTAATGCCGTAGCCACAGTGGAACCAGCAACCACCAGACAACACCCAGCAATACCGTAAGCTGAAAGAGTGGCAGGGTGCTGGTATGCGGTGAGCGCGATGCCCAGACCAACGCCACGATAAGCGCCAGATTGCAGGCCAGTAGCGAGCTTTTGGCCAATGAATCTTCAATGCCGGCAAGTTTGAACCATTCCCAAAGCGCAATCAGAAGGATCAATGCGCTGAACAGCATCAGCCAGGCAGTGGGCAAAAGAAGGACGGCAGCGATTGCAGCAGGCGCCATTACAAGTGCGGCGAATACGCGGGTCTTGGTCATGTCGTGCTCTCAGGAGGGTGAAGTTGGGCGCTGGTAAGCCCAAAACGACGTTCGCGATTGGCATAGGCATCAATGGCCTGTTGCAATACCTCGGTGTTAACGTCTGGCCAAAGTGTTTCCGTAAACCAGAGTTCGGTATAGGCCAGTTGCCACAACAGGAAATTGCTGATGCGGTACTCGCCACCGGTACGGATAAATAAATCAGGGGCAGGCAGATCCGCTAAAGCGAGACGTGCTGCGATACTGGATTCAGTAATGTCATCG
>CAYZUG010000024.1:0-14550 GCA_964481865.1 uncultured Thermomonas sp. | reverse complement strand
GTCATCAGACCGCTGACTTCTTCTTTCGGGCGATTCCAGTTTTCACTGGAGAAGGCAAATAGCGTTAAAACTTCGATGTGGTGACGCAGGCAAAACTCGATGCTGCGCTTGACCGCCTGCGCACCAGCGCGGTGCCCCATCAGACGTGGACGATGCCGTTGCTGCGCCCAACGACCATTGCCATCCATGATGATGGCGATATGGCGCGGAATGCGTGTTGTAGGCATGGGTATCGCAGATGACGTCATGATGCTGTAGAGACCGCCAAGCGCCTATGCGCTTGGTCAAACAGCCATCAGCTCGGCTTCCTTGCCTTTCACAACTTCATCCACATCCTTGATGGCAGCAT
This sequence comes from uncultured Thermomonas sp., assembly GCA_964481865.1. Lineage (GTDB taxonomy): Bacteria > Pseudomonadota > Gammaproteobacteria > Xanthomonadales > Xanthomonadaceae > Thermomonas. The sequence goes on along the minus strand of CAYZUG010000024.1, from coordinate 14,201 downwards.
CGGTGATTTTCTGGATTTCCACTTCAACACGTGCACTTTCATCTTCAGAAATTTGCTTGTCTTTCAGCAATTCCTTGACCTGATGATTGGCATCGCGGCGAATATTACGGATCGCCACCTTGGCATCTTCACCTTCGCTATGAACAACCTTGGTCAGGTCGCGGCGACGTTCTTCGGTGAGCGCGGGAATATTGAGACGAATAATGGTGCCAGCGGTATTGGGGGTCAGGCCAAGGTCTGACGCCAGAATGGCTTTTTCTACCGCACCCACCATTTGCTTTTCCCAGGGCGTGATAATGATCGAGCGCGCATCACCAATAGCAACACTGGCGACTTGTGAAAGGGGCATGTCGGAGCCGTAATAATTGACCTTGATGCTGTCAACCAAGCCCGTGTTGGCGCGGCCTGTGCGAACCTTGACCAGATTGTGGCGAAGCGACTCAATACTTTTACCCATGCGCGCCTGGGCGTCTTTTTTGATGTCGTTCAACATGGCTTAGCTCCGATGGTAATGTGCAAACCCGCAATTATAGACGGCAAGTGCGTGTGCGGTGGATGTTTTGCGGTTGTGTTCAAGAACGCCCTTGTACCAAGGTGCCAACAGGCTCACCGCGTAGAATGCGTAACAAGACACCGGGCTGGTTCATGTCAAAAATACGCAATGGCATGTCGGCATCTCGGCATAGGGCAAATGCGGCGGTATCCATCACCTGCAGGTTTTTGGAAATCACCTCGTCATAGCTCAGATGCGTTTGTTTGATGGCATCGGCATGTTTCTTCGGGTCTTTGTCGTAAACGCCATCCACCTTCGTGGCCTTCAGCAACAAATCAGCGCCGATTTCAATGGCGCGCAGTGCGGCACCTGAGTCGGTGGTGAAGAAGGGGTTGCCAGTGCCTGCTGCAAAAATGACCAGGCGGCCTTTTTCCAGATGACGAATGGCGCGGCGTCGAATGTAGTCCTCGCACACATCATTGATTTTCAAAGCGCTCATGACACGCGCTTTACCGCCGCGTTTTTCCAGAGCGTCCTGCATGGCCAGTGCATTGATGACAGTGGCAAGCATGCCCATATGGTCACCGGTCACACGGTCCATTCCGCTGGCAGCCAGACCGGCGCCACGGAAGATATTGCCGCCACCAATGACCAGGGCGATTTCAGCACCGGCATCGCTGGCTTCGATGACCTCATGTGCAATACGGTCAAGGATTTTCGGGTCGATGCCGTAATCCTCATTGCCCATCAATGCCTCGCCGGAAAGTTTGAGAAGAACGCGGCGGCAAATGAGACTGGACATGTGGAGACTTCGTGAGTTGGGAGATGCTGGATTTTAACGGGTTGCTGCTGCCCTGAGGTGACGGCAGGTTGAATCAGATTATCTGCTGTGACGTAAAACGCGGTTACGCCCCTCAGATTTGGCCTTGTAAAGTGCCAGATCGGCGGCATGTAGCAAGGCTTTGGCCGAGTCAAATGCGCCGTGAATGCCATTGTGCGTGGCGATGCCTGCGGAAAACGTCACATGAATCGGTGTGTCACCAACAACTGCCATTGGCAGTTGTGACACGTCTTCCAGAAGACGGGTGATGACTTTTTCAGCAGCAGCTTCATCGGCAAAATGCAGGAGTAAGAGGAATTCTTCACCACCATAACGTGCCAACATGTCGCTGCTGCGCATTGAACGCTGAATCGTCTGTGCAAACTGGTGCAGCACCTGATCACCAACGAGGTGACCATGTTGATCATTGATGTTTTTGAAGTGATCAAGGTCAATCAAAGCGATGGTCAGTGGATATTGCTGACCCGCTGCGGCAAAGTCTTTCTCCAGCGCCTCTTCCAGATGCAGGCGATTAAATACACCGGTCAGCGGGTCACGGCGTGATTGCTCTGTCAGGTGACGCATCCGCTCTTCCATCGCATGCGCATCGTGGCGAAGTTGGGTCATTTCCTGAATCTGCCGCAAATTGCGAAGAATCAGCAGTTCACGCGCTTCTTCGTGAATGGCCTGCAAATGGGCAGGGTGGTTGATGGTGACTTCAAAGATGCTGCTGATTTCAGAGAGCGCACCGGCAACTTGTGAAAGCAGCGTTGAGAGTGCTTCCATATCGCCGTTGCAACATTGCGCAACCTTTTGTTGCGCACGTGAATACAGCGTGTGCTCGGGATCTTCATCGGTCAGCCAAAGATCGGCCACAATCCCGGAGACTTGTATGCAACAAACAAAGGGGTTGCGGGCGTCGTCGGATTCACTTTCTCTAATCGCTTCAACCAAGCATTCAGGCAAATTCCAGCGCTGTGCCAGCCAGGCACCAATTTCAGCATGCGTACTGCCGTAGGTAGCGCGTTCAAGATCAAGCAGCTCATCGTTTGTTGTGGCTTTTGTGCTGATGGCCGAATAGCTTTCCGCGGTTGCCTGCAGCAGTGCCAATCGGCCAATATCCTGCAGCAGCCCTGCCAGCATCAGGTTTTCGGTTTTACCGATACGCAGGTGCTGACCAAGCAGACGGGCAATTAGCCCGGACAAGACGCTGCGCCGCCACATTTTGTCGTGAATGGCCTGGACACTGTCGCGCCCACGGAAGCCATTGATCAGGGAAAACCCAAGAGCCAAGCTCAAAATAGCATTGCTGCCGATGGCGGCAATGGCCTGCGATAATGTCGAAACGCGCCGCCGCGTGGCATACATGGGGGAGTTGGCAATCCGGAGCAACCGTGCGCTGAGGGCGGGGTCAGCACTGATGATTTTGGCGATATCTTCCAGGCTTGCATCGGGATCTTTGGCGATATCAATGACTCGTAGCGCAACCCCCGGTGGTGATGGCAGGTTACGACAGTGAAGCAATGTCGTTTCAAGATCCGTTTGCATGTTGCGCAACTCTAGTTAATGCATTACATGAAGTATGCGCATGAATGAGCATGATTGTTAAGGGGGTTGCCATTGAAATTTGTGATCAATGTCGCAATTTTTGTAGGCTGGAAGGTGAAAAAGGTTTTAAAAATAAACGGCTTTCATCAAAAAAATAAATAAAAATCAATGGCTTGGTTTTTTGTTGGTGGGCTGTGGTTGTGTCTGCGGGTTCACCACGGGCAGAACGTTTTACAAGGGGCAATGGCGTGTATGAAGATGTGACATTGGCGGAAACGAGCGCCAGTGCGCGGCTTGATGCAGTGCAGAGCATGCTTGATTTTGCAATGGAGGACGTCGCATGGCCGTATATAGTGCTGGCGAAAAGTTTACGTTTAGGGAAAGTGCGCCAGCACATGGTTCCCCCGAAGAATGGCGCACGATTGACCGAGCTGTTTGGCGCTGGGTGCTTGCACATGGCGGCGATGTGGCCACGGCGCATGCAGCGGCCTGGGTCAGCTATGCGGAGGGTCAGGGGCATAGCGCGCTGTCGCTGTTATTGCAGGATGAAGCAGAAAATCCCTTGGTCACCGACGCACAGCGCGAAGCATTGACGCGCAGCCCGATGGTGATCAACACAATGGCGAACATAGCAGCGAGTGACGACACCGGCGTGCGGCCCTTTGTGCTGGATGCTGACCATCTCTATTTTTTGCGAAATTACCGGGCAGAAATGGATGTGGCGCGTGCATTGGTGGCGCGTCGGCAACGTATGCAACCAGTGCAATGCCCGCTCAGTGATGATGATTTGCGCGCCTTGTTCAATGGCAGTTGGTTGGAGGTTGAAGAACGTCAACGTGCAGCCGTTCGGCAGGTATTGGGGCGCCGCTTGATGGTGCTGACAGGTGGCCCGGGAACAGGCAAGACCACCACTGTTCTGCGGATGTTGCTTGGGCTTTCACGCGAGCATCACGCGGCCACTGGGCTGTTGCCGCAATTACGTATTGCAGCGCCCACGGGTAAGGCTGCGCAACGTCTGGCGGAGTCACTGAAGCAAGGTGCGCAGAGTTTGCAAACGGCAGCATCACCGATCAGTCGTGATTGGCAGCTGCATATGCAGGCGGTATTAACAGCAGAGGCCACCACAGTGCATCGCTTGCTGGGAAGCAAGGGGGCGACCGGAGGTTATGCGTTTCATGCGGGCGAACCGCTGCCTTATGACATCGTTGTGGTTGATGAAGCATCCATGCTCGATCTTGGGCTGTTGCGTGCGTTATTGGCGGCGTTACGACCCGATGCCGTGCTGGTACTGGTTGGCGATGCCGATCAGCTCACGTCAGTGGGGACTGGCTCGGTGATGATGGATGTCGTGCAAGGCTTGGAAGCGGGGGCAGACCCTGGATTGGTGCGCTTATCGCATTGCTTTCGCAGCAATACACAGTTAGTTGCCATCAATGAAGCTGTACGTACGGGCGATGCAGCAGCGTTTGAGTCTGCGTTGAATGCCGCAAAACTGGCCGATAAAGCACAACGGCATGATGTTTCAGATGCTCAGGCATTGAATCGCCGCGTACGCAAGTGGGCAGATGCATTGAAAACCACACTTATAGAGGCTGAAGTCACCCAGCCTGTGGATATGGAAGATGCACCCGCGCTACTTAAACGCCTGCTTGTGTTGCGCCGCCAACAATTACTGTGCGCCTTGCGTGAAGGGGTGTTTGGTGCGCAACAACTCTCAAGCCAAATTGCCGCGCATCTTCAGCGCTGGGACGCATTAGTGGCATGGAGCCAGCAAGCGTGGTACCCAGGGCGTTGCGTCATCGTGACCAGAAATGACCACGCGATGCGGCTGTATAACGGTGATGTTGGGGTCTGTGTGTTGGTTAGGAAAGGTGAAGACGCGCCCTTCTTGCAAGTGGCGTTTGCATCAGAAGTGGAGGCAGAAACCGGCTTGGAGAAGTCGAAGCAACGTGGCGTACGGTTGCTTGCCCCGGGCACATTACCAGCGCACGAAGATGCCTTCGCTTTAACAGTGCATAAGAGTCAGGGCTCGGAGTATGAGCACGTGGCGGTTGTGTTGCCACCGAATACACAGTCCCCGTTATTGGTGCGGCAGATGCTTTACACCGGGCTATCAAGGGCGAAGTCATCCTTGGAGTTGTGGGCCACGGCGTCTGTCGTGAAGGCAGCGCTTACCAGACGCTTAAGCCGACACGGACGCTTGTCAGAGAGAATTCAACGTGCCTCATGCTTGGGAGTCAGCGTTTGAGTAATTCCAAAATGGAAACGGGCTTCACCCTGCTGCGTGCCAGCCGGTTAGAGGCGCTGCTGGAACCGCTGGAAGCGTTGCTGGCAAAGACATTGCCAGCGCATCCACTGGCACCGCAAACCGTCATCGCGGCGCACCCCGGTATGAAGCAGTGGCTTGCGGGTGCGTTGGTACGCAAGGTTGGGGTGGGGCGGATTGTCGGCAATCTTGATGTGCAGTTGCCGAGTCTCTGGTTAGACAGGCTATCGACAACCTTATTGGGCGAACGGGCGGTGGCACTGCCCAGATACCGTCGTGCGCATTTGCGCTGGACGCTGCACGCGATGCTAGAGCACCCACAACGGTACGGCTCAAGAGTGCTGGCCTATCTTGAGTCTGCGAAAGGTGATGATGAACGTGCATTGCGGCGTTTCCAGCTTGCTGATCGCTTTGCCCGCGTGTTTTCACAATATCTTGTGTATCGCAGTGACTGGTTGGCAGCATGGGAAGCTGGCAAGCGCGATTACGCGACTGCCGGGCGCAATGATGCGGCGCTACAAGCGCTGGAGTCAGACTGTCTGGCACCTTTGTGGCAGTCGGCGGCGGCTGAGCTGGGGGATCATCGCGGTCGTCTGGTGAAGGCATTGACTGCGGCATTGGCAAGTCAACGGGAGCCGCTGGAGCCGCTGCATGTGGTGGGGTTATCGCATCTGCCACCTGCTGAACTCTCGGTACTGCGGGCTTACGCTAAGTGCGCTCCGGTATTTCTGTACGTGCCTGATCCCTGCCGTGAGTATTGGGGCGGGCTGCACAAAGCCAATGCGGGTCGGCCTGACGTGGCAGGTTGGCAGAATTTCCACGAAGAAGAGAAAAAGCGGTTGGACGATCCACAGGCGCTGGATTGGCGCGATCAGGGTCACCCGCTGCTGGCGCGCTGGGGGCGCATGGGGCAGCATTTCTTCGCCACCTTGGTGGATGGCGAGCTACGTGAGGACATTCGCCACTGGCAGGACGAGACGCCAGCCAGGCCAGAAAATCGTCTTGAACGCCTGCAGGAAAGCATCCGCCAACTTGATCCGGCGCTGATGCGCGAGGAGGTGACTGCACCCGATGCGGCAGCGGATGCCAGCCTGCGGGTGCATGCCTGCCATACGCGCTTGCGTGAGCTGGAAGTGCTGCGCGATGCGCTGCTGGATGCGATTGAAAAAGCGGGGGTACGCGCTGGCAACATTGTTGTGATGGCGCCGGATATTCAAGCCTACCTGCCGCTGATTCCTGCTGTATTCGGTGAGCCGGGTTCCGCACGTGAGCCCCTGCTGCCCTACCATTTGGTCGATGTGCCGGTGGGGCGAAGCCATCCGTTGTTCACCGTGTTCGAGACCCTTTTAGGGCTTGGAGCATCGCGCATCACGGCGCCGGAGGTGGTGGATTTATTGGGGGTTGCGGAGGTGCGCGCTGCCTTGGGGTTGGATGGTGGCAGTGCCGATACGCTGATCGAATGGCTGCGTCACAGCCGTGTGGCGTGGGCGCTGGATGGCGCGCATAAGCAGGCGCTGTCATTGCCAGCACGGGCCGAGCACAGTTTTGCTTGGGCGATGGACAGGATGCTGGCCGGTTACTTGATGGCCAACGCGCCGGGTGACATGGAACCGCAGGCGGTGACGTTGCCGGACGGCACGCAGCTTCTGCCACTGACTGGCATCGAAGGCCCAAATGCAGCTGCACTGGGCAGTCTTGATCGCCTGTTGTGTGAACTCCAGGCATGGCGCGAACTGGCCAAAGACGAGCAACCGGCAAGTCAATGGGCGGAGGTGCTGCGTGTGCGGGTGGACGCATTGATGCACGTTGACCACACCGATGCCGATGCGCGCGCTGCGCTATCGGTGGTGCATCGTGCGATCGCTAGTCTGGCTGCCGAACCTGCGCGCAACGGTGAAGACCCAATGCTGCGTCTGTCGGTGGTACGTGAGTTGCTGCAGGAGGCATTAGCCGCTGCGCCTGTGCGTCAGCGCTTCCTGATGGGTGGCATCACGTTCTGCGGCATGGTGCCGCAACGTGCCATTCCGTTCGATATGGTGTGTGTGCTGGGGTTGGATGAAGGCGCATTCCCGCGCCGCACCTCCGATGGTGGTATCGACCTGATGGCGCGACTCCGCCGTGTCGGCGATCGCGACGTATCCAGCGATGACCGCTATCTGTTTCTCGAAACCGTGATGTCCGCACGTAAGCGTTTGCATCTTTCGTATATCGGGCAGGGCGTACGCGACGGCAAACACCGCAACCCTGCCGCACCGTTGGCGGAACTCATCGCGGAACTTGAAACGCGATGTGGCATTGCGCCAGATGACGACAAAGCGCCGCGGCCGTGGCAGGTGTGGCACCCGCTGCAGCCGTTTGATGGGCGTTATTTTGATGGCCAGCACCCGGCGTTGTTTTCGTATTCGGACAGATTTTCGGAGATGCACGGTAACGGGCAGGCGCGCATGCGCGCTCTGCGCGACGGCGAGCTTCCTGCACCTGAGCCACTGCCAGACCCGCTGCCGTTGGTGCTGCTTGAAGGGTGCTTCAAAGATCCGGCCAAGGCATTGCTGAAAGACTATTTGCAGCTTTCGTTGGATGCGCTTGATGACGATGTGCGTCTGCCAGAAGACGAACCGATGGATGGCGTTGCACGGCTGCATACGGTGGCACGCAAGGTGTTTTTGCAGCATGTGCTGCCGCGAAAATGTGCTGACCCCGAATGGGTATGGGATCGGCAGCCACCCGATTGGATACGGCATGGCGGGCTGTTGCCGCTAGGGGATGCTGGGGATCATGCTTGGGCGAAAGAAGCCGATGCTGTGGAGGCACTATGGCAGCGAGCGAGTGCCAGTGAACACTTCGATATGCGTGGTCAGCAGGGTGGTCAGGCGCTGCGGGTCGATGTGTCGCTGATGCAGCCGGGAGATGCAGGTGGCGAAGCGGGCGCACCACAACGCATGACAGGTTTGGTGCGCAATGTGTTCCCCCTGCGAGGATCGGCGGATGGTGTGCAGCTGGTGTTTGCGTTTCCGAATTCATCGGACGAAAAAAAGCATCTCAAGGAACCCAAGACGCTTGATTTCAAGGAGCGCGTACCAGCGTTTTTGCACTGGGCGCTGCTGCGCTTGCAGCGTGCCGATGCAGATAGACCCGCACCCGTGCGCCTGACTGTGTTGGCGGTGGGTGAGCTGGAATTGGCCACGCAGATCAATGCCTGGGAGATGGCATTTTGCGATGCCGACCCGCAAACCCGAGCAACAATGGCGGCGGATCTTCGGCGCAGGCTACGTGCCTTGATTGAACTGGCACGTATGGGGCGGGATGGAGTATCCAGGTTTTATCCCAAATCGGCATGGATGGCGCTGCAGAAAAAGCCTGAAGATGCGAATGACCTTGAGCGCTGGGGGAAGGCTGTCGCGGCAGATGTGGCAAAGGTTTGGTGGCAAAGTACCAGCGTCGGCGAGCGTGATTACGCCCCTGGCTATACGCAGCTGCTGGAAGGCGATTTGATTTTCGGTGACCCCGACACCGACCCGGACAGCCACGCACTGCACGCGCTGCTGCAGGATGCGCAGCAAATCAATGCTCTTATCCAGCTGGGTGGTGTGACTGCACCAGATCAAGAGACCAACACGGAGGTGGTATGAATCAGCCTAAGGATTGGACGGCTTTACCCTTGCAGAGTGGCGGCCGCAGCTTGGTGGAAGCCAGTGCCGGTACCGGAAAGACCTGGACGATTGCCGTTTTGTACCTGCGCCTGCTGCTGGAGGAAAAACTTTCACCGCGGCAGATCATCGTCAGCACCTTCACCAATGCCGCCGCCGCTGAATTGGGCGAACGCCTGCGCGGCAAGCTGCTGTGGGCGCTGGCCGAGGCCGCGAAGTACCGGGATGGCATCGTCAGTGAAGTGGGCACGCATCCTGACCGTGATTGGATTCGCAACCGCTGGTGTGACGAGAGCGGCGTGCTGGACGCCGATGTCCAGCGCCTGCAGGCCGCGCTGGCCGAGTTCGATGCCGCGCCGATCTCCACCCTGCATGCGTTGTGTTCGCGCATTCTTGCCGATCACCCGTTTGCCGCCGGTGCGTTGTTCCGTACCGGTGAGATGATCGACGGCAAGACACTGGCTACGGCGCTGGTGGATGATCTGTGGCGGGTGATCACGCAGGGGGAAGCGTCGAACGAGCTTGTCCAGCTGGCGCACGTTGCAGGGGTCAACCGCAACACGTTGAAGAAATATGTGCCGGTATTGCTGCAGACGAATGTGGACGTGGGCTGTCTGAACCCTGCAACTGTCCTGCAATCGGTGAAAAGTGTTGTGGGTGACACCGCAGTGTGGGTGTCCGAGGTGCGTGCAGTACTCGGTCAGGCGGGTTTGTTGCGGGCAGGTAGCAAGCTGGGGAAAGCGTGGTGCGCGTTGGCTGATGCACTGGATGCGGATGACGGGGCTTTGGGTAGCGTACTCGCCGCGCATGACGACACGCTGTTGGCAGCGGGCGAGCTCAATGGTGTGAACAACGCAGGCAAGCAGCACGCGGGTGTTCTCAAGCTGATTGACCAATCCGCCGAAATCGCCCGTTGTGTCGATGTCGTCGCGCTTGATCGTGCCAGCAGTGTTCCACTGCGCAACTTCCTCACCGCCGCACAAACGTGGTGTCTTGCCGCCATGCAGGCGCGGTTGGATGCAGCCAACCAATCCACGTTTGATCAGTTGCTCGTGAAAGTGCGCACGGCGCTGCAGCCGCGCGATGGGCAGCGGGCGCTGGCCGATGCCTTGTTCACTGCGTGGCCGGTAGCGCTGGTGGATGAGTTTCAAGACACCGACCCAGTGCAGTTTGGCATTCTCGATGCGATCTACAGCGAGGCTGATGGCGCGTCGCGTGGGCGATTGGTGATGATTGGCGACCCCAAACAGGCGATCTATCGCTTCCGTGGTGGGGATGTACAGGCATATGAGCGTGCCAAGGCCGCCGTACCAGACACCGACCGTTTGACGTTAGCGACGAACCATCGCTCCAGTCGTGCTTATGTTGAGGCGATCAACCAGTTCTACAGGAAAACTGGCAGCAAGCTAGGTCCTGTTGCATCGCCGACGACTATCGAATACGAGGCTGTGTTCGCCAGTCACCGACGCGATGGTGAGCCGCTGTGTTCTGCGCTCGATCACGCACCCATTGCACATCCGCTGGTGTTGCACCGCATCGCGCCTGACGACGACGCCCCCGACCTCGAAGCGCATGCCTTGCGCACTTGTGCAGGGCAGATTGTGCGGGCGCTGTCTGCGGATGGTTATTGCATTGGCGGCAAAGCGCTTCAGCCTGGCGATATCGCCGTGCTGCTGCCCGGGCATGCGCAGATCGCCAAGCTGGCGACGATGCTCAAAGCGCGCGGCGTGCCTTGCGTGGTGGCGTCGCAAAAAAGTGTGTTTGAAACTGATATTGCACGTGACCTGCGGCTGGTACTGTACGCGGTCTTGCACCCAGATGATTCACGCACCCTGCGCGCCGCATTGATTAGCCGTCTCTGCGGTGTCAGTTTGGGGGAGCTACAGGCGCTGCGCCACAATGCTGCGGAGTGGGACGTGCACGCCCGTCATTTTCATGTGCTGCGCCACACGCTCGATGTGGGTGGCCCGTTGGCGCTGGTGACGGCTCTGCTCAAGCAACATGCGGCACGCTTGCTGGATACCGTGGAGGGCGAGCGCATGCTCACCGATCTGCGTCATCTGGGCGAGTTGCTGCAAGAGGCATGGGTGGACTGTGGCAGTGGCGAGCGGCTGTTGGCGTGGTTTGCCGACCAGATGGCCGATGGTACCGAAGGCAGCGATGCCGCCGATGCGCGTGCACTGCGGCTGGAATCGGATGCAGCACGCGTCAAGCTGATGACGTTGCATGCCAGTAAGGGGCTGGAATTTGGCGTAGTGTTCCTGCCGCTGATGTGGAAGCACACGCGACCCAAACTGGCCAGGGACGGGGCACAGTTGCTTGCTCATGATGCGAGTGACTGCAAGTACCTGATGGAAGGCGCGGCCAAGGGCGTGGTTGAGGCACAGGAATACGAAGAGCGCTTCCGCATTCTGTACGTGGCGCTGACCCGCGCTATTCATGCCTGCCACCTTTTTGTGTTGCCGCAGGGCGAGGCGATGGCAGGCGCCATCAACAATGCGCGCAAGTTGAAGGATGTGCCGCTGAACAGCCTTGATCTGTCGGTGTTCAACGGGGACGGCGATGCATGCCAAGTTCAAATGATCGAAGGCTGGAACGCCGATTCCAACGCCACATGGCGCGATGAAGCCAGTACGGATGTCACGCGCAACGCACGCACGCTACCAGTGCCTCCCGCCGGTTCGCTGCCCATGCGGCACAGCTTCACCACCCTCAGTGGTGGCGGTCGCCAGCGTGTAGCGGAAGAAGATGGTGCCGCGGAAGACGAAATACTGGCCGAGCAGATCACCGTGCAGGGGGCAGAACTAAGCACAGTAGCGTCGGTGGACGATGTGTCACCGATCTTTCACCCACAGCTCGGTGCGTTGGCGACGGTGGCGGGAGCTGACTTCGGCAATGCGGTACATGCGTTGTTCGAGCACCGCGTTTCCGGTCAGCCATTTGCGCCGGATAGCGTGTTGGCCGCACTGCGTGAACACGGTGTGCGTTCAAGTGATGGCGATATTGAAACGCTGATCGAACCGCTGGTAGAACGTCTGCAAACAGTGTTGGAAACCCCATTGGGTAGCGCAACTGGCCCACGTTTGGCCGATCTGACAGCTACCGATATGTGCGCCGAATTGGAATTCAACTATGTGCTTGATGGCGTTTCGCTGCGTGCGCTGCGCCAAGCCTGCGAAGCACATGGCGAGGCAGGACTGGTGCCGGTACGCGAGCAAACGCTGGTCGGGTTGATGAACGGCAAGATTGATCTGATATTCGCCCATGCTGGGCGCTTCCACGTGCTTGATTACAAAGGCAACAGGCTGTCTCGTGGGCTCAGTAACCTACGGGATTACTCCCCTGAAGTGCTGGAACACAAGATGCTGACCACGGGGTATCGCTTTCAGGCATTGCTCTACACGATTGCAGTGGAGCGTTATCTGCGAGAACGCTTGGGGGGCCACTACCAGCGTGCCGAACATCTCGGCGACTGTTGGTATCTGTTTATTCGCGCCGTTGGCCTGCAATTGCCAGATGGAACGGCCTGCGGTGTTTGGCACCACCGCTTCCGTGATGATCTGCTGGATGCCGTGCAGGGTGTGCTCGGGTTGGATGTACAGAAGGCTGCCTAAATGCAGGTAATGCCGATCTCACGCAGTGTCTCTGTTTTTTGCTAAAGGTCACCGAACGGTCACCAGAAAAAAAGCGCTGACCGGTTTAACCGAAATCAGCGCTTTTTTATTGTGTATGGCGCCCGAAGTTGGACTCGAACCAACGACCCCCTGATTAACAGTTTCCTTGAAAGTCAACCGATGGTCTCTACACCATGCTGGCCGGCGCATCGGAACTGGTTGCAGAAACACTGGAACGGCGTTAGATTCGCTATTCGCAAATAAAGAATAAATCCTAATATGGCGCGTCCACCCTCCAATCCGCAACTTGCACTTCGCCCACAGGACGTGGTTGTTCTTCTGCGTCTGGCGCTGGGGAAAGAGCAATTCCCCGGTTATGCCACCCTGGCATCCGAGTTGGGAATGACGGCATCTGAGGTTCATGCCGCCGTCGAACGGGCGGTGGCCGCGCAACTTGCACGTAAAGAAGCCAACGGCAAGCCAGCCGTGATTCTCGCCGCCTTGCGCTCGTTTCTGCTGCATGGCGCTCGCTATGCGTTTCCCGCAACGCAGGGAAGCATGTCACGCGGCATCCCGACCGCCCATGCGGCTGCGCCATTGAAGGAATTGATTCTGTCGGGCAGCGACCCGGTTCCAGTGTGGCCGAGCAAGGACGGCACAGTGCGCGGGCTGGCGCTCTATCCGCTCTATCCGAGCGTGCCGCAAGCTGCAGCTCGCAACCCCGAATTGTATGAAGTGCTTGCCTTGTTCGATGGCGTACGCGCAGGCAGCGCACGCGAACGTGCGCTTGCTTCCGAATTGCTTGAGAAGAAGCTGGCTGCATGAACCTCAACGACCCAAACATCCATCTGCTTGAAATCGTCGCTGAGCGACTGGGCGATGAACTATGCAAGGAGCTGGTCTTCGTTGGTGGTGCGGTCGCTGGCCTGCTCATCACCGACCCGGCCATGCCGTCGATTCGCCCCACCGAAGACGTTGACGTGGTGTGTCGCGTACAAGCCTTGACCGAATACCACCGCATCGAAGACAGGCTTCGCGCACGCGGCTTCGTTCAGGACTTGAGCCAGGAAGCGCCAATTTGCCGCTGGCGCGTTGCCGAGTTACGTTCGGTCATCGTGGACGTGATGCCCACACTCGAACATATCTTGGGGTTTTCCAATCGTTGGTATCCGCTGGCACTGGAAACGGCTGAGCCGGTGCAGTTGCCAAACGGACGGGAAATTCGCCTTGTGAACGCCCCTGTGTTCGTGGCAACAAAGCTCGAAGCATTTGCTGGGCGCGGCAAGGGAGATTACCTGTCCAGCCATGATCTCGAAGATTTGTTGGCAATCATTGATGGTCGAGCAACGTTGTTGGACGAGTGCCAATCAAGCGCGCCAGAACTGCGAGCCTATCTCGCAGAGCGATTCGGTGTGTTGCTGAATACACCGGCCTTCGTGGATGCGCTGTCGGGGCATCTGCCCGGAGATGCGGCAAGCCAAGCGCGCTTGCCGGACTTGCTGGTCAAGTTGCAACAGATTGCGACGCTGTAAATCACGATTCTTAGGATGAAACACGATGACCGTTCTATCTGACCTGCTGGACGCCTACCAGTCTTGCAGACTCCCGCGATGGTGCAACGGTATGCGCATCTCGGCATGGATGACCTGAAGCGCTACGCGGAGCAGGTACGAATGCAAGAGCAATCGTCTGGTTACGATTTGGCTACGCTAGAAATAATTTAGGCTCACCGAAGCGAGCCTAAGTCATTGAAAAATATGGCGCCCGAAGTTGGACTCGAACCAACGACCCCCTGATTAACAGTCAAGTGCTC
>CAYZUG010000023.1:0-35732 GCA_964481865.1 uncultured Thermomonas sp. | reverse complement strand
TGATCCACATACGCGGGCAGGTCATAGCTGCCGGATTCTTCGCAGCCTTCAATCAAAATCACACAGCGGGCATGCGCCACGCCTTGTGCTTGCAACGCCATGATGGAGGTCAGCGAGCCATAAATAGCGTAGCCATCGTCTGCGCCACCGCGGCCATACAGGCGGTCACCTTCCAGCACGGGTAGCCACGGGCCTTTGTCCGCATCCCAGCCGGTCATTTCCGGTTGTTTGTCGAGATGCCCATACAGCAGCACGCAATCATCGTCGCGGCCACCGTTGGCAGCGGGGATTTCAATGAAAATCAGCGGTGTGCGGCCTTCAAGGCGCACCGCTTCAACCTGCATGCCAGCAATGGGCTGTGCTTTTGCCCAGGCTTCCATCAACGCAACAGCGCGATCCATATGGCCGTTCTTTTCCCAGTCGGCATCAAACATGGGCGACTTATTGGGAATGCGGATGTATTCCACCAGTTGTGGGACGATTTCGCTGTCCCATTTGTCGCCTACGAATTGGCGGATTTGTGCGGTATCAAGATGAACTGGGTGCATGGTGGTTTGAATCCACGGTAGAAAGCAAGGTTTCAATTGTAACGCTGATGCAGCCTAAGCCCAATGCGTGATCGGTGTTTTGCCTGCAGAAAATCTCAGAAAAGACTGACACAGCGACGGGATGAAGCATGGCATTGAACATGGCGGCTGCCCGATAGGCGGGTGATGTGGATGCGCGCAATCTACACACACCGAGACGCAAACTGCATCTCGGCCACACATTCCCAAGGAGCATTGCCATGAAATCACTGACCCAATTATTCGTTTCGTTGATGCTGTCGCTGCTATTGGCTGGGGCTGCATTTGCAGGTGAAACCGTCAATATCAATACGGCGGATGCTGCAACTCTTGATCGTGTGTTGCTTAATATCGGTCCTGCAAAGGCGCAGGCGATTGTGGATTACCGCAAGACGCATGGCGCTTTCCGCAGTGCTGAACAACTGGCCATGGTGAAGGGCATTGGCCTGAAGACGGTAGAAAAGAACCGCGACCGTATTGTGATCGGCGCGCCGCGTCCTGCCGCGAAACCTGCTGCAACAGCGGGCAAGCCAGCAGCAAGCAATGCCAAACCGCCGCAAGTGGCACGGCGTTGAAGATGCTTTGCCCATGCGAAGGGCGCGTGGCGGTGGCGAAATGTCACCGCCACCATGATGCGTTTCAGGGGTCAGTTCAGGGGTCAGTAAACATCGCGCCGATAACGCCCTGTGGCGCGTAATGTGGCAACACCTTCCGCACCAAGCACCTCAGCAAGTACGTCATCCACAGCCGGAGCCATACCTTCCTGGCTACCGCAGACATACACCGCAGCCCCTTGCTTGATCCAATCATGCAATTGATGCTGCAAGGCACGAAGACGATGCTGAACATAGCGATGCTCGCCGCCATCACGTGACCAGGTGCGGTCAAGCTGGCAGAGTGTGCCGTCATGGAGCCATTGTGTTAGCTCATCGTTGTAAAACCCATCATAAGCGGCACTGCGCTCACCAAAGAGTAACCAGGTGCGGGCAGCACCGGCAGCACGACGGGCGCTGATATGAGCGCGTAACCCGGCAATGCCGGTGCCATTACCAATCAGAATAAGCGGGGTGTCTGGGGCGGGCGCATGGAAATTGGGGTTGCTGCGGATACGCAGTTTTATCGTGTCACCTAAACCCGCGTGGTGACATAACCAACCACTGCCCAGCCCAAGTTCACCGTCGGGGTGGTGCATTAGCCGTACCAGCAAGGCAAGATGCCCCTCGCTGGGAATTGAGGCGATGGAGTAATCGCGTGACGCTGTAGCGTCTGCATGCCCTGCTGCCGCAGGTGGGAGAATTTCTGCAATATCACCCGCTTGCCAGTGCAAATCGGTAAGCGTTTCAGGCCGCAGTTCCAGATGAAAGACACTGCCACCTTGGCTGCCCGGGTTGACATGCTGACGCTTGATTAGGGTCCATGCTGGGTAATGCCGGGGCTGCCAAGTGGCATGGGAAGCTTGCCCCGTCAGTGTGGCGATGTGCTGTTGCCAGGCTTGCAAGGCAGAAGGCTCGGCGTTATCGACTTCGATCAATTCAAATAGCGGGCTTGCATCGCTGCTGCGAAGCCAGTGATCAAGTTGGTGACCAAATGCGCAATAGTGTTCATAACCACGATCACCCAATGCCAAGATGGCGTATTGGGTGCCGCGCAGGTCGGTTGTTATGGCGGTTTGCGCAATGAAGGCGAGGGCGGGGTCGGGTGGGTCACCTTCGCCGGTGGTGCTGACAATGAATAAGGAGCGTGTGCCCGCAAGCATCTGGGGGGGGAGTTGGGCAATGTCGATGCAATTGGCAGTTTGCCCGGCGGTATGCAGCATCTGCATGGTGTGCTGTGCCAGTTCACAGGCATAACCAGTTTGACTGGCGTAAATCACTTGCCATTGCGCGGATGTATCGGTGTTGCGTGCCAAGGTGCGCTTGTTCGGGAAAACGAGATAGAGACTCAGCAGAAGCCAGAGTGTCAGTGCGATACCCGCACCGATGCGGGCATGTGAATCCAAGCTGGGAGGCGGCCATATGCCGGTATGCAATGTACTCAACCAGATGGCCAAGCCCAGCAGCAGCACAATGATTGCAGCTTGTACAAGCGTTGAAATGGAGTGGCGTGGTGCTGATGTCATGGCAGCAAATGCGCTTTGAATGAGGGGTTCATGCGTTCAACAAGCTGCTGCCCATCACGGTAGAGGTAACGCACCGCAAGACCGATGTTTTCTGCCAAAGCAAGGCCAGCGTCCACACCCAGCACACTGAGTGCTGTCGCCCAGGCATCGGCGTCCAGCGCATGCTTGGCAATGACACTGACAGCCATATGCGTATGCGGCAAGGCCTGGCCTGTGCGTGGGTCGATGGTATGGGTGTAATGCTGGCCGTCACGGGTATGGTGATGCCAGCGATCCCCTGAGGTGGCAACCGCAAGGTTTTCAAGTGCAAGGATGCGTGGTTCGAGGTGGTGGTCATCTTCTTCCGGACCAGCCTCAACAAGAACAGCCCATGCACTGCCATCTTGTTTATGGCCGTAGCCGTAGAGTTCGCCGCCCACTTCAATCAGCGCACTGCTGATGCCATGCGTTTGCAACGCTGTGGCAACAAGGTCGGTGGCAAAGCCTTTGGCAATGGCGGAAAGATCAAGCTGCAAGTTGCCCGGTTGCTGGATGCGTTGCTGCGCTTGGTTGAAAGGCAGGCGCTGCCAACCTGTCTGCTGATGAGCGTGTAGCAGGTGTTCGGGGTGCGGTGTGGTGGATGCTGCCGATGCGCCAAAACCCCATAAGCCCACTAGGCTGCCGACAGTGGGGTCAAATGCTCCGTTGCTTTGTTCGGCGATGCGAAGGGCATGCGTGAGGACATGCGCAAACTCATTGGGGATGGTCTGCCATTGGCCTGCGCTGGCGCGATTGAAGCGGCTGAGGTCAGAGTCTGCTTCCCAGCTACTCATTTGCTGAACAACCAAGGCAAGCGGTTGTTCGATCAGAGCGTAAAGGGTGCGTGGGTCGGTATTTTTATGGGCAAGCAACCGCACAGACCATGTGGTGCCCATGGTTTCACCGCCCAGTGTGAACAGGTGCAGGGTGGTTGCTGGTGGCTGCATGTGGTTATGTGTCAGATCCATGATGCCCCTCACCCGGCGCTTTGCGCCACCCTCTCCCCGTAAACAGGGAGAGGGGAAGATGCTTTTCTCCTCGCGACAGGAAAGTGAACGCTGCCCTTCTCCCCGCATGCGGGGAGAAGGTGCCCGAAGGGCGGATGAGGGGCGCTCACTTATTGCGGTAATACTTCAAGCGTTGCCACATAGCTCATACGGCGCTGCTTAGCTTGCGGCACACTGGCATTGCCATCCGTTGTGGATGCTTGCAGCCAGTACATGCCAGCTTCTGGCCAGGTCACAGCCAATTCACCCTTTGCGTCCGTGGTGAGCTGAATTTCATCTTGCGCATTGCGGTAACGGGTGCTGCCACGAATGATCTCAACCTTCACCCCAACAGCAGGTTTGCCATCAACCAATAATGCAAAGCGGGCTTCTTCACCAGCAACCAGATCATTGGGATGGGTGATGGCGGCAAGTTCCAGACCTTTGCCGATGACAACCAATTCGCTGGGGGCACCGTGGGTGACGAAGGTTTCTACACGGCCCAGTGTTTCTGTCACTTCAATATTCAGTGCATTGCCGGGAATCTTGGTTGCCAAGTCGTCTGCACTGGCATTGCGTAAAAAGCCACCGCGTGGGGCATCTGCTGCCGCCAGCTTGCCTGCTTTCACAGCCTTGGCTGCAGCGGCACTTTCGGGGGTGTCCCAACGTGCAGAAACACCACCTGTGGTATTGCTGATGCGGTAGGTGCCTTCTTGTGGAAGTTGCACATCAAACACGCTGCGATATTTGCCCGAGGCAGCGTTTTGCGGTTTGCTGATGCTGCCATCCGGTGTGGTGATGGTGATGCCAGCGGTGGGCATGGCGAAGTGATCAGGGTAATACAGCTGGTTGGAGATAGCCGCATCCACGGTCACCCAGACGTCTGCGCCGGAGACAGTGGTTGCGGAAGGAACCATCCATTGTTTGTGTGCCAGTGCGGACAAGGGCAACAACAGCAAAGAGGCGGCAAGGGCAAGGGTTGTACGCTTCATGAGAACCTCGTAAGTCGTGAGTGTGGCAAGGTGGGCGTGGTAAAAAAATAATTAGGGTTTGCTGCTTAAGGCAATGGCACCAAGTTCGGTTTTGCCTTGTGCATCGGCTTTGGAGGCTTTGCCTTTCCATTCAAATGGCAGTTTGAGTAATTCGCGCCCGCCGACTTCGCGCACGGCTTCCACAACCAGGGTGTATTCGCCAGCAGGGAGTTTGGCAAGAGCGGGGTGGGTGTCATCGAACTTCACCACATGCTTGCCAACGGGACGGGTAGGGCCGCTGACGCCATCCACAGGCAATTTCAGATTACGGCCACTTTTGCGCCACCATTGACGCAAGTCAGGCAGCCATTTGGTGCCATGGCCTTCCTGGGTTGTTTTCAGTTCATACCATGCAGCGAGATCTGCTACGGATTTTTGTTCGGCGTTTTCAACCCAGATAGCCACATAAGGGCGGTGGTATTCCGCCGCATTGATCCGGGGGATTTCGACATTGACGGTTAATTCAGCGGCAGCGGCGGGGGCTATCAACAGGCCGCCGATGGCAATGGTCAGTGAGGTGCGCATTGGGGTCATTTGAAATGTCAGTGAATGAAAAGAAGGGCAAGGATTAGGGGAATCAGTAAGCCAAGCGTGACCAGTGGCCAGGTGGCGCGGCGCTGCTGGGCGTGCAGATACAACAGAAGTAAACCGGAAAGTGTGAAAACCACGCTGCTTAATGCAAACAGGTCAATGAACAGGCTCCATGCCGAGCCGGTATTGCGGCCTTTGTGCAGATCATTGAGATAGGCCACGGTGCCGCGTTTGCTTTGTTCGTATTCCAGTGCACCGTCGGTTTTCTGGATACTCAGCCAGGCATCGCGTCCGGGGCCGGGCATCGACAGATAGATTTCATCTTCCGACCATTCCGCCTCGCGGCCACGACTATCAATGGCATGTGTGCGATGCAGCCACTCACGTACTGCTGCTGGCAGCGGGGCATTGCCTTCGTGCTGCAGTGTCAGTTCTGCCAATAAGGCACTGGGCAGTGTGTCGTGAATGGTTGTGACCTTTGCCTGTGCTTCAATTTGCCCGGCGTGATTCAAGGTGATGCCGGTGATGGAAAACAGCAGCATCCCCATCATGCAAATAGCCGCACTGATCCAGTGCCATTGATGTAGCGTGCGCAATAGAAAGCCGCGACGTTGCTGATGCTGAGAGCTGGCGAAGGAGGTGCTGGACACGGAAGGGCAATGCGGTGGAAAGGGGATAGTATAAGACAAGGAATGAGAATAGTTCTCATTCCTTGTGGGGGTGGTTCTTAGAACCGCCAATTGACGCTCAGCCACAAGTTGCGGGCTTTGTCTTTATTGTTGTAATCATCCAGATAGGTGGGGGTGTAGGTGCCATCTGCCGCCTGCGCCCACTGGGTTTGGAAGGCAGTAAAGTCTTTGTCCAGCAGATTGTTGATACGCGCATTCAGGCTTAGGTTTTGGCTGAGCTGAAATTGCGCAGCCAGATGCAGCACGCTATACGCCTCGTAGTCACTGCGAACACCATTAATCAGCCCACGGTAGCGTTTGGAGCGGTTTTCACCCACCAGTTGCAGAGAAAGCCGATCCGTGGCTGACCAGTTCAGGCTGGCATTGGCCATGTGCTTGGCGGAGTTGGTGAGCGGCAAACCTTTTTGCACACCGCTGAGTTGTTCGCTATCGGTATAGGTGTAATTGGCACGCAGCGATAGCGTTTTGCTGAAGCGCACACCACCGGCGATTTCTACGCCTTGCACCCGCACTTCATCGATATTGATGTTCTGCGCATAGCTGGTGTAACCCAGTTGCCCGAAGTCACCGAAGTTGGCACAAGGGCGCACGCCGCCGGTTTGCGCGCAGCTTTGATTGGTTTCGCCAGTCGCAATTTTGTCATCGAAGTCGTTGCGGAAAACGGTGATATTGAAGTTGTGTGCAGTGTCGGCAGACGTCCAGTACAGCGCGATTTCACTATTGACGCTGGTTTCCGGTTTCAGATTGGGGTTGCCAACAAAAGGAATGGTGCCCTGGCCACCAAAGCCAGTGATTCCGTCATACAAGTCGGTTGTCTTCGGGGTTTTGAAGCCTGTGCTGACGCCACCTTTCAGTGTCCATTGCGACGCCAAATCCCAGACGGCATAGGCGCGTGGGCTGAGTTGGTTGCCAAATACGTTGTGATGGTCATGACGCAGACCAACGGTAATGGTCAGTGGTTCGATGGGGGTCCAGTTATCTTCGGCGAACAATGACCACATGCGGTGATCTTGCGCTGCGGTATTACCAGCGCCTTCTTCCATACCGAATACGCCATCTTCCAGTTCACCGTCGATGAGCTGACCACCCACCACGATGTGATGGCGTTCAATGGTATTGAAGTCGAATTTGGCATCCAGCGTGTACTGGCGGCTTTCCATGGTGCGTGCCGGTCGTGGCAAGAAGGTGGATAGCGCCAGTTGCTGGCGTTCTGCGCGGCTCATGCCAGCATAAGCGCCGGTTTTACAGGTGACGGCATTGTTGCAGTAGAGCGCCGTGTGCAGTTGGCGTTCGGCGACGGTAAACGGCAGGGTGCGGCCAAGATTGGCGGTTTCGATATGGGACAACGCGACAAGGCTGCTACCAAAAGCCCATTCGCCTTGATGCGTGATCGCCCATTGGTCGCGGGTGAATTCCTGATCTTTCACATAGCCCACACGCGGGGCGCTGCGCCAGATGCCATCCAGCCCGTCCACGGTACCCAGCGGGTAGGTTTCGGTGCCAAGATTGTTGATGTAAGGCGTGTTGTCGTACACCAGCCGTGAGGTGTCGATATCGACCATCACACTTTGATTGTCGGTGGGTGTCCAGCTCAGGGTAAGACCGGCGGTTTTGTTAGTGTTGTTCACGGTCTTGCCGCCGCCGCCAAAGCCCAGCGAGCGCTCGAACGTCGTGCCATCGGGGGCGGTGATGGTTTCGTATTCGGGGTTGGAGGCATTGCGTTTGTACCAGGAGCCGCGCAGACCCAGCCCCAGTTTGTCCACCACCAATGGGCCGGAAATGGCGAAGTCAACAGTGCTGTAGCTGCCAAAATCACTGTTTTCTTGCAGGTTGTGTGTGGCAGTCAACGAGCCATTCCACTCCAAGCCTACCTTGCGGGTGATGATGTTGATCACGCCACCCAATGCATCGGCGCCATACAGGGTTGAGGCTGGGCCACGGATGACTTCGATGCGCTCAATCATTTCCAGCGGCGGCATGTGACCAAACTGGTTACCACCGAAGCTGTTGGGGTAGATGTCGCCGTGATTGTTCTGGCGGCGGCCGTCGATCAGCACCAAGGTGTATTCCGAACCCATGCCGCGCATGGAGATGGTTTTTTGCCCGGTTTTGTCGGATGTTTCACCGACGTCCACGCCTTCCAGGTCACGTACAGCATCAATCAGGGTGAGGTAGGGACGGGTTGCCAGTTCTTCCCGCGTAATCACACTGATGCTGGCGGGTGCTTCAGTGATTTTTTGTTCAAAGCCAGTTGCAGTGACAACAACAGTACCCAGTGTGACGGAGTTTTTATTTTTATCCGGATTATTTTCAGCAAAAGCCGGTGCGGCAAGCAATGTGGAAAGGGCGAGGGCAAGTGGGGCAAGGCGCAATGTGCAGGGTGAGGTGTGCATGCGAGGTTAAGGAATAGGATTGATTCGCATATGATAATGAGAATGATTCCCAAAATCAATTGCAAGTTTCCATACGAACCACATCATCACGCCCTGTGATGGATTGCGCTGTGACGCCTATTCGACGTGCTTAGAGACAGTCATTTCGATGCCGACCATGCCCTCAATTTGTCGCAGCCGTTCCAGTTTGCCGGCGAGTTCGGCATGTGCCAAAGGTGGGTCGAATTCGATATTTACCCGATCCAGTCCGCTATCGCTGCGGTACAGACCCATGGAGGCTACTGCCAACCCCACTTCTGCGAGCGCACTTTCAATGGTGGCTAACGGGGTGCCGGGCTGGAGCTGTAGTGATAATGCGCGGTCACGGATGCGACGGCGGCGATAACGGCGTTCAAAGGGTTTGAGCAGAGCAAGAATGCACCATAGCAACACGGTGGCCATGATGGCAGGAAGATACAGCCCTGCACCCACTGCCAGCCCAACGGCTGCAATCGCCCAAAGACCGGCAGCGGTTGTCAGCCCACGAATGACTTGCTCGCGCTGCATGAACAAAATGGTGCCGGCCCCCAAAAAACCGATGCCACTGATGACTTGCGCAGCAAGGCGGGCGGGGTCGTGGCGGATATTGGGGTGGTCGATGACATCGAAGAAACCGAACATCGACACCAGAATCGTGAGGGTGGAACCCACGCACACCAGCATGTGTGTGCGCAAACCAGCAGCCCATTCGTGGCGTTCTCGATTGATGCCGATCACAGCGCCAAGCAAGGCGGCCAGCAATAAACGCAGCCCCATTTCCCACCACGGAATCATGAACATGCGGGTGCCCCCTCACCTTTTAGTCGCGGTCATCGCGCACATAGACGCTACCGTTTTCCACTTTTACTGGAAACTTTGCAACCGGTTCATAGGCTGGGGCGCACAAGGCATTGCCATCCCGAACATCAAAGCGGGCGCCATGTAAGACGCATTCCACTTGTCCGGTGGCGGCATCGAAATGGCCAGCGGACAGTTCAAAGTCTTCGTGGGTGCATTGGTCTTCCAATGCGTAAAACATGCCATCAAGGTTGAAGACGGCAATCGGTGTGCCGGTCACTTCATCAAAAGCGACTTGCATTTCACCGGGAAGCAACTCAGCGGTTGTACAGACAAAGGTCCAGGTTTCGCTCATGCGGCAACCTCTGAAAGAAGGGGTTTTTCTAAGATTTCAAAACGCAAGTCATCGCGTTTTGGCAAGCCAAAGCGGGCATCGCCATATGGGAATGGTTTGTAGATGCCAGTACGTGTATAGCCTCGGCGCTCGTAGAAGGCGATCAATTCATCACGAATGGCAATCACTGTCATGCGCATCGAGGGCAGCCCCCATTCGCTGGCTGCAATGCGCTCGGCTTCCTGCAGCATGCACTTGCCAATGCCACTGCCTTGTTGGTCTGGGGAGACGGCAAACATGCCGAAATAGCCCGCGCCATCTTCTTCCGCAAGATGTGCGCAAGACAGCAATGTGCCGTTCTGTTCGGCCAGCAGGACAAGGCTGCGGTGACCGCTGATGCACGTTGCAACATCGTCTTCACCGGTGCGGCGACCATCAAGAAAGTCAGCCTCTGTCGTCCAGCCAGCTTTACTGCTTTCACCGCGATAGGCGGATTCAACAAGCGTGACGATTGCGGGGATATCGTGGGCGGTTGCCGCACGGAATGTCAGGGACGGCAGCCCTGTCAATGGTGTGCTCATGGTGCTGATCGTGGCTTAACGTGGGGTGTCGGTTACGGCAGGCATTTCAGGGCCAGGGAGTGCCAGAAATGCCCAAAACGGGATATTGCGCTCCTGCCAGACCACCATGCTTTCATCCAGAATATCCAGCAGCGTCTCGAAGCTGTTTTCTTCATTGTTGCGCAGTGATTCTGCATGCGAGAACAGCAGGGAATATCCGGTGCCTGAAGGAAGCCAGGCAAGGTCGCGCAACTGGTCGCTCAGGGCATCCCAATTGCTGCCTTGTTCATCTGGAATGTCCAGTGCATCGTGCATGCGCTCAAGCAGGCAAGTTTTGCTGGTGCAGCCCAGCAGGTTGATTTGACGAAGCAAAAGCCCGGCATTATTCGATGCAGTTTCCAAGGGCGAGATATCGTCATCCAGCACGAAAAATACCCCCGCTTGTTTGGGGTTGCTGAGAGTGATGTCAAATCCGTTGTTGCTCATGGTGTTGATCTTGGCACGTCAAACGGGCGGAAGCTACGGTAATGGTCGTCAGTGTAGAACCACTCGCGTGGCGGTGTGCCGCCGGTCACGATACGGCGTGCGCCACGGTGCCGTAAACCGGGGGTATCGACCGTGTATTCGTGATACCAGCCACGCGGTTGCTGTGGCAGCAGGCGTTCGCGGTTACCAAACACGCTGCCGTCTTGCGCGTAGGGAAATGGGCCGCCGCGCAAGATCAGTGCCACGGTGTGCTGTGCTTCGGCAGGTAGAAAGTCCGGGAGTGCTGGTGTGTGCGTTGGTGTACGTGCAGCCGCCGTTGGTGCGGCTGGCGGTGCAGACGCCGAGACTGCAGCCACGGTGGATTGGCGATCAGGTGTCTGCAGGAAGCGCTCGCCAAAGATGAAGGCAGCGGTCAGCGCGAGTGCGGTCAGGCCAAGTTTGCGCAACACGTCATTTTCCTTATGGGTGTCAGTCTGCCATCAATGGGGCGGTGTCTGTGCGGAAGATCGGGTAGCGGTTGTAATGCGTATCCCAGGAAGCATGGCGACGGGCAAAAAAGTCCAGACGTGCCATTGGGCTTTTTGCAAACTCAGGGTCATTGCTGAGTTTTTTCTCGAATTCGGCTTTGAGAGCGGGATCACGTGCCAGCATCAAGCGGGCTTGTTCTTCTGCTACATAGCCTTCCATGTATTCCTTGCGTTCAAAGGCATTATTGAACCAGCCCCAGGCGGCCAATGAATCCGGGGCGTTGGGTTCAAGCAGTTGCATGACCAGCCGTGCTTTCGGTTGTGCAATCGGAACAAACAGGCTGCCCGCATCAAGGTGTTGTTGTGTGCGTGCCCATGTGCCTTTGATGGTGGTGCGTTGATGGCCTTCCATGGGGGTGTTGGAGAAACTCACGCTTTCAGCCGTCAGTGCTTCCACATCAGCTTGCTGCAAAGGTGTTTCAAGTGTGCGGAACTGGATGTCATGGAGGCGCAGCTTGGAGGCGATAGCCGCTGCAAACTCACTGGGAACAAGATAGCCAGCTGCAGGTGCTGTAGTGGTTTGATTGGCGACGATGGTGTCACGCAGTGGCAACATCCACAGCTGTGGGGTGCGTTCGTCATACACCGTCATGGTGCCACCAGACACATCGGATGGCAGACGTTGATAGGCATAGCCAAGGAACTCAATAATCCGCTTGTCTTCCGTGGTGCGGTAATCCAGAGCCACGTGTTTTCCCGCCAGTGTTGTGGCGCGGGCATCTGCTGCATCAGCCATGCTACGCCAGCGCGAACCATGTGCGGCAACCAATTCCAATGTGTCGAGCACGGCGTGATAGGTGGCACGAACACGCTGGGGATAAGTGCGCCAGGAGTGGGTTTCAATCAGCATCACCAGTCGATTGCGCAACGGGAAATAGCCACTGGAAAAGCGCGGAGGGTAGGCTGTTTCAACAAAGCCGGATGTCGGGTCGTCATAACTGGCGAAACTGGGGTAAAAATCAACAGGCAGCGAACCTTGCGCCTTGAGTTTTTCGATGATGCCGGTTTTGAGCTCACGGCCAGCATCACGCAAGGCTTCATCACCAACATTGACCGGGTCGCCGGTAATCGAGATATCGTGGCGGAACTTGGCGCCATCGGTAACGTGTAAATCCAATGTCACCAATGGGTCCCATTCATTGATCAGCGCCAGCATGGCCTGCATTTCCGGGCTGTCGGCTTTGACGTAATCACGGTTGAGGTTGAAACGCTGGGCTGTTACCCGAAAGCCCATTTCTTCTGGGCCACGTTGATTGGGGCGGTTCCAGGCGCGGAAGTATTCGTGCCCATCGACATTGAAAACGGGAATGAACAGCAAGACACTCTGGTTCAGTACACCTTTGCCGGTTTTACCACGCAGGATGTCGCGGATCAGCCCGAACCCCGCATCCTTGCCATCAATTTCACCGGCATGAATGCCGCCTTGTGCCAGCACAACAGGGAGATTGCGGGCATGTGCTGCGGTTGCGGTTAATGCGCCTGAGGTAGAAACCGCCATCGCCTTCATTGGCCGTCCCTGTGGGGTGATGCCAAAATCAAAGCAATGCACGGCTTCAGGCCATGTTGCTTGGTAGGCATTGCACAAGCTGATCACTTCGTCATATCGCCCGGTTTGCTTATATGCGCTGCGCTCGGCCACCGTGGTGAGGCTGGGTTTGCTGGCAAAGGTCAGTGATGGCAAAACAGCAAGCAGGGCAAGTGCAAGCAGATGACGGGGCATGGATGTCTCTCCAGATGAACATGTGCATGGTAGCGCAGCAGGTGCGGGTGTCATCGGTCAGATGTCATATCAAGAAGCGCGCAAGCCAAACACGTGGCATGCGATGATGCGGTAAATCTTTGGAATAGCGTGGACGATGCAGATTTCTCTTACCCTTGTGATTGTTGCCATCACTGTCTTCATCAGTTGGCGTGCTTTCGGTGATCAGCGTTTGCTGGTGCGACTGATTCTGTGGCCACCGGCTGTGCAACGGCAGCGCCA
The DNA here is from genome assembly GCA_964481865.1 of uncultured Thermomonas sp. Taxonomy (GTDB): domain Bacteria; phylum Pseudomonadota; class Gammaproteobacteria; order Xanthomonadales; family Xanthomonadaceae; genus Thermomonas. Next base: position 22,695 of record CAYZUG010000023.1, on the reverse strand, counting down.
GTACGAGCGCTTGTTGACCTATGGCTTTATCCATGCGGATTGGGCGCATCTGCTGTTCAATATGATCACCCTGTGGTCTTTCGGTACGCAGGTGGAACGCATTTTTTCCGAATGGATCAGCCCACTGGGGTTTGTGATGTTTTATCTGTCGGCCATCGTGGTATCGATTTTGCCGACCTATCTGACCCATCAAAACGATGCCAATTACCGTAGTCTTGGTGCATCGGGTGGGGTGTCGGCGGTGCTGTTTGCCTTCATCCTGTTTGACCCGTGGAGCAAGTTGATCATCTTTCCGATTCCTGTGCCGATTCCAGCTTTTTTGTTCGCCTTGCTTTATGTGGGCTACAGCATTTGGATGGATCGACGCGGGGTGGGCAACGTCAATCATAGTGCTCATCTTTGGGGTGCCGCCTATGGGGTTGTCTTTACCTTAATGCTTGAACCGAATATGGCAGCACACTTCACTCAGCGGTTACTCGGCTGACGGCACACCACTTGGAAGGAGCAGGGCATGACAGCGATTGATCACAATGCGGAACAGCACCGCTTTCAGACGGAAGTGGATGGGCATCTGGCCTATGTGGAATATGAGCCGATGCAGGGCGGAATCAGCATCACCCATACCATCGTGCCAAGTGAAATCGGTGGGCGGGGCATTGCCGCTGCCTTGGTCGAGGCCAGTCTGAAGCACGCCCGCGAACAAGGCTGGAAGGTTGTGCCGGCGTGTTCCTATGCGGATGTCTGGATGCGTCGTCACCCCGAATACGCGTCTTTGCGGGCGTGATTCAGTTTGCCTCGGTAAACTATGGCCTATGCGCTTAAACCGACACATTGCCGATACCGGCTACAGCTCCCGCCGTGAGGCGGATCGACTTATTGCCGAAGGCCGGGTGACGGTTAACGGGCTGCGGGCGCGCATTGGCGCAGACATCGCGGAAGGTGATGACATCCGTGTGGATGGCAATGCGCTGACTGCACGCGTGGCCAGCAAAGGCAAGCGGCGGCATGTCTATATCGTGCTCAACAAACCCGTGGGCATTACCTGCACCACAGACACCGAAGTCAAAGGCAATATCGTCGACTTCGTTGGCCATCAACAACGCATCTTCCCGATTGGTCGTTTGGATAAAGACTCGGAAGGTTTGATTCTGCTGACCAGCAACGGCGATATCGTCAACCGCATTTTGCGTGCGGAAAACAAGCTGGAAAAAGAATATTGGGTGGCGGTGAATCATCCTGTCACCGACCCGTTCCTGCGGGATATGGCGCGCGGTGGGGTGCCGGTTCATGGCGAACCGACGCTGCCTTGCAAGACCGGGCGGTTAGGGAAGTTTGGTTTTCGTATCGTCCTGACGCAGGGCTTGAACCGACAGATTCGCTTGATGGCGGCGCATTTCGGTTACCGCGTGAAACAGCTGCACCGGGCGCGTATTGGTAACGTGAAACTTGGCCACTTGAAGCCTGGGCAATGGCGCAATTTGACCGATGTGGAACTGACTGGTTTGCTTCCCGATCATGCCGATTGGTAGCAAATCACCCCACTTTGAAAATATTTTTCACAAGATTGCACATTTGTTGTCAAAAACAGGTTAAGGTGCGCCTACTGTTTCAAGCGGGATCACGGTACATCGTGACCCGATGCGGTAGATCTACTTGGATCCGCTCATCGTGTGCGTTACCCCTTGCTCGACAGTCGCGCTCTGCTTACCGCAGTGCGTGTTTTCATTTTTAACTGTTATCCAGGAGTAGCAACATGTCCGATCGTCAGACCGGTACCGTTAAGTGGTTCAACGATGCCAAGGGCTTCGGCTTCATCACCCCAGAATCCGGCCCGGACGTTTTCGTCCACTTCCGCTCGATCCAGGGCACCGGCTTCAAGTCTCTGCAAGAAGGCCAGAAGGTTTCCTTCAAGGTTGTGCAGGGTCAGAAAGGCCTTCAGGCTGACGAAGTGCAGGCTGCTTAATTAGCCTGCGCATCGCGCAAATAAAACCCAGCTTCGGCTGGGTTTTATTTTGCCTGTCATCCATGGATTTGCTGCGGTTCAGCTGCGGTCTATAGCCTGCAGCTGCACTGCCTTCATACTATCAACACCTTTGTTTATCTCGCGTTTTTCCATGAATCAGAACTCCGTTATTCGTCTTGTGCCGTTGTTGCTCTGTGCGTTCTTGTTTGCTGGATGTCGGCAAGAAAGTAGTCCCCCACCAGAAGCCGAGCAGAAAAAAATCATCCAGACAGACGCTGTAACGGAAGAAGAACAGACACCTGTTGACCTGCAGGATGTCATTGAAACCACCACGGATTACATCGTTGGCATCAGTTATCCCAAGGCGCTGGCGAAATACCCTGCGCTGGCACGTGTGGTGTATGACTATGCGCAGTCCGTCAGACAGGACTTGCGAGGTGCGCTTGCGGCTCTGGAAGGCGAAAAAGAAGCGCTTATCGCGCCTTATGATTTGAGCCTGCAGTTTGCAACTGTGGCGGAAACATCGCGGATTGTGGCGGTTTCGGCAGAGGGCAGCCTGTACACCGGGGGTGCGCATGGCATGCCATTGGTTGAACGCTTTGTCTGGCTGCCACAAATGGAACAGATGCTGACAGCAGACATGCTGATCACCGAGCCAACGCACTGGCAAGTGGTTGCAGCTTATGTTCGTGAGCAGTTGATGACAGGGCTATCCACGCGCTTTGATGACGAAATGGGAGATGAGGCAAGCCCGGCAGATCGCGCCGCCTGGTTAAAAAATGGGGCGGAAATGATTGATTCGGGTACTTCACCTGAAGCGGAGAGTTTCAGTCGATTTGAGCCAGTGATGAATGCCGATGGCAGCATTCGGGCGTTGCGGTTTATTTTTCCGCCTTACCAAGTGGGGCCGTATGCCGATGGAACACATGCTGTTGAGGTGCCAGGTTCGGTATTGGCGCCGTTGGTGGCTGCGTCTTACAAGCCTCTTTTTCGTGCAGAGTAAGCTTGCGCTGGCTGCTTAAATAACAATGCCGCCTGAGGGCGGCATTGTTGTAGGTGCTGCGTGACGTGCGTCTTATTTTTTCAAACCACGCTGTTCAAGCAGGTCTTCAATATCGGCTTCGTAGCCAGCAAAGTTGAAGAACAGTTTTCCAGCTTCAATTTGGCCGCCTGGTGCCAGCACATGTTGACGCAAACGGTCGCCGTTTTCTTGGGTTAAGCCCCCATTTTTACGGATCCACTGTGTTGTGCTGGCGCCTAACACTTCCGACCAGATATAGGCGTAATACCCTGCGGCATAGCCCCCCATGATGTGGCTGAAATAAGGGGTCTTGTAGCGCGGTGCAACAACGGCTGGATAATCAAAGCCGTAATCACTCAGGCTATCTTCCTCAAAGTGCATGATGTCGCCAGCTTCAGGAATTTTTTCTCTTGGCTGCTGGTGGAGATGCTGGTCAAGAAGGGCGGCTTGCAGGTATTCGGTTGTGGCAAACCCTTGGTTGAACTTGGATGCCGCAATCACTTTATCCAACAAGGCCTGCGGCATGGCTTCACCTGTCTGATAGTGCTTGGCGTAATTGGCCAATACTTCCGGCCAGTCGGCCCACATTTCATTGACTTGTGATGGGTACTCCACGAAGTCGCGCGGTACGTTCATTGAGAAGTACGGATAGCGCACATCTTGGAAGAAACCATGCAGGGCGTGACCAAACTCATGGAAGGTGGTGGTGACTTCATCCCAGGTCAGCAGGGTGGGTTTGCCTTCGCTGGGCTTGGGGACATTGAGGTGGTTGGCAACAACGGGCTTTTCGCCGGTGAGTGCTGATTGCGCCACATAGGTATTCATCCATGCGCCGCCACGCTTGGAGGCGCGTGAGTATGGGTCAAAAATGAAGAGGGCAAGCTGGCTGCCGTTTTTATCGGTGACTTCGTAAATCCATGTGTCCGGATGATATTTAGGCAGGTCCGGGCGGGCTTTGAAGCTGATGCCATAAAGCCGGTTGGCGGCATAAAACACACCGTTTTCCAGCACATTCTTCATTTCGAAATAAGGCTTGAGTTGATTTTCATCAAAGCTGTATTTGGCGGCGCGTACTTTCTCGCTGTAATACGCCCAATCCCAAGACTGTAGCTGGAAGCTTTTTTGCTTGGCCTTTTTCTGCTCGGCATTAATCATGGCTTGCAGCGCGTCAGCTTCGCGACGGGCATTGGCCACTGCTTTCGGCACCAGTGGCAGCAGGATGTCGTTCACGTTGTCTTGGTTTGCTGCCGTTTCATTAGCCAAGACAAAGTTGGCAGAGGTGTCATAGCCTAATAGCTGGGCGCGCTCATTGCGCAGCTTCAGGACTTGCGAAACGATCGCGGTGTTATCCCAGGCATTGCCACGGCTGCCGCGGGCTTCCGAGGCTTTGCGCAGGCGCTCACGCAGGGCGCGGTTGTGCAGCTGTGCTTCGGCAGGCTGAGCGGTTGTGTTCAAGAGGGCGATGACATATTTGCCTTCCAGCCCGCGTGCTTTTGCCGCTTCTGCAGCAGCAGCGATCTGCTCATCGCTCATGCCCGCCAGTTCTTCGCGGGTTTCTACCACCACGGCAGAATCATTGACTTCATCAAGCACATTACGCGAAAACTGCGTGCTGAGTTTTGACATTTCCGTATTGATTTCACGAATACGGGCTTTTTGTGCGTCATCCAAGGCAGCGCCACTACGGATGAAGTCGGTATAGCGCTTTTCCAGCAGGCGGCGGTCGGTGGCATCCAGACCCAGGCTGTCACCAGCGTCATGCAGTGTTTTGATGCGCGCAAAAAGTTTTTGATTCAACGCAATGCTGTCGCGGTGCGCTGAAAACCTGGGTGCATACGTCATCTGCAATTGATCGCGGGTTTCGTTTTTATCGGTACCGACAAGGTTGAAAAACACGCTAGTCGCGCGTCCCAGCATGCGGCCACTGTTTTCCATGGCGACGATGGTGTTTTCGAATGTTGCTGCTTCTGGGTTGTTGGCAATGGCTTCGATCTCAGCCAGTTGCATGGCCATGCCAGCATCGAAGGCAGGGGCAAAATCACTGTCCTTGATGAGGTCAAAACGTGGGAAATTCAAATCCAGTGTGCTGGGGCTGGCAAACGGACCGTTGTAGGCGGGGGCAGTGGTCATGCTGGCTTCCTGCTTCTTGGTGGCGGCGTGGAGATTGCCGCTGAGTGTAGCGGCCACGGCAAGCGCAAGTGCGCAGGTCAAGGGGTGTTTCATGTAAACCTCATGTGATGACATACAACGGTTTGATTATCGCAAAACGACAACGAGGGCGCTTTGCGCCCTCGTTGCGTCAGCATGAAAGGGGATTATTTTTCGACGAAAGCGCGCTCGAAGACGTATTGACCAGCGGTGCCGATACGCGGTGATACCTGAAAACCCCGGCGATCTAAAATACTGCGGAAATCCGCCAGCATATGAGGGCTGCCGCAGATCATGGCGCGATCATGCGCCGGGTCAAGTGCATCCAAGCCAAGAGCGCTGCTGATTTTGTCTGCATCGAGGTGGTCGGTGATGCGACCTTGATGGTCATGTCCGTTGTAGGGGAATGGCTCGCGTGACACTGCCGGGTAATACAGCAGTTTGTCACGCACAATGTCACCAAGGATTTCATGGTTTGCCAGCCCCGTTTCGATATGCTCGCGATAGGCCAGATCCTTGATGCCACGCACACCATGACAAAGGATCACGCGCTCGAAGCGTTCATAGGTATCCGGGTCTTTGATCACCGAAAGCCACGGCGCCAAACCGGTGCCCGTGCCCAGCAAATACAGATTGCGCCCGGGGTCTAGGTCGGAAATCAGAAGCGTGCCGGTAGGTTTGCGCCCAACTAAAATGCTGTCACCGGGTTTGATGTGCTGCAGGCGTGATGTCAGTGGGCCGTCTTGCACCTTGATACTGAAGAACTCCAGATGTTCTTCCCAGTTGGCACTGGCCATGGAGTAGGCGCGCATCAGGGGCTTGCCTTCGGTCTCCAAGCCAATCATCACAAATTGACCATTATCGAAACGGAAACCTTCGTCTCGTGTTGTGGTGAAGCTGAAGTAAGCGTCGGTCCAATGGTGGACACTGAGAACGGTTGCCGTTGCGTAGGGTGAGCTCATGGCGCCTGCATTGAAGTTGAAGTCAGCGTTATATTGTACGGTGCCGTGCGCATCGTGATTTTGATGTAAGACAAATTCCTGTCATTTCACACAGAGATCTGCCAATTGAACACCCCGTCATCACGTGCTGCTGGTGGGTAAAAAAGAAAGAGTGGGTTGACGCGTTATCATATGGGTTCCCTTTGTTTTTACCTTAAAACGCCGTGACTGCCATCAAGCAAGAAGATCTGATCCAATCCATCACCGACGCGCTGCAATACATCAGCTATTACCATCCGGTTGATTACATCAAAAGCCTCACCGCTGCTTATGAGCGTGAGGAGTCACCGGCCGCCAAGGATGCGATGGCGCAGATTTTGATCAACTCACGGATGTGTGCCGAAGGGCATCGTCCGATTTGCCAAGACACCGGTATCGTCACGGTCTTCTTGGACGTGGGCATGGACGTGCGCTGGGAAGGCTTCAGCGGTTCGCTGGAAGACGCCGTCAATGAAGGTGTGCGTCGTGCTTACAACGATCCAGACAACAAACTGCGCGCCAGCGTGCTGGCTGACCCAGCAGGCAAGCGCATCAACACGAAAGACAACACGCCCTGCGTCATCAACGTCAAGATCGTTGCTGGTAACAAGGTGGATGTGATCGTAGCGGCGAAGGGCGGCGGCAGTGAGGCCAAGAGCAAGTTTGCGATGCTCAACCCGTCCGATTCCATTGTCGATTGGGTGCTCAAGACCGTACCGACCATGGGGGCTGGCTGGTGTCCACCGGGCATGTTGGGGATCGGTATTGGCGGTACTGCCGAAAAAGCCATGCTGTTGGCGAAAGAGTCGTTGATGGAGGAAATCGACATCCAAGACTTGATTGCGCGTGGTCCCAGCAATCGCGTTGAAGAATTGCGTATTGAGCTGTACGAGAAGGTCAATGCATTGGGTATTGGTGCCCAGGGCTTAGGTGGGTTGACGACGGTGCTCGATATCAAAATCAAAGATTTCCCCACACATGCCGCCAACTTACCCGTGGCCATGATTCCCAACTGCGCCGCCACACGCCACGCGCATTTCACGTTGGATGGCAGTGGGCCGGTGATGCTGGATCCGCCGTCGCTGGAGGACTGGCCCACGTTGACCTATAACCCGCAGAACGCCCGCCGGGTGAATCTGGACACGATCACCCACGAAGAAGTACAGAGCTTCCAGCCAGGTGAGGTGCTGCTGTTGTCGGGCAAGATGTTGACTGGCCGTGACGCGGCGCATAAGCGCATGGTGGACATGTTGAACAAGGGCGAATCGCTGCCAGTTGATCTGACCGGGCGGTTTATCTATTACGTCGGCCCGGTTGATCCGGTACGTGATGAAGTCGTCGGTCCGGCAGGCCCGACCACAGCCACACGCATGGACAAGTTCACCGAACAGGTGTTGGCGCAAACGGGGCTGCTGGGCATGATCGGCAAGGCAGAACGCGGTCCGACGGCGCTGGAGGCGATTAAAAAGCACAAGTCCGTGTATCTGATGGCGGTTGGTGGCTCGGCCTACTTGGTGTCGAAAGCGATCAAGGCCGCGCGTGTGGTTGGCTTTGCCGATTTAGGCATGGAAGCGATCTACGAATTTGAAGTGAAGGACATGCCAGTGACGGTGGCCGTTGATTCACAAGGCAGCTCGGTGCACATAACCGGGCCGCAAGAGTGGCAGGCACGCATCGGGAAAATCCCTTTGCAGGTGCTGTAATCCGCTGTGCAGCACGCGTGCTGCCATGCGGGCAGTACGCGTGCTTTATCACATCATGGGTTTGTGTTTTCTGCGGTGGAAGCTTCAGCGCGCAGCACATTGCCACTTTCCTGCTCTTGCGCATGTTTGATTTGCGCATCCAGTGTGTTGTCCACGGAGGTATCCCGTTGCGCACTGGATTCAGTATCAGCAGGTGCGGCAATTTCGTGACGGCTCAGAATGACCCGGCTTTGCGCAATGGGTACGGGCATGCCCGCTTCCCAAAGCGCACGCCTGACCCTGCGAATCGCCTCACTGCGGGTGCGTGAAAGATCATTGTGGGTTTGGTCAACCCAGCCGGTAAACATCAGGGCGATGCCTTCTGTTTGACTGTTCACAATCAATGCATTGGGTGCTGGTTGACGCAATACGGCGTCAATCGACTGAAGCGTGGTGATGCCGCAGTCCATCGCTTGATGCAGTGATGCACTGTGTTCTACGTTAATTTGGAAGTCGAATCGGCGTTGCGGATTGCGTGAAAAATTCAGCAAGACCGATTTGAACACCAGACTATTGGGCAGCTGCAAATGGCTGCCTTCTGCTGTCATTAAAATCGTGGCGCGTGTATTGAGCGCAATGACTTTGCCCTCATAGCTGTCAATTCTTACGCTGTCGCCCGGCGAGAAGGGCTGGCGCAGGCTGAGCAAGACGCCAGCGATGTAATTTTCTGCGATGTCCTTGAAGGCAAAACCCAAGACCAAACCCACCACACCAGCTGAACCCAGAACAGCGCCCACCAGTGATGTGGCGTTCAGCAGGTCAAGTGCAATCAAGACACCAATCAGCCCAATCAGGCTTTTGACGCTCGTGCGAACCAAGCCTTCCATGAAGGGATTGCTTTCGCTGATTTTGGTCAGAACACGCATATGGCGGCTTAGAAAACCACCAAGCCAGATTGACGAAATCACAACGGCGATTGCCAGGAACAGCAACGGGGTACTGGCCAGCAGGTGCAATATTTTTTCCTGCACATGCTCAAGCGACAGCATGAAGCGCTGATGGATGGGGGAGGGCGTCGTCAAATTCAACATGGGCTTATGGTGCAGCAAAGCAGGGCATTAAAGCCACCACGCCAGCGCAAAAATACCCAGCATGCTGAAGGCGAGCCCTAGCTTGAGTGCGATACCGAGTGCAATCCCCAGCCATGTGCCTGCACCGATGCGGGTTGCGTGCCCAAGTGCTGGAAGTTTCAGGCTGCGTTGATGTAAAAGTTCGCCCAGCAATGCACCAATGAAGGGGCCAAGCAAAAGGCCGGGCAGTGCGAAAAACAGGCCGATCAATACACCAGCCAATGCGCCAAAAGTGGCGATTCTACTGGCGCCAAGACGTTTTGCCCCATGGGTGGTGGCCCAAAAATCCAATACAAGTGAGAGCAGCGTTAAGACGGCAAGCAAGCTGATGGTGGGCCAGCCGATATGCACAAAGCTGTCTGCCCAAGCGGCTAAAAGCAGGCCAAGGAAAACCAGAGGAACGCCGGGCAATGCAGGCAGGATAATGCCGGCAATACCGAAAAGAATCAGTAGGAAAGCAGAGAGATATAAAAAAACAGACAAGAGCGACGCCTGAAAAAAGAATGCCGGGCAAGCCCGGCATTGTGAGGAGACATGCTTATTGGCGGAAGTCGCGGTGACAGCCTTTGCACGTGTCACCAACCGATTTCATGGTGGCGGCCACACTTTCACAGCTCAGTGGCGGCGCCGCGATGGCTTTATCCAAGGCGCCCCGCATAGCAGCAGCGGCAGTCTTGAAGCGTTCATCATCACGCAAATCAGGGAAGCCGGGTTCCAAGTCATTCGCTGTGGCACGCAATGTTTGCAGATGCGGCAGGATATCGGTGGCATTGCAACGGTTTAGTTCCATCGCTGCCTTGAGTTGCCCCATGTGCCAGCCTTTTACTTGCATCAAGGCTTCAGGGAAGTGATCGCGGCGGGCATCCCAGGCGCGAAGCAACATGACCGTGGCAACGATACCCAAAACGAAACCAAGGATGATCATGAACAGGTAACGCCCTGCATTGGAGCTGCGTGGGGCTGAAGTGGGTTTGGGGTCTGGCGTACTCATCGGGGTTCGTCGACTCATCAACAGGAAAAGGAATGGGCAGCATCATATGCTGATGCTGCCCAAGAGTGTTACAGCATTATGGCGTTCTTACCAGCCCATATGATGGCCACCGTTGATGTCCAGGTTGCAACCGGTAATCCAAGCGGCTTGCTCATCGGCAAGGAAGCTCACGCCATAGGCGATTTCTTCCGGTGTGCCCAAACGGCCAGTGGGAATGTCGGCCACGATTTTGGCGCGTACTTCCTCAGGCACTGCCATCACCATGTCAGTGGCGATATAGCCGGGTGAAATGGTGTTGACAGTGACGCCATTCTTCGCATTTTCACGTGCAAGTGAAATGGTGAAGCCGTGCATACCGGCTTTGGCGGCTGCATAGTTGGCTTGCCCGTATTGCCCTTTCAGTCCGTTGATTGAGCTGATCTGGATGATGCGACCCCATTTACGGTCGCGCATACCTTCAATCACTGGACGAGTGACGTTGAAGCAGGAGTTGAGGTTGGTATTGATGACATCCGACCACTGGTCGGCCTTCATACGGTGGAAGGTGCCATCGCGGGTAATGCCTGCGTTGTTCACCAAAATATCAATCGGGCCAAGTTTGGCCTCGACTTCACGCACCATGGCTTCGGCTTCCTCTGGTGAGGTGACGTCACCCTTGGCAATCAAAATGTCATAGCCTTCGGCCTTCATTTTTTCTTGCCATGCGTTCGCTTTTTCTTCGTTGCGATAATTGGTGGCCACTTTATGACCCATATTGGCCAAGCGTTTGACAATGGCTGTACCAATGCCGCCTGTGCCGCCAGTAACTAATGCAACTCGTGATGTCATGGATTGCTCCTTGCGATGTGGGATAACTGAGTTCGCGGGCATTCTATGCGTGATCTGCAAAAAAGCTGTTGTGCGCTGCGGCGGAAAGTGCCGGGAGTTCTCTTGGAACCCGTTTTAAATCAAAGTGCTGCAATGCTTTTTCAAGAAACTCGGCTGGGCTGCTCATTTGGCCAAGTGGTACTTGTTGCAAATGTTTCCATAATGCAAAAAGCAGGGGCAATGGCTGCGCGTTACGTACAGGAAGCGCATCAAGGGATTTTGAAAGTTTATTGCCGTTTGTGTCACGCAGCAGTGGTAAATGCAGGTAGCGAGGTGTGGGCAATCCAAGCAACCGTTGCAACATGATCTGTCTGGGGGTGGAGTCAAGCAGGTCAGCGCCACGCACGATATCCGTGATGTGTTGTTCGGCATCATCCACAACAACAGCCAGTTGATAAGCCCATAGGCCATCACTGCGACGCAAGACAAAATCACCCACAGACGTGGCAATGCATTGTTGGTAGTGACCTTGCAGGCCATCGGTGAACTGAATCTGACACCCTTCTGGAACACGTAGCCGTATTGCAGGGTCGGGGCGTTTTTCATGGCCGACACAGGCGCGATGAATGCCACCGGATGCCTGCAATATGCGCCGGCTGCAGTGGCATTCAAACGCATGACCGGCGGCAAGCAGTTGATCCAGTGCGGCTTGGTAGCGGTTGCCCCGCTGGCTTTGATAGATGATGGGGGCGTCGGCATGCAGACCATAGGCTTGCAAGGTTGCAAGCTGGCTTTGCACGGCGCCTTCACGTTCGCGTGGTGGGTCGATGTCTTCCACGCGAACGAGCCATTGCCCTTGTGCCTGTTTGGCAACAAGCCAGCTCACCAATGCGGTTAGAACTGAGCCTGCATGCAAGGCACCAGTAGGCGAGGGGGCAAAACGGCCGCGATAAACAGTCATGGTGTTCAGGATTGTTGCATTGAATTTTGCGTACTCTGCCCACATTATTTTGCAAGGTTGCGCATCCCGCGCATATTAAGGACAGTCAGACTTCATGTTCACACGCATGTTCCTGTTTTTGGCAACGAATTTGGCAGTGTTGGCCTTGGTCAGCATTGTGATGTCGATTCTTGGTGTCAACTCACAACAGTTTTCCGGCTTGCTTATCATGGCGGCACTGTTTGGTTTTGGTGGCTCCATCATCTCCTTGTTGATGTCAAAGTGGGTCGCCAAACGTACCACCGGTGCGCATGTCATTGAACAGCCACGCAATGAAACTGAAGCATGGTTGGTCAATACCGTGCGTCGTCAGGCTGAAATGGCGGGTATCGGAATGCCTGAAGTGGCGATTTATGACGCGCCGGAAATCAATGCGTTTGCTACCGGTGCCAACCGCAACAAATCACTTGTTGCAGTTTCAACCGGTTTGCTGCGGGCAATGAGCCGTGATGAAGCTGAGGCCGTACTGGGGCATGAAGTCAGCCACGTGGCAAATGGCGATATGGTCACAATGGCGCTTTTGCAGGGCGTGCTGAATACCTTTGTCATCGTGTTGGCGCGCTTAGTCGGGCGGGTGATTGATTCAGCCATCAGCGGCGATCGTGAAAATGAAGGGCCGGGGTTTGGTTATTTCATCGTGGTTTTTGTGCTGGAAATGATTTTTGGCTTTTTTGCCTCAATCATTGCCATGTGGTTCTCGCGTTATCGTGAGTTCCGTGCAGATGCTGGCGGTGCCAATTTGGCAGGTCGGCAAAAAATGATTGCTGCTCTGGAGCGTTTGGCAGCGGTACATGGTGAAAGCACCCTGCCCAAGCAGGTTGCAGCATTTGGTATCAGTGGCGGCATGCGTGGCTTGTTGCGCAGCCATCCACCGTTAGAAGACAGGATTGCCGCATTGCGTCAGGCGGCTTGATCGCTATCCTGCAAAATAAAACCAGCCAAGTTCGCTTGGCTGGTTTTTTATTGGCCTGATGCTTGCTAAAGAGGCGAGCGGTTATAGCTCAAATTCGTGCTGCATTTCAGGGGTGGAAACTGCCAGGAAATCACCTTCAGCGTAATCAATGCCGCAGCCGAACAAGATCGTCATGCTGGCTGCATCCTGCACAAATTCGGCAATAGTTTGGATGCCTTTTTCCCGTGTTTTTTGTGCTAGCTCACTAAGAGCCTGCTGATTTTTCGGGTTTTTGGGCAGGTCTTCCATAAAGCTGCGATCAATCTTGACGTAGCTGGGAATCAGATGCGTCAGTAGTTGGAAAGAATCCAACCCAGCACCGAACTGATCCATCACCATTCTGCAACCGAGCGCACTGATATTGCTGGCAAAGCCTTGCGCAGCGCGCAGGTTGATAAAGATTTTGCTTTCAGGAAGTTGCAGTAACAGGCTGTCACCACTGACATCGTGTTGTTGCAGCAGGCTTTGAATGAAGGCGGGCAGCTGCTCATCGAACAAGCAGGCTTCGCTGATCTTTGCTAGTAAGGTGACGGGTTTGCCGCTGCGTTTGCGTTCGCCAAGAATACTGATTGTGCGAGCGATCACCCAGCGATCAATTGCACCTTGCAAGCCGTGTTCTTCAGCGATAGGCAAGAAGTTGGACGGTTTGATCACCTCGCCTGTTTCAGTCAGAAGGCGCAGATATGTTTCATAAATCGGGCGTGGCTCACCCATCAAATGAATAATGGGTTGGTAGTACAGGGTGAAATGATCGTTGGCTAAGGCATTACGCAAGCGTGCGACCCAAGCTTGCACACGTTCTTCTTCCGCGCGATCGGCAGCCCCCGGATCAAAAACATCAATATGGTTGCCACCAACGGTGATGATGGACTGCAGCGCTTTGTTGGCCTTGGCAAGCACCTGCGTCACGCTGGCAATTTTTTCACCGATTTGAACGCCACCGATACTGGTGGTGATGGTGCTTGAGCGCCCGCTGATATCGAAAACATAGGCAGCAAAGGCGTCACGCAGGCGGTGGGCTAAGGATGAAGTGTGCAAGTGATCGCCGACGGCCAATACCGCAAAGCTGTGGTCATTGAAACGGGCAGCATGCACCTTCCCTGCATGGAGGTCTTCTGCCAATGCTTGGCGAATGCAATCTGCAATGCTTGAAAGCAGGGTGTCCGTGCTGTCCAAGCCGATCTCATGCAGGATGCGCTGAAAGTTGTCGGGCTGCAGCAGCAATAGCCCGTACTGCATTTGTTGCTTGGCGGTTGCAGCCACAGCATCTTCCAGAAGATGCAAGAAGGTTTGACGATTCAGCAGGCCGGTGGCTTGGTCACGCTCGCGCAGGCGCTCCAGTTCAAGCGCCAATTCTGCCGACATTTCAACCGCTTGATGGCGGAAGATGATTTGCTGACACGCTTCACCTTGGTATTCGGCCGCGGTGAATTCCATGACGGCGGGAAATGTATTGCCTTCGACTGTGCGTGCGGTCAGCGTGTAGTGCGGTGGTGGGTCTTCGCCTTTCGAGAGCTTTTTCAGCAATGCCTTGAAAGCATCAACATCGTCAGGAGCGATCAAGTCCAGTAGCGACATGCCTTCCACGTCGTCAAAAGACTCGAAGCCGAACATTTCAAGATAGGCATGATTCGCGCGAATGTGCATGCCTTCATGGATGTAGGCAATGGGTTCGCGGGATGAATCAATGAGGGCATCGCAGCGACGTTGGGTTTCACGCATCTGGGCTTCCAGACGCCGTTGTGAACGCCGTGTTTCAAGGTCATTCCATTCGGTATGAATGGTTTTCAGGAATTGCTGTGGCCTGTCGCGCAAGGTAATGCCTTGTGCGCCAAGCAAATGCACTTGTTCAAGAATATCGTCGTTGATGCCATCAAGCAGGGCAATCAACGGGATGTCACGGCCGCAACTCGCCACGGCTTGGGCGACATCGGTAAATGGCAACATCACGGCGGCATAGTCAGCCAGTACCAAGTCAACAGGTTGTTGCATCAGCAGTTGACTGAGTTCGTTCAGGGATTCAGGGCGCAGCGGGCGTACCGCCGTTCCGGAGTTACGTAAACGACTGACCAAGGCTTCGGCCTCGTTGACCAAATCAGCAACGAGCATCAATCGTAGCGCGGTGTCTTTGCCAATATTCATCGCATTATGTGGGGCGTGCTGTGGGGGACAGGCTACATGATTCAGTGCGGGCTGTAATGGGTATTGTGCCTGCATGTATGGGGGTTTTGCCGCTTTGCCCAGGGATTTCACGCACCAAACGAGGCAGTAAATATCCGGAAAGACGTGCCGCTAATGCGGTATGTAGGGCAATGGCTTGGTTGTCTTCGACCTCGAAATGCGCGGCTCCGGTGATGCGATCAAGTTGATGTAGATAGTAGGGGATCACCCCAGCCGCAAAGCCGCGCTCACTTAAATCGGCCAGTGCATCTACAGAATCATTGACGCCGCGTAGTAAGACCGCCTGATTGAACAGGTGAACCCCTGCCTTGCGCAGTGCCTGCAACGCAGCATCAACCTCGGGGCTGAATTCATTGGCGTGGTTGGCATGCACCACCAGTGTTGTTGGCCAGGGCAGGCTGCCTAACCATTGCAGCAGCCCCGCATCAATACGCTCGGGAAGCACAATGGGCAGGCGTGAATGAAGACGCAGGCGGCGAAGATGCGGAATAACGCGCAAGGCATCAGTCAATTCCGCAAGTTTGTGATCGGCAAGCGAGAGGGGGTCGCCACCGGACAGAATGACCTCGTGAATACTTGTGTCATCTGCAATTAGTGCTAGTGCTTCGCGCCAACCAGCTGCCGCTGCCGTATCTTCGGCATAAGGGTAATGCCGACGGAAACAGTAACGACAATTGATCGCGCAGCTTCCGGTGGCGATCAACAAGGCGCGTCCGTTGTATTTCTGAATGACACCATGCCCGCGCCGTGCGGCTGTATCACCTACTGCATCCAGCGCAAACCCGGGAACAATACGCTCCTCATCCAGAATCGGCAGCACTTGCCGTAATAAAGGATCGGTTGGGTCTGCATAGCGCATGCGGGCAATGAAACTACGCGGCACCCGGAGCGGGAAATCGCGTGTGGCTTGCAGTGAGAGCTGCTTAGCAAGACGCTCCAGGCCAACAAGTGCCAGCAATTCCTGCGGGTCACGAACGGCGTCACGCCATGCCATTTGCCATCGCGTATGCGGGAATTGCTGCAAGGATGTGGGGGCTACAGGTATCATAGGGGGCTACACAACATGGTTCCGGTATTGCCGGGGCTTCACATCACAACAGTTTAGCTGCCCAGACAGGGTAGCCCCAAGGAGTATCCATGGCCTCTCTCGGCATGAACGACGTCAAGACCGGACAAAAAATTCTGGTGAACAACGAACCCTGCATCATCAGTGAAACCGATTATGTGAAGCCGGGGAAAGGCCAAGCATTTACGCGCGTGCGCTATCGCATTATCCGCAGTGGGCGTGTACAAGAAATAACCATGAAGTCCACAGATTCGGTGGAAGCCGCTGATGTTGTGGATGCCGATATGCAGTACCTGTATTCCGATGGCGAATACTGGCACTTCATGAATCAGGAAAGCTTCGAGCAAGTGCAAGCCGATAAAGACGGCATGGGCGATGCGGCCAAGTGGCTGAAAGGTGAAGAAACCTGTGTGGTCACGTTGTTCAATGGCAGCCCGATTCAAGTCACACCGCCGAACTTCGTTGAACTGAAGATCGTTGAAACCGACCCAGGGCTGCGTGGTGATACCTCCGGTGGCGGTGGCAAGCCTGCAACACTGGAAACCGGTGCTGTTGTCCGTGTGCCGCTGTTTGTCGGGCAGGATGAAATGATCAAGGTGGATACCCGCAGTGGTGAATACGTGAGCCGAGTGAAGTAATCCATGAACAATTCCGCACCGCAGGCCTGCGACCTTCTTATCGAAGCCGGCTGGGTGGTGCCTGTGGTGCCGCACGGCGTGGTTCTTGAAAATCACGCCGTTGCTGTATCTAACGGGCGTATCACCGCAATTTTGCCGATTGTCGAAGCACGGCAGCAGTTTGTTGCTAAAGACGTCGTGTCGCGCCCAGAGGCCGCACTTATTCCCGGTTTGGTAAATGCGCATACGCACAACCCAATGACCTTGCTGCGTGGCGTGGCCGATGACCTGCCGTTGATGGTGTGGTTGCGTGAGCACATCTGGCCGGTGGAAGGTGCCGTGATGGGGCCTGAGTTCATTGCCGATGGCATGACGCTGTCGATTGCAGAAATGCTGCGTGGCGGCACCACCTGCGCAAACGAAAATTACTTCTTCCCCGATGTGCAGGCGGCTGTTTACAAAAAGTACGGTTTTCGTGCGCGTGTTGGCGCGATTGTGATCGACTTCCCCAGTGCGTGGGCAAAAACCGACGACGAATACTTTGATCGCGCTTGCGAGCTGCACGATAACTGGCGTGATGACCCGTTGGTTTCCACGGCCTTCGCCCCACATGCGCCTTATACCGTGCATGACGCCAATTTTGAGCGCATCCGCATGCTGGCGGATCAGCTGGATGTGCCGGTGCATTTGCATTTGCACGAAACTGCGCAGGAAGTGGCGGATTCCATCCAGTTACACGGGCAGCGACCCATTGCACGCATCGACCGTCTCGGTCTGTTGAACGATCGTCTGATTGCGGTGCATATGACCCAGTTGACCGAGGGTGAAATTGCACTCTGCGCGGAACGTGGTGTCAGTGTGGTGCACTGTCCAGAATCCAATCTCAAACTGGCTTCTGGGTTTAGCCCGGTGTGTGCAATGTTGAAGGCTGGCGTGAATGTGGCCATTGGTACCGATGGCTGCGCATCGAATAATGATCTGGACATGATTGGCGAAACACGTACCGCTGCGCTGCTTGCGAAAGCAGTCGCCAATGATGCCGCTGGTTTTTCTGCGCACGAAGCGCTGCATGCAGCGACTTTGGGCGGCGCAAAGGCACTGGGTTTTGCTGCGGAGATTGGCAGCATTGAAGTGGGCAAACAGGCTGATCTTGCCTGTGTGGATTTATCCGCATTGGAAACGCAGCCTTTGCATCATGTGGTATCGCAACTGGTGTATGCCGCCAGCCGCGCCAACGTCAGCGATGTCTGGGTAGCCGGTGTGATGAAGCTGCGTCAACGTGAGCTTCTGGAGATGGATGTGCAGGCGATAACTGCCAATGCCAAACAGTGGCGTGAGCGGATTGCCAAGGTGCGGCCATGAATGCAGCAGCAGACAATTTTTCGCAAATTGAAATCGACAAGTTCGATGCACTTGCGCAGCGCTGGTGGGACCCTGAAGGCCCGCAAAAAGCACTGCATGCGTTAAATCCTGCACGTCTTGCCTATGTCACTGAATGGGCCACGCTGGCGTCTGCACAGGTCTTGGATGTGGGCTGTGGCGGCGGCTTGTTAAGTGAAGCCATGGCCAAGGTTGGGGCGCAGGTGACGGGTATTGATCTCGCCCCGAATCTGCTGAGTGTGGCGCGATTGCATGGCCTGGAGACTGGGGTCAGCGTGAGCTATCGTGCGACACCGGTTGAAGTCTTGGCAAACGAGCAAGCCGCTACATTTGATGTGGTGACTTGTATGGAAATGCTGGAGCATGTTCCAGATCCAACATCGATTATTCATGCCTGTGCCACATTGCTGAAACCAGGTGGGCGGCTGTTTTTGTCAACACTCAATCGCACACCAGCAGCCTTTGCGATGGCGATCGTGGGCGCAGAGTATGTGGCGCGCGTCTTGCCAAAAGGGACGCATCAATATCGCGATTTCATCAAGCCAGCCGAGCTGGCCGCCTGGCTCAGAAGTGCAGGGCTGCAGCTTGAGGATGTACGTGGCTTGAGCTATGTGCCTTGGCGTAACCAAGCGCATTTAACGCGCCGTGTTGATGTGAATTATTTAGCCTGCGCACGGAAGCTGTAATGACCATTGGTTTTCCAAAACTTGTGTTGTTCGATCTTGATGGCACCTTGCTGGACAGCGCTCCCGATATGGCCGCAACGGTGAACAGAATGCGTGCCGCGCGTGGTCGTGAAGCGATGACGCTTGAGGGCATTCGTCCGCATGTCTCGAAAGGTTCGCGTGCAATGAGTGCGGCGGCTTTCCCAGAGCTTGCTGGGGAGGTGCCAAGCACGTTGATTCGTGAGTTTTTAGATATCTATGAACAAGAACTGGGGCGTTCCAGTGTGTTGTTCGAGGGTGTTGTGGAGCTGCTTGCTGCAATTGAAGCCGAAGGCTGCCGCTGGGGCATCGTGACCAACAAGCCGGAATATCTCGCCAGAAAGGTCATTCCTGCATTGGGCTGGGAAACGCGCACCGCGATTCTGATTGGTGGAGACACCTTGCCTGAGCGCAAACCTCACCCGTTGCCATTGCTGCATGCATTGGATGTGTTGAACGTCGCCGCTGACGATTGCATCTATATCGGCGATGACCAGCGTGATATTGATTCTGCGCGTGCTGCAGGGGTTCGCTCAATCGTGGCACTTTGGGGGTATCGTCGTGAGGATGACCCGCCGGAAGCTTGGGGTGGAGACCTCATGTTGTCGTCGGTGCGTGATTTGCTGCTGCCGCGTGTGTGGGATCAGTTGCGATGAGTGACCGCGAGGCACTGCAGAGTTTTCTCGAAAAGTGGCAGCAGGCTTGGCCTGAATGGACAATTGCTGAGGTCTTTCTTCCAGCCAAACAGCATGAACTGGCGCGTGCATGGCTGGCATTGGTAGGAGAGCTGGCGGATGCCGCGTGGTCAGGTGAGGATGCAACGCCAGGAGCAGCGAAGCTGGCCTGGTGGGCGGAGGAGCTGCAGGGCTGGTCACGCGGTGGGCGTCGGCATCCATTAGGGATGGTGCTGCAAAAGCAAGCCGTTGCTTGGGCAGATTTGGGGGCATTGCTGCCAGCATTGGCCGCAAGCCGCACATTGACGGGGGATCTCTCGTCAGCGGTGATCGCTCTGGAGCCTGTCGCACGCCGGTTGATGGAGGCAGCTGAACAGCTTTTTCAGTGCAAGACTCCCGCAGAAGCTCAGGATATCGCTGTCCTTTTATTGATGCAGCGCGCCCTGCGAATGCCAGCCAGTGGCGTGCATGGCGCACTGACCGCTTCAGGTGTGTTGCAACAGCCACGCTTGGATGCAGGCACCCGTGTTGAGCGTTTGCAGGCGGTCTTGCTGCGTGAACGCTTGCGGCAACGCGCACGGGGGCTTGAGACAGCAGGGTCGCGTTGGCGGTGTTTGTGGCAGTGCTGGCGTGCAGCTCGGGATTGAATAACACTGGTGCAGAGCTGTATCGCATTCACGCGGTACAATGTGGCGATGCACAAAAATATCTCCCACTCCCCACTTCCTGATGTCGCTTTTGAATCTGTTTCACTTGCTCGGTCGTTGGACTGGGTTGGAATGGATAATCTGGCGTTACCGATTCGTCTCTCAAACAATGCCGAACATGCGTGGCTGGTACCTGCCAGCGTGGATGTGGCGGTCAACTTGCAAGACCCGAGTACACGCGGCATCCATATGTCGCGCCTGTATCTGCAATTGCAGGAAGGTTTGGCGAAAGAAGCACTGACCGCACCGGCGTTGCGTCACCTGCTGAGTGCGTGCATTGCATCGCAGAATGGCTTGGCAACACAGGCGCGCCTGTGTCTGCGTTTCGATCACCTCATGTTGCGCAAGGCTTTGCGCAGTGATTACGCAGGCTGGAAACGCTATCCCGTGGAGCTGGTTGCAGAATTGCTCGATGGGCATTTGTGCCTGACGCTTGCGTTTTCGGTGGAATATTCCAGCACTTGTCCAGCATCGGCGGCCTTGTCGCGGCAGGCGAATGCCCAGCGTTTTGCTCACGATTTTTCCGACGTGGATATGCTGGCAGCTACCGACGTGGAAGCGTGGCTGAAAAGTGAGGCGGGGCTTGCTGCAACACCACATGCCCAGCGTAGCCGTGCGGAGATTCGTGTGGAGCTTAAACCAGCGTTCGACGAGTTACCGCTTGCGGCACTGGTGGATGCCGTGGAGGCCGCGCTGGGAACCCCGGTGCAGACGGCAGTCAAACGTGAAGACGAGCAAGCTTTCGCAATGGCCAATGCGGCCAATTTAATGTTTTGTGAAGACGCCGCACGCAGAGTAGCGTCGGTGCTTGCCGCCGATACTCATGTCATCAAATGGAATGCCCGTGTCGCGCATTTCGAAAGTCTGCACCCGCATGACGCGGTGGCCAGTGTCAGCGGGCGCAATACGTGAGGCTATCAGTGCTTGTATCAGCGGTTAAAGCGTAACCGCTGCCCTTGTGGCGAACCAAGCAGCTTTTCACCATCCCACGCCTGCACGCCATTGACCCAGGTCGCGGCGATGCGTGAGCGAAAGGTCGTGCCTTCAAAGGGGGACCAGCCACATTTGCTCAGTACGTCAGCGCGTTGCACAGTCAACGGCGTGTCGTCCACCAAAACCAAGTCCGCGGCGTAGCCCTCACGCAGAAAGCCGCGTTGTTCCACATCAAACAGCTGGGCAGGGGCGTGAGCGAATTTCTGCACGACTTGTGCGGTGGTCAGCAGGCCGTCGTGGACTTTTTCCAGTGCAACATTCAACGCGTACTGCACTAATGGCAGGCCACTGGGCGCACTGGCGTAGGGGTTGGCTTTTTCTTCCAGCGTATGCGGGGCATGGTCGGTGGCCAGGACATCCAGGATGTCGTCGGCCAATGCCTTGATGATCGCGTCACGGTCAGCCACGTCCTTGATCGCTGGGTTACATTTGATCCAATGGCCCAGGCGTGCGTAGTCAGGGCGAGCGAAGTGCAGAAAATGCACGCACGTTTCAGCGGTGATCTGCTTGCGACTGCTATCAGCGCGAATCAGTGGGCCGCGTTCAAACAGTGACAATTCATCGGCGGTGCTGATGTGCAGCACATGCAGGCGGGTGCCATGACGGCGCGCCAATTCGATAGCAAGCCGCGTGGATTTGATGCAGGCCTCGCGGGAACGAATATCGGGGTGAGAGTCAGCAGGAATATCGTCACCGTATTTCGCTTGATACTCGGCATAAATGGCATCAATACTGGGTGTATCTTCGCAGTGGGTGATAATCGGTACGGGGGTGTCGCGGAAGATGGCGTCCAGTGTCTCTGGGTTGTCCACCAGCATATTGCCGGTGGATGCACCCATGAAGACCTTGACTCCCGGTGTTGTCTTGGGATCGATGGCGCGAATCGCCTCCAGATTGTCGTTGCTGGCACCGTGATAAAAGCCGTAATTGCCCCAGGCGCGGCCGTTAGCACGCTGGTATTTGTCTTCCAGCGCGGCGCTATCCAAGGTGGGTGGCTTGGTATTGGGCATGTCCATAAAACTGGTCAGCCCACCGGCGACTGCCGCTGCTGATTCCGTGGCGATGTCGGCCTTGTATTCCATGCCTGGTTCGCGGAAATGCACTTGGTCGTCGATCATGCCAGGCAGCAGGCGCGCGCCTTTGGCATCGATCACGTGCTCTCCGGTTTTTGCGGTCAATTCGTTAGCGATGGTTTCGATACGACCGTTGGAAAAACGCAGGTCGCCATCAAATTCCCGGCCTTCATTCACCAGGCGGGCGTTGACGATCAGTGTAGATGTCATGGGGGTATTCCTCAGGTTGGTGGTACAGGGTCGTGCCCACCGGGATGTAGGGGGTGACAGCGCCCGATGCGTCGCAGTGTAAGCCAGCTGCCTTTCCATACGCCAAAACGGTCGATGGCTTCCATTGCGTATTCCGAGCAGGTGGGCACAAAACGACAGCGCGTCCCTAACATCGGGCTGATCCAGCGTTTATAAAAGCGCAGCAACGCAATGAAGAATCGTTTGATCACACTTTTATCATCAAGAAATCAGAGGTCAAGCGCAGCAAATCCATGTACAGTGGTTGCCGCCTTGCGGTAGGCAGGGTATAACAGCGCGCGGCCCCGCCTCAAGGGATAATCGAAGGAGACTTTGAACATGGCAGTAAAAAAACCAGTGAAAAAGACGGCCCCTGAGAAAAAGGTAACGTCATCTGC
>CAYZUG010000022.1:33749-36511 GCA_964481865.1 uncultured Thermomonas sp. | reverse complement strand
CGCCTACACGCAGCGTGCCGGATGGATGCCCGAAGCGCACGGCGTCACGACTGCCGCCGCCTGCTGCAGTATTCACGAGTGTTCCCGGCACTGCCGCTGCCGTGGCAATCGCCACCGAGGCGGTGCCCATCATCGCGTGGTGCAATTTGCCCATCGACATGGCACGCACGTTGAGATCAATGGCATCCGCAGCAATATGTTTGCCACTGGATGCGGTGTAGCTTTTTGCCGGTGCCACAAACGCCACCTTTGGTGTGTGCTGGCGTTTGGCGGCTTCTTCCGGTGTTTTGATCAGTCCCATGCGCAGTGCGCCGGCCACACGGATGGCTTCAAGCTTGGCCAGCGCGGCGTTGTCTGCATTGATGGCGGGCTGTAGCTCGGTGCCGTCATAGCCAATGTCGGCGGCATTGAGGAAGATGGTTGGGATGCCAGCGGTGATCATTGTGGCTTTCAGCGTACCGATGCCTGGTACGTCGAGGTCATCGACAAGATTACCGGTGGGGAACATTGAACCGCCGTCGCCTTCGTCATCCGATGGGTCGAGAAATTCCAACACGATCTCCGCCGCCGGAAAGGTCACGCCGTCCAGCTCGAAATCGCCGGTTTCCTGCACCTGTCCGTTGGCAATCGGCACATGCACCAAAATGGTTTTGCCGATGTTGGCCTGCCATACCCGCACCGTCACCGTACCGTTGTCGGGAATACGCTCGGCGGGGAGGAAGCCGTTGGCGACCGCGAACGGCCCCACCGCCGTGGACAGATTGCCGCAGTTGCCTGACCAGTCCACAAACGCGGAATCGATGCTCACCTGACCGTATAGGTAATCCACGTCGTGATCGGGCACGCTGGATGTAGAAATAATGACGCACTTCGAGGTGGAAGACGTTGCCCCGCCCATGCCATCGGTTTGCTTGCCATAGGGGTCGGGCGAGCCGATCACCCGCATCAGCAGTGCATCGCGTGCCGCACCTGGCTGGCGCGCTGCTTCTGGTAGGTCGTCCAATTTGAAGAACACCCCTTTCGAGGTGCCGCCGCGCATGTAGGTGGCAGGAATTTTGAGTTGTGGAGGATGTGGCATCGTGATGAATCGGTAAAGGGAAAACAGAAGAGGGTCAGGCTGGCTTTGGCAGACCATTGCACATTTGGTTACGCCCGGCAGCTTTCGCTGCATACAGATGCGCATCAGCGCGTGCAATCAAGTCTGCCGGTTGGCCGTTGGTATCGGGAATACAGCTGGCAACGCCAACGCTGAAGGTCAAGATATCACTGACTGGTGAGTCCTGATGGTGGATGCCCAAACGTCGGATGCTTTGTAACAGACTTTCTGCCACGGCAGACGCACCCGCAAGATCACATTCGGGAAGCAAGCAGGCGAATTCTTCACCACCATAACGTGCCGCAAGATCGTGAGCGCGGCTTAAGCCAGTGCGTAAAACCGTTGCCACATGTTGCAGGCAGCTATCGCCTTTCAAATGGCCATAAAAATCGTTATAGCGTTTGAAGTGATCCACATCGATCATCAACAGCGACAGCGGGCTGCCGCTACGACAACAGCGCCGCCACTCAAGATCCAGCGTTTCATCAAAATGACGGCGATTGGCAATCCCGGTTAATCCGTCGATATACGCCATTTTGTGTAGTAGTTCACTGCGTGCCCGTTGCTCGGTGCGGTCTTCAAACAGCATCATCGTGTGGTCGCCGAAGACGAAGCCACTAACGGCCATGATGCGCTGGCTTCCATCGGGCAGCATCACAAAATAGTCATTGCGCGGGATATGCCCGTCATGCGCCTTGGCATAGGCCACGGAAGACGCCCAAGAGCCACGGACTTGTGCTTGGTAGCCTGAATCGGGGTAGGCGGCTTTGAACCAGTGTTCCAGCGTGAACTCAGGCAGACCGAATGCACTGAAGTAATGATTCAAGCGCTTGTTGCGGAAATAGATTTCATTGCGCTCATCAATCAGGCAAATCCCCCAAGGCATTTCGTCCATGAGATGGCGCAACAGGCGTTCGGTTTCTTGCAATTTCAGGTGATGCTGTTTGTTCTCGGTGACATCGTAGATATAGCCATGCCAAAGTGTGCTGCCGTTATCGAGCCGCTGTGGAAAGGATTTTCCGTGCAGCCAGCGCTCCCCCCTCTCGGGGAGGAGAACGCGGTACTCCCTGTCCCAGAGTGTGAGTGTGCGTGCGGATTCCTGGATGGAGATAACACCCTCGTGCAAATCATCGGGGTGAATGCGGGCCAATACTTCGGATGCATCACGATACGCATCGTCGGGGGTCAGCTCGTAAATGGTCTTGATGCCATTACTGGCATAAGGGAAGCGGCTGCTACCGTCCGCATCCATTTGAAACTGATACAGCATGCCGGGGATGTTTTCGGCCAGGCGATCAAGTTGTTCCTGATAACGCTGTTTCGGGCTGGCCTCCATCTTGATGCCTAAAATACGCAGCGGCTTGCCGGTTTTGTCGCGTGCAGTAACGCAGCCCCGATCAAGCACCCAGTGGTAACTGCCATCTTTGTAGCGCAGGCGATGCAGGTTTTCATACAGCAGCGTACGCCCTGCGGCGTGTTCGGCCATATCGAACAGCACACGGTCAAGATCATCGGGGTGGATGAGCTGCTTCCACTCCTCAAGACCATTGCCGATTTCGTTGGTATCAAAGCCCAGCAGCACTTTCCACAGCGGTGAGTGTGTCAGTGTGTTGCGGTGCGCATCGTATTCCCACACCCCTTGCTGGGTGGCTTGCAGGGCAGCAAG
>CAYZUG010000022.1:0-33649 GCA_964481865.1 uncultured Thermomonas sp. | reverse complement strand
TCGGCAGGTGACCGGCACGCTTACGGCTTCTCCGTTCTTGCGATGGATCACCAGCGTCAGTGTGGCACCTGGCGCGCGCTGACCCTGCACGTCAAAGGTTTCGGAGCCGTCGATGCCCAGCGTCTTGCGCGTGGTGCCGGGCTGGAACTGCAGCGGCAGCACACCCATGCCGACGAGGTTGGTGCGATGGATGCGTTCGAAGCCCTCGGCCACGATCACCTCCACCCCCGCCAGGCGCACGCCCTTGGCCGCCCAGTCGCGTGAACTACCTTGCCCGTAATCTGCACCAGCAATGATGATCAGAGGTTGCTTGCGCTGCATGTAGGTTTCAATCGCTTCCCACATGCGCATGACCTGACCCTCCGGCTCGACCCGTGCCAGCGAACCCTGCTTCACCTCGCCGTCTACCACCGCCATTTCGTTGATGAGCTTCGGGTTGGCAAAGGTGGCGCGTTGTGCGGTGAGGTGGTCGCCGCGATGGGTGGCGTAGGAATTGAAGTCTTCTTCCGGCAGACCCATCGTCGCCAGATATTCGCCGGCGGCGCTGGCGCGCAAAATGGCGTTGGACGGCGACAGGTGGTCGGTGGTGATGTTGTCCGGCAACACCGCCAATGGACGCATACCGGTCAACGTGCGCTGCCCTGCCAGTGCGCCCTCCCAATAAGGTGGGCAGCGGATGTAGGTGCTCATTTCGCGCCAGTCGTACAGCGGCTTGGCGCGGGTGACGTTACCGTGGCGTGCGAACATCGGTTCGTAGATGCGGCGGAATTGTTCCGGCTTCACGCTGGCTTTCACAACGGCGTCGATTTCCGCATCCGACGGCCAGATATCTTTCAAGTGCACGGCATTGCCGTTGGCGTCGGTGCCCAGCACGTCTTTTTCGATGTCGAAGCGCACCGTGCCGGCAATCGCATAGGCAATCACCAGCGGTGGCGATGCGAGGAACGCCTGTTTGGCGTAAGGGTGGATACGGCCATCGAAATTGCGGTTGCCGCTCAAAACGGCGGTGACGTACAGGTCGCGTTCCAGCACTTCCTTTTGAATTGCCGGATCTAGCGCGCCGCTCATACCGTTGCAGGTGGTGCAGGCAAAACCAACGATGCCGAAGCCCAGTTGTTCCAGCTCGGGCAACAGCTTGGCGTCTTCCAGATATAGCTGCACGGCTTTGGAACCCGGTGCTAGTGAGGTCTTCACCCACGGCTTGCGAGTCAGCCCGCGTGCGTTGGCATTGCGCGCCAGCAGACCGGCTGCGATGACGTTGCGCGGGTTGGACGTGTTGGTGCAGCTGGTAATAGCGGCAATGATCACCGCACCATCGGGAATCAGCCCCTGTGCTTCGTCTTTGTGTGCGGCGTCGAGCTTGGCTTCGTCGGCAATGCCGCGCTCAGCCAGCGCCGTTACCGGCAGGCGGCGGTGTGGGTTGCTGGGGCCCGCCAGCGTGCGGGTGACGCTGGACAGATCAAAGTGCAGGGTGCGTTCGTACTGCGCGTGGATCAGATCGTCGGCCCAGAAGCCGCAGGTCTTGGCATAGGTTTCCACCAGCGCCACTTGGGTGTCCTCGCGCCCGGTCAGGCGCAGATAGTCCAGCGTGTTGTCGTCGATGAAAAACAGCGCGGCGGTGGCACCGTATTCCGGCGCCATATTGGAAATCGTGGCGCGGTCGCCGATGGTCAGTGCCGCTGCGCCTTCGCCACGGAACTCCAGATACGCCCCCACCACCTTCTGTTGACGCAGGAATTCGGTCAGCGCCAGCACCACGTCGGTGGCGGTGATGCCCTCACCCGGTTTGCCGGTCAACTCCACCGCCACGATATCGGGCAGGCGCATCATCGACGGCCGTCCCAGCATCACGCTCTCGGCTTCCAGCCCACCCACACCCACGGCAATGACACCCAATGCATCCACATGCGGCGTGTGGCTGTCGGTGCCCACGCAGGTGTCGGGGAAGGCCACGCCCTCGTGGGTGTAAATCACCGGCGACATCTTTTCCAGATTGATCTGATGCATGATGCCGTTGCCTGCCGGAATCACATCGACGTTGTCAAACGCACGTTTGCACCAGTCGATGAAATCGAAGCGGTCGGCATTGCGGCGGTCTTCAATGGCGCGGTTTTTTGCAAATGCCTGTGGGTCGAAGCCTGGTGCCTCCACCGCCAGCGAGTGATCCACGATCAACTGCACCGGTACCACCGGGTTCACTTGTGCAGGGTCGCCACCCTGGGCGGCGATGGCCTCGCGCAGACCGGCCAAGTCCACCAGTGCGGTCTGGCCGAGAATGTCGTGGCATACCACGCGTGCCGGGTACCACGGAAAATCCATGTCGCGGCGGCGCTCAATCAGCTGCATCAAATAATCATTGATGTGCATTGGCTCGGCCTTGCGCACGATGTTTTCGGCATGCACGCGCGCGGTGTACGGCAGCTTGGCCCACGCCCCAGGTTGCAGCGTTTCCACCGCATCACGCGTATCGAAGTAGTCTAAAGCAGTGCCGGGGAGCAATTTGCGGTAGCTGGTGTTCATGATGCGCAACGAGGTAGCTGGAAAGTGCCCATTGTCGCCGATCCCGATGCTGTGCGCTGAATCCGTACAATGCACGTCTGATGCAAGCCTCTGCCACTCATTCTGTTGATCAACTTCGCCTCTCCGTCGCCCCCATGATGGACTGGACGGACAGCCATTGCCGCGTGTTTCACCGCGTGTTAGCACCGCATGCGCGGTTGTATTCGGAGATGGTGCATGCCAATGCGGTGATCCATGGGGATCGCGTGCGGTTGTTGACGATGGACGCATGTGAGCATCCGGTGGCGCTGCAGTTGGGTGGCAGTGAGCCAGCGTTGTTGGCGCAGGCGGCGCGAATTGCCGCCGATTGGGGTTATGACGAGGTGAATCTCAACTGCGGCTGTCCATCCGATCGGGTGCAGGCAGGGCGTTTCGGTGCCTGCCTGATGCGCGAGCCGCAACTGGTGGCCGACGCCGTGGCGGCGATGATCGCCGCTGTGCCCGACATGCCGATAACAGTGAAGTGTCGGCTTGGGGTGGATGACGATCACGAATGGGCGCGTTTTGCCCACTTCATCGACACCGTGGCTCAGGCCGGTTGCCGAATGTTCGTGGTGCATGCGCGCAATGCTTGGTTGAAGGGGCTTTCCCCAAAAGAAAACCGCGAAGTGCCGCCGCTGCGCTATGACTGGGCCTATCGCCTGAAGCGCGAACGCCCAGAGCTGCAGGTATTGGTGAATGGTGGCATTGCCGATGCCGAGGAAGCCACGGCGCATTTGCAACACGTCGATGGCGCCATGCTGGGGCGTGCGGCGTATCACACGCCTTACTTGCTGCATCAGCTTGATGTGCGTTGGTTCGGTGGCGTGCAGCAATCGCGTGCTGCATTGCTACGTGCGTATCGTCCGTATGTGGAAGCGCAGCTGAGTAAGGGCGTTTTTCTGAAACACATCACCCGCCACTTGCTGGGTCTGTTTTCCGGCCAGCCCGGTGGCCGTGCATTTCGCCAGATTCTGAGTGAAGGCGCACACAAACCCGGAGCCGATTGGTCGCTGATCGAGCATGCCCTGTCACTGACTGAACGAGGATTTCATACACATGATCACCCGCGAACTTGACGCTTTTTCTGCATTCTTTCACCAGACGGCTGCCGATGCGGAGCCTGCTACTGCACGCGCAGCCTTCATGATTGCACCCGATGGATTTCAGCTGGCGGAACAGTCGGCACAGGACAACGCGTACATGGCGGATGCTTCCGCGTTCGATGCGATGCGTGCTTCGGCGCAGCACCGTGATTTGCAGCGTGCGCTGTCGTCGGTGCTGCCCACGATTTGTTTTGCTGGACGTGAAAACACCCCGGATGCGCTGTTTCCCAACAATGTGTTCGGTACCGCAAAAGGGCGTTATGTGATTGGTCGCATGCGTCACGAAGTCCGCCAGCGTGAAGCCGAACGTGACGATATTCGTGGGTTTTTCGGCAATGTCCTTGGATACGAGGAAGTGGAGCTGGCCACCCAAACGCACCCGTGTGAGCTGACCGGTTCACTGGTGATCGACCGTGCGCGTGGCATCGGGTTTTGCGGGCTGTCCGAGCGTTGCGATGAAGACGGTGCGCGCCTGATGCATGAAGCGTTCAACCTGCGTGCCACGTTGATATTTGATCTGGCTCCCGGTGAATATCACACCAATGTGGTGCTGTCGGTGTTGGCCAGTCGCGCTGTGGTGGTCTGCCCGAAGGGGTTTGCTGACCCGCAAGTGGCTGCTGCGATTGCCGCGTTGTACGCCCCGCATGCTGTGTTGTGCAGCGATACCGAACACGCCGCATTCGTGGGTAATTGCATTGCGGTCAGCCCCGATGTGGTGTGGATGAGTGCCAATGCCGAGCGAGCGTTGTGTATGGAGCACCGTCAGCTGCTGGCCGATGCAGGTTTTGCCGTGCGCTCGGTGGAGCTGGATGCCATTGAAGCGGCGGGTGGTTCACTGCGTTGCTGCGTGGGTGAAATCTTTTGAGTGAGCGAATACGATTCAAGCAAGCAGAAAGCTGAACGCCGCGCTATCCTGTTCAGGAAACTTCAGGGGGGATTCACCCCTTGTTTTCAAGAATGATCATGAATTTTTCGTTAGGGTTTTGCCAAGCATGCTTCAAACTCATGTTCTGCCAAATCTGTTCACTGCTGCACTCCTTGCCGCGCCGCTGTTAGCCACCGCGCAGCAGACACCACCACCCCAAGTGGAGGAACGGCCGCAAGCGCGTGAATTGATGCAAAACCGGAAAAGCCTTTCCGATGCGGTGCGTCGTGTCGAACGCAGTACGCGTGGTGAAGTGCTGTCGGCGGAGCGTATTCAATACGATGGCCGGGATATGCATCGCGTCAAAGTGTTAGACCAACAAGGGCGGGTGCGTGTTTTCATGCAAGACCCGTCGCGTGCGGGTGCGCAGCGTCCACGCGAACGCGATGATAATTAAGTACCCGGTGGCAGCCTGTACCTTTTAAATAATCAGACCAAGGAGTGACCCATGCGTATTTTGCTTGTTGAAGATGAAGCACCGTTGCGTGAAACCTTGGCAGCCCGACTGAAGCGCGAAGGCTATGCCGTTGATGCTGCGCAGGACGGCGAAGAAGGGCTGTACATGGGCAAGGAAGTGCCATTTGATGTTGGCATCATTGATCTTGGCCTGCCAAAAATGAGTGGCATGGAGCTGATCAAAGCTTTGCGTGCAGAAGGAAAGCAGTACCCCATTTTGATCTTGACTGCCCGTTCCAGTTGGCAAGACAAAGTGGATGGCTTGAAGCAGGGTGCCGATGACTATCTGGTCAAGCCGTTTCATGTTGAGGAACTTCTGGCACGCATTAATGCCTTGGTACGCCGCGCAGCAGGCTGGAGCAAGCCGACGCTGGAATGCGGGCCTGTGCATCTGGATCTTGCTGCACAAACTGTCAGCGTGAATGGCAGCAATGTCGATCTGACCAGCTATGAATACAAAGTGCTGGAATACCTGATGATGCATGCCGGCGTGTTGGTTTCCAAAGCCGACTTGACCGAGCATATCTATCAGCAAGATTTTGATCGTGATTCCAATGTGCTGGAAGTCTTCATTGGTCGCTTGCGCAAGAAGCTGGACCCTGATGGCGAACTGAAGCCGATTGAAACCGTACGGGGGCGTGGTTACCGTTTTGCGATTCCACGCAGCGGCGACTAAGCGTTAGGCGGTCATGCCGCAACCCACTGCATCATCTGCTGCTTCCTCTATCGCCGAGCGACGGCGTCGCTTTGGCTGGGGACAGCCGCGCTCACTGCGTTCACGGCAAGTGTGGGCGTCCAGTTTGGGTCTGATCGCCTTTTTGGCATTGGCAGGTCTGGCGCTGGATCGTGCCTTCCAGAGTACTGCTTTAAGTGGCATGCGCGAACGTCTGCACAGTTATGCACTGGCGTATGCCAATACAGATTTTGATCGTGATGGCACCGTGATTCCCCCATGGGACCCGCCTGACCCTCGTTTCAAACGTCCGGGCAGTGGCTTGTATGCGCAAATCGTGTTGAACAACAGCGTATGGGAATCGGATTCAGCACACGGACCACAATTGCCTGCCGGGCAGATGCTGGAGCCAGGGCGGCAAGTATTTGAAGGCCCGCTGCCACTGACACAGATCAATGGTGGTGCCGGGCAGGCCTACCGGTTTGGTTATGGTCTTGCGTTTACCGATGATGATGCTGATGAAGAAGGGGGTGTTGAAACCCCTGAGCACGAAATCTTCTATACGGTTTATATCCTTGAAGACAGCACCGCCCTGGGACGGCAAGTGGCGACATTCCGAAAAGCACTCTGGCGCTATCTGGGTGGCGCAGGTCTGGTGCTTTTGTTGTTGCAAACATTGATTCTGCGCTGGAGTTTGCGCCCACTGGGTGATGTGATTGATGAGCTGAAGCGTGTGCAGTCGGGCGCAGCGGCTGGCATGAGTGAAGCGCATCCCCGCGAGTTGGAGCCGTTGACTGAAAGCATCAATGCATTCATCCAAAGTGAGCGTGAAAACCTGGAGCGGCAACGCAATACCTTGGCGGATTTAGCGCATAGCCTGAAAACACCCTTGGCAGTTTTGCGCTCGCGGTTAGACGCTGATACCGGTGAGATGGAATTGCGCGAAGAAGTGGATGCACAACTGCGGCGCATGAATGATCTGGTGTCGTATCAGTTGGCGCGTGCTGCACGTTCGGGACATCAACTCTTTGCGGCGCCAATTGAGATTGAGCCGCATGCCGAGCAAATCGTGCTGGGGCTGGAAAAAGTCTATGCGGCAAAAGGTGTTTACTGCGAGTTCGAAATTGCCAGTAATGCACGCTTCTATGGCGAAACGGGTGATCTTCAAGAGTTGTTAGGCAACCTGCTTGAAAACGCTTTCAAATGGGCAACGTCGCGTGTTCTGCTGACGGTTGTAGAAAGTGAAGCAGAGGCTGGGCGTCGCCCTGGGCTTTCCATTGTGGTTGAAGACGATGGCCCGGGGATTGCTGAAGAACGCATTGCTTATGTCTTGCAGCGCGGTGTCCGCGGGGATGAGCGCGTGCATGGACACGGGATTGGTTTGTCGATCGTGCAGGACATCATCAAAAGCTACCGTGGCGAATTGCAGGTCAGCCGTTCGGATGAGCTGGGTGGTGCGCGTTTTGCAGTGATGCTGCCAGCAGGGCTTTAGCCCCTGTTGCGGGCTGATGCTTCAGCGGAACATACCCGGCAAAAAGCTGTGAAAGCGCGAAGGCATCACGCGATTATCGTTGGCGGTATGTGCGGGTGTTGATGCGGGTGCGGGCGTGTTGCTGGCAGGTTTGATCTTCTGAACGCGCTGTGCATGCAAGGCTGCATTGGCGCCATCAATATCGGCATCTTCAAAACGATCCATATGCCCCAAAATGCTGTCATTGGGGGCGGGAACTTCCGTTGTTGCTTGTCGTGTTTCTGAAGCCATGGCCTGACCAGAGGCGGCCAGCATGGCAACGCTGACAAACAACATGTGCGGTGTGAACAGACGCATGATTTCCCCAGCACGAAGGTTAAGGTGAATGACAGCCACTTCGAGTTTGCGACTATAACAGCGGTTTCCTGCTGATGCGTGTTGCAACGCAGCAAGGCTAAGGCGTATGGTGTTCAATGGCTTACGTATGATGTGAAGATGAACCCAGACGTTTCCTCTGCAGCATCTGCCCAGATCATGTTGATGCAATTACAAGCGCATGCAGCGCCGATGTCGTTGTCTGCGTTGGGAAGCGCCCTGTGTATGCAAGACGCAGCTGTGCTTGCGTTGATTCGTGCGCTGCAGCGGGATGGGCTTGCACTGCATGTGGATCACATCTCGAAGCAAGTGAGTTTGCTGCAACCGCTGGATTTACTTGATGAAAAAAAGGTTCTTGCGGCATTGCGTGAGGAGACTGGCACGTGGCTGACAGCACTGGAACTGGCATGGTCGGTGGATTCAACCAATAGCGTGCTACTCGAACGCGAGATACCGTTGCATGGCGCGGTTGCACTGTTGGCCGAGCAACAAACAGGCGGGCGTGGGCGGCGCGGCAAGACCTGGGTGTCGCCGTTGGCGAGTAATCTTTATCTGTCGATAGCGCGTCGCTTCCAGACCGATATCAGGCAGTTGGGTGGGTTGAGTGTGGTGGTTGGCATCGCCGCCTGCGAGGCATTGCATGCGCTGGGCTACCCGCAAATACGTTTGAAGTGGCCTAATGATCTGCTGGTGGTGCGTACGACCGGGCTGCACAAACTGGCTGGAATTCTGGTGGAAAGCAACATGCCTGCTACACATCCAGGTGTGGTGATTGGGCTGGGGGTGAATCTGCGCATCAATCATGTGCAGGCCAGTGCCATTGATCAGCCCTGGACGGCACTTGCAGCCCTTCCAGGAGCGATGCCCAGCAGAAATACGCTTGCTGCAACCTTACTTGCGCATCTGTTGCCGGCGATCCAGCTGTTTGACCAGCACGGTTTGCAGCCCTTTCTGCAACGCTATGCCGCATTGGATGTTTTGTGCGGAAAGCGCCTCGATATCCAGCAGCATGGGCGTGTGTGGTCGGGATTGGCAATGGGTATTCATCACGATGGGGCATTGCAGATACAGGATGATGCCGGTGAAATGCGCTTATTACATGCGGGTGAGGTCAGTGTGCGGGCGGCATCTTGATCGGCATGGAAAAACACAAGGAGAGGCATGGCAACCTGGTTGTTTGATCTCGGCAATACGCGGCTGAAATATGCGCCTCTGCTGGCTGATGGCACAGTGGGTGACGCCACTGCATGTGAGCATGGCGCGGGTGATACATGGCTGAAGACATTGCCGCATGGTGATGTGGCCTGCATGACCAGTGTGGCGTCAGAAGCACATCGGTTGGCGCTTGTTACGGCGCTTGTCAGCCGTTTTCAACGGGTGCATCAAGTGCAAACTGACGCACGTTTGGGAGATTTGCGCATTGCGTATGCCACGCCGCAGCAGCTTGGAGTGGATCGTTTTCTGGCGATGCTTGCCGTAGCAGGGACATCACCCGCATTGTTGGTTGGCGTGGGAACAGCATTGACCATTGATGTGCTTGCAGCAGATGGGCAGCATCAAGGTGGCCGTATTGCACCGTCGCCGCAACTGATGCGTGAGGCATTGCATCAGCGTGCAGCGCAATTGCCTGTTGATGGCGGGCAGTTTACGGTTTTTGCAGATACCACCGTTGATGCCTTGGCATCGGGCTGTGAGGGGGCTGCTTTGGCATTGGTGAAGCAGAGTCTTCAAGAGGCTGAAGCGTGTTTGCAACAAGCTCCAATGCTCTATGTGCATGGCGGCGGCGCGCAGGCATTACGCCCACATTTGCCAGCGCACCGTTTTATGCCGAATTTGGTCTTGGACGGTTTAGCTACTTGGCATCGGCTGTGCTTGGCATAAACTGACGGGATGATCTTGCGCTATTTCATTGTGATGCTGTTGATGCTCAATCTTGGGGCGGCGGCGTGGTGGGTGTTTCAACCACACCGCGCATTGCTTCAAGAGGACGTACACGCACCAACCTTGCAGCTTGTCAGCGAAGCTGTTGCCAAGGGCCAGCCTGTATTGCAGGCCGTACCGGTGAGCACTGCAGATGAGCAAGCAGCAGCGATAGTGGCATCGGACGATGGGAAAGACGTGCCTGCAGAGGTACCGACGCCTGTTTCGGTAGCGATGCCATTGGATACACAAGCACCGATTTCCACCCAACAAGCACCCGTGGCATTGCGCTGTTACCGGCTTGGGCCGTTTACCGATGCGGCTGCACAGCAGCGTGCGCATGACAGACTGTCGCAGCATGCGGCGCAGTTAACGGCATATGACACACCGGGGAAACAAACGGCGGCATGGCGTGTGTTCTTGCCTGCGCTGCCATCACGCGAAGCTGCGCAGCAACGTGCCAATGCGTTGAAAGCGCTTGGTGTGGTTGATCTGTTTGTGATCAGCCAAGGCGATGAGGCAAACAGTATTGCGCTGGGGCGTTTCAGTAACGAAAGCGGCGCGCGCCGCCGTTTGGCAGAGTTGCAGGGGAAAGGGGTACAAGCGCAATTGCAGCCAGTAGGCACATCGGTCAATCAATACTGGCTGGATGCGCGCCTGCCGCAATCGGTCACGCGCCAAACAATCGCAGCCATTGCGCCAACCCAGACATTGGACTGTGCCAAGGCACGTTGAGCCGCCGCCCTGCCTTCAGGCATCAGGATTTACAATAGACCGCCCAAGCGTGCGATAAAACCATCGCGCCGTTCAGGGTGCCGCGCTGTTTGACCGATTTCAGGGTGCTGTGATGAGCCATTCGTTTTACCAATTTGATGTGATCGTGGTCGGTGGCGGGCATGCCGGCACCGAAGCGGCTTTGGCTGCCGCACGCAGCGGTGCGCGAACATTGCTGCTGACCCATAGCATCGAAACCGTAGGCGCCATGAGCTGCAACCCGGCGATTGGTGGAATTGGTAAAGGTCATCTGGTGCGTGAAATTGATGCACTGGGCGGCATCATGGCAAAAGCGGCGGATGCCGCCGGGATTCAATGGCGCGTGCTCAATGCCAGTAAAGGGCCGGCAGTACGGGCAACGCGTGCGCAGGCCGACCGCAGTTTGTATCGTGCGTTTATTCGGCGTGCGGTGGAAACACAGGAAAATCTCACCGTCTTTCAGGCGGCTGTGGATGATATCCAGATTGAGCAAGACACTGTGCGCGGCGTGTTGACCAATACAGGGCTGCGCTTTGAAGCACCGGCGATTGTATTGACGGCAGGAACATTTCTTGCGGGAAAAATTCATATTGGGGAAACACAGTATGCGGCCGGTCGCATGGGTGATCCGCCATCCACAACATTGGCGCACAAACTACGTGACGGGCGTTTTGTCGTTGATCGCCTGAAGACGGGCACACCGCCGCGCATTGATGGACGCACGCTGGATTATTCGAAAATGAGTGTGCAGCCGGGGGATACTCCGCGTCCGGTGTTTTCCTTCTTGGGTAGCCATGCCGATCAGCCTGAACAGGTGAATTGCTGGATCACACAAACCACCGAGCGCACCCACGACATCATCCGTGCCGCGCTGCATCGCAGCCCGTTGTACTCCGGGCAGATTGAAGGCATTGGGCCGCGTTATTGCCCAAGTATTGAAGACAAAGTGGTGCGCTTTGCAGAAAAAGCCAGCCATCAGATTTTTGTTGAGCCTGAGGGACTGACCGTCAACGAAATCTATCCGAATGGCATCAGTACGTCGCTTCCTTTTGATGTGCAGTTGGCATTGGCACGCAGTGTGATCGGGTTTGAGAATGCGCATATCACCCGCCCCGGTTATGCCATCGAATACGATTTCTTCGACCCGCGTGGCCTGAAAACCACATTGGAAACCAAAGCCGTTTCCGGGTTGTTTTTCGCGGGTCAGATCAATGGCACAACGGGCTATGAAGAAGCCGCAGCGCAAGGGTTGCTGGCAGGCAGCAATGCAGCGCGTTTTGTGCAAGGCAAAGACAGTTGGAGTTTGCGACGCGATCAGGCTTATATCGGTGTGCTGGTGGATGACCTGATTACTCACGGCACTTCTGAGCCATACCGCATGTTCACCAGTCGCGCCGAATATCGCCTGCAACTACGTGAAGACAATGCCGATGCACGCTTGACCGCGTTAGGGCGTGAACTGGGTTTGGTGGATGAAGCCCGTTGGCAGGCCTATGCAGAAAAGCGTGACGCCATCGACGCTGAAACCACACGGTTGGGGGGGCTGTGGGCGGCACCAAATAATGCACTGGGGGCTGACATCGCCCACCACATCGGGGTTGCGGTGAGCCGAGAAACCAATGTGCTGGACTTGCTGCGCCGCCCCGAGCTGGATTACGCCACCTTGATGCAAGTGCCCATGCTGGGGCCGGGGACAGAACACCCCAAGGTGGCGGAGCAGGTTGAAATTGAAACCAAATATGCTGGTTATCTTGAGCGTCAACGCGAAGAAATTGCCAGGCATCAGCGCAATGAAGCAACAGCCATTCCCGATGCTTTCGATTTCACCCAAGTGCGTGGACTCTCGGCAGAGGTGTTGCAGAAATTACAGCGCGTGAAGCCGCAGACCTTGGGTCAAGCGCAACGGGTTCCAGGGGTGACACCTGCCGCCATTTCTCTGCTGCTGGTACACCTGGAGCGTATTCGGCGCGGTCGGGCGGCATAAGCGAAACCTTTGCTACAGTTTTCCATACAACACGCGCGTCACTTTTCTGAGGAAGGCATCATGCGTCGATTCAATCTGCTTGTGCTGGCTGGTGTGATTGCCGTGCTTCCTGCATGCCAGCGCGAAGTGCCCGCAGCGGCTGTAAGCCAAGGCGATTACAGCATACAAACCTGGGTGCTACCGGCGGAAATTGGCTCCATGGCACCCGATTTGACGCAAGCAGCGGATGGGCGTGTGCTGCTGAGTTGGATCAACCGCAGGGAAGGGCGGCGCAATGCCCTGCAGTTTGCGTCCTATAACGAAAGCGTGGGTTGGCAGAGCCAGCCACGCACGATTGCAGTTGGTCATTCATTGCTGGCCAATGGTGCAGATACGCCGCATCTTCTGGCCACACCCGATGGCGCATTATGGGCGCAGTGGTTGCAGACCAGTCCGGATCAGGCCACGGGCTATGACGCGGTTCTGGCGCGTTCACGCGATGGTGGAATGACGTGGAACCAAATCACACGCATCAATCATGGCGCGCCCGCAGCTGAGTATGGCTTTGCTTCGCTCTGGGTGACGGGTGTGGACAGCGCCGGGGTTGCATGGCTGGACGGGCGTGCGCAGGAAAAGACGGGGAAAACCCAGTTGCGCGCCAATCATTTCAGTCTTGATTTGCAACGTGAGACAGACCTTGTACTGGCAGAACACGCCTGTGATTGCTGCCAAACACAGGTGGCGATGACCGAGCGCGGCGCACTCTTGGCGTATCGTGGGCGTGATGATCAGAACATCCGTGACATCACAACACGACGTTGGGAAGACGGGCAGTGGAGTCCACCGATCACCGTACATGCCGATGGGTGGCATGTAGAAACTTGCCCCGTCGCTGGTCCAGCGGTGGCAGCGCATGGGGAGAAGGCGGTTGTTGCCTGGTATCACGAACAGGAAAGCACACCAGTGTTGCAACTTGCGTATAGCGCAGACGCAGGTGATCACTTTTCTGCCCCCCAGATCATTGATGAAGGTGAGGCGGTTTTGGGGCGTGTCGCGGTTGCTGTAGATGCCCAACAGGTGTGGGTGGCGTGGTTGCGTGAAGAGGCGCTGGGGCAGTCGTTGCATCTGGCACGCTATACACCGGATTTATCGCGCAAATTGCAGACACTGCAGGTAGCAACATTGGGTGCGCGTGGGCTTGCAAGCGGCTATCCAAAACTATTGGCCAATAACGGAACGGCATGGTTGGTCTGGACAGACAGCGTTGATGGCGTCGCGCATTTGAAGGGCGCACGTATTGCTCGCTAAGCCTCAGCTGCGAGAACACCGCCGAGAGAAGTCAGCTGAAAGAAAGTGGCAAGGCTTGCATCTGTTCGGACTGCTGAATGCCATATCCCAATCCCAATTGCCCGCTGCCATGGCTGCCGCAGCCGTAAAGTGTGCCATCGGCGCTCAGTGCAAGTGAGTGGTAACCACCAGCGGCAAGTTGAACGACCTCGGCAATCGGTACGGGTGTGAATTGGCCACGGTTTGCGGTGTCACCCAATCCCAGTTGGCCAAAGTCGTTCAAACCGGCAACCCACAGCGAACCATCACGTCGCAATGCTAAGGTATGCCCATGCCCGGTGGCGAAGCGCTGCACGTTGTCCAGCAATGGCCGCGGTATGTGCACGCTCAGGCCGTCGCTACTACCCAGTTGCCCGGCACCGTTGAAGCCTACACCCCACAGTACGCCATCGCTGTCCAGATACACCGAAAATTGGTTGCCCGCGCTGGCAATGACAACGTC
This sequence comes from uncultured Thermomonas sp., assembly GCA_964481865.1. GTDB lineage: Bacteria > Pseudomonadota > Gammaproteobacteria > Xanthomonadales > Xanthomonadaceae > Thermomonas. Next base: position 19,680 of record CAYZUG010000022.1, on the reverse strand, counting down.
TGATGCAATACGAACAGGCACGCTGCTGTGCCGGGTATCGCCATGACCCAGCTGATAGCTGGCGTTGTTGCCACAGGCCCACAGACTGCCGTCATCGCGCACGATCAAGGTATGCACCGCACCGGCGGCAACTGCCTGTACGCCGTCCATCACATGGGTGGGATGCAAGGTGTTTTCGGTGCTGCCAATTCCCAGCTGACCGAAGGTGTTGCAGCCAAACCCCCATAGCCTGCCTTGCGTATCAATGTGAAAGCCGAAGTTCTTGCCAGCAGCAATACTGCGAACAGGCACGCCATTGAAAGACGATAGATGGCGTTGTGAGTTTGTATCGCCAGTACCGAGTTGCCCTTCACTGTTGTCACCGATGCTTTGATAGGAGCCTTCGTGTGATTGCAGCAGCACAAAATCTTCGCCTGCCGCGATGTGGCGGATGGTGTTCGTCAGGGGGATGAAGCTGCGCTTAGCAGCATCCGTGCCAAATGGTAGCCGCCCGCAGGCATGCAGGGTGCCGCTGGCGTCAATGATGTAGCTGGCGAACAGCGAGGCGGCAAGCGATGTGCTGTTGGAAAGCGCGTTCATCAAAGATCACGCAGGATGTCGGCTTTCTTGGTTTCGAAGTCCGCACTGGTGATGATGCCGCGCCGATGCAGTTCTTGCAGCATGCGCATGCGTTCGCCAATGTCGCGTTCAACCGATGTATCGGGTTCCCTGTGTGCTGCGGTGGATGCATTGGACAGACTTGCGCCAACGGCTTGCAAAAGCCCATTGATGGCGCCGGAATCAACGGGCACAGGCTTGCCGTTGACGGTCACTGATGAGAACACTTTGGTCGTGCCAGCATTGCCCAGTATTTGTTTCAGGTCCGCGCCGGTGTAAACCTGTGCTTTGCCGTTTTGCAGGGCGGCAAGGGCGTCACTGATCGCGGCATGTTCGTCACTCTTGCTTGAGCGAACCGTGGGCGTAAAGACAGGTGGCGAGCTGTCATCGCGCAATAGCCGTCGCAGCAATGTGCGGAAACTTTCAGTGGTCAGCGATTGCCGTGCTTGTGGGTCACTGAAAAAGTCCAGAACCCGCAACAACATGCGTAGCAGGGGTTTGATCACACGGGTGAAGATCAATGGCACCACAAACAGGGCAATCACCAGTGGAACAAGCAAATGAACAGGTAAGTCAGACATGGTGATGCGTCAGCTCTCTGGAAATGCAAACGATATGAGTGAATGCGCTCAACAGGGATTACGCGGGGGAGTCGGAAAAGCGGACAGCGGGTTTGTGGATTATTGCTGTCTTGTGCTTTGTTCTGCTTCTTGCAGGTGTTGCAGGCGTTCTTGATACACCGGATGCTCGGGGGGGTATTGGCTGGCGGTGAGTGCCAGCGCCTGCCGTATAACAGTGGCGGCGGCCTGTGGTTTTTTGGCCAGCAGCAAGGTTTCTGCCAATGCATCCAGCAATAAGGTGCTTTGGTAGGCATCTTTCCCCATGATGGTTTGCAAGCGTGCAAGTGCTTCCCTGTGTACCTGTTCGGCCTGGACTAAGTTTCCTTGTGCCGCCAAGCCGCGTGCCCACTGGCTGGCGTAATACCAGGTGATGCCGTTGTTTTCACCAGAGACTTGTTTTTGCAGTGTGTATGCACGTTGCAAATCACGCTCGGCAAGATCCGCTTGATGCTGCAACAAATGCAATTGCCCGCGATTGAGTAGTAATTGCAGAAGATCGGTTTGTGCGTCTTCCGGTATAGCCTGTTCGGCTTGATCGAACAGGGCTTGCGCCTGTGCGTGTTGCCCGCGTTGCATTTTCAGTGCGGCATAGCGCCACAGTGGTGATGCCAGAATCTTGTTGCGGCCGGGGAAATGACGCTGGGCAAGGGCAATGGTGCGTGCGTACACCGCATCGGCATCTTCATCCTGATGCGCCTGCCGCAGCGCACTCCCCAGTGCGGTGAGTGGAACCACCAGCCGTGCCGATTGCTGACTATTGCTGGATTCAATATGTGCCACCACATCGCGGAGTTCTGCGATGGCTTCTTCCTCGCGCCGTAATTGCTGCAACATCTGTGCGTGACGCAGCATGGCCTCGGTTGTTTCAGGTGCGGCTCCGCCAAGCGAGCTGCGCAAATCGGTGATGGCCTGCTCCAGCATGGGCAGGGCTTGTTCGCGTTGCTCACCACCGTACATGCCGATGGCAAGAATCAGTCGCGCGCGTGCAGCTTCGGCGGAATGTGGCTGTTTGAGGCGCTCAGCAAGCTGAATAGCTTGCTCGGCATGACGACGGGCTTCGTCTTGATTGCCCATGGTGAATACAATTTGCGCGAGTTTGCGCTGTGTGGTCAGTACCTCTTGGCTGGTTTCGCCGAAGTCCTGCGTACGTATGCGCAAGGCTTCCAGCAGCGTGCGTCGCCCACCTGCCAAGTCGCCCAATGTGCCCTGAATTTCACCCAAGTCATCCAGTAGCTCACCGCGCAGTCGGGTATCGCGCAGTTGCTCTGGGGTGAGGTTGTCGATACCGGAAGCGATGATCTGCGCGGGAGTACGCGCCGCATTGCTGCCACGTGCGAGTGGGTCTTGCTCGCGGAAAACCGACAGGATGAGGTTTTTGACTTGTTCGGCACGCTGCGCTTGTAAGCGCGCTTGTTTCATCTGTTGAATGGCGATCCCAAGACCGGCACTCAGCGAGAGAATGATGGCCAAGGTGGCTGCCACGGCCCACCGGTAGCGACGCAGAAAGAAGCGCAAGCGATAACGCCGCGAGGCCGAGCGCACCGCAACAGGCTGCCCTGCCAGCCAGCGGCGTAAATCTGCCGCCAAAGCGTCGGCACTGGCGTAACGCTGCTCGGGGGCGTGCATCAAACAGGTGGCAACAATGGCCGACAGATCACCGGAAAGACTGCGCACTAATGCAGCACGCTCGCTTTGGCGTTGCTGCAGGATGTCTGCAGTGGCATGACGCGCTTCTTCTTCCAGACGACGTGGCGGTGTATCCAGTGTGCGCAGCAAACCGGCAATCGGTGTTTCAGGGGTCACCCCGAAAGGATGCTTGCCCACCAACAACGCATGCAGCATCAAGCCGAGCTGATAAATATCGGTTGCTGTGGTGATTGCTTGACCAAGCAGCTGTTCCGGCGCAGCGCATTGCGGCGTCATCGCCAGCTCGCGGGTGGCGTCATGGCCAATGCCTTCTTCCAGCAGCTTGGCAATCCCGAAGTCCAGCAGTTTGACGTGGCCATTCTGGTCAACCATCACATTCGATGGTTTGAGATCGCGGTGAATTACCAAGTTGCGATGCGCATATTGCACAGCATCGAGAACCTGCAGAAAAAGCTGGATACGTGCGGTAATGGACAGTTGCTGGTGATTGCACCACTGCTCAATGGTTTCACCTTGCACATACTCCATTGCGAAATATGGCTGGTTGTCTTGGCTTAACCCACCGTCCAGCAAGCCAGCGATATGCGGGTGCTGCAGTTGCGCCAAGATGCCGCGCTCGCGCAGAAAGCGGGCGTGTGCATGTGGATTGCCGGCACCCACGGAAATCAATTTGATCGCGGCGCGTTGGGTGAAGCCGTCACCCGTGCGTTCGCCAAGCCATACGCTGCCCATGCCGCCCTGACCCAAGGGGGCAAGCAATCGCCAGTCACCCAGCTGCATTCCCTGTTCGGGTGCGGTATGCGCATCGTCTGTGGTGACAAGTGCGGATGCCCATTGCGCAAGATGATCATCGGGAATATCCGGTTGATCTTGTTGCTGGATATCGGCAGCCAGCAGGCGTTCAAGCTCGGCGCAGAGTGCAGGGTCGTCGTTGCGCAAAGTGGCTAAGCGTGTCTGCTGAACGTCTGCGGGAAGATCCATCCAATCATGAAACAGGGCAAAGGCGCGTTGTTTTGGATTGGATGTCATCAGTCAGCCTTCCAGCTCGGTTTGCAAGAAAGCCCGCGCACGTCGCCAGTCACGGCGCAAAGTACGGTCGGTGACGCCAAGAATCGTGGCGGTTTCTGTTTCGCTATAGCCGCCGAAATAACGCAGCTCCAGCATCTGCGCGCTGCGAATATCCAGTTTCGCCAGGTTTTCGAGGGCACGATCCAGGGCCAAAACTTCATCAGCCGAGCGCTCAGCATCGTGATGCACATCATCCAAGGTGACATTCAGCCCGGAACGCTTGCCTGCATGGGCTTGTCTGGCCATGCCGACCAGAACCTGACGCATGGCGCAGGCGGAAAGTGCCATCAAATGTCCGTGTTCACTGGGTGCCGGGGAGTTGCCCGAACACAGTTTCAGATAGACCTCGTTGACCAGCACCGTGGTTTCTGACCACCGTCCCATACGCCGCAGTTGCCCGCGTGCCAAGCGTTTCAGCTCGACATAGGCATCGCTGTAGGCTTGCTGAAACGCATCCACGCGATCGGCAGGCGCGGTGGCCAGCCAAGAGACAGCCGTGCGAGTTTGTGTGGGCGCGGTGGAGTCCATGCATCGCATTGTGTAAGGAAGTGCTGGTTTGTGCTACTTCTCTTTGCGCCAATTGACCGAGGATTTGTTTTCCAGCGTGCTGGATTCAATTTGCAGATCAAAGCCTTTGCGTAGCAAATACTTCAGGGTGACAACCTGGCCTGTTCCCAGCAATGACACGCCGTAACTGACATAGAGTTTTGGGGAGAGGTATTTGCCGACGCCAAGAACTTCACCACCAAGCGCACGCGATTGGCTGACCCCTGCTTCATCCAGCCCAATGCGTGAACCTAGTTCTGCTGCCAAAAGACCCACGCCAGCATTGAGTGCGGACTTAGCAACATTGATCTGCTCGGCCTCACGGCTGGACAGGCTGGGCAGTGAACGACCAAGTGTCAGGTAGGCCAGTGCTTCGGATTGGCTCATTGCGGGGTTCGACCACACACTGACCTGTGGTGCAGAGGCGCGGCCTTTCACTGCAACACCAGCAGTAACCTCACCCACTTCACGTTCGGCGCGCATATCCAGCAAGGGGTCATCCACTGCTGTATTCGACCAAATTAACTTGCCTTGTGTGATGCGTAAGTCTTGCCCATAGGCGCGATAACGACCGCTGACATCCAGGGCACCTACTGCACGCATGTCGCGGCGTGCGGGTTGACGAAGTTGCAGGTTGCCGGTCAGTTGCCCATTGAGACCATAGCCATCCAAACGGACGCGTTCGCCTAGGCGCATCACCAGGGTGATATCCATGGGTAATGCGCTTGCTTCAAGCGCGCGTACAGGGTCTACCACCACCACATCCGCAGAAGGTGAAATCCCGGATTCAAGGCGTTCAAGGTGAATATCGGCTTCTGGAATCTCAATCTCGCCACGTACTTGCATGGGTTCGCCCGCACGATAGGCCAGTGTCAACTGCGGTGAGGCCAGAAGTCGCAACTGGCGTGTGTCAGCCAAAAGCACATCATGCCCGTGAATGCTGACCTGCAAGGGCGTTGCATCATCCAGCCAGCCAAGGCTGCCATCAACGTGCAGCTCGCCCTGACCCGTGCTGAGAGTGCCGTTGATGCTGGCGCTGCCGTCTTCACGCGCCTGCAAATGGATGGTGCCGTTTTGCAGCGCAATCCCTAATGCGGGAAGTTCCGCATTGAATTGCTGAAGCTGCCCCTGCCCACCCAGGTGCGGCTGTGCTTGGCTGCCGGAAAGTTGAACATCCACAGCAAGCGCTCCGGTAGGTTCAACAAGATCAGGGGAGAGCAGTTCCACCCACAGCAGGTCTGTTGTCTGGGCATTGAGCGTGCCAGAGAGCGGTGATGTTGGTAGCCAGCCGGTTTCAACATGCGCCGTGATTTTTCCGTGATTGCCGAGTGCGGCGTTCAATGTGGCGTCAATGCTGTCTGGGTCAATGCGGGCATCCAGCTGCAGCTGTTGATAGTTCAACAGATCACGCCGACTGCGTTGCCGGTCGCGCAGACCGCCGCGTTCAGAACGCAGTGAAACATTGGCCTGCCAGGCGTTGCGTGTGGGTTGAAGCTGCGCATCAAGCTGGATGTTGCCGTGGACAAACCAAGGACGGCCATCCTCACGCTTTGGAAGAAAATCACTTGCAAGGGTGAGTGGCAGGTCATTGCCCTGCAGATTGAAGCCCTGCTTTGGCCAGTTGGCATGCATGCACAGTGTGCCGCCGAGACTGGCCTGCAAACATGCGGGTGAGAGCTGTGCTTGCCGCCCGTCCCATGCCCATTGCGTGGCTGCTTGCAAGGACCAAGCGGAAGACTGCGCAGGTTGCAGTGTCAGTGTATCCAGTTGCCCTGACCAACGCGTGCCGCGTTGCTGTGCGCTGCCAGTGAATGACAGCGTGCCGTATTCACTCGATGCACGGGCATCAAGTTGAAATTGCGATAGTGCGCCTTGCAACTGCAGTTGCAGCTGCTGCAAAGGCAGACCTAGGTCAAGTTGCTCGGCATCCAGTACAAGCTGGCCATGGTCTTTACCCCATGGCAGCCTGCCATCAATCCGGAAGCGCTTTGCCTGATAACCAAACAGCGCAACATCCTGACCGTGTAGGTCCGCGTGTATGTCCGGTGTCTGGCGTGCGCCATGAAGCGAGAACATCCCCTGTATCTGCCCGCTGCTGTTGGGGAGCAGATCTGCCAAATACACTGGCGAAAATTGTGCTTGCAGGTCGATGACATCATCCATGCGGCCTTTGGCAACAAGCTGGCTTTTGCCCATGCGCAGGGCGATGTCGGCACGATAATGATTGCCGTCCATATCCAGCTTGGCGTGTCCGCGAAGTGGGCGTTGACGCAGCTGTCCGGCAAGTTCCTGTGCATCGACATGGGCTTGCCACGTGCCATCACTGCGCTGCTGACCTTGGCTGCTGATCTTGCCTTGCAAGGCACCCGGCCAATCAGCGATGAAATAGCCGGGGTCAAACCCTGCCAGCTGCGCTTCGGTGCGCCATGTGATGGCAGGTGCCCACTGGAGTTCACCGGTTGCATCTAGCCGTCCTTGTGGCATGACGGCGCTGAGTGCATCGATCTGCATCTGTTGGCGTGTACCAGCACCTTGCAGGTCAACAGTGGCGTGCTTGTTGTCACGCTGCAGACGCGCATGACCTGCAAGCTGCCAGTGATCCAGTGATCCAGAAAGCTGTAAGTCTGCATCTGCCTGTAGAACGCCATGTTCGAGCTGTGCTTGCAGCGTTGCATGACTGGCGATGCCTTTGCCGGTGAGGGTAAAGCGCAGCGGTGCAGGTGTTGATGCAGCGCTGGCGGCATCTGCATGGGTGTCTGCAACCGTGTGACCGGCTGGGCTGAATTGCGTGATATCCAGCGCCTGCGATGCTGCGTGCAATGACCAGTGCGGGGCGTTTGCGTCACCCTGCAGGTTCAAAGTAAGACGGGTTGCACCGGGAAGCTTGCCTTCCGCTTCCATAGTAAAAGCGTTGAGATCGCCCTGTGCTTGCAAGGTCACGGGGACAGGGTTGTCTTTTAATGTGGCGCTTGCGTGTAGATCGGTGCGGAAATTTTGCCGTGGGGCATAGCGGCCATGCACATGGAGTGCGCCGTAGTCGGTATCCAGTTGCAAGTGACGGAAGTGCGCCCAGCCATTGCCAAGGCGCACGCCACCGCGCAACCGGTGTAGCGTCAGTTGTGGGTTGCTGTCTTGCAAAAGGGTGAATGCATCAATCGCGATAGCGTCGGCATAAACGCTCAGCGGAAGCTCCAGTGTTGGCAAAACATCTGGCCACTGAGGAAGTTCAAAAGGCGTATTGCTGGCGGGAAGATCAAGCGTGATTGAACGCAGCGTTAGGGTGTTCAGTTGCAGACGCCGCCATAGCAAGGGTGTCAGGGCGAGATCCAGTTCGGCATGCTCAATGTGTGCATGCAAGGTGCCCATGCTGCAAGGCATATCGGGGGTCGGGGTGCAGGCGGCGTTCCGTTGCTTTGGCATTTCCAAACGCAGGCCTTGTAAACGCAATGGGCCAGCCAAGCGACCTTCGGCCTGCTGCCATTGCAAGCGGCTGCCTGCAGGAAGGTGGGCGGCAAGTTGATGCAAAACGGTGTCGCGCCCACTGGCTGTGTATAGCAGCCACAACAGGGCCAGGCTTACTGCAAGGACAGCCGCCAGCAAGGCAAGAGCAGACAGACGCAACAAACGGTACAGGCGTGTCATAGGTCAGCCCCGATATTGAGATGCAAGGTGAAAGGCGAGTCTGGGGACTTCAGCCCGCGTGCAATATCAATACGCAAAGGTCCTACCGGTGAACGCCAGCGCACACCGAGCCCAATGCCGGTATGCATCTTGGCGTGTTTGCCATCGAAAGCGCTTCCGCTGTCGATGAAGGCGGCGGCGCCCCAGTTCGGTGTGAAATAACGCTCGTATTCGGCACTGCTGGTGAGCAAGTTCGGCGCACCGGTGAAATAGGTGCCGCCGCTGGTAATCAGGCTGGGGCCGATTTCATGCCAGCCATAGCCACGCACACTGCGGTCGCCACCCGCGTAAAAGCGCAAGCTGGGGGGAAGATTCAATACATCACGGGTAAAGGTGTGACCCAGTTCACCGCGCACAAGCAGGCGGCTGTCTGACGTGAACCCATGAAACCACTGTGCGCTGACATAGAGTTGCGAAAAGGTTGCCCGCCCGTCAGAGCCACCCTTACCACCACGCAACATCAAGTTTGCACCCGAACCTCTGCGTGGCGCCATGCGGTCATCCACGTCAATGTATTCTGCTTGCAGTGAAGGAAAAACAAAGCTGGCGAATTGGAAGCTCTGCATGGGGCGCAACGGGGTGTAATACGCCCAGCGTTCGCGCAGAAGATGCAGCGAGGCGATCAGGTTCAGGTGGGCATTGTATTGCCCGTTGCGGCTGCCCACGATTTCCAGGCGGCGGCTGTTGACGTAGGCGGTTTGCTCATCTGCCGCTAATAAGGTGGTGGTGTACCAACCATCCAACCAGGAAAACGCGGGAATGCGGTATTGCAGCGAGGCGATTTTTCGTTTGTTGCCCCAGTCCAGCTGCGCCTGCGACTTGTGCCCGCGCTGATTCAAATAACGGCGTTCAACACCAAGGTTAATACCGGTGCCACTGAGCGTGCCATAGCTGGCGCCTGCGCTGTAAATACTGCGCTTTGCCGGGATTAGTTCGATCTCAATGGGAATATGCAAATCATCGGTGGCATCTGGATGCGCCTGCACATCAATCAGGTTGAAGTAATCCAGGCCAACGAGTGAGCGACGTAAGCGGTCAAGTTCAGCTTCATCAAACAGATCGCCTTGCTGCCAAGGCAGCAGTTTGTACAGCAGCTCATCACGAATGATCCGTTTGGGTTGCTGGCTGAAATGGGTGTCGCCAAAGCGATGGCGCTGCCCACTAGTCCATTGCAGATCAATATCAGCACTGGCTTCAGCGCGGGTCACGGTGACCGTATGTCGGGTCGCTTCGGCATCAAAATAACCGCGTCGTTCAAGGAGACGGGAGATTTTTTCTTTGCTGGCTTCGTATTGGCGATGATCAAACACCTGCCCAAGTTGCGGCTGGAACTCAGACAGTGCCGCCGTGATGGCAGGCTCGTTTTGTGCATCACCGATAACCGACAGTTGCAGCTGCCGCACCTGCACTGCAGTACCCGGGTTAATGTTCAATGTAATGGTGAGGCCGTCTTTTCCATTATGGGAACGGGCGATGTTGGGCGATGCAGGTTCGGGCTCGGTATCGCCCGATGTTGTCTCCTCAACTCTACTGTTTTCAGTGCTGTCGCTGCTTTCTTGTCGGTCGCTGCGTTCGATCTGAATATCGGGGCTGTAATAGCCAAAAGGTTCAAGTGCGGTACGCGCTTCGGTTTCGGCAATCTGCAAAAGATAATTCAGCCGACGTGCGCGCAGGTCTTTATCCATTTCACCATGCAGCGATAGCGACGTGCGTACATTTTCTTCAATGACGGAATCACTCAGCCCTTTGATCTCCAGCTTGGTGACTTTCACCGCAAACGCGGGAGTCGCAAGCAATAAGCAGATAAGGCCAAAGGATAAACGGTGCAGAGAGGCGATCATGCGGGCAGAGTAACCGACGCGTGCTGATGTGTCTTTCAGCACGCGCCATGCAAGGGTTGCGGTTATGCGGCAGCGGAAAGATGCTCAATCGCTGCGACGCTGCCTAAGCGATTTGCCAGCCGTTGCAACAAGGCAAGACGATTGGCGCGCACGCTTGGGTCTTCGGCATTGACCATCACGGCATCGAAGAACGCATCGACGGGCGCACGTAACCCAGCCAGGCAGGTCAGTGCTGTGACATAGTCACCGCTGGCCAGTGCGGGCGTGGTTTCACTGTAGGCGGCGTCCACTGCCTCGGCTAATGCCAGTTCAGCAGGCTCATGCAGCAAACTGCCGTCAATGTGGTCAGGAATGACGCGATCGGCTTTTTTCAGGATATTGCCGATGCGCTTGTTGGCAGCCGCCAATGCGCTGGCTTCCGGAAGCCCGGCAAACACGCCGATGGCGTCAATCCGCCGTGCGAAATCGGCAAGTGAGGTTGGGCGACGTTCTGCCACGGCATTGAAATGCGCAATTGGCACATGTTTGTCGGTGAAATACCCACGCAGGCGGTCGAGAATGAAGTCGTAAAGCTCATTGCAATCGGCCTGCACCTGGCGGGCTGCAAATGCGGTATTCGCTTGTTGCAACAGTGCTGGCAAGTCCAGTGCAAAGTCACTTTCGATAATTGTCCGTGCCAGCCCAAGTGCATTGCGGCGCAGGGCAAACGGATCTTTATTGCCCGTTGGCTTCAAGCCAGCGGCAAAGCCACCGACTAGGGTGTCCAGCCGTTCGGCAATCGCCAGCACCTTGCCCAGTTGCGAGTCGGCAATCGCATCGGCGGCAAAGCGTGGGCGGTAGGCGTCGTCGATGGCCAGTGCAACATCATCGGGTTCACCCGCACGCTGCGCGTAATAGCGGCCGGCAATACCTTGCAGCTCGGGGAATTCATTGACCATACGGCTTTGCAGGTCGTTTTTGGCGAGTTCTGCGGCACGTGCGGCCAGGCTGGGGTTTGCATCTACCTGCGCAGCAATGGCTTGGGCCAGTATGCTGACGCGCGCCACTTTGTCGGCCACACTGCCCAACTTGGCTTGATAGGTCACGGTTTTCAGGCCTTCACCCATCGCCTCAAGGCCTTGCTTCAAGTCTTCATCGAAGAAGAATTTGGCATCGGCAAAACGTGGACGAATGACGCGCTCATAGCCTTTGCGAATTTCATTGGGGTCTTTTGATTGGATATTGGCAATGCCGATAAAGTGTTCGGTCAGGCGGCCTTCGTTATCCAGCACAGGGAAGAATTTTTGGTTGGCCTCCATGGTTTCGATCAGCGCTTCTTGCGGCACCGCAAGGAAATCGCGTTCAAATGCGCAGAGAACGGCTACCGGCCATTCGTTGAGGCAGTTGACTTGCTGCAGATTGTCGTCGCTGATGCGCGCCTGCCCACCTGCCGCTTGTGCCGCGCTGTTGACCTCATCAAGAATGCGTTGACGGCGTGCGTCAGCATCAACCAGAACGTGACTGGCGGCCAGGGCTTCGATGTAGTCCTCGGGTGTGCTGATCCACACGGCTTTGTCATGCAGAAAACGATGGCCACGGCTCATGCGGTCGGCATGGATTCCCAACGCATGCAGAGGGACAACATCCTTCCCCAGCAGCGCAACCAGCCAGTGCAGCGGGCGAGCAAAACCATAGGCATGGTCACCCCAGCGCATGGGCTTGGGAATGGGCATGCCGTGGAGTGCTTCATCCAGAATGTCTTGCAGTAAGTCGGCAGTGCGTGCGCCCGGTTTCACGGCGCGATGCACAAAACGCTCGCCTTTGGCATCGGTGGTTTTTTCCAGAGCTGTCCAGTCCACCCCAGTTTTGGCCGCAAAGCCTTGCAGCGCCTTGGTGGGGTTGCCTTCAGTATCCAGTGCGATATTCAGATACGGGCCAAGAACCTCAGAAGCCTGCTCCGGTTGTTCGACCGCCACACCGGGTAGAAGAACAGCAAGACGGCGTGGTGAATACAGCGGCTTGGCATCTTTGCGCTCAATGGCGATACCGCGTTTATCCAATGCAGTGATGACACCATCAAAGAAGGCTTGCGCCAGACCCGGCAAAGCTTTAACGGGTAATTCTTCAGTACCCAGTTCGATCAGAAGCGGGAGCATGTTCATTACACGGCCTCCTTGCCAGTGGTGGTGGGTTTCAAGCCAGGAAAACCAAGTTTTTCACGTTGGGTGTAATAGCTTTCCGCCACGGCCTGTGCCAGTTTGCGAACGCGCAAGATATAACGCTGGCGCTCGGTGACTGAAATGGCCCGCCGGGCATCCAACAAGTTGAAACTATGGCTGGCTTTAATGACCTGTTCGTAAGCGGGCAAGGGCAGGCCAGCGTCAACCAGTTTCATGGCTTCGGCTTCGCAGGCATCAAAGCGGTGGAACATTTCTTCGACATTGGCGTGTTCGAAGTTGTAGGTGCTTTGCTCCACTTCGTTCTGATGATAGACGTCGCCATACGTCACTGGGCTGCCGTCAGGGCCATAAGTCCACACAAGGTCATAGACGTTGTCGCAGTTTTGCAAATACATGCACAACCGCTCCAGTCCGTAAGTAATTTCACCGAGTACTGGCCTGCACTCCAGCCCACCTGCCTGCTGAAAATAGGTGAACTGGGTGACTTCCATACCATTCAGCCAGACTTCCCAGCCAAGACCCCAGGCACCGAGCGTGGGTGATTCCCAGTTGTCTTCCACCAGTCGCAGGTCATGCACCAGCGGGTCAATGCCAAGGCTTTTGAGCGAGTCGAAATACAGCTCGACGATATTGTCAGGCGAGGGCTTCATCACCACCTGATACTGGTAATAACGCTGCAGGCGGTTTGGGTTGTCGCCATAGCGGCCATCGGTGGGGCGACGTGACGGCTGCACATAGGCGGCGTTCCATGGCTCCGGGCCGATGGAGCGCAGAAAGGTGGCCGGATGAAAGGTGCCAGCCCCGACTTCAAGGTCGAGTGGCTGAATCAATACGCAGCCCTGCTGGCCCCAAAACGTATTGAGGCGGGAAATGAGTTGCTGAAAAGTAATGGCGACGGTCATGGGGAATGAAAATCCAAGATAGCGGGTTAGTATAAGTCGCCATGAGCCTTCCATTCTTGATTCTTGAAACAGGACAGCCCACAGCCAGCATGCGACGCCACGGCAGTTTTGCGCACTGGATTCGTGTGGCAGCGGGTTTGGCAGCCAATGATGCCATTTGCATTGATGTTGAGCGAGGCGATTCGTTGCCAAGCCGTGAAGGGTTTGCCGGGGTCTTAGTGACCGGCTCGGCAGCCATGGTGACGGAGCAGTTGCCATGGAGCGAAGCCGCCGCGACATGGTTGGCGAAGACGGCACAGGCAGGTCTTCCCATGTTGGGGATTTGCTACGGCCATCAGCTGATTGCACACGCACTGGGTGGGACGGTGGGCTATAACCCCAAGGGGCGGGAAATGGGCACAGTAGCGCTTGATATTCTTCCAGAAGCCCATCAGGACCCATTGTTTTCGGGGCTTCCAGAGGTCATATCCGCACAGGTCACACATCTGCAGAGTGTGCTGCAGCCACCACCAGGCGCGCGGATACTCGCGGCGAATGCACACGATGCCTGTCATGCATTTCGCCATGGCGACAATGTGTGGGGGCTGCAATTTCATCCTGAATTCAGTGTGCTGCACATGCGGGGATATATCGCTGCAAGACAGGATGCATTGCGTGCAGAAGGGCGCGATGTGCAGCAGATGCTGGCGGAGGTCAAAGCCACATCACTGGCGCGTGGCGTGCTGCGTCGGTTCATTGGTCACGCACGGAACTGACTTGGCTCAGGTATGCTGTGCGCTTCATTTTGAGGCGTGTCATGGAAATTCGTAAATTGCCGATGAGTCACGGGTGGGTCTGGTTTCGGCAAACGATTGATTTGGGTGCAAAAAACCCACGGGCAGTCTTTGGCGCAGCATTGCTGGCGATTGCTGCGTTGTATGCCGCTGTTTTGCTGATGGCCGTGTTGGTGTCATCGCTGATGCTGATGGCTGGAAAAACAGAAGACGGTGTGCAAAGTGTCGGCACGTTGTTGGCGGTGGCGCTGCCGCTCACACTTTTGGTGATTGTCTTGGTGCCGATTTTGCTTGGTGGCCTGATGCACGTGCTGCGTGAAGCAGAATCAGGGCGGCAGGTGCGCGCCCGCGATGTTTTCCTTCCCTTGCGACAGGCAAAGGGACGTCAATTAGCCTGGCTTGGCGTGGTGCAGGTGGTGCTTGCCATTGTGGGCGGCATGTTGATGGTGGCGGTGGCGGGAAGTGATTATTGGCGCGACTACATGCAGGCGATGCAGGCAGCGATGCAAGGGGTTCCACCCACAATGCCCGAGCCACTGCATCCCGGGCTGTTATTTTTGGTGCAATTGACGTTCAACTATTTCAGCTATGCCCTAATGCTTTTTGCTGCGCCACTGATGTTGTTTTCTGGGCAGCCTTTGCTGGCGGCGCTGCGTGAAGCCTTGCGTGCGTCGGTACGCAACCCGGGAGCCAATCTGTTGGCAGGCGCATTGTTTATTGCAGCGATTGTTGTGGCCACTCTTGTGGTGGCATTTCTGGCCTCGCTGGTCGGTGTATTGGGCGGGCTTGTGCACCCTGTCTTGGGGGGTGTGCTGGCAATGCTGGTGATGCTGGGCTTTGCCAGTGTGGTGTTGGTGTTGATTGTTGGCGCGGCGTATTTGGCTTGGCGTGACACCTTTGGTGAGTTACCGCCGCCCTTGCCAACAACGATGCATGAGTTTGAAGCGTAACGCCAAACAGGACGTATTTATTGCGCTTCCTTCTGTTTGCGCGTCACAAGTACGGATGCCAGGATGCCGGTTTCATACAGCAAGCACATGGGAATGGCGAGCAATAGTTGGCTGACCACGTCGGGTGGGGTCACGATGGCGGCGACAACGAAGATGCCAACAATGGCATAACCACGCCCTTCGCGCAGTTGTGCTGGGGTTACCCAGCCCAGTATCGACAAAATAACCAAAGCCACTGGCAGTTCAAATGACAGGCCGAATGCAAGAAAAAGAACCAGCACAAAATCCAGATAGGCGCTGATGTCGGTCATCATTGCCACACCATCGGGTGTGACTTTGGCCAGAAAGCCAAATACGGTGGGCAACACTAGAAAATAAGCGAAGGCACAGCCAGCATAAAACAAGAAAAGTGATGAGCTGAGAAGCGGGAAGGCCAGCTTTTTTTCACGTTTATACAGGCCTGGGGCAACGAAAGCCCATGCCTGGTACAGCAGCCATGGCATCGCAACCAATAAGGCAACAAACATCGCCAGTTTAAGTGGCGCGAAAAACGGGCTGGCGACCTGCGTGGCAATCAGTTGGCCACCTGCGGGGAGCTTGGCCAAGAGAGGCTGTGCCAGAAAGCCGTAGAGCTTGTTGGCAAAT
The DNA here is from genome assembly GCA_964481865.1 of uncultured Thermomonas sp. Taxonomy (GTDB): domain Bacteria; phylum Pseudomonadota; class Gammaproteobacteria; order Xanthomonadales; family Xanthomonadaceae; genus Thermomonas. The sequence continues at coordinate 4,251 of CAYZUG010000022.1, read as the reverse complement.
GGCAGCAAGGCCACTAACACCACACCCAGCCCCATGACACCGCGCAGCAAACGTGTGCGGAGTTCAAGTAAATGGCTGATGAGTGGGCGTTCTGAGTCGTCGCCACCAGCGTCAATCATCGCGTTCGGCCTTGTTTTCAGGGACGGAAGTCGAGGTGGTGGCAGGGGCGGCAACAGCCTCTTTCACTTGCTCGGGTACGCGCTCAACATCGGTACCGATGCTGCGCAGTTCGGCCTGAGTTTCTTTCAAGACTTGCTGGCTTTCCTGCAGCGTGCGCTTGAGTTCTTCATTGGAGATTTCCTGCTCCAATTCATTCTTCATGGCATGCCATTGCGCCCGGGCTTTGCGCACCCAAAGCCCAGTGAAGCGCGCTGCTTTAGGCAGGCGCTCCGGACCAAGAACAATCAGCGCCACAAGAGCGACGATCAGCATTTCGCCAAGAGAAAAATCAAACATTGGCAGTGAGGTTTCGCAGATTAGTGCGCGACATCGTCGCGTTCGCGTTGCTCGGAAGTCTGCTGTGACTTTTCTTCACTAATACGAGGTGTCGGCTTTTCCTCGTCACCCTGCACGCCCTTCTTGAACTCGTTGACAGCCTTGCCCAAATCGCGGGCACCTGAAGTCAGGCGCTTGGTGCCAAAGACCAGCAGGACAATGACCAGAACGATCAGCCAATGCCAAAGACTAAAGCTGCCCATGAATGCGTACCTATCAGTGATGGATGGAGAAAGCTGATTTTAGCCTATCAAGGCTCAAGGAATGGGGGTTGTGGTGGCAGGATTGTCATCATTCAGTGGTTGGACGGTGGCAGCATTGGGGTCAGCCGGTGGTGTGGCAGCCTTTTGACGGGCATAACGTGCTGCGTATGTGGCTTCTTCCAAGGTGTTGCGGAAGCTGCTGATTGCTGTTGAAGGCTGCTTGGATGCGCGGCCTTCAAGAATCATCCGTGGAGTGACACCAGCACCATAGGCGGTGCGGTTGGCGCCGTTATCAATCGACAGTACCGCCCCGTCCAGGGCTACACCGGCAAAGAGCCCGCGTGCGCGTGACCACGACCAGATTTCAGCTTTCATCATGCCATCGGTTGCGGCAGCAGCATTGCGACCAACAGGACCAGCGGCAACACCAGCATCGGCACCCAGCGTGAATTTGCCATTGACGATATTGTCCAAGCCGCGATCACTGCGGAAAACCAAAATCACATCGGCAGATTGCACACCAGCCTGTAGTCCGAAACTTGCCCCGGTAAGTTTGATAAACACCGGGTTGGACCATGTGCCGTCGGCCTGTTTAACCGCCATCATGCCAAGCCCGCGACGGCCACCCAGCATGAAGCCGGCCTTCAATGTGTCGGGCACAACAACGATGCCACGGGCATCATCCAGCAAGCGGTCGGGAATGGCGGATTCGGGAATTGCCTGAATCTGTTTGACAACGCGAACTGCATCATCGGCACGGTCATCTTCACGGGTACCCGCATGGGCGCCGGTCACCATCAGCGCTGCAACCAGAGCAAGCGTAAGGCGGCGTGGTGTGGTGGTCATAAGAGTCTCCAAAACAGGCGTGTGAAGTAGCATCGTGGCGTGATGCAGATGAATCGATATTAAGTCAATGTGCGCAAGTTAGGTGACGCATGCCATGCTATAGGGATGGAAAACACATTCGACACTCGGCCTGCTTTACTTTTGGTCAACCTGGGGACACCTGCAGCGCCTACTGCACAGGCCGTTTCCACGTATTTGCAGGAATTCCTGTCCGACCCTTATGTGGTGCAGTTGCCGCGTCTGGTTTGGCAGCCCTTGCTGCGCTATGTGATCTTGCCGCGCCGCAGCCCGGTGGTGGCAAAAAAATACGCGGGTATCTGGATGCAGGGTGGTTCACCTCTGGCGGTATATACCGCAGGGCTGGCTGAGGCGATGCAACAGCATGTGCCGGATTGGCAGGTGCATCCTGCGATGCGTTATGGTGTGCCGGCTTTGCGCGACGTGATGCAAAAACTCAGGCAGCAAGGTGTTGATAAGGTGCGGGTGTTGCCGCTTTATCCGCAATATTCAACCACCACCACCGCCAGTGTTATAGAGGCGGCAAAACAAGCCAGCACAGGCATGAAGCTTGAAGTGCTGCATGACTATCATGTCGCCCCGCACTGGGTGGAAGCGATTGCTGCATCGGTGCGGGCACATTGGCAAACACATGGGCGTGGGGAACGCTTGCTGCTGTCCTTTCACGGCATCCCGCAACGCTTGGTCAGGCAGGGGGATCCGTATGCGGTGCAGTGTGAGGCAAGCACAAAAGCCATTACCGCTGCCTTGGGAATGGCGAGTGATGAGGTGATGTTGACGTTCCAGTCACGTTTTGGTCGTGAGCGTTGGTTGCAGCCTTATACCCAGCCGACACTGGAGTCCTTGGCGCGCGATGGTGTGAAAACGGTGGATGTGGTTTGCCCGGGTTTTGCAGTGGATTGCTTGGAGACATTGGAAGAAATCCGTCTGGAAAATGCCGATGCATTTTGTGCGGCTGGTGGACAGACATTGCGTTATATCCCCTGTCTGAACGCAGATGCGCACCATGTAACGGCACTGTTGGATTTGCTGAAACAAGATACGGAGTGGCGTGATGCGTGAAGTGGCTTTTGATCTGCCAATGGGGCGGATATCCGCGTTGCGTAATGATGGGCAGGGACAACGTGTACTGGCTTTACATGGCTGGCTGGATAACGCCGCCAGTTTTCTGCCCATGGCGCCCTATCTGAGCACGCTGGATCTTGTTGCACTGGATTTGCCGGGACATGGGCGAAGCGATCATTTCCCGACTGCGGTGAATTATGATTTGACCAATGCCATGTCCAGTGTTTTTGCGGTCGCTGATGCTTTGGAATGGAACCGCTTTTCGCTTCTAGGGCACTCAATGGGCGCTGGGATTTCAAGCTTGATGGCAGCCGCTTGCCCTGAGCGTATTGAACGTGTTGTGGCGATTGAAATGCTGGGCGCACTTACAGAAGCCGAGAGCAATACCGCAGCCCGCATGCGCGAAGGAATGGTGGCGCAACGGCGGATCCATGAAAAAAGCTTGCGGGTATTTCCCGATATGGAAACTGCCGTGCTGACGCGGTTGCATGCTAACCGTGTCCCCGGTACTGGGCTGGATGCACCTTTGGTGCAGCTTCTTGTGGAACGCGGGGTGCAGGAAGTGCCGGGTGGTTATTCATGGAGCAGCGACCCACAATTGACCTTGCCTACTGTTGTACGCATGAGTCAGGCGCAAAACGATAATTTGCTTGCCAATATTGATTGCCCAGTACTGGCTATTTTTGCTGATCCACCACAGATGTATTTCCCTGACCATGAGCGGCAACGGCGTGTTGGCCTGCTGCCAGATGCACAGCTTCAGGTGTTTTCAGGTGGCCACCATTTGCACATGCAAATGCCGGATGTGCTTGCAGCATCGGTGCTGCAGTTCTTGTCAAAGCCGGATTAATCTTTATTCGGCAATGAAATGAAGATGCCCAGAAAGCTTCCACCGTCTTCTTCTTCATTGCTCAAGGTGAATTGAACCTGCCGCTGTTCGTCTTTGCTGAAAGCGATCGTGCTTCCAGTGTCGCCACGCAAGACCATCTCGCGCTTCCAGCCTTGGTTTTGCATGTTCTGCTCTAGGTCGGTAAAGAGCGCATTGACATCGGTTGGAGTTGAAGCTGAAAGAGACAGGCCATCACCAATGACCATGGTGCTGAGTACTTTGTATTTCCCGGGGAGATAGACATCGTCAGGGAATTCAGGGGGCAGTGTCAGGCCAGCAGTATCAGTGGCTGATTTCACATGCAATTCGCCTTCTTCCGTTTGAATGGAGACGGCTCCCTTGTCGCGATTAATTTTTGCGCCGGTTGCTTTTTCGAGGGCGGTGTTGACGATAGCGTCTTGCGCTTTCTGGCATCCGGGCAAGATGCTGATGGCAAGTACGATGGCAAGCATGTGATAAATGCGAAGCTTCATGTGGATGCGTCCTGACGTATGACCCTGTACCTGAAAACGGGAAGCATCCGCGAGAGAGGACACATCATTTGCAAAAAAGCTGCAGTAGTTGTCCTTTGAGCTGGCGTCCTTCGCTGCGAAGATAGTCCCGCTGCTGTTTCCATTCGGGATAGCGTGCATGTACCGCTTGCCAGAACTGCGCTGAATGATTGCGATGCATCAGGTGGCAAAGTTCATGCACCAGCACATATTCAAAGGCGGCAGGCACCGCAAGAATCAGTGA
>CAYZUG010000021.1:0-38688 GCA_964481865.1 uncultured Thermomonas sp. | reverse complement strand
GATCCACACTTTGCACCCAGTCAAACAGGGTGGCAGCAAGCTCGGCTTTGTTCGATTGCAAATGGCCAATCAGATGCCATTCCAACTGCAATGAACGCAAGGCTGCAATCTTTGGCTGGGCTTCTTGCACATAATTTTCACCAAAGACGCGCTGCCCTTGCTGTGCCATTGCCGCAATCGCGGCGGCATCCCGCGTCTTGGAGACAGCAACAAGGCGCACGTCAGGCCGATGACAGCGCTGTTTCGCGTTATTGATCGAAGACAGTACGGTATGCAGTGCGCTTGGCTTGGCTGAGGTCAGAATTGCAGTGTGTTGTGGCACTTGTGATTGAATGCTGGTGAGGAGACGCTCATACTGCCCAAGAAGTCGCCTTGGGCGCTAGTCTTTGGCGTGTTGACAGGGTAATCAAATTTCGTAGGTTCAGTGCAAGGGGTAGGCATGGATATCGCAGAACTTCTGGCTTTTTCGGTTAAAAACAAATCTTCGGACTTGCATCTGTCTGCAGGTTTGCCACCGATGATTCGTGTGGATGGTGATGTGCGACGCATCAATATCCCAGCACTGGATCACAAACAAGTGCATGCGCTGGTGTACGACATCATGTCGGACAAACAGCGGCGTGACTTCGAAGAATTCCTTGAAGTGGACTTCTCGTTCGAGATTCCCGGTTTGGCACGTTTCCGTGTTAACGCCTTCAATCAGAATCGTGGTGCAGGTGCGGTGTTCCGTACCATTCCATCAGAAGTGTTGACGTTGGAAGACCTCGGTTGCCCGCGCATCTTCAAGGACTTGATTGAGCAACCACAGGGTTTGATTTTGGTGACCGGCCCCACGGGTTCGGGTAAGTCCACCACGCTGGCGGCGATGATCGACCATATCAACAAGAATGAATATGGCCACATTCTGTCGGTAGAAGACCCGATCGAATTTGTGCATACCTCACAAAAATGTTTGATCAACCAACGCGAAGTACACCGTGATACACACGGCTTCAATGAAGCCTTGCGTAGCGCATTGCGCGAAGACCCGGACATCATTCTGGTCGGCGAATTGCGTGACCTTGAAACCATCCGCCTTGCACTGACGGCGGCTGAAACCGGGCACTTGGTGTTTGCTACTTTGCACACCAGCTCGGCGGCAAAAACCATCGACCGTATCATCGACGTGTTCCCTGCAGGTGAAAAGCCGATGGTGCGTTCGATGTTGTCGGAATCGTTGCGGGCGGTAATTGCACAGGCATTGCTCAAGAAAATCGGTGGCGGACGTACCGCTGCATGGGAAATCATGGTGGGAACCCCGGCTATTCGTAACCTGATTCGTGAAGACAAAGTGGCGCAAATGTATTCGGCAATCCAGACCGGTCAAGGGCTGGGGATGCAGACCTTGGATCAACATTTGCAAGACTTGGTGAAGCGGAGTCTGGTGACACGCCAGCATGCGCGTGAGTATGCGAAAGACAAGCGTCTATTTGAGTAATTTAGGAGACAGCGCATGAGCAGCATTGATTTCACCTCCTTCCTCAAATTGATGGCGCATCAAAAAGCGTCGGATTTGTTCATCACCGCTGGTATGCCACCCTCCATGAAGGTGCACGGCAAACTGATGCCGATTACCCAGAACCCACTGACGCCGCAGCAGTCGCGTGATCTGGTGTTGAATGTGATGAACCCGCAGCAACGCGAGGAATTCGAAAAGACACACGAATGCAACTTCGCCATTGGTGTGGCGGGGGTGGGGCGGTTCCGTGTGAGTTGTTTCTATCAGCGCAACCAAGTGGGCATGGTGCTGCGTCGCATTGAAACCCGCATTCCTTCTGTGGAAGAGTTGAATCTGCCGCCGATCATCAAAACATTGGCGATGACCAAACGCGGCATCATTATTTTTGTGGGTGCGACGGGAACGGGTAAATCCACCTCATTGGCCGCGATGATTGGTTATCGCAATGCCAATTCCACCGGGCACATCATCACGATTGAAGACCCCATTGAGTTTGTGCATAAGCACGATGGTTGCATCATTACCCAGCGTGAAGTCGGTATTGATACCGATAGCTGGGAAAATGCGTTGAAAAACACGCTGCGTCAGGCACCCGACGTCATCATGATTGGCGAAGTGCGTACCCGCGAAGGGATGGATCACGCCATTGCATTTGCTGAAACCGGTCACCTGGTGCTGTGCACATTGCACGCCAATAACGCTAACCAGGCGATGGATCGCATCATCAACTTTTTCCCGGAAGACCGTCGCAACCAGTTGCTGATGGATCTGTCATTGAATCTTAAAGGCGTGGTGGCGCAGCAATTGATTCCAACCCCAGACGGGAAAGCCCGTCGTGCGGCGATGGAGATTTTGCTGGGAACCCCCTTGGTGCAGGATTACATCCGCGATGGCGAAATCCATAAGCTCAAGGAAGTCATGAAAGAGTCCGTGCAGCTTGGCATGAAGACCTTTGACCAAAGCCTGTTTGAGTTGTATCAGGCTGGGGAAATCAGCTACGAAGATGCCTTGCGTTTTGCCGACTCCAGCAACGAAGTCCGCTTGCGGATCAAGCTGGCACAAGGTGGCGATGCGCGCACCTTGGCGCAAGGTATGGATGGGGTGCAGATCGCAGAATTGCGCTAAATCAGGGGGATGGCGGTTTCGGCGACACGCTCGCGTTAAACTATGCGCATGAACGCGCCCGACCATCGCTTCTCCAACCATCTGTTGATTGCCCTGCCGTCGTTGAGGGATCAATTCTTCGAACGCAGTGTGACCTTGGTATGCCAGCATGATGCCGATGGTGCAATGGGCATCATGGTTAACCGTGCTTCCGAATACACCGTGGGTGAGGTGTTGCAGCAGATGGGGATGGCGTGTGAAAACGCGGCATTGCACATTCAGCCTGTCCTGAATGGCGGTCCGGTGCATCCAGAGCGTGGTTTCGTATTGCACGATGGTGATGCAACCTGGGATTCCAGCCTGGAAGTGGATGAAGGTTTGTTTCTCACCACGTCACGCGACATTCTGCAGGCCATGGCGCAGGGCAATGGTCCTGCACGCACGCTGGTGGTACTGGGCTGTGCAGGCTGGGGGGCAGGGCAGTTGGAGCAGGAAATCATGGACGATAGCTGGCTTGTTGTGCCTAGCCAACGGGATGTGCTGTTTGATCTGCCTTTGCCGCAGCGTTGGCAGTCTGCTGCTGGCGGGTTTGGCATTGATTTGTTGAACCATGCTGGACATAGCGGGCACGCATGAGCCAGCCCAAATCACAGATCAAGCCCGATGGCACTGTACTTGGCTTTGATGTGGGTGCGCGTCGGATTGGTGTGGCTGTGGGGAATGGGCTGTTAGGAAGTGCGCGTGCTGTTGCCGTTCTGGATGTGCATGCCGCAGGTCCTGACTGGCCGCAGCTTGAGCGTTTAATGCGCGAATGGCGGCCCGATGGCTTGGTGGTGGGCGATCCATTGACTCTTGAGGGAGGCGATCAGCCAGCGCGCAAACGTGCGCGTGCCTTTGCACAGGCTCTGCGTGAACGTTTCCAGCTTCCCTTGGTGATGGTGGATGAGCGCAATAGCTCGCAAGAGGCGGCACGGCGTTTTGCCGCTGCGCGTGCTGATGGGCGGCGGCGGCGACAGGATGCGGAAGCACTTGATGCTGTTGCTGCTGCGATTATCGTTGAACGCTGGCTCAGCGCACCGCACACTATGTCGGATTCTTCTGAACTTTAACCGTAACGGATTGTATGAGCCAGTCGATTGATCGCTCCGCTCGCCTTCAGCATCTGCTTCGTCTTGACACTTTAAGTCTTCCACAGCTGGATGCACTGCTGAAGCGTGCCCAGCACTTTGCAGAAGCGGAGGCCGTGCCCAGTCTGTCCGGGATTGCGGTATGCACATTGTTTTTTGAACCATCCACACGCACCCGATTGAGTTTCCAGTTGGCGGCACAGCGTCTCGGGGCTCATGTTTTGAGCTTTGATGCGTCCACATCATCGGTGACCAAGGGCGAAGCAGACCTTGATACTTTCCGTACGATCCAAGCGATGGGCGTGCGTGGGTTCATTATCCGGCACAAGGCTGAAGGCGCCGTTGCGGCGCTGGCAGAAGCAGCAGAGCCGGGGGTTGCCTTGCTCAATGCAGGCGATGGTCGCAGCCATCATCCGACTCAGGGTTTGCTGGACATGCTGACCTTGCGGCAAGCCAAAGGTGAAGATTTTTCACGTCTTAAAGTGCTGATCGTGGGGGATGTGAAACATTCACGCGTAGCGCGTTCGGATTTACACGCATTGCGCATGTTGGGCTGTGGCGAAATTCGAGTATGCGGGCCGGCTGCATTATTGCCCGATGATGACACCCTGCATGGCTGCGTTGTCAGCCATGATTTTGATGCTGCATTGGAGGGTGTGGATGCCGCCATGATGCTGCGTTTGCAGCGCGAGCGCATGGTGGAAGGTCTGGTTGAATCCCTAGAGGATTACCACCACCACTATGGGTTGACGGCTGCGCGGCTGCGGCGTGCAGCACCCGATGCCATCGTGATGCACCCTGGGCCGATGAACCGTGGTGTGGAAATTGCGGATGATGTTGCCGATGGTTCGCAGTCGTGGGTGCTGCGTCAGGTCAACAATGGGGTTGCTGTGCGAATGGCGGTACTGGAAACCTTGCTTGGATAATCGTCAGCGGTTTATGTGACGGTTTTTTGCATGCTGTCGTGTAAGTGCGTGAGAAGTTTCAAGCGATCTTCAGCGGTACGTGGAAGCTGGGTTTCAATGGTTGCTGCCTGCGCGCGTTCAAGCAAATTGGCTTGCTCAAGCACGGCAGCCATTGCCAGAAGTTCAGCAGCCATCAATACCTCGGCAGTTGCCGTGGGGTGCTGACTTTGGGTGGAAAGCAAGGTGGTTTGCAGACTTTCAGGGAGTTGCCAATAAGCGGCAGCATGCGATGAAAGCTGTTTTGTTGTGGCGGTGAAGACGTGCGAAAAACCATCGGCAGTACAGGCTTGTGCCAATACTGGGATTGACACCGTACGCAGTAATGCCGATGCCCCTGTTGATGCAATCACGCCAACAAGCTGAGCCTCACTGGTATCACAGCGACCGGGTGCAAGTTGTCCGCATAGCCATGTGCAGGCTTCGATATAGCTCCAGAGCCGTTCGCTGACGGCAAAGTTCGGGTGCTCTGGTTCGGCGCGCAGAATCGGGCGCATCACCGTGCTTAAAATGACATGCCGCAGGCCGTCGTACCCCATGGTTTTAATCGCTTGTAGCAATGACGTCACCGCATTGCCGCCGCGCTGATACCACGCGCTATTGGCGACACGCAGCACTTCCCCTGCCAGCATCGGATCACGCGCCAGAAGGTTGGCGATTTCCGTTACATCAACATCGGTGCGACGCAGCGCGGCCATCAGTTGCGGAATCAGTGCAGGAAGCCTAGGCAGCTTTGCAATATCAAAGGTCTTGCTGGCGTGTTCCAATTGTTTTTTGGCTTCAGTGAGGGGATCTGCAGATGTGGTATCTGCTGGGCTGATATCGCTGGCGAGTAGCCAGTGATGAAACTGCTGGCGCACTTGGTCTGCACTGAGACTGTCCGTTTCTACGGTACTGCCGGTTTCCGAAGCGGCCACTGCCGTTGCCGAGACTGTTGCATCGGCTTGACGGAGAGAAGGTGTTGCAGGTTTTTTACCAAAGAGGCGAAACAGGAATTTGAGCATCGTGTGTGGTGAGGCAACTGGAATGGTTCAGCGAAGAAGTACCAGTGTAGCCAGCCCGAGGAAAGTGAAGAACCCCATCGAGTCGGTGAGGGCGGTGAGGAAAATGCCGCTGGCCAATGCAGGGTCAAAACCCATGCGTTTTAACCCGAGTGGAATCAATACACCTGCCGAGGCAGCAAGCAAAAGGTTGATGGTTAACGCGGTAAAAATAACGAAGGACAGGCCTATATTCTGAAACCAAGCCAGCACGATCAAGCCCAATACAGTTCCCATCAGCAAGCCGTTGAGCAGTGCGACGCGCAATTCTTTCCACAGTAGCGTGCGTACGTTTGAACCGGCAATTTGCCCAAGCGCAAGACCACGCACAACCAGAGCCATCACCTGTGTACCGGCATTGCCACCCAGGCCTGCCACCATGGGCATCAAAACGGCCAATGCCACCAGTTTATCGATGGTTTGCTCAAACTGCCCCACCACATTGGCGGCAATGAAAGCGGTACACAGGTTGACCGATAGCCACACCAAGCGGCGACGCATGGCGCGCCAGACAGGGCTGAACAGGTCTTCATCTTCGCCCAAGCCAGCTGCACCCAATGCCTGGTGTTCGGCTTGTTCGCGGATGATGTCCACCACGTCGTCCACGGTGATACGCCCAAGCAAGATATTGTTGTCATCGACCACAGGTGCGGAAATCCAGTCGTGGTCGGAGAATTGCCGTGCCACTTCGTCTGCGGTTTCATCCACGTCGATGGCGGGTTGCTCACCATCCATCAATTGATTGATGGGTGTGCTTGGCTCGTGGGTTAGCAAGGCTTGTAATGCCAAGCGTCCAAGGTATTGGTGGCGTTTGCTGACCACATAAAGATGGTCGGTATGCTCGGGCAGTTCACCGCGTAAACGCAGGTAACGCAGTACCACATCGATGGTGGTATCGGCACGAACGGTCACCACATCCGGGTTCATTAAACGCCCAGCGGTGTCTTCGTCGTAAGACAGCACTTGTTCCAGGCGCTCACGGTTTTCCCGATCCATCGACTTCAGAACCTCGTCGATCACCGTATCCGGAAGATCTTCGGCCAGATCGGCGAGGTCGTCGATATCAAGGTCTTCAACCGCCGCAACCAGTTCGTCGGGGTCCATGTCGGCGATGAGGCTTTCGCGCACCTCATCGCCCACATGCAGCAAGACTTCACCATCGTCTTCTGCATCCACCAAGCCCCAAACGACCGTGCGTTTTCCGGGAGGCAGGGATTCAAGCAGGTTGCCGATTTCAGCAGGAGAAAGCGTATTGACCAAACGACGGACAGGACCAAGCCGACCGCTATCCAGCGCGTCGGAAAGTAACCGCAGCTGTCGTGCGGTTTTTTCGCGAATTGCCTCTGCCATACGTGGCTCCGGCTGGTGATAGGCACTCAGCGCGATGTGATACGCGGAGACCAGTTCAGGCGTTCATTGTTTACCTATTATCGCCCGAGAGGAAAAAATGAGCCAGCCATTCTTAACCCTTTCAATGCGATTCAATGGCATGAAATGGCGTTAATGCATGCGTAAACTATGCTGGCTCAGCCAATACTCAATCTCTGCGCGGTCTTGGGCACGGAGTAATGCGGGGCGGGCTTTTTGCAATTTCCCCCAGTGGTACTGGCGAATGGAGTGCCTGACTTCCAGCAAGGTGTCGGGATGCAGGCTTAGTTCTTGCAGACCAAGAGCAAGCAGTAATGGCACGAATACTGGGTCAGCAGCAATCTCACCGCATACTGTCAGTGGTGTTTGATGCTGTTTGCTGATGCGCACAAGTTCATGCAGAACACGCAGGACGGCAGGATGCAGGGGTGAGTACAGCGTACTCAAGGCTTCGTTGGTGCGGTCGGTGGCCAAGAGGTATTGCACCAAGTCATTGGTGCCGATGGAAAGAAAATCACACTGATGAATAAACGTGGAAAGGGATAGGGCAGCCGAGGGGACTTCGATCATGGCGCCAAGCGGAATGTGCTTGGCAACTTCCAACCCCTCTTTGCGCAGCGCATCGAGAATCTGCTCAAGCGTTGTGCGTACCGTGTGCATTTCTTCGCTGCTGGTGATCATCGGCAGCAAGATGCGTACTTTTCCGTAAGCCGAAGCGCGGGCAATGGCACGCAGTTGTGTTTCAAGCAGTGAGTGCTGTGCGAGTGATAGGCGAATGCCGCGCAAGCCCAATGCTGGGTTTGGCTCATTGCGCTGGGTCAGGCCATGACTGTCCATTTTATCCGCACCCAGATCAAGTGTGCGGATCGTGGTGCAACGCCCTGTCATGGCGATGACGGCATCGCGGTAAGCACGGAATTGCACATCCTCATCAGGGGCTTGTTCGCTCCCTAAAAAAAGAAATTCAGTGCGATAAAGGCCGATACCCACAGCGCCAATACCATGTGCTTCGCTAACATCATGGGCAGATTCGGCATTTGCCCAAAGCTTGATCTCCATGTCATCAAGAGTGCGGGTGGGTTCACGGCGAAGTTGATTGAGCTGACGACGTTCTTGATTGGCTTTTTTGACGCGCGCCTGGTGGGCACGCAGATCTTTGACATTCGGCTCAAGAATGATCTGACCCGTGGTGCCATCCATCACCAGCACATCACCATCATTGATGTACTGCAAGGCATCCGTCGCCCCCACAATCAATGGTAGGTGCAGACTACGTGCCAAAATGGCGCTATGAGAAAGCGGGCTTCCGGCACTTGTGATGATGCCAATAACCCCTTGTTCTTGCAGCTGTGGCAGCTCAGTGGGCGATACATTGTCGGCCACCAGAATATCGCCGGAGGTGCCAAGAATCAGTGCTTCGTAGTTATGCAGTGCGGCATGCAGGCGGCCGATCACTTGGTCGATGTCGTCAATTCGACTTCGCAGATAGGCATCATCCATCGACTCGAAGATTGCCGCGATACGGTCACGTTGCAAACGCAAGGCGTAATCGGCGCTGTAATATTCGGTTTCGATCAGCGATTCAATGCCCTGCAGAAGCTCAGGGTCATCCAATAACAACGCATGCAGATCAAAGAAGTCGCCGACGTCTTGGGCAAGTGCGTCTTGCAGACGATAACGCAGTGCCTGCATTTCTGCGCGGACAATGGCGACGGCGTCATGAAAGCGGGAAAGTTCGGCTGGAACGTCGTCGGGTGCGATGCGCGCTTCATCAATGACAAGAACATGGGGTTGACGCACGCGTGCCCGCCCTAAGGCTTGTCCACGTGACGCTGCATGACCTGTCAGAAGCAAGTGCATCAGCTATCCTCGTCAAATCGTCGTTCAAACAGAGCAGTGACAGCATCGGCTGCTGCCTGCTCGTCTTCACCATCTACACGCAACACCACTTCTGCACCGGAACCAGCAGCAAGCAGCATCACACCCATGATGCTTTTGGCATTGACTTCACGGCCACGCGCTTCCAGCGTGGCATGGCAGCTGAAGCTAGAAAGAAGTTGTACCAGCTTGGCGGTGGCTCGAGCATGTAAACCCAAGCTATTGCTGACTTTTAACTCACGGCGAATCATGCGCGTTCCTTGCGAAAACAAAAATAAAAGAATGGATTACGCATCATTGATGATCGCTCCATTACGGGAACCTGCTGCAGCAACAGCTGGCAAATCATTGAGGTCTAAGTCGGCATAATTCATCACGCGTAACAGCATGGGAAGGCTGAGTGCTGCAACACGCTGTATCGGTGTGCCAAGGCGGGCAAGCTGACAGGCCAGATTACTGGGGGTGGCGCCATAAAGATCTGTCAACACCAAAATACCATCTCCTTGATCAACACGCCGCATGGCAGCACTGGCTTGTGGCAGCAATGTGGCGATATCGACATCGAAGGGGACTTCGAAAGCTTCACAAGGCAAGGGTAGATTGCGCAGCAAATGCGTTGCCACCGACAGCAATGCGCTGCCGATACCTTCGTGTGTGATGAGAAGAATACCTACGGACATGCAACAAACTTAACAGACGCGGAGGAGAATCTGGAAGTATTTTGCCGCAGCTGGCGGCAAGATGGCGAAATCAATCCAGTTGCCGATGGTGCACGGCCACTTCTTCCCAGCCTGTTGCGCGGTAGTGTTTGGCGAAGCGTTCGGCAAGATACACCGAGCGATGGCGGCCACCACTGCAGCCAAATGAAATGGTGACATAGCTCCGAGTTTCGGAGCGGAGTTTGGGAAGCCAAGTGTCTAAAAAGCCTTGAACTTGTGCGACATAGGTGTTGACGTCAGCTTGCGCGTCCAGATACTGACGCACCTCCGCATCACGCCCAGATAAAGGGCGGAGCACTGCGTCCCAGTGGGGATTGGGCAACACTCGTGCATCAAAGACGAAATCGGCATTGGGTGGAACGCCATGCCGATAGGCAAAGGACTGAAACAGCAGCGACAAACCGGTTCCGGAAAGCCCGAACTCAGTGAGAATATGGCGCCGCATCTGGTGAATATTTAGGTCGCTGGTATCGATCAAGTGGTCAGCAATTTGCCGAAGTGGGCGCAGCGCTTGCCGGTCTAATGAAATGGCATCACTGAGTGTCAGTCCTAAGTGGCTGAGTGGATGCCGACGACGACTATCGGCATAGCGACGCAGCAAGACCTCATCACTGGTTTCTAGAAATAACAGTTTGGGGTTGGCGCCTAATTTACCAACACGCGAAAGCGTGGAAGGGACATCCGCCAAATCACCCAGATTTCGCGCATCAATGACAACTGCGATTTTCGAAGGTGGATTGGCTGCATCTTGCAGGCGTTGCACGAACTCTGGCAGAAGTTCAGCAGGCAGATTGTCAACGCAGTAATAGCCCAAATCTTCCAGTGTGTGTAGTGCCCCGGATTTGCCGGAACCCGACATGCCACTGACGATAACCAAGGTGGAAGATTGGGGTTCGGTCATGACGACGAATGCTCCAGAAAATGGCGATGTCGTGCCATAAAGGCGGCGGCAGGGTCAATCCCTTTGCTGCGCAAAAGATGGATACGGGTGGCAGCTTCGGTCAAGACTGCAAGGTTGCGACCAGCCATCACAGGGATGGTGATCATCGGGACATCCAGATCCATGACGCGGCGCGTACCGATATCACCGGTCAAGCGTTCAATCCCGGTGGGTGTTGGCTCGTGTTGCGGTTTCGACAGGTGCACGATCATGCGCAAGTATTTATTGCGCTTGACTGCGGTGTCACCAAACATCGTGCGAATATTCAGCACGCCAAGCCCGCGCAGTTCCAACATGTCCTGCAAAAGTTCAGGGCAGGTGCCGTCCAGAACATCGGGGGCGATTTGGGTGAATTCGGGGGCGTCGTCGGCAACAAGGCGGTGCCCACGGGTGATGAGATCAAGCGCAAGTTCACTTTTCCCTGAGCCGGATTCGCCGGTAATCAAAACGCCGATCGAGTAAATCTCCATGAACACACCATGCAAGGTCACGCGGGGTGCTAGGGTGCGTGCCAAGACATATTGCAGATGATTGAGCAGCTCATGCCCACGGCAGGGGGAAATCCAAAGCGGGGTATCGCTTTCTTGCGCGGCTTGCAGGAGGTCTTCCGGGCAGGACTGATTTTTGCTGATCACAATGGCCAGAGGCCGGAAATCAATAATCTTGAGAATTGTTTCCCAGCGCAGCCGTGAATCAAGGCTATCCAGCCAATCCAATTCTTCGGTGCCAAGGATTTGCACGCGATTGGGGTAGATGATGTTGAGATAGCCAGCCAATGATGGGCGGCGTGCAACCGTTTCAACGGCTTGCAAAACCCGAAGCTCACCGGTGTTTTCACCAGCAAGCCAACGCAAACCAAGACGCTCTTGCTGGTTGGCAAAGAGTTCGGTGGCAGTAATGCGGGCAGCATTCATAAGGAAAGCCTGAGCATGCAAAGCAAAAGGGGTATCGAAAACACGATACCCCTTGTGGATAGCGGATTAGCGACGGTGGTCGCTTTGTTTTTCCTTGTGCTTGACCAAGAGGCGGTCAAGCTTGTCAACCAGCAGGTCAATCGCCGCGTACATATCTTGACCAACAGCATCGCTATGCAGGGTGCGGCCAGCAATCACGACCGTGGCATCGGCCTTATGGTTGGGCTTTTCCAGACCCAGTTGAACGCGAACTTCGCAATCTTGTTCGAAATGACGGTTTAAGCGTTCAAAACGTGTTTCGACATAACTACGCAGTGCTGGGGTGACTTCCATCTGCTGACCATAAGTTTCAATGTGCATGGTGACCTCCTTGGTGGTGATGTTGGGCAGAGTGCCCAAAAGCGATTAATAGAATGATGGGTACTGATGTGTTGCTTTACAAGCGGAAGTCGTCACCGAGATAGACACGACGCACATCCGGGTTTTCGAGAAGTTGCTCTGGAGCGCCCTGAGCAAGTACGCCGCCTTCCGCAAGAATATAGGCACGGTCACAAATACCAAGGGTTTCACGGACATTGTGATCGGTAATCAGGATGCCGATGCCACGCTGCTTGAGGTGGCGCACAATCCGCTGAATTTCATTGACTGAAATAGGGTCAACACCGGCAAAAGGTTCGTCCAACAGCATCATGCGTGGCTTGCCTGCAAGGGCGCGGGCAATTTCTACGCGGCGGCGTTCACCACCTGAAAGACTGGCACCGAGCTGTTCGGTAACATGCCCGATTTGCAGCTCATCAAGCAGTGTGTTGAGTTCATGCTCACGGCCGTCTTCGTCTAAGTCAGGGCGCAATTCCAGTGCAAGACGAATGTTGTCGGCCACGCTTAGTTTGCGAAAAACCGAAGGTTCTTGTGGCAGATAGCCCAGTCCCAGTTTGGCGCGGGCATACATGGGTCTGTCGGTAATGTCTTCATCATCCAGAACGATGCGCCCTGCATCGGCAGAGATCAGGCCAACAATCATGTAAAAGCAGGTGGTTTTACCTGCACCATTCGGGCCCAATAAACCCACCACTTCACCGGCATCCAGCGTTAAACCGAAGTCGCGGACAACTTCCCGTGCGCGATAGCGCTTGCGCAGGCCTTCTGCAACCAGCATCAGGGGGCATCCTTGGGCAAAATGCGCATTTTGACGCGGTTGCCGCCACCGCCACTTTCCAGTTGCCCGGTTTTCAGGTTGTACACCACGCGTGCGCCACTCAGATTGCCGCGCGTTTGGCTGATATTGACGTCGCCAGTAAATACGATGATTTCGTTTTGCATGTCGTATTCCACCTGGTTGGCCTTGGCATCAATGCGGTCGCCATCGTCCATTTCCTGTTGCAGCCGAACACTGCCGGTGAACTGGGCACGATGCGGACGCCCGTTGTTTTGACTGACGACGGCTTTTTCCGCAATGATTTGCAGCGTGCCTTGGGTAATGGTGGCCTGCCCGGAAAAGGTGCAGGTGGCGTTTTCCCCCAGCCCACAATCGCTGCGTGCCGCCTCAATATCCATCGGCTTGTTGCGATCCGAGGTGCGGGCATCTGCCGTGCTGTTGAGGCAGGCAAGGGTCAATGCCAGTGCGATGCCGGCAAAATCACGGGTTTGGGACATAGTGGGTTTTGACTTGAGAAAGAAGGGAGATGTGCTGGCGGTTGAAGTCCGCTTCAAGCCCCGTTCCCTGCATTGTAAGTCCAGGACGGGTGATAGACACAGCGGTATTGGATGTCGCGGTGTTGTCAGTCAGGTTGATATGCAGGTCGGTGGTTTCAATGCGCGTGGCCGGTGGGACATGTTCAGGGCTGTTGGCTTGCACCACGCCACGAAGTTCAATCGTCCGCCCATCGGCAGGAACAAAGCCTTCCTCGCCTTGCATCTTCCAATACTGCCCGGTTTTGTCGGGAACAAGAAACAAGGGATTTGCCATCGTCATGGTTTGATCATTGGGATTGCGCTGCAAAACCGGGCCACGCAAGGTGAAGGCTTCCCGCCCCTGCTTATTGAGTGACACCACTTCGTAGTCGTGCAAAATGAAGTCAGGGCGGGCGATGCTGCTTTCCACGGGGGCGGGGCGCGAGAGTTTCCATGCTGACCAGCCGCTGGCGATTGCAGCAATGAACAGAATCACCGTGAGCGTGTGGCGCCAATTCATGGATGCTCACCATGCGCCAAAATGGCTTCAATATGTCCTTGTGCATGCAATAAAAGATCACAGGCGTCGCGCGCTGCGCCGTCACCACCTGCATGGGGGGTGACCCAATGGGCGGCATCAGCAGCCCAGGCATGTGCATTGCTTGGCGCGATGGCAAGACCACAGCCACGCATCGCAGCAAGATCGGGGAGGTCGTCACCCATGAATGCGGTTTGTGACATGTCGATGCCCAATTCCTCGGCGATGCGGCGCATACACTCGAGTTTGCTGCGTTCACCGACATGCAGGTGGGCGATTTTCAGTTCTTTTCCGCGTGCCAGCGTGATAGCACTGTGTCGCGCACTGATCAGCGCGGTTTCGATTCCTGCATGACGCAGTAGCACCAGCCCCATGCCGTCTTGGACATGAAAGCGCTTGCTTTCGCGGCCTTCGCTGTCAAAGCTCAGACCGCCATCGGTGAGTGTGCCATCCACATCAAAACCAATCAGGCGAATCCTTTGCGCACGCTGCACGACATCGGCGGGATAAGAAGGCGCTTGCATTACACCACCCGTGCCAACAGCAGATCGTGAATGTTCAAGGCTCCCAGCAGTACATTGTCTGCGCTGGTCACCAAGAGGCAATGGATTTTATGTTTCTCCATGCGTTGTGCAGCTTCGGTTGCCAGTGCATCAGGGTGAATGGTGCGCGGGTTGCGGGTCATCACGCTATCAACGCGGGTTGTGCGCAAGTCAATCGTGGGGTCATCCAGGCTGCGGCGCAGGTCGCCGTCGGTATAAAGCCCGAGTAGGCGGTTTTCATCATCCACGATGGTTGTCATGCCCAAGCGTTTACGACCCATTTCCACCAAGGCATCACGAATACTGGCGGAAGGCGACACGCGCGGAACATCATCCCCCACATGCATCACATCAGAGATATGCAGCAATAATCGACGTCCCAGTGCGCCAGCCGGGTGGGAGCGGGCGAAGTCATCGGCGGTAAAACCACGTGCTTCCAGCAAGGCAACAGCCAAGGCATCACCCATGGCAAGGCTGGCAGTTGTGCTGGATGTGGGGGCAAGTTGCAGTGGGCAGGCTTCCACCGGAACCGCCACATCCAGATGCACATTCGCTTCGCGTGCAAGTGTGGAATGTTCACGGCCGGTCATGGCGATGATCGGGTTGCCTTGACGGCGCAGGGCAGGCAGCAGTAACAAAATTTCGTCGCTTTCGCCGGAGTACGACAGCGCCAGCAAGACGTCGGCATCGGTCACCATGCCCAAGTCGCCATGCGCCGCTTCGCCTGGGTGCATGTAAAACGCCGGTGTGCCGGTGGATGCCAGTGTTGCGGCAATTTTTCGTGCGATATGCCCGGATTTCCCCATGCCCGTGCAGACAACACGCCCTTTGCAGGCGGTGATGATGTGGCAGGCTTGCGTGAAAGCGCCATCAATGCGTTGCGCCACTGCTGCAAGGGCATCACGCTCAAGCGCAAACACGCGCTGCCCACTGCTGGCGAAATCAAAGCTGTCTGAAGGAGATGGTTGAACAGGAGGCACGGCAGGTTTCCGTTAAACTTGAATGTCCATTTTATGCGAGTCTTGCACTAAACCTATGAACGCAGACACTATCCGTCAAATGATCGAAGTCGGCATGCCCGGCGCCAATGTCCAGGTGCAGGGGGATGATGGGGTGCATTTTGAGGCCACTGTCATCAGCGATGCCTTTGCCGGCAAGCTGCCTTTGGCGCGTCATCGCATGGTCTATGCCACCCTGGGTGAGCTGATGGGCGGCGCGATTCATGCTTTGCAACTGAAAACACTGACCCCCGCTGAGGCCGCACGCTGATGCACAAAATTTCCGTGATCGGGGGCACCCCATTGATGGGTGAAGTGCGTATTTCTGGCGCAAAAAATGCTGTTCTGCCGATTTTATGCGCCACGCTATTGGCTGACGCCCCGGTGCGTATCACGAACGTACCGCATCTGCATGATGTGCTGACGACGACCAAATTGCTGGCGGGCTTAGGTGCCCAGGTCAAGCATGAGCACGATGTCGTTGAGGTGGATGCGCGGCAAGTCTCCAGCCGTATTGCGCCTTACGAACTGGTGAAAACCATGCGTGCTTCGGTATTGGTCTTAGGGCCATTACTGGCGAAATACGGCGATGCCGAAGTTTCACTGCCGGGTGGATGTGCCATTGGGTCGCGTCCTGTTGATTTGCATATCAAGGGGTTGCAGGCGCTGGGCGCTGAAATCGTGGTTGAACATGGTTTCATCAAGGCGCATTGCCAAGGGCGCTTGCGTGGTGCGCGGCACGTCTTCGAATTGGTTAGCGTGGGGGCAACAGAAAACGTCTTGATGGCTGCCACCTTGGCGGAAGGCACAACAGTGCTGGAAAACGCCGCGATGGAACCAGAGATTGTTGATCTTGCAGATTGCCTGAATGCCATGGGGGCAAAGATCAGCGGTGCAGGCACACCGCGGATCGTGGTTGAAGGTGTCGAGCGGTTATCGGGCTGCGAGCATGCCGTGATTGCCGATCGGATTGAAGCCGGTACATTTCTGGTCGCAGCCGCCATGACAGGAGGGCGCATCACAGCCACGCACACGCGCCCTGACACGATGGATGCGGTGCTTGATAAGCTGCGTGAGGCCGGTGCAGAGATCAGCATCGAAGACGACCGCATCAGCTTGCAGATGCATGGAAAGCGCCCGCAGGCCGTCAATATCACCACTGCCCCTCATCCGGCGTTCCCTACTGATATGCAGGCACAGTTCATGGCGCTGAACTGTGTGGCAGAAGGTGTTGGGGTGATGAATGAAACGATCTTCGAAAACCGCTTCATGCACGTCAATGAATTATTGCGCCTGGGGGCGGATATTCGTGTGGATGGACATACCGCAGTGGTACGTGGTGTGCCAACCCTCAGTGGTGCGCCGGTGATGGCCACCGATTTGCGTGCATCCGCTTCCCTGATTCTGGCGGGTCTGGTGGCAGAAGGTGAAACACTGATCGACCGTGTTTATCACCTGGATCGCGGTTATGAAAAAATTGAGGCCAAGTTGTGCGCACTGGGTGCGCAGGTGCGGCGCTTGAGTTAAGCGCCGCTTGCTTCAGCGCGTGTTATGTCTTCTTTTCGGGTGCGGAAGTATTGCTCTCTGGGCAGACAAAGGCTTTGCGGGTTCCTTCCTGTAGCCCAAGCATCCGATTGCGAACGGGCAGGGCATTGCCCGTGAAACGCCAGTCGTACAGCGTGCTGAAACTCAATACTCTGGCGACATATTCGCGGGTTTCACGGTAGGTAATCGTTTCAATCCACAGATCGGCTGGCAGGTTTGCGCGCTGTGTCAACCAACGGTTGACCGGCGCTGGGCCTGCGTTATAGCCAGCGATGACCAAATAGGGTTTGCCTTCATAACGGTCAAGCAATTGCCTTAAATAAGCGGTGCCAAGGCGGATGTTGGTATGAGGGTCATAAAGACTGTTCCCGCCTTGCCAGGGCATTCCAATTTTGCTGGCAACACCTGCGCCGGTGCTTGGCAGGACTTGCATCAAGCCACGTGCGTCAGCACTTGAACGTGCGCTGGTATCGAAAAGCGATTCTGCGCGGATTTCTGCTGCTACCCACGCAGGATCAAGGTTTTGTCGCGTGGCTTCTTGCTGAATCATGCTGTCGTAATGCAAGGGGAAACGCAGGGCATACAGGCGTTGCTCATCGGGATAGCGTTTGCCATTGACGTTGAGCAAGCCAAACACGCCGCGATCGAACCAGCCATTGTCTTGGGCGATTTCGACGGCAAGATGGCGCTGGGTTTCATTCAGACCAGCAACCAAACGGTTCCATTCACGCACTGCCCAGGCTTTCTGGTTCAGCTTGAAAAGCTGGATGGCGCGTATCAATTCGGGGTTGGCAGCAAGCGCTTGTTTGTCTGCGTTGTTTGCTGTCACGGTGGCTGGGCAAAGCGTATAGGGTTGGTTCAATTGGTCTGCGGCAAGAAAACCGTGGAAGTCCGATTTCTGTGCAGCCTGTTGGAACAGACGTTGTGCCGTGGATGGATCGCCTGCCAGCTCACTGCTGCGTGCAGCAATATATAACCAGCGGGAGTCAGTACGCTGTGCTTCGGGCATCAATTGAGTGGCATTGAAGGCGGCTGACCAATCACTGCGTGACAGTGCTTCACGCACACGCCATTCGTGAAGATTGCTGTCATATGCACTGGCCGGGACTGCTGCCAGCCGACGTGCAGCATCGGGCAGGTAAGACGCTGCTGTCCAGAGTGCAATGGGATGCAGAACGCGACCGCGATCGGCTTCGGTAAATTCCAAGGCTGTGGCAACACTGGCAAGGAGGGTTTCTGCCTGTGCAGGCGAATTTTTCGCTAACTGCGCCAATGCGGTGCTGGCGACCAAACGGCTGCGCGCGGTTTTCGGCCATTGCTGAACAGCAGTACTGGGGGATTGCAGATACGCGATATAGCGGGAGATAAGTGTGGCGTCATCTGCTGGCAGAAGGTCTGCAATGCTGCGCATGACGCCTGTTTGTCTGGCGTCAACCGCTTGGTCGAAGCGCTGCCAGAGCAGTGTTGGGCTTAACTCACCCTTGGCTTTGAGCTGCGTGATAACGCTGTCACACTGTTTGGGCAGAGCGCTGCCTGTGCTGGCCCAAATGGTCTGTGCGTCTTTCACCCATTGCGCATCGGCCTGATTGACGGCCATACGTGCCTGCAATGACAGGCAACGCAGTGCGGTGTCTTGCAGGTCTGGCTGCCATTGATCAAGCATTGCCTGCCATTCGTTGCGTTCGGCTAATGCGGATACCCACTCCGCACGAAAACGCGAGGCGGCGGCAGTGTCGCGGTATGCCGTCAAATACTGTGCGCCACGCGCAACAGGCAGCGTTTTGATGCGCTGGCTCAGTGCAGCATATTCCAGCCAGCTGGCCAAAGGTTCTGTCGAAAATGCCTGTAATTGTTCGTCACTCAGCCCTGTGTCTGTTGCACGCGCCAAAGCCGATTGCAATGCATTGCTGGCGGATGCAATGACCGCGGGTGTGCGTGTGGTTTGCAGGCCTGGAGGCAATGTCGATTGTGCATCCAAGGTATTGGGTAGCACGAGTGCGGCAACGCAGAAGAACGAAGCAAGTTTATACATGGATGCACTATAGCCGAGCTGTCAAAAAGCGGCGAGATGCGCAGCGAAGAAGCAGGGTATGCAACGCGTCGCGTTCAGACGAAACGGCATTTCATGGGATGATGTGCGCCTTGTTGCCGCGTCTTGAGGTGTTATGTCGTTCTTGCTGATTTATCCCTTGCTGGGGCTGTGCGTAGGTGTAATGGCAGGCCTGTTGGGCATCGGTGGTGGTTTGGTGCTTGTGGGTGCGCTGGCGTGGTTGTTGCCTTGGCAAGGCGTTCCAGCAGATGCGGCAATGCATACGGCTTTGGCCAGCTCACTGGCCAGTATTGTGCTGACCGCAACCTCATCTGCGCGTGCGCATCATCAGCGTGGCAGTGTGTTGTGGACGACCGTGGTGTGGCTGGTGCCAGGGATGTTGCTGGGTGGCTGGTTGGGAAGCCGTTTTGCGATAGGTCTGGATGGACAAGTACTTCGCTGGTGTGTGGCGGTGTATTGCATCTTGATTGCGATGCAGATGGCATTTGTGAAAGGACAGCAACAGGTGGATAGCGGTGTTGTGCCGCGTGGTGCCGGTTACAGCGTTGCTGGAGCAGGCATCGGTGGTGTTTCTGCAATTGTAGGCATCGGTGGCGGCAGCTTGACCGTCCCGCTTCTGGTGTGGCGCGGCGTTGCACCAGTCCGTGCGGTTGGCACATCATCGGCGTGCGGCATTTTCATTGGCTTGGCCGCCGCCTTGGGCTATGCCTTGCAAGCACCTGCAGGTGCACTCACGCTGCCCGGGTCGGTGGGGTATGTGTATCTACCTGCAGCCGTGGGTGTGGCGGTGACTTCCGTATTGGCAGCGCCGTATGGGACACGTCTTGCACATCGCTTAAGCGGGGTGGCGTTGAAACGTGTTTTCGCCGTCTTTATGCTGCTGGTAGGGTGTGCGTTTGCGTATAGCGCCTGGTAAAAGAAAGCGTATTAACGCAATGCGGTTTCCGGTACATCCAGCGAGGCTGATAGCGCAAGATGGTCGGATTGCGCTGCAGGAATCGCCTGCATCTGGGTGATCGCAAGTGCGGGTGTGGTCAGCATATGATCAATCGCACGTTGTGGGCGCCATGATGGGAATGTTGGCGGACAATGCTGCGGAGGCTGCAGTTGTGTCTGGCGATACAGGCTTTGCATCTCCGTGCAATCAGGGTCGCAATTGAAGTCCCCCATCAAGACCGCGTGCGGATGTTTGTTCAGTAAATCGGCGATGAAGTCGATTTGCTGCTGACGCGAGCGACTCCCCAAGGAAAGATGGGCAATGGCAATGGTCAGCGCGCTGTCATTGCGTCCGAATCTGGCAAGCAAAACACCCCGCCCTTTGACGCGCCCTGGCAGGGTGTGATCTTCAATGCAGATAGGTTCTAAACGGCTCAACAAGCCATTGGCACTTGAGGCAACACCCGCAACATTGCGGTTGGGTTGGTGGCTCCAATAGGCAAAGCCTGCACGTTCAGCAAGATAGTGCGTTTGATTGGTGAAGCCTGAGCGCAGACTTCCCGGGTCTGCTTCTTGCAGGCCAACAATGTCATGTTGAACCGCCAGTTGCGCGATGCTGTCCAAAGCGCCTTGTTTGTTGCCAGCGGGCAGAACATGTGACCAACTTCGGGTCACATATTCATGGTAGCCACGCGTGCTGGAACCCGCCTGAATATTGGCGCTCAACAGGCGAAGTCGGCGCCGTGTCATGTTGCTTAGGGGGTTGTTTCCGTTGCCTCGGTGGTTTCCGAGGCAGGTGCTTCTGTTGTTGCTTGGCTGCTCGTTAGCTTGGCGCGTTCTGCCACCACAAGCTGATTGATGATGCGGAACATGTCATCAATGCTCTTGCCTTTGACACGGTATTTGCCAGCAACCAGAAAAGAAGGGGTGCCCATTTGTTCGCCATTGAACGAATCGGTCATGTATTGCCGCGCACGATTGACCTTGGAGGCAATCGCAAAGCTTTGCATCGTGCTCAGAAATTGCCCCACATCAACACCGTACTGGCCATAGAAGGCAGCGATTTCTTCGGGCTTGTCCATCCCCAACTCGCCCTTCAGGGTCTTGTCGATATGAATGGCACGGTACATGGAATCATGCGATTTGTCGGCAATTCCCATTGCTTCTGCAGCGTAATAGGCCTTGGCATAGTTGTCCCACATGGAGCCAAATGGCGCAGGAATGTAAATGAAATTCACATCCGGCGGCAGCTTGGCTTTCATTGCGGCAGTGGTCGGCTGAACCGCTGCACAGAACGGGCAGACGTAACCGAAGAATTCGACGATTTCCACTTTATCGGCAGGCGTGTCAAAGGACTGCCCGTTGGGTACAACAACATAATCGACGCCTTCTACCGGTGGCGGGGCTTGGGCTGCGGCTTCTTCTGCCGCTTTGATGGCGGCTTCGGCAGCAGCGATGCGCTGCGGGTCTTCTTCACTGGTGGTCTGACTGGATGTATTGGCCGTTGCATCCGAAGCAACCGGTGCGGGCGTGTCTTTCTGACAAGCACTCAGGGCAAATGCGGCAAGCAGAACAAGGGCGTAACGAGAAAGCATCATGGTGGTCGTCCGTCAGACAAAAAAATCAATCAGGCGGCAGGTTTGTTTGCCGGTTTCGCAACAGGCTTTGCTGCGGGCTTGTTGGTTGGTTTGGCGGGTGCGGCTTGTTTCGGGAGTAGGGCTTGCACCACGCTGTTTGCATTGTTCAACAAGCTTTCGTAGCTATTGCCAAGAATCAAATAACGCCCGGCCACAATCAGTGATGGCGTGCCTTCAATCTGGCTGCGGGCAGAAAATTCATAGGCTTGGCGCAGCTGCTCAACAAGCTTCGCGTCGTCTTGTAATGCAGCTTTCAGGGCGGCGGCATTAACACCTTGCACTTTGCTGGCGAAGGCTTCCACTTGTGCCATGGAAGCATTGCGCGGCAGTTCACCTGTTTCATGCAGGGCGGCAAACAGGCGAGGGTGCAGAACAGAAAACGACTGACTTTTTTGTGCGGCAAAGAAGATCCGTGAGAACGGATCGTCACGGCTGAAAACACCCGGTACCAACACCAAGCGCGCTTGTTTAGGCAGGCGAGTCGCCCAGGCTTCAAGCATCGGTGAGAAATGGGCGCAATGCGGACAGGTGTAGGCAAAGACCTCTGCCACTTCCACCATGCCGGGAGCCAGTTGTTGATAAGGTGCACCTTGCTCGATATAGCGATAGTGCTGGCCTTCAGTGAGTCCGGGAAGTTGTTTTTGTGCGTGTGCCGGCAACCATGAAGACAGCATGAGAACGCATAACAGCAATAAGGCGCGCATAAAATCAGGCTCCAGCGAAATGGAAGGCTTGGCAAGCATAGGCTTGCCGAAGCCAACGCAAGGTGAAGCAGAAAGCTGCTTCGCGATTATTTCTTCGCAGCAACGGTGCTGCGTGTGTGCAGACCTTGCACATAACTGGCCAGCGACTGGATTTCTTCGTTGCTCAGCGTTTTGGCAACATCGGCCATCAGCTTGAAGTGCGCTGGGTTGTTATAGGTGCTGGTGCCGCTGCGGTATTCCTCAAGGCGACGTGCCACATACACCGAGTCCTGGCCTTGCAGCGAAGGATAGGCAGGGCCGGGGTTACCAGCACCAGAGGGGCCATGACATGCCATGCAGGCTGGGATATTGCGGGCAACATCGCCGCGACGGAACAGGCGTTCACCCACCTGATAGAACATCATGCCGGCGTTTTCGCCTTCGGCAATCACGGTGTCATCAGCCACGCCCGAAGCTGGTGCTTGCGTGGCATACCATGCGCCAACATCACGCATGTCCTGGGCGCTGAGAATCGTGGCATAAGGCGCCATCAATGCGGCAAGACCCGTATTGCGTTCGCCACTTTTGAACAGGTGCAACTGTTCGGCGATGTAGCGCTCTTGCAAGCCCGCAATGCGCGGTGCGTTTTGCTGCATCGCATTGCCATCAATGCCGTGACAGGCTGCACAGACGGCGGCTTTACCTTGGCCGGCTTGTGCATCGCCCCATGACGCAGGCTTTTCTGCCAAGGGTGCAGATTGCACGGGGGCGTTGTCGGGTGCAGCCATGGCTGTGCTTTGCGCATAGACAGCAGCGGCAAGGGAAAGACAGGCAACACCGGCAAGGACGTGAATTGGACGCATGTGGAACTCCACTGGCATAAAGAGACGGACAAGGCCGCGTAACATGCGAATTATGGGCGGAGATGACCGAAGTGGTCAAACGGCAGTGCATTTCTCGCCGAACGTGCCATGCTATAGCCATGGCAGCACCCAATCCTTTCGCACGAGCCCGCTATCAATTAGCGGCACACACGCCCCGTCAGCTTCCAGCCGATGGGGGTTTTGAAGTTGCATTTGCCGGGCGCTCTAATGCGGGGAAATCCTCCGCATTGAACGCGCTGTGTCAGCAGAATGCGCTAGCCCGGGTGTCCAAGACGCCGGGACGCACCCAGCAATTGGTGTATTTCGAGATCCCCCCGCATGACAACCGTTTTCTGGTGGACTTGCCGGGGTACGGCTATGCCAAGGTGCCGCAGGATTTGCAGGCACATTGGCAGGCGTTTATTCAAGAATATTTCCACAACCGCTTTGCCTTGCGGGGTCTGGTGGTGGTGATGGATGTCCGTCATCCGCTGAAAGAGTACGACCGGCAAATGCTGGGTTATGCCATGCAGCGCGGCTTGCCCGCCCATGTCTTGCTGACCAAGGCCGACAAGCTGGGACGGGGCGCTGCAGGGAATACGTTGCAGGCGGTGCGCATGGAGTTGTCGCGCCTGTACGCTGATAGCGCAAGCGTGCAACTGTTTTCGTCGGAATCGAAACAAGGCGTGGATACATTGCGCGCTGTGGTTGCCGGTTGGCTGGAAATCTAACGGCTGCCATCGGCTTCGCGTGGCTTGGTTCTTACATGACGCCTTGACCAACTGCGTTGCCATCTATCTATTTTGGCGACACGCCGTGTAAGCCGCATTGCATGCATCAATGCAACGCTTAAGGTTTCGTGATGGGGCTGTGTTGCAGTGGTGTTCGGGATATTCTGTTGCCACGTGTTAATGGAATCCCACAATGTCCGGACCAAGTACTGCCAGTGATACCCCGATTACCGACCGCCGTCAGTTGGTGGCTGAGATAGCTTCGGGTGAAAAACCGCGTGAGGCATGGCGCATTGGTACCGAGCATGAAAAGTTCGGGTTCCGATTGGATGATCTGCGCGCCCCCGAGTTTGATGGGGAGCGTGGCATTGAGGCGTTGCTGAAGGGCTTGACGCGCTTCGGCTGGCGTCCCATCACCGAGAATGACCGGGTGATTGCGCTGCAACGTGATGATGCATCCGTCACCTTAGAGCCCGCCGGGCAATTGGAGTTGTCGGGTGGACAATTGGAAACCATCCACGACACCTGTAAAGAAGTCGGCACACATCTGAGTGAAGTGCGCGAGGTAGCCAGCGAGCTGCAACTGGGTTTTCTGGGGATGGGGTTTCAGCCCAAATGGGCGCGAGATGAAATGCCATGGATGCCCAAAGGGCGCTACAAGATCATGCGCCAATACATGCCGAAAGTGGGCAGCCTGGGGCTGGACATGATGACCCGCACCTGCACTGTGCAGGTGAATCTGGACTATGCCTCCGAAGCGGACATGGTGAAGAAATTTCGTGTTTCGTTGGCACTGCAGCCAATCGCAACAGCCTTGTTTGCCGATTCGCCATTTACCGAGGGCAAACCCAATGGCTACCTGAGTTACCGCTCGCATATCTGGACGGATACCGACCCTGACCGCACGGGCATGCTCGACTTCGTTTTCGAGGATGGTTTCGGCTACGAGCGTTATGTCGATTACCTGCTGGATGTGCCGATGTATTTCAGTCACCGCCAGGGTGAATATATTGATGCCAGTGGCAAATCGTTCCGTGACTTCCTGCAAGGCAAGTTGGATGTGTTGCCGGGCGCGCTTCCCACCTTGCGTGATTGGTCCGACCATACGACCACGGCTTTTCCGGAAGTCCGTTTGAAAAAATATCTGGAAATGCGCGGGGCTGATGGCGGCCCATGGAACCGTCTTTGCGCTTTGCCCGCGTTTTGGGTGGGGTTGCTGTATGACGACACGGCATTGGATGCAGCCTGGGATTTGGTGAAGGATTTTTCCATTGCGGAACGCCATGCGCTGCGTGATGGTGTGCCGAAACATGCATTGAAACTGCCATTCCGTGGCGCAACCGTGCGCGAGTTGGCGCGTGAAGCGCTGAAGATTGCTGCCCAAGGCTTGGCACGGCGCAGCAGGCGTCATCAGGACGGTGCGGATGAGACACGCTTCCTTGAGCCATTGATTGAAAGTGTCGAAGCCAATCTGGTGCCAGCAGAACGCAAACTTCAGCTTTATCACGGGGCATGGCAGGGCAGTGTTGACCCTGTATTCCGTGATTTTGCGTACTGAGGCAATTTAATTGCATCGGTAACTTTTTGCTGCAACGCACAAGAAATGCGCTAGCCTGCAGGAATGACGAGAGTAACGAGACCCCTCCGCGAACAAATTGAATTTTCCGACACAGATACCTTGCTGCGAGAGGATGTGCGCAGGCTGGGCAATATGTTGGGAGAAATGCTGGTTGAACAGGTGTCGCCGCAGTTTCTGATGCAGGTGGAAGACGTGCGCAAGCTGGCTATTGCACGTCGTGAAGACGATGCACCAGCAGATGCTTTGATTGAGCGTTTGGGGCAAGTGGACTTTTCTGAAATCGCACCGCTGGTGCGCGCATTTTCTGCCTACTTCGGTGCCACCAATTTGGCCGAGCGCGTGCACCGTATCCGGCGCCGACGTGATTATCAGCGTTTGCAACATGCGCCACAGCCAGGCGGGCTTGAGGCTGCGCTTATTGAGCTTCGTAGTAGGGGTGTCACGCTGGAAGAGTTGCAGCAGCGGCTGGAAAGCTTGTGGGTTGAACCTGTGTTGACGGCACATCCCACCGAAGCTGTGCGGCGTGCTTTGCTGTTGAAGGAAAAAACCGTTGTTGACCGCTTGATTGCTGATATTGATCGCACGCGCACACCACCTGAGCGACGTGCTGACGAAGCGCGTATTCGGCAGTCGTTGACCACCGCATGGCAGACCAATGAAGCCCCGTTGTTGCGGCCCAGTGTGGACGATGAAATTGAGCATATCGGCTACTACTTGAGCGACACGCTTTATCGCGTGTTGCCGGTGTTCTATGAAGCCTTCACGGATGCGGTGCAGGCCGTATATGGAGAGCAGATTGCGCTGCCTCCCATGCTGCGCTTCGGTACCTGGGTGGGTGGGGATATGGATGGCAACCCAAATGTGGGGGCAGCCACTATTGAACGTGCATTGACCGCGCAACGTGAACGTGTGATTGCCGATTATCTTGCCGATTTGCGTGCCTTGGGTGACATCCTGACGCAAAGCGATGGGCAGGCAGAGGTCGATGCGGAAATCGAACAACGTGCAGCAGCACATCGTGCCTTGTTGCCAGAAGGTGCCGTGCGTTCGCGCCCGCGACTGGCTGATATGCCTTATCGCCAGCTACTTTGGGCCATGCGGGCACGTTTGCAGGCAACGCAAACGGGCAGCCAAGGGGCATATGCCGATGCCGCGACGTTCGTGAGTGATCTGGAGCTGATTGATGCCAGCCTGAGCCAGCATCGGGGTGAGCATGCTGGTCAGTTTGCGTTGCGGCGGGTGCTGTGGCGTGCGCGCACATTTGGCTTCCATCTTGCTGCACTGGATTTGCGACAAGACTCTGCAGTACATGAACAGGCGTTGGCGGCATTGTTGCAGGATGAACAGTGGAGCCAACATGCGCTGGAAACCCGTGTTGAGCAGCTTCATGCATTGATGCGTGCGCCTGATGCGGTGGCAATGCATCATCCTGATGCAGAGGCGACTCTCGCCGTTTTTAGAACGGTTCGTGCGTTGCAAAACAGCATGGGCATGCGCGCGTTTGGCCCTTACATCATCAGCATGGCGCATACAGAAGCGGATGCCTTGGCGGTTCTGGCGTTGGCGCGGCTTGCGGGCTGTGTAGCAGAAGACCAAGTGCCGCTGGATGTGGCGCCCTTGTTTGAAACGGTTGCCGATCTTGAGGGTGCGCCAGCAACGATGCAGGCGCTATTTGCGGATCCGCTATATCGCCAGCATTTGCAGGCGCGTGGAAATCGCCAAATCGTGATGCTGGGTTATAGCGATAGCGCCAAGGATGCCGGGCTGCTGGCATCGCGCTGGGCGTTACAGAATGCGCAATGGGAATTGTTGAACGTGGCACGCGCCGCCGGTGTGGATATGGTGTTTTTCCACGGGCGGGGTGGTTCGGTGAGCCGTGGTGGCGGCAAAACCGAACGCGCCATTATTGCGGCACCCCGTGGTTCGGTGGCGGCGGGTATGCGCATGACCGAACAGGGCGAAGTCATCCATCGCCGGTATGGTATCCGCGCTTTGGCGCTGCGCAATCTGGAGCAAACTGCATCGGCGGTTTTACGCGCCAGCTTGCGGCCTCGGCTGCCAGATACCCGCGAAGATCAGTGGGCAGACATGGTGCGCGATCTGGTCGATGTTTCCCGGCAGCATTATCGGAACCTGGTGCATGAACATCCCGACTTTCCTGCGTATTTTCGGGCAGCAACACCTGTGGATGTGATTGAACGCCTGCATATTGGTTCACGTCCATCACGGCGGCGCGATGGCGGTATCAGCCAGTTGCGCGCGATTCCGTGGGTATTTGCCTGGTCACAGAATCGTTCAGGGCTGACGGGCTGGTATGGCCTGGGCACGGCATTGCAACATGGCATGGCGCAATACGGTTTGTCGGCGATGCAGCAAATGGCGCGTGATTGGCCGTTTTTTGCCGCCACGATTGATGATGTGGAAATGCTTTTGGCGAAATCGGATATCGCTATTTTTGAGCGCTATTCGTATTTATCAGGTGACTTGCACGCTGAGTTTTTCCCGCAGATCGAAGCCGAGTTCGAGCGAACGTACCAAGCCATTCTTGCGATCAAACAGCGTGATGTTTTGCTTGCCGATGACTACCGATTGAGTCTGTCGATACGCCTGCGTAATCCGTACGTTGACCCATTGAGTCTGTTGCAGGTCGATATGCTGCAGCGCTGGCGGCAGGGTGGTTGCCAGGACGATGCGTTATTGCAGGTATTGGTTTCAACAGTGAATGGCATTTCGGCAGGCATTCAGAATACGGGTTAACGAAGCGAATACCCGTTAACATTGGGCGTCTATATCTTGTGGAGCCGCCCATGAAGTCTCGTGCCGCTGTTGCCTTTGCTGCAGGTCAGCCCCTACAAATTGTTGAAATTGATGTGGCACCACCGAAAGCAGGTGAAGTGCTGGTCAAAATCACAGATACCGGTGTGTGTCATACCGATGCCTTCACCTTGAGTGGTGATGACCCGGAAGGGCTTTTCCCTTGTGTTTTGGGGCATGAAGGCGCGGGCATTGTTGTGGAGGTGGGCGAAGGGGTGACCTCGGTCAAACCGGGCGATCACGTTATTCCCCTGTACACGGCAGAGTGTGGCGAATGTCTGTTTTGTAAAAGCGGCAAAACCAATCTTTGTACAGCCGTGCGCGCCACGCAGGGCAAAGGTGTGATGCCCGATGGCACGACACGTTTCAGTTACAACGGACAACCGCTGTATCACTACATGGGTTGTTCCACATTTTCTGAATATACCGTCGTGGCGGAAGTGTCTTTGGCAAAAGTACACCCCGAGGCGAACCCAGAGCATGTCTGTCTGCTGGGTTGTGGTGTGACCACAGGGCTTGGAGCCGTTAAGAACACCGCCAAGGTACAGGAAGGGGATTCGGTGGCAGTGTTTGGTCTGGGGGGCATTGGGCTGGCTGTGCTGCAAGGCGCACGCAAGGCGAAAGCCGGGCGCATCATCGCCATCGACACCAACCCGGCAAAGTTCGACCTGGCACGTCAATTCGGCGCGACGGATTGCGTGAATCCGAACGATCATGCCATTCCGATTCAACAGGTCATTGTGGAAATGACCGGCTGGGGCGTGGACCATTCGTTTGAATGTATCGGCAATGTCAACGTCATGCGTGCAGCATTGGAGTGCGCGCACCGTGGTTGGGGGCAAAGTGTGATCATTGGTGTGGCGGGCGCTGGGCAGGAAATCAGCACGCGTCCTTTCCAGCTCGTGACGGGGCGCAAGTGGCTGGGCACGGCCTTTGGTGGTGTGAAAGGTCGCAGCCAACTGCCTGGAATGGTGGAAGAAGCCATGCGTGGTGACATTGAATTAGCGCCTTTTGTGACACATACCATGCCATTGGAGGCGATCAATACCGCCTTCGATTTGATGCATAAAGGCGAGTCCATTCGCAGTGTGGTGAAGTTCTGATGACACAAGTGTCACCCTGGGATACACGGTTTGCCGATGAAGGTTTCTTCTACGGCACAGAACCGAATGATTTTTTGCGTGAACATGCCGACACATTGGCAGGTCCAGTGTTGTCACTGGCCGAGGGTGAAGGACGCAATGCGGTTTTCTTGGCCAAGCGAGGCTTGCAGGTGGTGGGCGTGGATGGTTCACGCGTCGGGCTTGTCAAAGCGCAGGCACTGGCAGAGCAGCAGGGTGTCAGCATCCAGACTGAGGTGGCGGATCTGGCCGACTACATGCCAGCGGCGAATACCTATGCCACGGTCACGGCGATTTTTGCGCACTTGCCAAGTCGCATTCGCCAACGGCTGAGTCCATTGTTGGAGCAAGCATTGGTGCCGGGCGGGATATTGCTACTGGAAGCGTATTCGGAAAACCAACTGCCGCGCACAACGGGTGGTCCCAAAGATCTCGATATGTTGATGACGGTCGATAAAGTGCGGAACGAGTTTCCGCAGTTGGAACCGGTGTTGTTGCATGAGATTGAGCGCGAAGTGCATGAGGGAACGGGCCACAACGGTCTGGCATCGGTGGTTCAATTCATTGGCAGAAAACCTGCATAAGAGGCATTGAAATGGCAGATTTGGCAGTGCAACAGCTTGAACGACAGGCGTGTTTTGGTGGTTGGCAAGAGGTCTATGCGCATGCTTCGCACACATTGCAGTGCGAGATGCGGTTCGCGATTTATTTGCCACCACATGCCGCGCTTGCGCCGGTTCCCGTGCTGTATTGGCTCTCTGGTTTGACCTGTACCGAGCAGAACTTCATTACCAAAGCGGGCGCACAACAGTATGCGGCTGAACATGGGGTTGCCATTGTGGCGCCGGATACCAGCCCACGGGGCGAGGATGTTGCTGATGCGGATGGTTATGATTTGGGCAAGGGAGCCGGGTTCTACGTCAATGCCACGCAAGCGCCATGGGCTGCGCATTACCAGATGTACGACTACATCACGCAGGAATTACCAGCCCTGATCGAAGCCCATTTTCCGGTGACGCAGGCACGCGCCATCAGTGGACATTCGATGGGCGGACATGGCGCTTTGATGATTGCACTTCGCAACCCAGGGCGCTATTGCAGTGTGTCGGCGTTCGCACCGATTGTGGCGCCGTCGCAGGTACCGTGGGGACAGAAGGCATTTGCCGCCTACCTAGGTGACGACCAATCGCAGTGGCAGCAGTACGATACCGTAGCGTTGATTGCTGAGGCGCAGGAGCGTTTGCCGCTATTGGTGGATCAAGGTGGTGATGATGCGTTCTTGGCTGTGCAGCTTCAGCCACAACGCCTGCAAGCAGCAGCAGAAGCTGCGGGGCATCCGTTGCAGTTGCGCATTCAACCGGGGTACGACCATAGCTATTACTTCATTGCCAGTTTTATTGGCGAGCATATCGCTCACCATGCTGCTGCTCTGAAGCGTACGCATGGTTAGGCAAGGTGAAAGTCAGTAAAAGCTCAAGCGTGCATCACGCAATCTTGCATCTTCTCAAGCCGCTGTCACGTCATTGAGTTGCCAGTGTGAGCCGGCAAGAAATGCCATGCGCTGACGCAAAATGCTGGAAGGCAATATGGTCTGCACAATCAGGTCGATATGCAGATCAGCCTGCTCTGCCGTTACCACGGCATCGGGATCTGTGGTGCCCAATGCCGGGTTGACGTCGTCTGGCTCGTCTTGCTTGCTACGCCAAGCTTCAAAGAGATCGGTATGCCGCAGGGCATGCTGCAATTCTTCAGCAAACCCTGCGGCACCATGTGCCTTGAAACTCAGTTGCGGGTCATCTCCCCGGGCTTGCTCCGGATGTGGCAAGCGAATGTAGTAGCGAGTAGGCATAAATCACCCGATAGGCTGGAGATGATGACAGGTTACGCTTTCATTCCGGGACTGTCATTGCCCGGAGTAGGCGGCTGGCAGGTCGGTATTGCTGCGCAGGTAGCGGTCACGCAACTCGGTTTGTCGGCTACGCATTGGAATGGCGCGGCCATCAAACCACACTTGTTGCGCGACATTGGCAACATCCAGTGGGTCACCGTTCCAAAGTGCAAGATCGGCGCGTTGTCCAACCGCAATTTGCCCCAACTCGGCATGGATGCCTAAGGTCGCTGCCGGTACCGACGTCAAACCTGCAAACCCTGCGTCCCAGGGCAAGCCATGGGCCACTGCATTGCTGGCCAGTTGACGAATTTTGCGTGCGCCATGCGAGGCATCCCCACTTTGTGAGAACGAAACCTTGACCCCCGCCGCATGCAGGCGGGCAGCATTCTGCATGGTGGCGCCAAGTGAATCGAAATCAGATGGCAGGTTGGCCAGCGCATCCACAAACACCGGAACATCTGCTGCTGCAATCTGCGGTGCCACTTTCCAGCCCTCATTGGCACCGATCAGTGCAATACGCACATTGCGTGTATTCGCCCAGCGCAAAACACGCACGATATCGGCTGCACGTTGCACGCGCACCATGACGCGCCCACCACCCCCGAAGTATTTGGCAAGTGTGCTGCGGCCTGCTGGAGTCAGCATGGCGAACTGTGAGTCTTGGGCAATGCGTCCACGCACCTCATCCAGCAGTTGGTCAAGCAGCATCCACTGTGCCGCACGCGAGTGACCACTGAGCGATGCACCTTCACTTCCCAGGGTGATGAAAAGGGCGCGTGCGCCGATAGGGTCTAGGCTGCCATCAAGACGCGTCACGCCGCCCTGACCGGCAATCAACGAACCGCCAGGGCGGTTGCCAGCAGAAAGCAGCGTCCAGCCGATTCCTTCCACGCGTGTCACCGGTACCAAAATGGAGTCGGGGTTATAAGCCAGGGTGACATCAAACTCCGGGCGCATTTGCATTGCCGAAGCATTGCCTGGAAGGGCGAAAGCATTGTCCACCGTGGAGGACTCACTCGACACTTCTTCTACACCGATATCAGTGATGCCACCGAAGAATGTCGGCGTAAGTGGTTTGCCATTGGCTTCAACCACCGTTGCCGTACCAGCAGATAAGGCCTGACCAATAGCAGCAATGCGGCCATTTTTGACCAAGACATCGGTGTTTTTCAGCGTTCCCTGCGATGTGGCGGTATGCACCGTGGCATTACGAATCAAAAGATCTTGTGCGGCGGTGAGGCCACAGGCGGAAAAAAGTGCAATGGCAAGAGCAAGACGCTTCATTGGGCACCTCCACGGGTGATGCTTTGTCCAAGCAGGAAATCGGATTTGGGTTGGCGTGCCGGATCGTGACGGTCATACAAGCGTGCGCCATCCACATACACCTGTTCGGCCAAGGCGTAGCTACTGAAGGGGTTGCCATTCCAGACCACCACATCGGCCATTTTTCCGGCTTCCAGTGAGCCGGTCTGCTCTGCAATTCCCATGGCCTTGGCGGGGTGTGTGGTGAGCCAGCGGATAGCGTGTTCCGGGCTGATCTGCATGCCAATACGGCCAGCATTGGCGATCACTTTGGCGGCCTCCTGATTCAACCGCTGGATACCTTCTTCGGAGTCCGAATGAATGATGGCGCAGCTTCCTGCAACACGATCCACCAAGGCGGCATTTTCTTGAATCCCGTCAAAGCTTTCCATCTTGAAGCCCCACCAATCGGCCCAGAGTGCAGCACAGGTTCCCGAAGCGGCCAGTTTGTCGGCAATCTTGTAGGCTTCTACACCATGATGGAAAGCGGCAATTTTGAAGCCGTATTCTTTGGCAAGATCCATCATGATCGCCATTTCATCGGCGCGATAGCAGTGAATGTGGATGCGGATATCGCCCTCGATGGCAGCGGCCAGCGTATCCATTTTGAAGTCCCGCTTGCCGCTGGCGGTTTTCGTATCCTGACGCTTCTTGATGTAATCGGCGGCATCAGCGAAGGCAGCACGATAACCCGCCACATTGCCCATGCGGGTGGCGGGGCCACCTTTCTGCCCATAGACCCGTTTGGGGTTTTCACCGCAGGCCATTTTCAGCCCCCAGGGTGCGCTGGGAAACTTCATGCCCTGATAGGTGGTGGAGGAAATGTTTTTCAAGGTGACACCGCGGCCACCAATCAAGTTGGCGCTGCCGGGAAGAATTTGCAATGTGGTGACGCCACCAGCCAGTGCAGTGTGAAAGCCAGGGTCTTGTGGCCAGATGGAGTGTTCAGCCCAGACATTGGCAGTCACCGGCGCGGTCATTTCGTTGCCATCGCTGTGTGCGTGCATGCCAGGGCTGGAATACACACCAAGGTGGGAATGGATATCAATGATGCCGGGGGTGACCCATTTGCCACTGGCATCCACCTTCAAGGCATCAGCAGGTGCCTCAAGTTGCTTGCCCACGGCAACAATGCGGCCATCGCGCATCAATACATCTGCCTGCTCCAGGCGCTCTCCGGTGCCGGTGAGTACGGTGGCGTTCTGCAATAAAACTGGCGGTGAAGCAACCCGCTGATACGTGCTGGGATAGGGGTCGTTGGTGAAATCGGTGTGTGGCGCTGTGCTGTTGCTTGCCGCCTGCGTGCTTGGGCTTGTGGCACAGGCCACCAGAAGTGCGGTGGCAAGTACCGAAAGGAGTGGCTTCATCATGTTGTGCCCCATGAAAGAGAGAACACAACACTAGCGCGCTGCAGGGGGTGGCGTCACATGACCGAGGTCATGCTTGCCACAAAAACGCAGCCTGAAGGCGGCGTCATCATGCTGAAAGCAGTGTGCCTGACTTAATAACGCGGGATGCTTTGATCAATCATCGACCACGCGGCAATGCCTCCTTCGATATTGAACAACTGGCGGAAACCCAATGCACGGAAATGTTCAGCAGCTTGCGCGCTGCGGCCTCCAACTTGGCACAAGAACGCCAATGCAGTGTCTTTCGGCAGGGCTTCCAACTCTTCCACGCCATCATCGAAATGGCGATACGGCACGGGGGCTTCGGCCAGTGCGCGTTCTTCTGCCGGGCGCACATCCACCACAATCAGGTTGCCCGCTTTCACCCGCTCCAGCGTTTGTGCTGGGGTCAATGCGCCAACTTTAGGCGGGGCATTGGGGTTGTCGATCACCAACCCTTTGCCACGGGCGTCATCTGCCCAATCAATGGTCATGCCACGCGCACGTTGGGCGCTGACCATATCGAACTGCGCACGAATCCCCGCCGATTCACTGATGATGGCGTTTTCATCAACGGGTGCCAGTTGTAAGCGCGCATTGAAGCCGCGATCCACCTCAATTTGCAGGGCATAGCCGTCGCCTGCATTACGCAATGCTTGCTTCAGCATGTCGGCAGCGGCGGCGGTAATGGTGATGTCGGGTGGGGTGCGGTCAGGGGCTGACAGGCCAAGGGCGGCATACAGTTCGCCACTGGCCGCCATCTGCTGAATGATGTCGGAGCCACCCACCAATTCACCACCGATATACAGCTGCGGAATGGTTGGCCAGTCACCATAAAGTTTGATGCCTTCACGGATTTCTTGGTCAGCCAGCACATTGACGTGAGCATAGGCCACGCCGGTGGCTTCCAATGTGCCAACAGCCTTGGCCGAGAAGCCACATTGCGGGGCATCGGGGCTGCCCTTCATAAAGAGCACGACGTTGTTGGCAGAAAGCAGGGATTCGATACGGCTGCGCAGGGCGGGATCAAGAGACATGAGGGTGATTCCAAACGAGAGTCAATGCATTTTACGCTGCTTCACCTGCACCTTGCCTTGCTGTACATCAAGCAAGGCGGTGAAGGGCGGCAATGCGTGGCGGCTTAAGCAACAGCGCTATGCTTCTGTGCTTGTTCGGCATAGCGGCCAAGCACGCGATCAATACGGGTGAAGACTTCACTGAGCATGGCAGCTTCAGGCAGCAGGGTGACGCGGAAATGGTCGCGGTACGGCACATTGAAGCTGGTACCGGGAACAATCAGTACGTTTTCCTGCTCCAGCAAATCCAGGGCGAAGTCATGGTCATCGAAGCCTTGGGCTGCGTCACCAATGACACGCGGGAAACCATAAAGCGCACCAGCAGGTGGAACCAACGCCAAGTGTTCGCTGTTATTGCAGCTGTCGATCAAGGCGCGGCGGGTTTCATACAGCCTGCCGCCCGGGAGGCAGAGTGCAGAAATGGTGTCGGCGCCATTCAGCGCTTGTTCGATGGCAAATTGCCCCGGCACATTCGAGCACAAGCGCAGCGCACTGAGTAAATCAAGCGCATGGTGATAATCAGCGATGGCCAATGGATCACCTGACAAGACCGCCCAGCCCACACGCCAGCCGCAAGCGCGATGCACTTTCGACAAACCGCTGAAGGTCATGCAGGGCAGGTCACCGGCAAGCGGTGCGACTGGCTGAAACACGGCATCGTCATACAAAATGCCGTCGTAGATTTCATCCACCAACAGCAGCAGGCGATAGCGTTCGGCAATGGCGATGATCTGCTCCAGCAGTTCGCGGGAATAGTTGGCACCAGTGGGGTTGTTAGGGTTGATCAACACGATGGCGCGGGTGCGCGAAGAAACCAGCGACTCGATTTGCTGCGGGTCAGGCAGAAAGCCGTTGTCACGATCGCATTTGTAAAACACCGGGCGGCCGTCATTCAGAATGGTGGCCGCACTCCACAGCGGGTAGTCAGGTGAGGGCACCAGCACTTCTTCACCGGGGTTCAGCAGCGCACGCAATGAAATATCAATCAGTTCGCTGACACCATTGCCAATAAAGACACGCTCGGGCGAGGCATTGGGTGTTCCCCGCTGTTTATGAAACGCGGCAATCGCTTCACGCGCCTCAAGCATGCCTTGCTGATGGGTATAGGGGTCGGTGTTGGCAATGCGCCCGGCAATGGCATTTTGCAGATGCTCGGGGGCGCGGAAACCAAAAGCACCAGGGTTGCCAATGTTCAACTTGATCAGCTTGCGGCCTTGCGCTTCCAGCTCACGGGCGCGGCGGGCCAATTCACCACGAATTTCATAACGGACTTCGGTTAAACGGGTGCGGGTAGCAATTTTATTGCGGGGGCTGAACGTGGACATCATGCTGAAGAACAGTGTGGGGGCTACAGACTAGCCGAAAATGCCTGCGCTGTGGCAACTGCTTTTGGGTCGTTTTTCTCTGCCTGACAAGTGAAAGTTCAAGGCAGGGTTAGTTTTCAGATTCGTCTTTCAGTGCGGTAGCAATTTCCCGCTGGCGCTCAGGGGGTAATGTTGATACCGCCAGAATAATGTCGGCCAGCGTTTCGTCATGCGTCAGTAAATAGGCCATCGGCACACCTAATGCTTTGGCCAGTCTGTCCACTGTTGCGAAGTCCGGTTCGGATGTTCCCAATTCATAGCGTGCTACTCGGCTGGAAACCACTTCTTCCAGTAACCCAATACGTCTTCCCAATTCACGCTGTGACACACCGGCAGCCATCCGCGTTTTGCGCAGGCGCAAAGCAAACAGATCACGGGGGCGTAGGTCGGGGGAGGTCATTCCAGTCCGGATTCAGGGAACCCGGACAGGGTGGCTGTTCTAGTAAATTAGTGTGCTACATTAAGTGTAGCATCGTAAGGTGAGGGGATAACAACGTGGGAAATAGAACCCGGATGACATTCAGTACTGGGCTTTTCGTCGTGCTGCTGATAGCGGCAGGGAGTGTTTCGGCAGAAATGTACAAGGTGACAGTCAAACGGATTGACAAGGATTTGTACAAGACTAGCGAAGGCGTCTATATCCAGACGAAGTATTGCTACGAATACGCCTATAGCGACGATGCTGTTCTGATTTACGAAAAGTATTCCTACGACAACAAACTTGTATTCGATAACGGCACGGTGTGCGAAGTCGAGAAGGTATTCAAATGAATCAATATTGCGTGCCGTTTCTATTGCTTGGTATCGCCGTTTTCCCTGCGCAGGGGCAGGAGTTGTCGGCGCAGGAGATTTTCAAAAAAGTATCGCCAAGTGTGGTGAAAGTGGAGGCGACAGAAACAAAAGGGAATGCCCTTGCTACTGGCAGTGGCGTGGTGTTTGCTCATGGTAAAGACGGGTTTTTTAAGGTGGCCACCAATTGCCATGTGGTGGATGTGCCCGGCAGCGATCAATTTCCTTACGTTTATCACGGCAAGAATTACGGTGTGGGTAGTGTCATCGCACGCGATGCGGACCGCGATGTGTGTCTGTTGTTTGTGAGGCTGCCGCAAAGGGATGCAGCAGGAGAGACTGTCAGGTCAAACAATGCGGTCGTTTCTTTACCTGCCCCGCCAGTGGCTCAGATTGCACCCTTGCGCACGCTGGAAGTGGGCGAGCGCGTGTACGCCATCGGCGCGCCGCAGGGACTGGATTTGACATTATCAAACGGCCTTGTGTCTGGCTTCCGTGACTACAAGGGCACGGAATACATCCAGACTTCAGCGCCGATCTCGAAAGGCTCCAGCGGTGGTGGTCTGTTTGATGCGCAAGGGCGATTGGTGGGCATCACCACGATGTTTCTGAAAGACGGGCAGAACCTGAACTTTGCGATTCCGGCGGAGTTGATTGCTTCTGTGCCTGTTATTAAAAAAGAAAACGTTCAACTTGCTGCGCAAGTGCCTGAACCGAGGCCTGCGCCGCCTCGTGATCGTTGGGTATATATCGGCAGCGCAGTTAACGATCAGTACGATATTTACGTTGACACCAAAACCATCACACGCAATGGCAACAACGTCACCGCATGGGAGCGCTGGGAATACCCAAAGCCGGTGACAACCAAAGGGGATACCTATGACGAGCAGATTCGTCGCAACATTTATCACTGCGACTCTCGGCAGTGGACATTACTTTCGGTAACCGACAAGCTGAAAGGATCTGTTGTTTGGTCAGGTGAGCGGAAAAGCTACCAGCAGGAACGCAAAAGCATCCAGCCAGACACGGTTGGCGAAGCCATTTATGAGTGGGTGTGCGGGCAATGAACTGCACACACCAAACCTCAAATTTTCAATCAAACTATTTCCCTCATGATCTAGCCTGTCAATTCTTTGCCGCATTTGCGCGCTTCGAGTACGCAATGAAGGCAAGTAGGTATGGATATACCAAGAATAGACGCTGGGAGCCAGACTGGAAGAAATTCCTTGACGAGATTGAATTCGACACCGAAGGAGACGAATTGGTTGAGAAAGCCATTTGCTTCCTGACAGGGGAAGAACGCCCTCTTGTCCAAAGAGAAAAAGATCATCATTCCGGCTGGGAGCCGATGAGTTTTAGAACCAAAAAGGAAAGTAGAATTGTAAAAGCGATGGAGGCGGCAAAACAGGTAAGAAATAACCTGTTTCACGGAGGGAAAGACACCCCGCACGGAGACCGCGAAAGAAACAAGAAACTTATTGAGGCATCGCTCTGTGTGTTAAATACGTGCATTGAAAAAAATTCAGAAATTAAAGCTATTTACTATTCCAACTGAATTTCCCTGATGACCAAGCTCCGCACCCATTACGACAACCTGAAAGTCGCCCGCGACGCGCCGGA
>CAYZUG010000020.1:0-39356 GCA_964481865.1 uncultured Thermomonas sp. | reverse complement strand
AGGCCGCGAACGGTCACGGTTCTGCTTCTTGGTGCGTGGCGGCTCGGGGGGTGTTGCTTGCAGGTTGGCATTGGTCGGCACCGTCGATGGTATAGTTGGCTGCGTGGAGAGCTGCCCGCCGAGCGTTTCGGACGTTTGAGCCGGGGACTGCGCAGCAGGTGCATTGGGCGCGGCGGGGGTTTTCCACATCGCCACCAGCGCAAGCTGGCGGCGACCCGTTCTAGCCTCTTCCACCACCAACACATGCCCGTTGATGCGCTTCGTGTAGCGAACAGCATCCCGACCTTGCTTGGTCTTGCCTGCAGGTACCACGGAATCAGGTGACGCCAGCACCTCCGGCAAGCGTGCAAAGTCATCCGGTGTAATCGCCAGTTGGCCTCGCGCACGCTCGACTTCGGCATTGCCATGCTGTTTCAACGCATGACGAATGGCATCACTGTCAACAACGTGCTCATACCCTGAAACATCGACACCTGTCACCTTGTAGGCATCCACTGCTTGTGCAGTGGCGGGCTGAATGCGATGCACGGTGCGCGATGATGGCGAAGCCTTGGCAGCCTCGGTGGCCGTTTCACGCAAGGCATCCGGTTCAGCAAAGACTGCCTGCTGTGGTGCCACATTGGCGTTAGTCTCCGCACCCCTCGGCAACCCCGTCAAGCGCGCAATGCGGTCAACGTCGCTTTCCGCTGTCGGATCTGGCGTGCCTGTTCCTTCTGGTGCTGCCTGCACATCACCCAGCCCAAGCGCCTGTGCAGCCGCGCCCAATACATCAGGCGTCAGCGCCGCTTGCAGCGCATCAGTTTGCACATCTTGTTGCGCATCAAATGCAGCAATGCGGGCAGCAGCATTGGCAGATGTGCGCCGTGCGGATTCAAGCGGCGCGTCACTATTCCCGTGTGATACACTTTCTTTGCCCGCTCCCGAATCAAGGCGAGAACGTGTAGCCTCGGTTTGCGTAGGTGGGGATTGCGTCGCACCCCGCACCTCACCACCGGGCCTTTCCTTTGGTCAATATACAGCGGCTTCGTTTCCCCTGTTTCAACCATCCGCCGCAACGGCATCGTAGTACCGCCCTTACAACCTGCATGCTCTAGTCAGGGCATCAGCCTCATGACGCGATAGGGTGGCGTCTATCAAATCACGACTCGAGAGCCTTGTTTTGCGCTGACTCCATTGATATACCCCAAGACATGGCGCGCTTGGGGCTTACTCGACGCTTCAACGCTCCCGGTTCTGCCGCAGGTTCGCTAGAGCACGCGCCTTGCCCTCTGGCGTCTTGGGACCAGTAGAGCGCCCGCCGTGGAATCTGCACCTGCGCTTGCCGGGCTCGCTCTTGGCTTGGCATGGCTGACCATCGCGGTGGCGCTTGGCTTGGCATTGAACGCGCAGGGTCGCCCTGCCGGACTCATACGTACCCGCACACACGCCCGCGATGCTTGCGTTTAT
Organism: uncultured Thermomonas sp.; assembly: GCA_964481865.1. Taxonomy (GTDB): domain Bacteria; phylum Pseudomonadota; class Gammaproteobacteria; order Xanthomonadales; family Xanthomonadaceae; genus Thermomonas. The sequence continues at coordinate 37,910 of CAYZUG010000020.1, read as the reverse complement.
TCCGGTCATCCTGCCGGACTCTTGCGCGCGCGCGTACTGGTGGCACAACTCCGGCTCCATGCTCGGACTCTTTGGCGGCTCTACTTCGTCGCAGTTTATTCCGGTTAGCGCTGCCCATTCGGTCACGATGGCGTTCAGTGTTGCGCTATTGGTCGCCTCCACGCTGCCGGGTCGCAAGGTCGCCTGCTTGGCCTCGATGACTGTCAACGCTATGTCGCTGGGCATGTAATCAATCCGAACCATGCGCGCGCGGCGCTCCCGTTGCAACCGATTCAAATGCGGTTTGCATCGTGACAGATAGCCGTCGGCGCTGGCCAGTTCTTCCGGGGTTGGGTAGTCACGCATTATTTGTCCCCACCTCTGGGTACAGATTTGCCCCCACCCATGGAATCAGGTAGCGATCTTTGCTTCTGAAGAATGCCGCCGTGGTGTGCAATCCACCTAAGCAAAGCATTGATGAAACAACAGAGAACACAAACCCTCTTGGTATATTTCTTATAGGTGACCGTTTCCCGGGCTACCTCATGGGCGAAAAATGACCTGACTAGCCCGTTTCCCGGGCTACCTCTGGCCTGTTTTTGGTTTGGGTAGCCCGTTTCCCGGGCTAATTCAGCACTCACTAGCCCGTTTCCCGGGTAAGTGTTTGCGTTTTTTCCCACGCTCGCAGGGGTGCGCCGCCAACCGGCAAGCCATGGTCTAAACGCTTCCCCGGACATTCGTCTATCGTCTGCCATGTCACCGCGTACAGATTGCAAGCATTGCGGCCGCCTTGCCGTGTTCGCACGATGAAGCCAGCTGTTTCCAGTTCCGCTACAGCTGCCTGCAACGTGCTTCGCTGCCAGCCCCGTGACCGTAAAACCGCATGTGAAGCTGTCAGGTCGCCATTGTTGTGCCCATGGTACTGTCCGGCTAATTCCACCAGCAACGCGCGTGCTGGCCACCCCAGCGCCGCGTATGCTGGTGATGTGATGGCGGCCAGCGGTACCAGCGCAAACTTGCCCGCCGTGCGCCCTTTCAGTTTGCCCCGCTTGTTGCGCCCTGCCACTCATACCGCACCTCTGACGGCATTGGCATCAATGGAATAGGTAGCAACATGCGTCGCTCGCCCTTTGCGACACTTGACCGGTGTATCAATGGAAAGAATAGGCCACCCCATGCCTTTCAAATGAAACACAACAGCAGCAAGCCGAGATGTGCCGAACTCGTGCCAAGCGTCAAGACTGGTCAGTGTGCGGCCTTGAAGTAACGCGTTCAACACTTCGGCGCTGGCAGTTCCCTGCCTTGGACGGATGCGGTAGGATTGTTCCGGGACGCCAAGCCCATGCACTGCCTCGGAACCCGGCACAGCCGGGTTTCGTTCGTTCTGGGAGCCGGTCATTGCGACACCTCCCCACCATCATGCCCGTCCAGCATGTCGGCCCCCCCTTCGCTGGCATCGCCAGCAATGAATGCCTCAATGTCTTCACGACGGTAACGCACTGCACGCTTACCAAGCTTCAGGAAACGCGGCCCTTGTTTCAGCGCGCGCCAGTTCGCCAGCGTGCGTTCGGATACCTGATATTCGGTGGCCACGCCCTTTGGGGTAAGGATGTTACCTGCCTGAATTGCAGTCTGAGGTTGTTCTGCCATGTGTTTAGCTCCAGTGTTGCCCGCGTAGATTGCGGGATGCCGGTGAGCTTCAGTGCGGGCAGTTTCAACCTCTACCCCAGAACGTCAAATTTTTGAGTACGTTCCGGGGAATGCCTTACCCCGCTTGACTTAGAGCCTCATCCACCACCGTCCGCAATTCCTTACGGTAGCGATTGCAAGCCGCAACATGAGCCTCTAATGCGCGCTTTGGGAAGCGCCGGTATCCGGCTGCTGCATAGCAAATTTCTATAATTTCCCGGTATGCGGAACCTTCGGACACACTCGGGCAGTGCTCTGCGGGGAACGGAGCGGCAAGTTTTGCAGCCTCAATCATTTTCCGTTTCACCCACCCATTCATGAGCGCATCGTCGATAAGCTGAATTGGCCTCGTGCTGCCAGTCCTTGAACGGGCAGGCTTACCCTTCGGCAGCGCATCGATAGCGACGCTCGTCACCGCCGTCAGCGTGTCTAGGCGCGGGCAAAGATGTGCGGCTACGTTATAACCGTCATCCATCGGGCGCTGCGTCCAGTAGCCGTCCTCAATCATGCCCGCAGCTTCGGGAACGATACAAACCCGCAACTTTCGTGAAAGCTCGCTTGCGAGCTTTTCAATTTCGCCAAGGTGCGTGGCGACCGCGTTATTTGCAGACGGACTACGCAAATCCCGGCGAATGTGCTCCAGCGCGTGGCGTAGTTCTGTTATTTGCTCATCGCAAACGCCATGCCCCAGCAGCGTGCGCTTTTGGTCATTCGTGAAGTCGGGCCAACCAGTAGGAAATGTCATTGCGCACCCTCACTCCCTGAAAAGAAACCGCGCCAACGCCTCAGGGTTACGGCGTTTTCGCCCCGTCGGGCTAGGTGCGGTCGTTCGGTTAGCTTGCCTTGCGTCGGAATGCCACCACGTCACCACCCACGCGCAGGCCGTCCAAATAGTCCGCCCATGCCTGCATCATCTTGCGGCGCTCATCCAGATATTGCGCCGCGTGCGTGTAGGCCGCGCGCACCTTGTTGGACTCTGCGTGCGCTAACTGGCGCTCGATGGCGTCGGGGTTCCACCCCATTTCATTCAGTCGCGTTGCCGCCATTGCCCGGAAGCCGTGCGCGGTCATTTCTTCAGTGCTATACCCCATCCGCCGAAGCGCCGCGTTGAGCGTGTTTTCACTCATAGGCCGCACGCTGGTACGTTGGCTTGGGAACAGATAACGTCCGTCGCCCGTCAGTGAGTACAGTTCGCGCAGAATCGCCACAGCTTGCGATGACAGCGGGACGATATGCGCCGCACCCATCTTCATCTTGTGGCCGGGAATGCGCCACACTGCTCCATCCAAATCAATTTCCGCCCATTCCGCTTGTCGTAGCTCACCCGGGCGCACAAACACCAGCGGCGCAAGTCTCAGTGCAGCCAAGGTCCAAGGCTGCCCGCTGAATCCTTCGATGGCGCGGAGTAGTTCGCCAATCTTGCCGGGGTCGGTAATCGTGGCGTGGTGCTTGGCCTTCGGTGGCGTCAGCGCGCGCCGTAGGCTTCCGGTCGGGTCTATTTCCGCGCGGCTTTCCAGAATCGCCCAACGGAACACTTGCCCGGCTTTAACTTTTGCACGCTTGGCCGTTTCCAGTTTGCCGGTTGCTTCAATCTTGCGCAGTGCGTCCAACAGAACGCGCGGCGTGATGGCATCTAACGGTAGGCTTCCAATCTCAGGAAACAGGAAGGTTTCAAGAATCCAACGGGATTTCCGCTGCGTCACATCGGCCACTTTCTGGCCTGCCATCCAATCGCGTGCCGCCGCCTCAAAGGTGTTTTGTGCCGCCGTCACCTTTTCAGCTTTAGCCGCACTCTCTGCTTTACGGGCTTCGCCGGGGTCGATACCAGCCGCCAGCAGTTCGCGGGCTTCCCGCCGCTTTCTACGCGCCTCTTGCAGCCCAACGACAGGGAACGCGCCAAGACTCAGCAAGTTTTCTGTACCAGTAACAGGCCGCCGATATTTCAGCCTCCACAGCTTTTTACCGTTCAATTTCACCAACAGGAACAGCCCCTCACCGTCCGCCAGCTTGTAGGGCTTGGCTGGGTTAATCTGCGCCCCCGTGACGGGGTGAACACTTGCTCCGCCTTTGGCATTGGCTACCGTTGACGGCTTTAGGTTGCTGACTTGTTTTGGCATTGCGTACCCCAAAAAAATCGGGCTGAACCTTACCCGTACCCCCAAACGTACCCCCAAACTTGAGTGATGGAAAGGGTATTTACGGGGTAACGCGGTAAGCCATACCAAGCATTAGGCAACAAAAAACCCCTGAAATCAGGGGTTTAGAGTAGTTCCGGGTTGTTCCGGTAATTATAAATGGTGCCCAAAGGGGGACTCGAACCCCCACGACTTGCGTCGCTACCACCTCAAGGTAGTGCGTCTACCAATTCCGCCATCTGGGCAATGTTACTGGGTTGCAATTCTAAAAGATCTTGCGAATTCCGTCACTTGTCTTCTGAAGGTGCTGCTGTTTCGGCAGGCGGCTCTACAACCGCTGCGGGCTGTGCTGCGGCTACCGGAATCTGTGCTTCCGGCTTTGCAGCAGCTTGCTGCGCCATCACACCCAGATCCACCTTGGCAGGGCCAATGGCGCGACCTTGCTTGCTGGCATACATCGCCATTCCCATGCTGATCACAAAGAATGCAATGGCCAGCCACTTGGTGCTTTTGCTCAGGAAGTTGGATGCACCGCGCGCACCAAAGACGGTTGCCGATGCGCCACCACCGAAACCTGATCCAGCGCGTGCGCCTGAGCCTTGTTGCAGCAGAACAAAGCCAATAATGGCGACTGCGATCAAGACATACAGCACATTGACAAGTTGCAACAGCATTTGTGTATTCCGATAAAGTCAGACCATCGCCTGAGCGATTGCCAAGAAGTCAGCAGCTGCCAACGAGGCGCCACCAATCAATCCGCCGTCAACATCGGCCTGCCCCATCAGGCTAACCGCGTTATCTGGCTTGACACTGCCGCCGTACAGAATCGGCAGTAAGCTGGCTATTCTAGCATCCTGTTCTGCCACTTGGCTACGAATAAAGGCGTGAACATCTTGGGCTTGTTCAGGCGTTGCGGTTTTGCCAGTACCAATTGCCCACACTGGTTCATAAGCAACGATGCCACGTTCAAACGCAGCCACCCCTGCCAATTCCATAACAGGTTGCAACTGACTGGCAATCACTGCATTGGTCTGCCCTGCTTCACGTTCTTCCAATCGTTCGCCCAAACACAGAATGGGGGTGAGCCCTGCGGCCTGTGCAGCTACGAATTTGCGTGCAACAAGCTCACTGCTTTCAGCATGATATTGGCGACGCTCAGAATGTCCCACCAAGGTGTAGCGTGCGCCCACATCAGCCAACATGGCGGCAGACACTTCCCCGGTATAGGCGCCTTTGTCATGACAACTGACATCCTGCGCACCAAAAGCTAAGGGGCTTGCCGCAAAACGTTCTGCCAAAGCTGCAAGATACGGATAAGGCGGAAGTACCACCAACTCGACACCCACAGACTGCCCCGCCACGACCTCTGCAACCAGCCCATCGGCAAATGCACGGCTGCCATGCAGCTTCCAATTACCAGCAACAATTTTGCGACGCATGCTTTGACTCCTTACTTCAATTTAATTTCACGCAACCGCTCTTGCAGATACCCTTCCGCAGTAATGGCTTGTGGATAACGGTTGGGATTATCGGCGCTAATGCATGAGGGCAACACGTCGATCAGAAAATCTGGATTCGGGTGCAGGAAGAACGGGGTGGAATACCGCGGCTGGCGGGCTTTTTCGCCGGGTGGATTCACCACACGATGCGTGGTGGATGGATACACATGGTTGGTCAGACGTTGCAGCATGTCACCAATATTCACCACGATGGTGTCGGCATCGGCGGTAAACGGCACCCACTCGCCTTTACGCGACAACACTTCCAACCCTTCCGCACTGGCGCCTACCAATAAGGTGATCAAGTTGATGTCTTCATGCGCACCTGCACGCACATTGGGAATGTCATCGGCAGTAATCGGCGGGTAATGAATGGGCCGCAGAATTGAATTCCCCATCTGCGTCTTGTCGGCGAAATAATTTTCCGGCAACCCAATGTGCAGAGCCAGTGCCGAAAGAACCTGTGCGCCCAGCGCATCCAGCGCCTGATACAACCCATAGCCCACGCGCTTGAACTCGGGCACTTCAACCGGCCACTGATTCGGCGGCATGAATTCACGATACGACGAGTCATCAGCAATCTCGCGTCCAATATGCCAGAACTCTTTCAGATCGAAATGCTTTGAACCTTTCGCTGTTTCAACACCAAATGGCGTATAGCCGCGTGCGCCACCACCGCCAGCAACGTGATAGTGCTTTTTCACATCGTCAGGTAATGCAAAGAATGCTTTGAACGTGGCATAGGCTTCGTCAATCTGCGCTTGCGGAATCCCGTGATGACGGATACCGGCAAATCCCCATTCGCGGTAAGCCGCGCCCAAAGCATCAATAAATGCCTGCCGCTGTACCGGTGTTTCCGGATGGGTGAAATGACGAATATCAAAGGTTGGAATTTGCGCGCTCATCGTTATGCACTCGTTTTTTAGTTAGCCGCTTGCCGTACTGCTTCAGCAAGTGCTGCCAAGGTTGTGTCCACCAAGGTTGCATCATCGGCTTCCACCGTCACCCGAACAACCGGTTCGGTTCCTGAGGGGCGCAGGAATGCGCGACCGCGTCCAGCAACCGCACGTTGCGCCTCAGCCAATGCTTGCTTGACGGCTTCTGCTTCCGCAGGTTTTGCATCACCTTGGTAGCGCACATTGATCGTTTTTTGTGGCACACGCTTCAAGTCTGCAAGCGCTTGCCGCAAACCGATCCCACGACGTTTCAATACTTCCAGCACCTGCAATGCACTGACGATGCCATCACCGGTACTTGTGCGATCCAAGCAGAGAATATGCCCGCTGGCTTCACCACCCAATACGCTGTGATGCGCAAGCAATTGTTGATGCACATAGCGGTCGCCCACTTTCGCACGCACCAAGGCAATGCCGCGGGCAGCCAGTGCTTGCTCCAGACCAAAATTGGTCATCAGCGTACCAACCACAGGCCCGTGCAAACGCCCTGTCTCCTGCCAATCACAGGCTAGGATATAAAGCAGGTCATCACCATCACGCACAGTACCGTCTTCATCGACAAACAACACGCGGTCGCCATCACCATCGAACGCGATGCCTAATGCGGCACCTGTTTCACGCACACGTGCTGCCAACATCTCAGGATGCGTTGAGCCAACACCTTCATTGATGTTCACGCCATTCGGATCAACACCGATGGCATCGACCCGCGCATCCAACTCACGCAACACCAATGGCCCAAGCCGGTATGTTGCGCCATTTGCACAATCCACCACGATGCGCATACCGCCCAGATTGAAGTCTTTGGGCACCGAGCCTTTGCAAGCTTCCACATAGCGACCAATCGTGTCGCGGGTACGCACCGCCTTACCCAAACATTCCGAGGGCACGGTGGAAAACGGCAAATCCAGTGCTGCCTCAATCGCCGCTTCGGTAGCATCATCCAGTTTTTCGCCTTGTGCCGAAAAAAACTTGATGCCGTTGTCATGATGCGGGTTGTGTGAGGCAGAAATCACGATGCCGCCATCGGCACGCATAGAGCGCGTGAGGTGCGCAATGGCCGGTGTGGGCATTGGCCCAATCATGTGCACATCCACACCCGCTGCCACTAGGCCGGCCTCAAGTGCCGCTTCGAACATATAGTTGGAAATGCGAGTGTCCTTGCCGATCACCACCATCGGTTTGCGCCACTCTTGCCGTTCACGTGCAGCAGCGGCCAAGGTATGCCCATACGCATTACCAAGACGCAATACAAAGTCAGCCGAAATTGGACCTTCCCCTACTCGGCCACGGATCCCATCGGTTCCAAAGTATTTGCGCCCGCTCACGCAACCTCCGCGCGTTCTTCCGGCACAGGCTGTTTCATCAACATCGCCAGTAGATGCGCCAAGCGTTGACGCATTTCACGGCGATCAACAATCTGGTCCACTGTGCCATGTGCCAGCAGAAACTCACTGCGCTGGAAACCTTCCGGCAGTTTTTCGCGCACGGTTTGCTCAATCACCCGTTGTCCGGCAAAGCCAATCAATGCACCTGGTTCCGCGATATTCAGATCACCCAACATCGCAAAACTGGCCGAAACGCCACCGGTTGTGGGGTGGGTCAACACTGAAATATAGGGGAGCCCTGCCGCACGCAGTTTCCCCAGCGCAGCCGAGGTTTTCGCCATTTGCATCAACGAAAACAGACTTTCCTGCATGCGTGCGCCGCCACTGGCAGAAAAGTTGACGAATGGGCAACGCAACGCCAAAGCACGTTCAGCAGCCAAGGCGAAACGCTCACCCACGACCGAGCCCATCGAACCGCCCATATAGGCGAAATCAAATGAAGCCGCCACCAATGGCATACCCATCAGTTTGCCTTCCAGCGCCACCAGCGCATCGCGCTCACCCGTGGATTTTTGCGCGGCTTTGATGCGCTCAACGTATTTTTTCTGATCCTTGAACTTCAGGACATCAGTGGGCCCAAGTTTGCCGCCAATCTCCTTGCCTTTGCCGTTATCAAGCAGAGCCGCCAAACGTGCACGCGCACGAATCGGGCGATGGAAAGCGCACTTCGGGCAGACCTCAAGATTTTCTTCCAGCTCGGGGCGATACAAGACCGCACCACAGCCATCACACTTTTCCCACAAGCCTTCTGGAACGCTACGCTTACGCTCACTTCCAGACTCAGTACGAATCCCTGTACCGGGCATCAATTTTTTCAGCCAGCTCATTTGTTCAACAACCTTTGCGGCCATGCCGCGATAGCAAAAGTTTACTGCTGACCTGCACCAAGGGCTTCACGCAGGGGATGCAAAAATGCCGCCGCATGTTCCGCTGCATGGCGCGCATCCGTGGCCAGCTCCATCGCCGACACCAAGGCACTCCCCACCACTACACCATCCGCATGTGCCGCCATTGCCGCAGCACTGGCAGCATCACGAATACCAAAGCCCACAAAAACCGGCACGGTGGCAAATGCCCGGACTGTTGCCAAGTGCTGGCCTGCACCGCCAACATCCAGATGACTTGCACCGGTCACACCTGCGTAACTGACGTAATACAAATACCCCTGTGCGTCGGCACAAAGCTGCTGCAAACGGTCTTCTGGTGTCGTGGGTGAAATCAACGAAATCAACGCCAGTTCATGCGCGGCAAACGCACTTCGATAATCTGCCGCTTCTTCCGGTGGCAGATCGACAAGCAGCATGCCATCCACACCCGCCCTCGCCGCATCTGCCGCAAATGTGTTGGCACCACGAATTTCTACAGGATTCAAATACCCCATCAGTACAACAGGCGTGGTGGCATCTGTTTTGCGAAACTCGCTGACCGCCTCCAGTACCCAACGCATGCCAGCACCGCGTGCAAGCGCACGTTCGGAGCTACGCTGAATCACTGGGCCATCGGCCATTGGGTCAGAAAATGGCACGCCGACTTCAATGACATCGGCACCCGCCTGCACCAAGGCATGCATTACCGGCACAGTTGCCGCAAGTGAAGGATCACCAGCGGTGATGAACGGCACCAAGCCTTTGCGCCCTGCATGTTGCAAGGCGCTGAGTCGTTGCTGAAGGCGCGTCATTCGTTCGCTGCAGCTGGCGTATCTGCTTGATTCTTCAAGCGACCAACCTTAACACCGGCAGCTTTGTATTCTTCTGCCAACTCGGAATCACCCACATCCACGCCACGCTCATCGGCCAAACCATCCAGATGCTCATTAAGCATGCGACGGTACATGGTGGTCATGTGGTCGATAAACGGCAGGCGCTCGTCAGCAGCAGCAATCGGCTTGACGCTTGCCAAAAACACGTGCGCATTGAAACGAGCCGCCGCAAACAGTGCGGTCACGCTGACATTTTGCTCGCCATATTGACGTGCCTGCTTGCCTGTCAGATCAAGAAACTCATTCACGCTGGTGAAGAATTCCGGCGGGAACTGCGCATTTCCTGCAGCTGCATTGGTTTGAGCCGCTGCGGGCTGGCTTTGGTTTTCATCGGCCATGGCCGGTCTCCTCGTAAAAATGAATGAATGAATCAAAACAGCCGTGTATTTTCGCCGAAATAGCGCTGTAGTCCAAATCGGATGAATTTGCCCGTTTTACAAGGACAACCCTTCGCGTGCCGCAATCGTGTGCACGTCTTTGTCACCGCGTCCTGACAGATTGCACAGCACAATGCCATCCTTCGGTAGTTCACGCGCCAGCTTGATCGCCTGTGCAACAGCGTGGCTGGATTCCAACGCCGGCAAAATACCTTCGGTGCGGGTCAACCGATGGAACGCATCCATCGCCTCGGCATCGGTCACACCAACATAATCGGCACGCCCCATATCCTTGAGAAACGCATGCTCAGGGCCAACCCCAGGGTAGTCCAAACCTGCAGAAATCGAGTGAGTTTCGGTAATCTGCCCATCGTCATCACAGATCACATACGTGCGGTTGCCGTGCAACACCCCAACCCGGCCAGCAGCCAGCGAAGCGGCGTGACGCCCCGTTTCAATACCGTCCCCGGCGGCTTCGGCGCCAACAATACGCACAGACGGGTCGTTGAGAAACGCGTGAAAAATGCCGATGGCATTACTGCCGCCACCGACACAGGCCGTCACCACATCCGGCAGACGACCATATTCAGAAAGCACCTGCTGGCGCGCTTCACGACCAACAACCGAGTTGAAATCACGCACCATACGCGGGTATGGGTCAGGGCCGGCAACCGTGCCAATGATGTAGAAGGTGTCCTTCACATTGGTCACCCAGTCGCGCATGGCTTCATTCAATGCGTCTTTCAAGGTTGCCGATCCAGACGTCACTGGCACCACGGTAGCACCCAATAACTTCATCCGATAAACATTGATCTTCTGCCGCTCGATATCGGTGGCGCCCATATACACCACGCATTCCAGCCCCAGCCGCGTAGCGACAGTGGCACTGGCGACACCGTGCTGCCCTGCACCTGTTTCGGCAATGATGCGCTTTTTCCCCATCCGTGCTGCCAACAGCGCTTGCCCAATGGTGTTGTTGATCTTGTGCGCGCCGGTGTGATTCAAGTCTTCACGCTTGAACAAAATACGCGCACCACCCACTTCACGACTGAGACGTTCGGCGTGATAAATCGGGCTTGAGCGCCCCACGTAATGGGTCAAATCTTTGTAAAAAGCAGCGATAAACGCCGGATCAACACGCGCCGCATCATAAGCAGCCGCCAATTCTTGCAGCGGGCCGATCAACGTTTCAGCGACAAAACGCCCACCATGCCGACCAAAATGGCCATTGGCATCGGGATAGGCATGAAAATCAATTGACTGAGTCGCCTCAGCAGCAGAAGTTGCAGATTGCATGGATGCCTCCAAAAATGAATCACGAAGCGCGCCACTGCGCATCAAAGAAGTCGGTGACGGCATAGGCCATCGGCGCGTGCGACGTTATCTCACCGCAGCGGCAGGCACACGACGCCAGCGACGCAGTGAGCGTCCAAAGGGAGCAGCGGGACGGCGAGGCATCATCATGCGCATAGCGTACCTGATCCCGCAGTCATTGCCTATGCAGCCATCCGCACTGCTGCCACAAAATCCCGCATCTTTTGTGGGTCTTTTATCCCGGGCATTCGCTCAATGCCGCTGGACACATCCACACCCCAAGGGCGCGCATCACGGATCGCCTCGCTCACATTCGCAGGTGACAAACCACCCGCCAGCAACATGGGCTTCTTGCAGGTGGGCAGTCCTGCCCAATCAAATGTCTGCCCACTGCCCCCGGCTTCGCCCAGCGCATGCCCATCCAACACAAACCCATAGGCGGAAGGCAAGCACGCCATTTGCTGCTTTGCAGGCTGTGCATCTGCCATGGCAATCACCTTGAAAAACGGGCGTGCGAATTGCGCGCAAAATGCATCCTCTTCTCGGCCATGAAACTGCAGGTAATCCGGCTGCAGCTTTTCGACAATCTCGCTCACCTCATCGGCGGCGTTATCCATACACAATGCGACGACTGCTGTTGTACGGGGAATGTATTGACGCAAGGAAACCGCCTGTTCTAGCGTCACCTTCCGCTTGCTTTTCATGGCAAAAATTAGTCCGATGAAGTCCACGCCAAGATGCACTGCTGCCTGCACGTCTTCGGCACGGGTCATGCCACAAAACTTGATGCGGGTGCATCCCTCACCCCCGAATGGCATGTCATTCATCGCAACACACTTCCTCAGGAAGCCCCCATGTTCTTGGATAGCACGGCGCAAGAAACTGCAAGCCAGCTGCAGGCGCAGTTGGCCCCGCCTGTGTGCGATCGCGCAGCGCCATCACATCAGCCATCCAATGCACCGGGCGCTCACCGCGCCCCACCATGACAAGTGAGCCCACAAAATTACGCACCATATGATGCAAAAACGCATTGGCTTGAACGTCCACGATCACTTCATCACCATCACGATGCACATTAAGGTGATGCAGGTTGCGCCGCGCATGTGTCGCCTGGCACTGCGCACTGCGAAATGATGAGAAATCACGCTCCCCCAAAAGGGCTTGTGCGGCGTCATGCATGGCCTTGGCATCAAGTTTCCCACGCTGCCAACCCAGATATTGCCGCTCCAAGCCAGGACGCGCACTGCGGTTCAAAATGCGATAGCGGTAACGGCGCGCCCGTGCAGAAAAACGCGCACTAAAGTCATCAGGCACCGGCACACACCAACGCACGGCCATGGCACGCGGCAAATGCCCTGTCACCCCCAGCACCCACGCTCGTGGGTCACGCTGCACATCCGTATCGAAATGCACAACTTGGCAACGCGCATGCACACCAGCATCAGTGCGCCCCGCACATACCGTGTCAATGGGTGCATCCGCAACCTTTGACAGGGCGATTTCCAAGGCTGTCTGCAGACTGCCATCTTCCTGCATCTGCCCTGCCTGGCTGAGACGCTGCCAGCCAGAAAAATCACTCCCTTCGTATTCAAGCCCTAATGCAAAACGCATCGTCATTCACAACATTAATTTGCCAACTTGCTCAGCATGCGCTCGGCTTCGGCGCTCACGTCTTTATCCTCATCGGTCAACAGCTCCAGCAACATTTGTTGTGCCGAATACTCATCACCCATTTCCAGGAACGCATGCACCATCTTGAAGCGCTGCTCTGTACTGGCCTGCGCCGGTGGTTCCAAGCTCAATTCCGTGGCTGCCACATCCATCGTTGGCACATCTACCGCATGTTCAACCAACGGCTCTATCGGTGCGTGCTTCTCTTGTGGCAAATCATCCGTCGCCAGCATTTCTTCCAACGCAAGTTCCAATTCTGGCTCTGTCACCGCTGTTATTTTGGGTTCCAGTGCCAAGGTCAATTCCGCTGATGCTTCTGCCTTTGGCTCGGTTTCCAGCATCCATTCCAACTTGCGTTCCAATTCTTCATCCGACGCATCATCCAAGGCTGGTGTCACCGAAGAGGATGGCGCCACATGCACGGTATCTGCCTCGTCAATAGCATCAACCACGGGCGACACGGCTGCATCAGCATGCACCGATTGCGGCGGTTCAACGTCCGTTTTCACCCAACCTGAATACCATTCCGGCAACGCTGTGGGTGTTGTGGGTTGTGGCACATCGGCCACATCAATCAACTGTTCTTCAACTGTTGAAACCGTATTCTCTGGCACCGATACAGGTGCAGGTTCGATCGCCACCTCATCAGGTTCTGACGCCAACACCTGCTCAGGCTCAGAAATGGATGTCGGCTCTGCCACAATAACGAGCTCTGACGCTTCTGCAGGCTCTAACGCTTCTGGTTCTGATGCTTCTGCGGGTACAGGCACATCATCTTGTTGCGCCACAGGTGCTGCAGGCTGGGGATCGAAAACATTACGCCGTACTGGCTTCTTCTGTTGCCCACCCCGGCCAGCCAACAACCACGCCAGCAAAGCCAACACCACAACACCCACACCGCCCCATACATACGGCGTCATATTGCCGTCTGTCTTGGCCACTTCAGTCACTGCAACAGGTGCAGCGTCTTCTTTAACCGTTGCAGCCTGTTGTAATGCCTGTGCTTTATTGGCTTCCGCCAACCGCTGTTGTACTGCGGCCAGCTCGGTGTCCTTCAATTGAATCAATTGCTGCTGATCATCTTTCAGCTTCTCAAGCGCAGCAACGCGCTCTTTAAGCTCAGTAATCTCTACCGACTTGGCGGCAATATCTTCGTCACGTTGACGCAATTCATGTTGCAACATACTGCCCTCGCCACCGACATTGGTTCCGGTTCTTGCACCCGTTGCCTTGCTTGTATCCACCGCCGCCACAATCTGCAAACGCGCATCCTGTGCTTGTGTCCCAGCAGATTTCGTTGCTGCTGGGGGCGCATTCTTCACGCTGTTTGATGCTGTGCTGCTCGCTGGCTTCTTACCTGCATCAGAAGCAGGCGCAGGAGCCGATACTTTTGCTTCCGTCGCGACTGCTGTTTGCGCGATCGCTGGGTCACCAGGCTGACGCACGGCCTGTCGCGCTATCTCTTGCTGCCGAACCTGCTGATAAATCTCCCGTCGCGCCTGTGTTGCATCGGTTTTTGCAACCGTTTCTTGCCCTGGGATGCGCAGAACTGCACCTTTGCGCAAGCGATTGGGATCGCCACCAATAAATGCATCCGGGTTTTCCTGCAGCAATGCCAGCATGACCTGCTCAAGGCTATAGTCCTGACGCAATGCCACACGACTGGCGACATGCGACAGCGACTCACCCGCTTTTACAGGCCCATAGGCATTTGCCGAATACATGGCAGAGGGTGCAGCTGCTGGGCGAGCAACGTGCACATCGGCCTGCTGCACGTCTGGCTTGTCAGCTTGTTTTGCCTGTCCCGTTGGCGCTGTTTGTGGCGCGGGTGCAGGCTTGGGTTCTACCTTCGGTTCGGGCTTCGGCTCGGGTTTTATCTCTGGCTTAATCTCAGCCTTGGCCTCTGCCTTCGGCATGATTTCCGCCACTGGCAGTTCAGGACGTTTGATTCTGTTTTCTTCAGCTGCTTGTGGTGCCTGCATTGCCAACTGCATCGTGCTGCTGGCAGCAACAGGGGCATCAACCAATGCAGCGTATTCGCGTACCAGTCGTCCTTTTCCCCAATCGACTTCAACAAGAAAACTCAGCGCAGGCTGATCAACCGGCACCGTGGTTGACACCCGAATCACCGGGCGCCCTTGCGCATCATTTCCTAAGCTGAATTGCAGGTCATGGGCGATTCCGCTGGGTGGCTCAAGGCCAACCCGGCGGAACGTTTCCGGCGACGCCAAGCGTGCCTGCAGGGAAACCAGCTCCCCCGGCGTGGTGGAAATAATGGGAATTTCTGCCAGCAGCGGCTGGTTTCGCTTGCTCTTGACCTGAATTTGTCCCAGCCCAAGCGCCATGCTTTCACCGGCAAACAAAAGTCCAGCGAACAACAACAATGCAGTCGCTACTGCCCATCGCATTTTCCCGATCACGTGCGTCGCATCCCCTTGATTCGCCCTGACTCTAGCCCTGCTGCCCCTTCGCCTGCAAGCCTTGCGTAACCACCAATTCGGCAATTTGCACGGCATTCAGCGCAGCACCTTTGCGAATGTTATCGGCCACAATCCACAGATTAAGCGCACGCGGATGCGAAAAATCCTCACGAATACGGCCAACAAAGACCGGGTCTTTGCCTGATGCATGCGTCACGGGCGTTGGGTAGCCGCCGGGCTTCTGCTCATCCACCACTTCAACCCCAGGTGACTGACGCAGTAATTCACGTGCGGCCTCAGGGCTGAGTTTTTCTTTTGTTTCGATATTGACCGCTTCGGAGTGGCCAAAAAACACCGGCACACGCACCGCCGTCGGGTTGACCTGAATACTTGCATCGCCAAGGATTTTCTGTGTTTCCCAGACCAGCTTCATTTCTTCCTTGGTATAGCCGTTATCAAGAAAGTCATCGATATGTGGAATCAGATTGAAAGCGATCTGCACAGGAAACTTCTGCGGCTGAATATCCTGAAATCCCAACAATTGTGCAGTTTGCTTGCCAAGTTCTTCCATGCCGGTTTGCCCAGCGCCGGAAACCGACTGGTACGTTGCGATATTGACCCGACTGACCCCGTATTTCCGATGGATCGGCGCCAGCACCGGCATCAACTGCATAGTGGAACAGTTTGGATTTGCAATGATGCCGCGCGGGCGACTTTTTGCAGCATCCGGGTTGACCTCACTCACCACCAACGGTACATCGTCCTCGTAACGAAAGGCCGATGAGTTATCAATCACCACGGCACCAGCTGCAGCAAATGTTGGTGCGTACTCTTTACTGATCGTGCCACCAGCGGAGAACAAGGCAATATCAATCGAAGCCGGGTCAAATGTTGCCAAATCCTGCACCACCAGCTCATCGTCACCAAACTCAACCTTGCTCCCTGCCGAGCGCTCACTGGCCAGAGCAACAACAGCGCTCGCCGGAAATTTACGTTCTGCCAGAATCGACAACATCACAGCGCCCACAGCGCCCGTTGCACCTACCACAGCGACTTTGTATTGCTGACTCATTGTTGACTTGCCTCTTGAAATTTGAATGACATGAAAGTTATGACTGTGGCGTCACTGCGCCTGCGATACGTGGCGTCATGTGCCGTACATCGCCGCATTGGCCGCGATGCCGCAGCGCTTGATCCATCAAGACCAAGGCCAGCATCGCTTCACAGATCGGTGTGGCGCGGATTCCCACACAGGGGTCATGCCGCCCTGTGGTGATGATGTCCACCACATCGCCTTGCACATCCAGACCTTGCACCGGCAAGCGCAGGCTTGATGTGGGCTTGAATGCCACCGACACAACGATTTGCTGCCCTGTGGAAATCCCACCCAGAACCCCACCAGCGTGGTTGCTCAAAAATCCGTCGGGCGTCATCACATCACGATGCTCACTGCCCTTCTGTGCAACCGAAGCGAACCCATCTCCGATTTCAACGCCTTTCACGGCATTGATCGACATCATGGCCGCTGCCAACTCACCATCCAGCTTGCCGTAAATCGGCTCACCCCAACCGGACGGCACACCGTCGGCCACAGCAACCACTTTCGCTCCCACTGAGTCACCTGATTTACGCAGCGCATCCATATAGCGCTCAAGCTCAGACACTTGTGCGGCGCATGGCCAGAAAAACGGGCTTGTTTCCACAGCATCCCAATCATGTGCCTGTGGTGTGACATCTCCAATTTGTGCCAAATAGCCACGCACTTGGATGCCGTATTGCGCCAACCATTTTTTGGCGATCACCGCCGCCGCAACGCGCATGGTGGTTTCGCGCGCACTGCTGCGCCCACCACCACGCGGGTCACGAATACCGTATTTCTGCCAATACGCATAATCGGCATGCCCAGGCCGAAACTGCATGGCGATGGCGTTGTAATCCTTGCTGCGTTGGTCGGTATTGCGAATCATCAGGGCGATTGGCGTGCCCGTGGTCACGCCTTCATACACGCCTGACAAAATCTCCACTTCATCCGTTTCACGGCGTGCGGAAGTGTGCCGGCTTTTCCCAGTGGCACGGCGCGCAAGGTCGTGTGTGAAGTCTTCTGGTGCAATGGCAATCCCCGGTGGGCAGCCATCCAGAATGCAGCCAATGGCTGGCCCATGAGATTCACCGAATGTGGTGACACGAAGTAAATGGCCAAATGTATTCATTGCAATCAGAACAGGCTGGCAGCCGGCGCCCCACGCTCACGCGCAGCAGCCAGCTCAGTGATACGTGCATTGTGGGCGATGAGATCAGCGCACTCAGCGACAAAAATCCCCATCTGCCCGACCTTGAACTCAACCCAGGACAACGGCATTTCTGGCAAAAGTTTGACCAATGCCTGCTCTGCTTCACCCACTTCACAAATCAGCAGACCATCTTCAGAAAGATGTAAGGGCGCGTCACGCATGATCTTCAATGCAAGGTCTAATCCATCATCGCCTGCGCGCAGCCCCAACTCTGGCTCATGCGCATATTCACGAGGTAAAGCATCCGTTTCCGCGTTAGTGACATACGGTGGATTGGTGACAATCAGGTCATAGCGTTCCCCCAGAAGGCCGGAGAACAGATCCGATTTCACAAAGCGCACATTCTCAACAAGCAGGCGCTTTTCGTTTTCCTTCGCCAATGACAAGGCCTCATCACTGATATCCACCCCATCCACATGCCAATCGGGGTTGTAATGCGCCATCGCGATGGCGATACAACCTGATCCCGTGCACAAATCCAATGCACGTCGCACATCACGATCACCCAACCAAGGCTGAAACCCCGACTCAATCAATTCAGCAATGGGCGAGCGTGGCACCAACGCACGGCGATCACTCTTAAAGCTCAAGCCTGCAAACCACGCCTCGCCCGTCAGATAGCAAGCAGGGATGCGCTCTTCAATACGGCGTAGAAACAGCGCCAGCACCTCTTCTTTCTCGGCCTCGATCACCCGTGCATTGCCATAAGCCGGTGGCAGATCATGCGGCAGATGCAGCGCATGCAAGGTCAACTGGGTGGCTTCATCTAAGGCATTGTCGTAACTGTGCCCAAAGCTGAGTCTGGCGGCATTAAAACGACTGGCGCCATAACGGATCAAATCAATAATGGTCTGTAATTCTTGCGACATAGCTGTAACACGCGGGGAAGATCAGGAAGTATAACGATCAGGCAGGGGTATCATGGTGTTCTCTTGTAAATTGGTTTGCTTATGCACATTCGTACGCTTTCCTTTCTCCTCATTGCCCTGTTGGCTGGTGGTCTGGGCTGGTGGGCTTCAAAAAACCTCTTGCCACCGGTGCAACAGGTACCTGAGCATTCCCGAGCCTTCACCTTGTTTGCCACGCCACGCACGCTACCTGAATTCACGTTGCAGCAAGGTACAGGCGAGCCATTGACGCTTGCTTCACTTCAAGGACACTGGACCATCGTGTTTTTGGGCTTTACCCATTGCCCAGATGTTTGTCCCACCACCTTGGCGCAACTGGCTGGTGCGCAAAAGCAATGGGCAGCATTGTCAGAAGCCAGCCGACCACGTGTGTTATTTGTTTCTGCCGACCCTGAACGTGATTCGCCTGCATTGACCATGCAATATGCGCAATCGTTTCATCCCGATGCTTTAGGCGCCACCGCACCACTGCCACAGCTTGAGGCCTTCACTCGCTCACTTTCATTGGTGTTCATGAAATCCCCCGGCACCAGTGGTGATGCCAATGATTACAGCATCGACCACTCTGCCGCGCTGGTTTTCCTTGACCCACAAGGACGCATGGCTGGCGTGGCGCAACCACCGCTGGATATTCCAGGCATCGCTCGCGATCTTATTGAACTCACACAAAGCACACCATGAGCCTGATCACCACATTGACGTATCTCTTGCCGCATCGTTTGTTGTCGTCTGCGGCGCGACGCCTGGCCTATTCGCAACACCCCACCATCAAACAATGGCTGATTGATACGGTGGTCAAAAAATTCAACGTCAATCTTGCTGAAGCGGCCGAAAGTGACCCCAACGCCTATCCCAGCTTCAATGCTTTTTTCACCCGTGCATTGAAGGCGGATGCACGCACACCGGCGGCCAACCCCAATACCTTGCTGATGCCCGCCGACGGGCATATCAGCCAATGCGGCCAGATTGTTGAAGGACGCATTTTTCAAGCCAAGGGACAAAGCTTTACTGCAGCCGAACTTTTGGGCAGTGATGTCGATGCCGCGCCTTTCCACGATGGAGCCTTTGCCACGGTGTACTTATCACCACGCGACTACCATCGCGTGCATATGCCATGGCGCGGCACATTACGTGAAACCGTGCATGTTCCTGGCCGATTGTTTTCAGTAGGCTCCGATGCAGTTGCACATGTGCCCCGGCTTTTTGCCCGCAATGAGCGCCTTGTCTGCCACTTTGACACCGATTTCGGACCAATGGCATGCGTGATGGTCGGTGCGCTGCTGGTCTCCGGTATCGAAACCGTATGGAGTGGTGTGGAGGTTCCTGCTTACGCAAGCTCAACCACACGCAAAAACTACCGTGGGCAAAACATTTCACTGGATCGTTTTGCCGAAATGGCACGCTTCAACTATGGAAGCACAGTGATTGTCTTGTTGCCTAAAGATGCAGCTAGGTTGGCGACAGAATTGCAAGCAGAAACACCTGTCCAGCTTGGCCAGACACTCGCAGAACGCTTGCCTGTGTAATGCAAATGACTGAGGTTAGCGACCAGACTGGCTGAGTAATTTCAAATCCTTCAACCGGCGCACAATCCGGTTGGAGATTGTGCTGTATTCACCTTCCAGCAGACTGCGGGCTTCATCGATTTTTCCCGTTTGATGCAGCACCACGACATTCGATGCCTGATGGTGAAACAACTGATGAACGGAATGCAGTTCAGAAAACAGCGAGTAATTGCCCAGTCGATCCTGACCTGTGGAATAAATCCACTTCCCAAGATCACAGCGGTTATCCGCGCAGATCACTTCCGGTTGCAAATCTTCCTGTGAGTTACCTTCCAGATAGCTGCCAAGCCGCAGCTTCCAGTTTTCATGTGCGCTAATCGCCACATCAATATCCAGCGCAAGCAAGGCTGCATCTAGGTCTTTTCGCACCTTTTCCTGTTCTGTTTTCGAGGTGAAAGAGCGAATGAAATCCAAAATTCCCACAGTGTTTAACTCCGTTTCTTCATCAGACTGCCAGCAAAGCGCAAAGCCCGTAATCAATCATCCCAGCCCCGCCGCCCCATTTGCTCGCGATCAAGTTGCAAAAGATAGCGATACAGTTTGCGCTGTGCTGTTGGTTCCAACTCAACAAACTCACACCCCGCTTGCGTCACATTATGACCGATACTGCTACGCGCCATCACATGCCGCACCAGAAGATTGACATTCACTTCACCCAAATCGGGAAGCTCAATCTTGCAGTCATGCAAGACATCACCTTCTTGTAGATCTAATGTTGCGCGGGTTGTAATGATGGCAAGCCCACCACCGCCGATATCCTGAATGGTGGCACGCACTTCACCAACGCCAGTCACCCGCAGACGACAGTGCAAACTGCCAGACGCAGGCTCACGCCGCATGAATTCACGCCGTTGCAGGTACATCACACGCTTCGGCACGTGTAAACGTACGGCGGGCAAGCCATCGTGACTATCCAGTTGTGCATCACCGCATGAAAAGCGCAACAGCGCCCGATTCACACTGCCTTCGATACGCAACTGCTTCGCGGCAAGCCATGCTTGCAAGCCTTCTTCGGTAGGCGGCACATCAATCCATAGCCCACCATTTTGGACATTCAATGCCATGCTGGCGGTATTCACCGTGTCGCCTTCAACACGCACAGTCAATGTGCTGCGATCAGCAACCAAGCGCTGCAGGTGATGCCGTATTTCGGCCGAGTCATCTACATAATATTTGTCGTATAGCCCTTCTGGTTCGTCCTCACCCATCACTGGCTCAATCCGATCATCAACCATGGTGTTCCCTGCTTTACTCAATCGTCCCAAGTTTTGCGCATCCGCTCGCGATCCAACTGCAACAGATAGCGGTACAGTTTACGCAATCCAATTGGCTGCAGATCGACAAACTTGCAACCAACCAAAATCGCATTTTGCGCAATGCTGACCCGTGGGCGACTGTGCCGCACCAACAGCTTCACTTCAACCGCATCATCATCACCCAATTCGACCCAGCAAGGTTGCAAAAGCTCTTCCACCTGTGGGTTCAATACATCTCGCGTGGTAATGAATGCCAAGCCACCGCCACCGATATTGGGAATCGGCATGCGAATTTCTTTTGCTTTGTCACCCTCACCAATACGGATACGGCAGAACAAGGCATCCATGGGTGGTTCACGCCGCACGAATTCACGCCGCTGCAAATACATCACGCGCGCAGGCAATGGCAGGCGCAATGCAGGCAAATCATCGACCGTGCCAAGTACAGCAGGCCCTGCCGCAAAACGCAGCGGCGCACCGTTGATACTACCTTCCACACGGAGTTGTTTTGCCGTAAGCCAAGTCTTCAGCATCGTCTCGGAAGGTGGAACATCAATCCAGAAATAGCCGCCCTCCAACAGCAAAGCCATCGTGGCGGTGTTGTCACTACTGCCATCAGCACGCACCGTCAAGGTGCAGCGCTCATTCACCAGGCGATGCAGATAGTGGCGAATTTCACCCGCATTTTGCACATAAAACTTGTCATAGAAACGTTCTGTGTCGTCTCTACTTGCTGCAGGTTCAATGATGTCGTCACTCATGGCGATGCTTCAAGCTCAACTCAGTTCTTCTTCCAGGCCAACATTCGTAGAAGCGGCTTCATAAATCTCACGATCCAATAAGCCGGATTCACGCGCTACCAATACCGGAACCAACATCTGTCCGGTGACATTGGTCATGGTACGCATCATATCCAGCACACGGTCAATCGCATATAGATAGCCGATGGCTTCCAAGGGCAGGCCTGCCGCACTTAGTACAACGGTTGCCATGATGACGGCCGTTCCCGGCACGCCGGCCGTTCCAAAGCTCCCCAAGACGGATGCCATGGCAATAATCAGGTATTGCGAAAGCGACAGCTCAATACCCGCATACTGCGAGATAAACACCGCTGCCAATGCGGGATAAATAGCGCCACAGCCATCCATCTTGATGGTCGCACCCAGCGGCACAGCAAAGCCAGCATAGTCTTTGTTAACACCGAGATTGTGCACCGTGCTGCGCAACGCCACTGGCAAGGCAGCAAAACTGCTTGATGCTACAAAACCAACTTGCATCCCCGGTGCCGCCCCGCGAAAGAACTTCCATGGATTCAACCCATGCAGCAGCAGCAGACTTGTGTACACCACGACAATATGGAAAGCACACGCGGCATATAGCGCAACCACGAATTGCAGCAAAGGCCGCAATTGTTCAAAACCGTAACCACCCACCAAAGCAGCAATCAGACCGAAGGTACCGACAGGCGTGAACTCCAACACATAACGCGTGACTTGAATCATCACTTCGCTGGCTTCGCCCACCAACTTGCGGATTCCTGCCACCCGTTCACCCAGCTTGACCACGGCAAAGCCAAGCAGCCCGGCGAAAAAGATGACCTGCAGCACAGTGCCATTGCGTGGCACCAAGACGGATGTGCCGTCTTCCAATGAGGACTGCGCCGCCCCCGTCAATGCTTGAAAAGGATTGGCGGGTACAAGATTGAGCAGCATATCCAAAGCACTGGGAATATCTTTTTCGGTGTAGTCAGATGCCATCTGCAGCACCCCAACCCCTGCCCCCGGTTTAAGTAGCCAACCAAACAGCAAACCCACGCCCACCGCTAATACCGCGGTAATCGCAAACCAGAGGAAGGTGCGTCCGGCCAATGCGGCAATGGACTTCTGCCCACTCAATGAGGCCACCGCATTGATCACGGCAAAGAACACCAAGGGCACAGCGATCATCTTGATCAAGGTAACGTAAAGGTCACCCAACGGACCGAACCAGGTCTCCGCAGCCGGACCCAACACCCAACCCGCCAGTGCACCAAGCACAAAACCGCCAGCAACACGCTTCCAGAACTTGATACGAAACCACCAATCAAACATGGGTCTTCCCCAATAAGCCTTGGCAAACGATACCTGAGCGGCCGCCATTGCGTCAGCTTTATCTCGCACCAGCTACAACAAATCCGCATAATAAAAGAATGAATATGCCTACCCTTTTTCGACGTAGCGCCCTCTGTGCCAGCATCGCATTCCTGACGGCCTGTGCCAGCGCGCCACAACATGCCCCGACATCTGCTGCAAGCCTCTTTCACGTGGATGTGCCATCTGTGCAGCACCCGGCTGGGGAAAGCCCGGCCTGGTGGTATCTCGACGGCGCAGCACAAGCTGCCAGTCGTGGGGCGATGGCGGGCAATGCCAAGAACATCATTCTGTTTCTTGGCGACGGCATGAGCCTGCCCACCGTGGCCGCTGCACGTATTCTGGAAGGCCAGCTCAACGGGCAAAGTGGTGAAGAAAACCGCCTGAGCTGGGAGCACTTTCCAGCGACCGCACTCAGCAAAACTTATAACACCGACGCCCAGACACCCGACTCTGCCGGTACGATGACGGCGATCACCACCGGCGTGAAATCGCATATGGGGGCGATTGGTGTTTATGCCGGCGATAAAAACAATTGCGCCGACAGTCTGAACAAGCAGGCACTCACCTGGCTTGAGCTTGCCGATGCAGCCGGCATGGGCTCTGGCATCGTCAGCACCGCCCGCATTACACACGCCACACCAGCCGCCACCTATGCGCATGTTCCGAATCGTGGCTGGGAAAACAGCGCCGCCTTACCTGAGCAAGCCGTCCAAGAAGGCTGCAAAGACATCGCCCTTCAACTCATTGAGCGCACACAGCATGGTCGAGGACCATCCATTATTTTAGGAGGCGGCCGCAAACAGTTTTTGCCGACAACACACGCCGACCCACAGCAGGACGATCAAAAAGGATTGCGTGACGATCAACGCAACCTGATTGCAGAGTGGCAACGCGCACATCCGCAAGGGCGTTATGTGCATACCGCACAAGATCTGCGAACAGCCAGCCAAGCCCCGCAAATTCTTGGTCTGTTCAACTACGACCACATGCAATATGAGCATGACCGCAAAGCCGGGCAAAGCGAAGAACCCAGTCTTGCCGACATGACGCGCACCGCGATTGCGCATTTGTCAGGCAATAAAAACGGGTATGTGTTGATGGTTGAGGGCGCGAAAATCGATATGGCGCACCATGAGGGCAATGCCTATCGTGCGCTGCATGAAACCGTGGCGATGTCGGATGCCGTGCGTGCCGCTGTTGAAGCCACTTCTGCCGACGACACCCTCATTCTGGTGACGGCCGACCACGCACATACTCTGAACTTTGTAGGCTATCCCACACGCGGCAACCCCATTTTTGACAAAGTCCGCGGCAGCAACAGTTTTGATGGCACCCCCGGAAAATTGGCGCTTGATCTTGCTGGCCTTCCCTACACCACCCTGATGTACGCCAATGGACCGGGTAATACCGGCGCAACCGAAGTACAAGATGCCGGTAGTAAACACTACCCACACTGGCCCAAAAAATCACTTACCCCGGCACAAGGCCGCCCCGATCTGACACAGGTTGACACCACAGCTCCCGACTATATGCAGGAAGCCTTGGTGCCACTGAGCGGTGAAACACATGGTGGTGACGATGTGGGCATTTGGGCGCGCGGCCCTGGTAGTGCGGCTGTACGCGGATCACTGGAGCAAAACGCGATTTACCACATCATCGTGCAAGCCACGCCCCGTCTTCGACAAGCGCTTTGCAGCAAAAATCTGTGCGATGCCAATGGTGTGCCCGTCACACTGCCCAACCTAAAAGACTTCATCGCTGATTAACGCATCCAGCGTTGGCGCTTTCTTGCTGAACTCCCCCGTCAGCATCCGACGGGGGCTTAAAACGGCTTTGCCACCACCAGCCATACCACTGCGATCAACAAGGGCAGCGGGATTTCATTGAACCAACGTAATGCCCGTGATGACGGCAGGGTATTGCCGCGCCCAACACCTTTGAGCTTGCGTCCGGTGACAATGTAAAACGCGAACAACGCCAGCACCAGACATAGTTTGGCGTGCATCCAGCCACTGCCACTCATCACCATGGTCGGCAACGACGGAAACACCCGGTAACCCAGCCACAACACCAAGCCCAAGAGGAAAGTGATGCCGAACATCACATGTCCAAACCGGTACAAGCGCCGTCCCATTAACAATAACCTGGCACGCACCGCTGGCTCCGCGCCATCTTCTGCAAGATTCACCAATATCCGGGGCAGATAGAAAACAGCTGCCATCCAGGCGATAACAAACACGATATGCAGGGTTTTGATCAAGGTATAGGCCATTCTTACTTTCCAAACTTTGCAGAGATTCAGTGACGGATTAGGATGCCATGATGCACAAATGCTATGACAAAGCGTACTTCGATACATGGTACCGCCAGAGTGGAATCGGGCATCGGGCGCATCTCATGCGTAAAGTAGCGCTGGCTGTTGCCACAGCCGAATACCACCTTCAGCGCCCAATTCGCACTGTTCTGGACATTGGCTGCGGCGAAGGCGCATGGCGTGCACCATTGCTCAAACTGCGTCCCAAACTGCGTTACCTTGGCTTTGACAGCAGCGAATATGCTGTCACCCGCTATGGTCAGCGACGCAACCTGCATTACGCACGCTTCGCCGATTTCGCCTATCTACGCCCCTGCGCCCCGGTTGATCTGCTGATTTGCAGCGATGTCCTGCACTATCTTGAACGCGATGAGATTGATCGCGGTCTTCCCGGCCTTGCTGATCTGTGCGGTGGTCTTGCGTTTATTGAAGCCTTCAGCCGTGGTGATGCCGTCGAAGGTGATCGTCACGAACTGAAGCTCCGCCCCGCCTCTTTTTATCGCCACCGCCTGCAAACACTTGGATTGCACGCCTTGGGCTCGCATTGCTGGCTGAATGGGGATTTGGCTGCACAAGCCAGTGCATTGGACCTCCCAGCCGCGTTTTTACCCGAAAAAACCCGATAAACATCCACCTGTTGTCCAAGAATCCGTTATGCTGCAATGCACTATCCTTTGATCGCATACTCCAATGTTGCTGTATCAGTTTCATGAACTTTGGCGCTCAAGCCTGACGCCCATCACCTACTGGGCCGACGCCACTGCAAGAATCCTCTCAACAAGCGATAGCTGGCTTGCCTCCGTTCCCGGCGCACAACGTACGTCTGCCGGTTTCGAGCTGCTGTATCGTTTGGGCAAGGATTACGAAAAGCCGGAATTTGGCATTCATCAGATTGAAGTCAGTGGGCTGTCCATTCCTGTTGTTGAACGCATCGTGGTTGACAAGCCTTTTTGCCGCCTGATCCGCTTCAAGCGCTATCACGACCAAGCCGATGGCTTGGACAGCATGAAAGACGACCCCACCGTGCTTGTGGTTGCTCCGCTTTCTGGGCACCACTCCACCCTGTTGCGTGACACTGTGCGCACCTTGCTGGTGGATCACAAGGTCTATATCACCGACTGGGTGGATGCCCGCATGGTGCCCAATACATCGGGATCCTTTCATCTTGATGATTACGTTGCCTATATCCAGGATTTCATTCGCCATATCGGCGCTGACAATCTGCACGTCATCAGCGTCTGCCAACCAACGGTGCCAGTATTGGCAGCCATTTCATTGATGGCCAGCAAAGGCGAGGCACTGCCACGCTCAATGACCATGATGGGTGGCCCCATTGATACCCGGAAATCTCCCACCTCGGTGAACAACCTCGCCACCCGCCAACCCATGTGGTGGTTTGAAAACAACGTCATCCATACCGTCCCCGTCAACTATCCGGGTGTTGGGCGCCGTGTTTACCCTGGCTTCCTGCAACACATGGGCTTTGTGGCAATGAACCCTGAGCGCCACAGCACCTCACACTGGGACTTCTATCAAGACCTGATCAAAGGTGACATGAGTTCGGCGGAATCCCATCGTAAGTTCTACGATGAATACAACGCCGTGCTGGATATGCCCGCCGAGTTTTATCTGGATACCATTCGTGTGGTTTTCAAAGAACATCTGTTGCCGCGTGGCTTATGGGATGTTGCCGGTGAACGCGTGAACCCTGCTGCGATTAAAGACTGCGCTCTGATGACGATTGAAGGGGAGCTGGACGATATTTCAGGCGAAGGGCAAACACATGCCACGCATGACCTGTGTACCCAAATCCCCGATACGAAACGGCAGCGTTTAACCGCTATCGGCGCTGGGCATTACGGTATTTTCAGCGGTCGTCGCTGGCGCACGCATATTTACCCGCAAGTGCGTGACTTCATCGCTTCGCAGGCACGGCTACAGACCACCGCCTGACGAATCAGTACCACGGCGTTATGCTTGGGCACCTCTCAACCATTCTTCTGGAGTTGCCCCATGCGCCGTGCCCTGCTTGCTGTTTCTCTGCTCACTTGTTTTGCAGCACAGCTGCAGGCACAAAACACGCCACAACAAACACCGTACAAATCACCGCAGGCTATTATTGATGCAGCGCCAGAAAGCGCATGGCGCACCTTAGACCCCAGCAACACGCTCTATATGGAGCTTGCCACTGGGCGTGTGATCATTGAACTGGCTCCCGGGTTTGCACCACAGCATGTGGCCAATATCAAAACCATGGCCAAAGGCGGGTTCTGGGATGGCCTGAACATCTACCGTGCACAGGATAATTTCGTTGTGCAATTTGGTGATCCGGATGGAGAGGAAGCAGGGAAAGCCAAGCCCTATCCTGCTGGCACCCAAACATATCTGCCTGCCGAGTTCACCCGCAGCGACAAGATCGCATTTGATCGCCTGCCTGACAGCGATGGCTGGGCTGCTGAAGTCGGGTTTATCGATGGTTTCCCCGCCGCGCGTGACCCCAAAACAGGCAAAGCGTGGATCACCCATTGTTATGGGATTGTGGGTGCAGGACGTAACAACGCCCCTGACAGCAGTATTGGCGCCGAACTTTATGCGGTTATCGGTCAGGCACCGCGTGCGCTTGACCATCAACTCACCCTTGTTGGTCGCGTCGTGCAAGGCATGGAATTACTGAGTGTGATTCCGCGTGGCCCAGCACCCATGGGGATGTACACCGATAGCGCACTGCGTACGCCGATTTTGTCGATCACACTGGCCAGTGATGTGCCCGCAGACAAGCGCACACCGTTACAGCTTTTGCGTACCGACAGCCAGGCGTTTATTGATTCAACCGAAGCACGCCGCAACCGTCAGGATGGGTTCTATAGCGAACCTGCCGGGCATATCGACCTATGCAATGTTGTGCTGCCAACGCGTACTCCACCCGCACGATAACGCTTGCTAACAACAGCACAGCCCGTATCACACTGCACCGCCACTGTTTTTAGCGCGTGGCGGTCAGATGTGAACAACGGGAGCTCCCCATTATTGTGGAATCACATCCACCCGCACCCGTAGCCGGTCACCTGGGTGGTAGTCCATGCGCCGCTGATAACGCCGCCCGTTGTATTCATACGTCACGTCATACATCGACACGCCATTGCCGTCGTAGCCATAGCGCTCGTCATCATCGTAACCGCCATAACCTGCACGCACAGGCTCTGGATCGCAGACACGTACCGTTCCAAAGCGATCACGCTGGCGTTGTTCGTAAATTTCCTGTCCAGCCATACTGCCCAATACAGAACCTACTGTCGTGCTGACATAACGCCCGCTTCCACCCCCGACTTTGCTGCCAATCACCGCGCCCGCGATGCCACCAATCACACCCGCAGCAACACGGCCAGAATCACTCCCATAACCTGAGCGATTGCGGTAACCATCATCACGATACACGCCACCATAAGGTGCGGAGGTAGAACGGCCATACGTGCGTTGCTCGTAGCAGCGACTAGCCTGTGTTGATGTATTGCGATAACCGCGCTCCAAGACAGGATCCACGCGAATCACCCGCGCATAGTCGTAATAGGGCTGATCGGCAGAATCACCCATCGCGCTGCTATAACGACTGTCATAGCGCTCATACGATTGCGCCAATACCGAAGAAGCGCCAATGGCCAGTGCAACACCAAGAACCCCAACAAAATACGCTTTCATTGTGCGCCTCATGCCTTGTGTAACAGGATGCTCACACACTGCCGCGCTATGCTTGACGGCAGGCTGAATAAAGACAAAAAATGCAGCATGTTGCAATGCAGAAACCTATTCCTGCAGGCAAGCGTTAAGGTAAACCCACGTCAATCATGACGTTCACTTTTTCATATCGGGCAGGTCTCACATGACATACCGTACCGAACATATTCGCAACGTCGCCCTTGCAGGTCACCTTGCCGCCGGCAAAACCACACTGTTTGAAGCCTTGTTGCACGCAGGCGGTGCCATTCCCGCCATGGGCAGTATCGAACGCGGCACAACCGTCTCTGATTTCGATCCCATTGAGCGCGAACGCGGGCATTCCATTGATGCCGCTATCGCCAGCATCGACCGACCCAACCTACACCTGAACCTAATTGACACTCCCGGCTATCCGGATTTCCGCGGTCCTGCACTTGGGGTTTTAGATGCGGTGGAAACGCTTGCAATGGTAGTCGATGCAGATGCTGGTATTGCTTACGGCACGCGCCGCATGATGACTTACGCCAAATCCCGCAATCTCTGCCGCGCCATCATCGTCAACAAGATCGACCATGAACACCATGACCTTGCCGCGCTAATGGACGCACTACGGCAAGAGTTTGGCCCAGAAGTTTTGCCGCTGAATCTTCCTGTTGATGGCGGTAAGGCTGTCATCGACTGTTTCAGCCAGCATGATGGGGAAAGTGATCTTGGTGCTGTGGCGGATTGGCACCAGAAAATCATTGATCAAGTGGTTGAAATCAATGAAACCGTGATGGATCTTTTTCTGGATGTTGGTGAAGAAGGCTTGAGCAAAGCCCAACTACACGACGCTTTTGAACAATGCCTGCGTGAAGGCCATCTTGTGCCTGTCTGTTTTGTTTCGGCACGCCAAGGCACCGGTATCCCTGAGTTGCTCACCATCATCGAACATCTGTTCCCACACCCTGGGGAGGCCAACCCCGCCCCCTTCTTGAAAGGGGAAGGCGACAATACACAACCACTTGAAGCGCAACCTGACCCTGATGCGCATGTCATCGCCGATGTCTTCAAGATCATCAACGACCCTTTCATGGGCAAAGTTGGGGTGTTTCGTGTCCACCAAGGCACTGTGCGTAAAGATGCACAATTACTGATTGATAGCGGTAAAAAACCATTCAAAGTGGCGCATCTGCTGCGCCTGCAAGGCAAGCAATATCTCGAAATCACTCAGGCCATTCCGGGCGACATCGCTGCCGTCGCCAAAGTCGAGCAACTGCATTACGACGCGGTCTTGCACGACTCGCATGATGAAGACGAGATTCGAATTACACCCATGCCCTTTCCCAGCCCGATGTTCGGGCTGGCGGTCACTCCTGCCAGCAAAGGACAAGAACAGAAACTGGCGGCAGCACTGGCCAAACTTGCTGAAGAAGACCCCGCTTTCCGTGTCGAACATTCCGAAGACACCAACGAAACCGTAATTCGCGGGCTTTCTGATCTGCATCTGCGCGTTGTTTTGCAACGCTTGAAAGAGCGCTATGCCGTTGATGTGCAGACACATGCACCCAAAATTGCCTACCGTGAAACCATCAGCAGTCACGCTGAGGGTCACCACCGCCACAAAAAACAAACAGGCGGCGCCGGTCAGTTTGGCGAGGTTTTTCTGCGTGTCGAACCGCTGCCACATGGCAGTGGCTTTGAGTTTGTTGATGAAGTCAAAGGCGGCACCATTCCGGGGCAATTTCTACCTGCAGTAGAAAAAGGGATCCGGCAAGTATTGCAAGGCGGCGCGGTGGCCGGCTATCCGATGCAGGACTTGCGTGTGGTTGTCTATGACGGCAAACACCACGCCGTGGATAGCAAGGAGGTCGCTTTTGTTGCCGCCGGGAAATTCGCTTTTCTGGATGCCATTAGCAAAGCACAGCCACAAGTTCTTGAGCCGATTGTCAATCTTGAAGTCAGCTCACCCGAACAATACATGGGCGATATCAGTGGCGGGCTGGCCAGCAAACGCGCACGCATCAACGGAACCGATGCATTGCAAAGTGGCGAGATCATTGTGCAGGCACAAGTACCGTTATCCGAACTTGAAGATTATGCCGTCGAACTGAAATCCATCACGGCCGGGCTTGGTCGGTTTGCATTGCATTTCAGTCACCACGAACCCGTTCCCGCTGCAGTACAAAAGAAGCTCACTGAGGCTTGGAAGCCGCGTCACGAAGAAGACTGACGAAACACACTCAACGCTTGCGACGTAGCATGGTGCCAGTACACGTTTTTGCACCACAGCGGCATGCCCAGATTTTTTTCAGCCTAGGGGTATGCCGCTCTGCCAATGTAATGCCGTAGTCATAGGTCAGCTCCTCACCGGGCTGAACCATGCGTCGTGCTTCAATGAAAACCCTGGAAGACTTCGGGTCATCCGCATCCTCTTCCAACACGGCCTCGCAATTGGGTTCGCAGCTATGATTGATCCAGCGTGCGGCATTGCCCTGATAGTTGGCGTCAATCACCCAGTCTTCGTTCAGCGTAAATAAGAACGTATGGCCACTTTCGATAGCACCGCTTTCGCCCGCATCCACATCATCATGCGTACGTCGCATGCCTTTGTATTCAATTACCCGATCACCCGCTGAAAACGTGGTGGCAGCAAAAACCCCATTGCCATGAATCGCTGATTTTCGAGTGATAATTTTTCTTGGCATCGGTGCAGGAGACAGCAATGAATGACACCTTGCATCCTACCCGATGTGATTCACTTCTTGACCCAAGTCAGGCTGCACTCAGGCAAATGGCTTGGCGTGGCACAGCATAAATCGTACAATTTCAGTCCAGATTACATCTTTCCCAACGGATATGTTGCGCGTCACCCGCCTCACCGACTACGCCACTGTTGTGCTGACTGTATTGGCTGCGCAACCCGGTACGGTATTGAGTGCGCCAGAACTTGCCGAACGCTCGGGGCTGGAAGCGCCTACAGTGGCAAAAGTACTGAAACCACTTGCTGCTGCCGGTTTGGTCGAGGGCTTTCGTGGCGCCAACGGTGGCTATCGGCTGACACGTGCAGCGGAAGCCATCAGTTTGGTTGAAATCGTCGAAGCAATGGAAGGCCCGTTGGCGATGACCGAATGCAGCGTCCCCAGCGGTCAATGCAGTATCGAACAGACCTGTGGCATCCGCGGTAACTGGCGCCACATCAATGATGTGGTTGCTGAAGCGCTCAGCCATGTGTCATTGGCACAAATGCTGGAACCGCCACAACAAGCACGTGAGCGCAGTGGCATTCCGTTGGCACAGGCCTAAAGGACAACAAGATCATGAGTGAACAACAAAACGCCGAAATTCACGCCCAACTCGGGCGTAAATACGAGGCAGGGTTTATCACTGACATTGAAACCGATTCGTTGCCGCCCGGGCTGAACGAAGACATCATTCGTGCGCTCTCTGCTAAAAAGCATGAACCGGAATGGATGCTCGAATGGCGATTGGCTGCGTATCGCCATTTCCTGACTATGAAGCAGCCGGATTGGGCACGCCTGAAGATCGCGCCCATCGACTTGCAAGCATTAAGCTATTACAGCGCGCCGAAAGGCCCAAAGTACAAGTCCCTGGATGAAGTCCCGCAAGAACTCATCGACACCTATGACAAATTGGGGGTGCCATTGCATGAGCGCGCCAAACTGGCTGGTGTGGCGGTTGATGCGGTCTTCGACTCCGTCTCGGTTGGCACCACGTTCAAGAAAGAACTGGCCGCAGTTGGTGTGATTTTTACCTCGATGAGCGATGCCATCCAGAACCACCCAGAGCTGGTGCAGAAATACCTCGGCACGGTGGTACCGGTGGGCGACAACTATTTTGCAGCGCTGAATTCGGCTGTGTTCTCCGATGGCAGCTTCGTCTATATCCCCAAAGGTGTGCGCTGCCCGATGGAGCTGTCCACCTACTTCCGCATCAATGCTGGCCATACGGGTCAGTTCGAGCGCACCCTGATCATCTGCGAAGACAAGGGGCATGTGTCGTATCTGGAAGGCTGCACCGCGCCGATGCGCGACGAAAACCAGCTGCATGCCGCAGTGGTGGAGTTGGTCACTCTGGACGATGCCGAGATCAAGTACTCAACCGTACAAAACTGGTATCCGGGTGATGAAAACGGTGTTGGCGGTATCTACAACTTCGTCACCAAACGTGCGGAGTGCCGTGGTTCACGCAGTAAAGTCATCTGGACACAGGTGGAAACCGGTAGTGCAATCACCTGGAAATACCCATCCTGCGTGCTGACTGGCGATGATTCCAGTGGCGAATTTCACAGTGTGGCGCTGACCCATCACTATCAGCAGGCTGATACTGGTACCAAGATGATCCACATCGGAAAGCGGACGAAATCCAAGATCGTCAGCAAGGGCATCAGTGCTGGGCGCGGACAGAATACTTACCGTGGCTTGGTGAAAGTGGCCTCGGGTGCTGAAGATGCACGCAACCACACGCAATGTGACTCGCTCTTGATCGGCAAAAAATGCGGGGCGCATACCTTCCCTTATATCGAAGTCAAAAACCCCAGCGCCACCGTCGAGCACGAAGCCACCACCTCGAAAATTTCGGATAACCAGATGTTCTATTGCCGTTCACGGGGCATCAGCGAGGAAGACGCGGTGTCGATGATCGTGGATGGGTTTTGCAAATCAGTGTTCCGCGAACTGCCAATGGAATTTGCCGTGGAAGCCAAGAAATTGCTTGATGTCACCCTGGAAGGCGCAGTGGGCTAACTACAGCCAACGTGCAACGCCTGCCCCTTATTCAACTGGACTACACCATGCTTACGATTGAAAACCTCCATGCCTCGGTTGCTGGCAAGCCTATTCTCAACGGACTTTCCCTTGAAGTTAAACCGGGTGAAGTACACGCCATCATGGGGCCAAACGGCGCGGGAAAATCAACACTCGGCAATATTCTTGCCGGACGTGATGGCTATGAAATCACCGAAGGTCGCGTTTTGTTTGAAGGCAACGATCTGCTTGAGCTTGAACCCGAAACACGGGCGGCAGCGGGTGTTTTTCTGGCCTTTCAATATCCAGTGGAAATTCCTGGTGTCAACAACACCTACTTCCTCCGCGCTGCTTTGAATGCACAACGCAAGGCACGCGGCGAGGACGAACTGGATTCAATGCAATTCCTTAAAAAAGTACGAGAAAAACTGGCTGTTCTGCACCTGAAAGACGAACTGCTGCATCGCGCTGTCAACGAAGGTTTTTCTGGTGGTGAAAAGAAGCGCAATGAGATTTTTCAGCTTGCCCTACTTGAGCCCAAACTCGCTATCCTAGATGAAACCGACTCTGGTCTGGATATTGATGCGCTGAAATCAGTTGCCGATGGGGTCAATGCATTACGTACCGCCGAGCGCTCCTTCCTTGTGATTACCCACTACCAGCGCTTACTGGATTACATCAAACCGGATCGGGTGCATGTGCTGGCAGAAGGCCGCATTGTGGAAAGTGGTGGTCCCGAACTGGCACTGGAACTGGAAGCACACGGCTATGACTGGGTGAAACAGCACATTGAACCAGGGGCGGCATCATGAGTCCGCTCCTAGATTCACTGGCCAATACATTTACTGGCAGTCCTGCACAAAAGGTATTGCTCAACAGTGTCATTCACGACGGTCTGCCTGAGCGCTCGGAAGCATGGAAATACACTTCGCTGCGCCAACTTGAACGCCGCAGATTTGTTGTAGCAAAGTCTCCCGCCAGTCTCGATGAGGCACTGCTCTCGCATATCCCTGCGCCGCGTATCGTCTTCGTCAATGGCAGCTTTCATGCCGAACTAAGCTTGCTTGACAGCCTTCCTGAAGGCCTCAGCGTGGAGTGGCAAGCGGTTGATGCACAAGCCGATACGCACGACGCCATCACATCAGATGCCGTGTTTACGCGTCTGAATATGGCTCTGGCCAAGGATGTGCTGCATATCCGTGCCCAGGCTCAGGCCACAACACCGTTGTATCTGGTGACGCTCAGCACTCCCCATGATGCCGACCAAGCCTGGCACCAACAATGCCGTATCGAGGTGGATGAGGCCGCTTCACTCACCTTGATTGAGCATGAAATCGCTAGTGATGAGCATGCGCATCTCAGCAATACGCTGTCACACATTCATGTGCAAAAACGTGCACACCTGTCGCATGTTCGTCTGCAAAATACAGCAGTACGGGCAACCGTCTTTTCACGCACCGACGCAACACTTGAAGACGATGCACAGTACACACGCATTGATCTTGAACTCGGTGCTGGCTTGTCGCGCAATGAATTGAATGTCAGCTTGCGTGGCGATCGTGCCAAATTGACTGCTAATGGCGTGCTGCTTGCCGATGGTCGCCGTCATGTGGATACGCGCCTTGGCATTCAACACCAAGGCAAGGACACTGCCTGCCAACTGGTATGGCGCGGCTTGGCCAATCAACGTGGACGTGTTGTATTTCATGGTGGCATCGTGATTCATGCAGGTGCTGACGGCACGGTTGCCGACCTCTCCAACAAAAATCTTTTGCTCTCGGCAAATGCTGAAATCGACACACAGCCAACATTGGTGATTGATGCGGATGAGGTACAAGCTGCGCATGGTGCAACCGTCGGTCAGTTGGACTCCACATCATTGTTTTATCTGCGATCGCGTGGCTTGCCAGAAGCACAGGCACGCGCCATGTTGACCGGCGCTTTCTGTCAAGAAGTGGTGGATGGTATTGATGATGCAACCGCTCGCTCACACGCCGAAGCCGCACTTCAGACTGTTCTCCCGAGACTGGGCGCATGAGCGCAACACAGCCCCACTGGGAGACTATTCGCGCCGATTTTCCTGTATTGCACCGGGAGATCCATGGCAAGCCACTGATCTACTTCGACTCGGCCAATACCGGGCAGAAACCCAAGACGGTGATTGAAACCACCGATCAGTTTTATCGCCAACACAATGCCAATGTCAGCCGTGCGGTACATACCTTGGGTATGGAAGCGACCGAAGCCTATGAAGGCACCCGCAGCAAACTGGCGCAGTTTCTTCATGTACACCGCGATGAATTGATTTTATGTAGTGGCACCACATTCGCCCTGAATCTTGTGGCGCAATCGTGGGCGCTTCCTCAATTGAAAGCTGGGGAGAGCATTCTCCTCACACGTATGGAGCATCACGCCAACATCGTGCCATGGCAGTTGGTTGCGCAGCGTACAGGTGCAACCCTGAAAATTGCAGAACTCCTTCCCGATGGCAGCCTTGATCTGGATGCACTTTTTGCAGCAATGACGCCTGACGTCAAACTGCTGGCACTGACACATGTCAGTAATGTTCTGGGCACAGTGAATCCAGTTATCGAGATTTGTCGCGAAGCACGCAAACGCGGCATCGTGACTGTTGTTGATGGCTCGCAGGCAACGCCGCATATGCCCGTGGATATCAGTGCGATTGGTTGCGACTTCTATGCGTCCACAGGCCATAAAATGTGCGCCCCCACCGGCACAGGTTTCTTGTGGGCCAAGCGTGAACATATCGATGCCATGCCGCCTTTTCTTGGCGGTGGCGAAATGATCAAGGAAGTGCGTTTCGACGGCACGATCTTCAACGAAGGGCCGCATAAATTTGAAGCGGGTACGCCGAATATCGCCGGCTTCGTTGGAATGGGTGCAGCCATTGATTATCTTTCAGGTATTGGCATGCAGGCCATCGCCGCACGTGAACAGGCGCTGCTTGCACATGCCAGTGAAGAAATGCAGAAGATGGACGGCTTGCATATCTATGGCCATGCGCCGCATAAGGCTGCGGTGATCAGTTTTGCCATTGAAGGTACGCATTCGCACGACTTGGCAACTCTACTGGATCTTGAAGGCGTGGCAGTCCGCTCCGGCCAGCATTGTGCGCACCCCCTTCTGCAATGGTTGGGTGTTGGCACAACATGCCGTGCCTCATTGGCGTTTTACAATACGCATGAGGAAGTCGACGCGTTCATGCGCGCATTGCATAAAGTCAAAATGCTACTGACCTAAGCACGCGCCAGCACATGTCATCCTGCCAAAAACAACACACCCAGCTTGCAGTGAATCCACAAGCTGGGTGTTTGTCATTCTCACATTGCAGTGGACTTAGAATTCTTCCCAGTGATCAGAGTCTGCCGCTGCATTACGCCGTGACGAAATCGCCATCGGTGCAGGCCGTACGGGTGCAGGTTCCGCACGTGGCGCTGGGGCAGGTGCTGGCTTTGTTACTGGCTTCTCCGCAGCAACAGGCTTCGCAGGTTCAGGCTTCGCAGATGCGGGCTTTGCAACGGCCACCGGCTTACTGACAGGCTTAGCGGCAGCAATCGGCTTGGGAGCAGGCTTTGCTACGGCTGGCTTGCTCACCGAGGATGCTGGCTTACTTGCTGGCATCGGCGATGCCGCTGCTTCCTGTTTCACGGCTGGCTTGTGTGTCGTATTCGCTGATGCCGTTTTCGCCGAAGTGCGTGCGCCACGCTTGGCCACCTTGAAAACTGCCACCGCATTCGCCAGTTGACGTGCCTGCTCTTCCATCGAACGGGCTGCCGC
>CAYZUG010000019.1:0-39645 GCA_964481865.1 uncultured Thermomonas sp. | reverse complement strand
CGTTGTTGCCACAACTTCCACAGCATGGCACTTGCAGCCATGTGAAAGCCCCTGCAAGCTGCTTGGTACGGATGGTTACTGAATTGAATTTTCAGGTGTCTTGTGATGTTGAATAACAACCGCTTGAGCGCAATCACCGGTTCACGTGCAACAACCTACAGCTACGATGCAGTGGGTAGTGGCACGCATCAGTATTTCATTTACGGTGCTGGTGGATTACTTGCAGAGCAGCAAGGCAGTTGGACACAGTACATCCGGCTACTGGATGGCACCCCACTGGCACTCATCCGCAGCGGGCAAATCCACTACATCCATACTGACCACCTTGGCCGCCCGGAGTCCGTAACCAACACCGCCAAAACCATCGTCTGGCAAGCCAGCAACCACGCCTTCGACCGCACGGTAACGCTGGACAGCATCGGCGGCCTGAACCTGGGCTTCCCCGGCCAATACCACGACGCGGAGACGGGCAATTGGTACAACCACCACCGCACGTACAACCCGAGAACGGGCAGGTATTTGGAAAGTGACCCGATTGGATTGGCGGGTGGGTTGAATACTTACAGCTATGTTGGGGGGAATCCGGTTAGTTGGGTCGATTCGTTAGGTTTGGCCAAGGTGGATCTCAGTAGCGGTTACACGGGGCGAGTCGATACTTTCAACTATGGTGGAAATGTCTCATTTGAGATTCATGTCTATGATCCCAGAGGAACCGAGGTGGGTGTTTATGGTTCTGATGGATGGATCAATAAGCATGGGCACAGGGGTACCCCGAGAGGTCTTCCAGATGGCGTGGAAGCTCAATGCAAGACTGTTTCGGATGATTATTCTCGTCGAATAGGCATAACTGCCAGAAGGGCGTCGCAGGGCGCTTCACGGCTTAAGTCGATTTTCAAGGGGTGGCCGCTTATAGAGCCTTTGATTGAAATGACCGCTCCGAGTCCAAGCAGAATTTGCGAACAGATTCCGGATTATCCGGGTTGTGAGGTGATGTAATGAGGCTTGATCGAATTCGATTCGATGGCGCGTCGTGGGATTTTTCTGATTATTTTGAGTACATCAGAGGTATTGCGAATGCGATGCCGCAGCCTCTTAGAGATTATTCGACTGATGTGGGCTCCTATGCTCTTCATGGTACCAAGACACTGCACGACTCTAGAATGCTGTCGGTTGTTATAGAGAAGATGTATGACGAAAATTTCTCAAATGCCGTTTCGTCTATTAAGCTCAATTTCATTGATCAGCTATTCGAAGGGAAGACCACATTGCGGTACGTTGATGTTTCTTCGTACCTTTTCAAGGAAGTAGACTTAGATTTAAATCGGCATGCGGATGTTCTGGTTCACGAGTTCTCAATCGTTAAGCCTGGGCTATTCAAGCACCGAATTATTTTTGATCATTCGGGCGAGGTCGAAATCGAGTTCCGCAAGTTCTCTTATGTGTGGAGCGAGCTGTAGGGATCACAGGTGACGATCTCCGGCTTGGCTCAATGAAACAAAAAGAAGCCCCGCATGCGGGGCTTCTTGTTGAGCGTTGGAAATGGAAATGCTCAGCGTTTCATTGAGCTGAAGAACTCGTCGTTGGACTTGGTGTTCTTCATCTTGTCGAGCAGGAATTCCATTGCTGCGATTTCGTCCATCGGGTGCAGCAGCTTGCGCAAGATCCAGATCTTCTGCAGCAAATCGGGTTCGATCAGCAGGTCTTCGCGACGCGTGCCGGAGAGGTTCACGCCGATGGCCGGGTACACGCGCTTTTCGGTGATGCGGCGGTCAAGATGCACTTCGCTATTACCGGTGCCCTTGAACTCTTCGTAGATCACTTTGTCCATGGCGCTGCCGGTATCGACCAGTGCAGTTGCAATAATGGTCAGGCTGCCACCTTCTTCCACGTTGCGTGCTGCACCGAAGAAACGCTTGGGGCGATGCATGGCGTTACTGTCCACACCGCCGGTCAGCACCTTGCCGCTGCTGGGCAGCACGTTGTTGTAGGCGCGGGCAAGGCGGGTGATGGAGTCGAGCAGAATCACCACATCCTTCTTGTGTTCCACCAGACGCTTGGCGCGTTCGATCACCATTTCGGCAACTTGCACATGGCGTGCGGCGGGTTCGTCGAAGGTGGAGGAAATCACTTCGCCGCGTACGGTGCGCTGCATTTCGGTGACTTCTTCCGGGCGTTCGTCGATCAGCAGAACAATCAGATGGACTTCTGGATGATTCGTTGTGATGGCGGTAGCGATCTGTTGCATCAGCATCGTCTTACCCGCCTTGGGCGGGCTGACGATAAGCGAACGCTGCCCCTTGCCTTGCGGTGCCATCAAATCAAGAATACGGCCGGCAATGTCTTCCGAAGAACCATCGCCGCGCTCAAGCTTGAAGCGCTTGCGCGGGAACAGCGGTGTCAGGTTTTCGAACAGCGTCTTGTTCTTTGATGCTTCAATCGGTTCACCGTTAATGGTGTCCACGATATTCAGCGCGAAATAGCGCTCACCGTCTTTCGGCCAGCGAATGCGGCCGGAGATATGGTCGCCAGTACGAAGATTGAAACGGCGGATTTGCGAAGGACTGATGTAAGTGTCGTCCGGACCCGCCAGATAACTGGCTTCGGCAGCACGCAAAAAGCCGAAACCATCGGGCAGGATTTCCAGAACGCCGTCGGCCTGCACGCCCTCACCGTGGCGGGTCAGTACCTTCAGGATGGCGAAAATAATGTCTTGCTTGCGCGCACGCGCTACGCCATCGGTAATTTGCAGTTGTTCGGCGATATCCAGCAATTTAGGTGCTGGCATGCGCTTGAGATCAGACAAGGTATAGGTAGGGAAACCTTCGGGCACCTGTGGGTGTGGGCGCGGAACAAAGGGTTCGCTGCTGTGCTCGTCGGAAAAGCCGTGATCACGATTGCGGCGGTCACGACGGTTTTTGAAACGATCGCGGCGGCTCATGCGCTGGCCGTTCTCGCGTTGCTGGGGGTTGTCACCCGCACCAGCGGTCTCCTGCGATGCACTAGCAGATTGTGAATCCACCTGGAATTGCATCGTGCCGGACTCAGGTGCGGCGGCATCCACTGGGCGCGCTTCGGGCGTTGACGCGGGCGCGGCAGACTCGACGGCTACAGATGCAGCAGGCGCTGTTGGCTGCACAGCAGGTGCAGGCGGTGCTGTTTCCACAGGGGTTGCTGCTGTGGGTGCCGTATCAGGCAGGCTGATTTCGGCTTGCTCGGGTGCGCGGGGCTTTACGGTACGGGGCTTGCGCACACGCTTCGTGGCGACTTCGCCAGCGGCGTCGTTGGTTGTATCAGACAAGAGGGAACCTCGATCTAGTAGCGAATGCCCAACACGTGGGCGGGATCGTCAGGGTTGAGAAGTCGTGGGGATGCGATGTGCGGCAGGCCAAGATGGCAGTGGAACGGTGCCGGATGTGTCAACGCTAGCATTGGCGCAGCGGAATGTGCAAGAGGGCGAACGAAACAAAGGTGTTTTGTTCATGTAAATAGGATGGGTGAATGCAATGCAGGGGCGCGTATGACGCCCCTGATTGGCCAAGCTCAAAGTGCTTTATCAAGCATTTGTGCCAGCTGTGCCTTGCCCACGGCGCCGATCTGGGTGGCCTGTATCTGGCCGCCCTTAAATACCAGTAGCATCGGGATGCTGCGCACGTGGTACTTCAGCGCGGTTTGCTGGTTCTCATCCACGTTGACCTTAACCACTTTAGCTTTACCGGCGTATTCGCTGGCGATTTGATCCAGTGCCGGTGCAATCATCTTGCACGGACCACACCAAGGGGCCCAGAAATCCACCAGAACAGGAACATCCGAAGCCAGAACCTGGCTGTCGAAGTCGGACTCGGTGGCATGGATAACAGAATCGCTCATTAGTAACTCCAAAAATAGAAACGTGGTGCAGCAGCGCTGAATGGTAAACTTGCGCGGTTCGCCTTGAACTTCAAGGCAGCGTGCCGGGAACAACCAGCCCCGGAATTTCCCGGCAGTCCATCGGCTGCCTTCATTGATTGTAATTGCAGAAACTCAAACATTTCATCCGCGATGTGTTGAGTTTCGCCAAAGGCAAACATCGTGTCTGAAAAGCCATTAACCGATATTACGTTTTCTTCGTTTGAACTGGTACACCCACTGTTGACGGGGTTGGAAGGCGCCGGGTTTACCCGCTGCACGCCAATTCAAGCAATGACCTTACCTGTTGCTTTGCAAGGTGGCGATGTGGCCGGGCAGGCACAAACCGGAACGGGGAAAACACTGGCCTTTCTGGTGGCGGTGATCAACCGCTTGCTGTCGCGTCCTGCATTGGCAGAGCGTAACCCGGAAGACCCGCGTGCCCTCATTTTAGCACCCACACGTGAACTGGCAATTCAGATTCATAAGGATGCGATGAAGTTTGCTTCAGATTCGGGGCTGCGTTTTGCCCTGATCTACGGTGGTGTGGATTACGACAAACAGCGCGAGCAATTGCAAAAAGGCGTGGACATCATCATCGCCACACCGGGGCGATTGATCGACTACGTCAAGCAACACAAGGTGGTCAGCCTGCATGCCTGCGAAATCTGTGTTCTGGATGAAGCCGACCGCATGTTCGATCTTGGCTTTATTAAAGATATCCGCTTCCTGTTGCGGCGCATGCCGGAGCGTGGCACCCGGCAGACGTTGCTGTTCTCGGCAACCTTGAGTCATCGTGTGCTGGAGCTGGCCTACGAGTACATGAACGAACCGCAAAAACTTGTGGTGGAAACCGAGCACATCACCGCTGCGCGTGTGCGTCAGAAGTTGTACTACCCGGCAGATGAAGAAAAGTTGCCGCTGCTGCTGGGTCTGTTGTCGCGCAGTGAAGGTGCGCGCACGATGGTGTTCGTCAACACCAAGGCATTTGTGGAACGGGTGGCGCGCTCGCTGGAGAAAGCCGGTTATCGCGTGGGTGTGCTCAGTGGTGATGTGCCGCAGAAAAAACGCGAATCACTTTTGAAGAAGTTTCAGGCGGGCACATTGGAGATTCTGGTGGCAACCGATGTGGCGGCACGCGGTCTGCACAT
The DNA here is from genome assembly GCA_964481865.1 of uncultured Thermomonas sp. Taxonomy (GTDB): domain Bacteria; phylum Pseudomonadota; class Gammaproteobacteria; order Xanthomonadales; family Xanthomonadaceae; genus Thermomonas. Next base: position 34,609 of record CAYZUG010000019.1, on the reverse strand, counting down.
CGACGGCATCAAATATGTCTATAACTACGACCTGCCATTCGATGCCGAAGACTATGTGCACCGGATTGGCCGCACCGCACGTCTGGGCGAAGAAGGCGACGCGATCAGCTTTGCCTGCGAACGCTATGCAATGAGCCTGCCCGATATCGAGGCGTATATCGAACAGAAAATCCCATCGGAACCGGTTACGCAGGAATTGCTGACTGCACTGCCGCGTCCTGAACGCCCCAAGCCACCTGAGGGTGAGGCAGGGGAAAGTATCGGTGAGATTTACAGTGAAGTACGTGAAGCCCGCGCCGCGGGTGACGCAGCACGTGGCAGTCGCCGCTCACGTTCGCGCAATAAAGGCCGCAGCAATGAGCGCGGCGAACACCACGCAACACGCCCTGCGCGAAAGCCACATCAGGAAGCAGCAGTGGGTGAGGATGCAGCACGGGAACAGGCGGGTGTGAAGGAAGGCGATTCCTCCACGCGCAAGCGTCGTCGCCGTCGTCGCGGTCGGCCATTAGAGAGCGCAGCAGATGGTTCAGCGGCACAGGCCAGCAATGGGCAGAATGCAGCGCCGAAATACATGCCAGCAACCCCCATGGGTAAAGACAACCAGCCTTCTTTGTTGACACGTATCGGGCGCAAGCTCAAAGCACTGGTCACACGCTCACCCAACAAACACCACTAGTGACTGGTTGTTGATGGCGGCTGGGTGGATACTGTGCGCTGATTTTCCGATGTGATGGTGCTATGGCATTACTGCGCTTTGATAACGTCAGCAAGCTTTACGCCGGTGGCCGAGCTGCGCTATCGGAGGTGAGCTTTTCTGTGGACGCTGGCGAAATGCTCTTTGTGACGGGGCATTCGGGTGCTGGAAAAAGCACGCTATTGAAGTTGATTCAGTTGGCCGAACGTCCTAGCCGCGGCAATGTTCTGTTTTCCGAACGCAATCTGGCACGTGTACGTGGCGGTGCTGTGGCTTTGCACCGGCGCAATATCGGTGTGGTGTATCAAAACCACCAACTGTTGAAAGACCGCAGCGTGGCTGAAAATGTCGGTCTGCCGCTTGTATTGCGCGGGATGAAACGGGCGGAAATAGGGAAGCGGGTGCGTTCGCTTTTGGGCAAGTTAGGGCTGGAGGCGCGCGAACACGCGTTGCCATTGCAGTTATCTGCAGGTGAGCAGCAGCGCGTGGGGATTGCCCGTGCCATCATTGCCGAGCCAGCCTTGTTGATTGCCGATGAGCCAACCGGAAATCTGGATCCAACATTGTCCGCCGACATCATGGCGCTGTTTGCATCCCTGCCGGAACGTGGCACCAGTGTGCTGGTGGCCAGTCATGATGTCAGCTTGGTCAAACGCATGCGCAAACGGGTATTGGTACTGGAGCAGGGGCGTCTGATGGACGATATTTCGCCGGAGGATTTGGCGGATGAATGAGCGCGTACCCGCAAACAATGAACGCCGCTTTGCGGCATGGCTTGACCATCATGGCGCAAGCCTGACGTCCAGTTTGCGTCGCTTGTTGACGCGCCCTTGGGCAACCTTGCTGACGGTGGGGGTGATGGCGTTGGCGTTGGCGCTGCCTTTAGGGCTTTGGCTGCTGATGAGCAGCGTCACTCAGCTGAGTGGGCAGGTGCAAAGTGCACGCAGCATGACGGCATTTCTGCAGCTTGGGTTATCGCCAGCGCAGGTTGAAGACGTGACAACGCGTTTGCAGCAACGCCACGATGTTGCGCATGTGGAATGGGTGGGGGCGGAACAGGCATTGGCGCAGATGCGTCAACGCGAAGATCTGGCGGCGGCGATTGATGCACTTGGTGATGAAGCCGCGCAGGCAGCACTTCCCGGGATGTTGCAGATTACCCCCCAGGGTGATGAACAAGCGTTGCTTGATGCACTGGGGCAGTTTGCCGAAGTGGAGCGCGTGCAATACGACGCGTTATGGCAGGAGCGTTTGCAGGCATGGCTGGCTTTGGGGCAGCGTGTGGTTCAGCTTTTGAGCCTGCTTCTGGCGATGGGGGCGTTGCTGGTTGTGGGCAATACCGTGCGCTTGGATATTCAGTCACGGCATGAAGAAATCGGGGTTTTGCAGCTATTGGGTGCCAGCGATGGCTTTGTGCGTCGCCCATTTTTATATCTGGGTGCGTGGTATGGCGTATTGGCGGGTGGCCTTGCGCTGGCTATCTTGCTGGCACTGGCGAAGGCGCTTCAGCCCTCATTGAGTATGTTGGTCAAGCATTACAACAGCACATTTGTCTTGCAAAGCTTGACGCCGTTGACGATGGCTGCAGTGTTATTTGGAGCGGCGTTATTGGGGTGGATTGGGGCAGGGCTGGTCACCGGGCACTACTTGCGGCAACATCGCCCTAAGGAGCGTTGAACAATGCAGGATAAACATGACCTTCGCCATGTGGTGAGTGATGCCCCCCGCGTCATGGTGGTGGATGGCAGCAAATTGGTGCGCAAACTGGTTGGCGACACCTTGCTGAAAGAGCTTCCCAATGCCCAAGTCATCGGCTGTTCGACGATTGAAGAGGCAAAGCAAACCCTAGAGGTGGGAACCGTTGATTTGGTGACCACGGCACTGGTGCTTCCTGATGGGGATGGTCTGAGTCTGGCGCGCTGCGTGCGTGAAGCCGCTGGGCAAGCCTATGTGCCGGTGATCGTGATTTCGGGGAGTGCACAAGAGGCGTTGGAAACCCGTGCATTTACGGAAGACATCACCGATTACTTTGACAAGTCACTGGGGCATGATGCCCTAGCGGCATTTATCCGTGGTTATGTGCATCCCGCACCGATTGAAGGTGCCCGCATTCTTTATGTGGAAGATAGCCGCGTGGTGGCATTGGCCACGCAACGCATGCTGGAACGCAATGGCCTGCAGGTTCTACATATGCTCACCGCAGAAGAAGCACTGGAGCATTTCCACATGTTCCTAGGGCGCAAGGATGGCGATGTGGGGGCTGACCTTGTGTTGAGCGATGTGTACCTGAAAGGGGCACTGAGTGGGCGCGAACTGTTGAACCAGATTCGTGGGGTTTTCCGCTACGGTAAGCGGCGTTTGCCGATGGTGATGATGACCGGCGATGAGAACCGCACAAATCAGGCCAACCTGCTGCGTGAAGGTGCCAATGACTTGATTCTCAAGCCCATTGAAGAACGCCTGTTGGTCACAAAAATTCTGTTCCAGTTGCGTCTGTCCAAGCTCAAATAAGGGCATCGGGTTACACTTGCAGTTTCTCCGATGCAAGGCTTTTCTTATGCGCCAATTGCTGCTTTCCGTTTCCATTCTTGCCGCGCTGGGGCTGGCAACAACTGGTTGCACTTCCGAGACAACCACTGAAGCGGCAGCCCCTGTTGCTGCGGTTGCGCAGGTGGAAAAAATTGTTGACGAACATTCGTATGCGCAACCAGAGATTGTGCAGACGCAAGACATTGCATTGGAGCTGGCGGTTGATTTCGAGGCGAAAGTACTGCGTGGAAGCGCCACCTATGCGCTGCAATGGTTAGACCCGAAAGGGGCGCAATTGGTGCTGGATACCCGCGAGATACAGATCGAAAAAGCAGAGGGCTTGAAGGCCGATGGGCAGTGGGCGCCGTTGACCTTCAAACTGGCCGATGCCGACCCAATTCTGGGCAGTGCATTGACCATTGACACCCCCGAGCGCCCAGAAAAAGTACGGGTGACATACAGCACCTCGCCGGGTGCCTCCGGTTTGCAATGGCTTGAGCCCGCGATGACGGAAGGCAAGCAACAACCCTTCATGTTCAGCCAGTCGCAGCAGATTCACGCACGCTCATGGGTGCCACTGCAAGACACACCACAGATTCGTTTTACCTATTCGGCGCATGTGACTGCACCTGAAAACACCATGGTGTTAATGAGTGCCGACAATGCCCCCGATGCCGTGCGTGATGGGGATTATCAATTCACCATGCCGCAGAAAATCCCGTCCTACCTGCTGGCGATTGCCGCTGGCGACTTGGTGTTCAAGCCAATGGGCAAGCGCAGTGGCATCTGGGCTGAACCAGCCATGCTGGATAAGGCTGTTGCCGAGTTTGATGATACGGAAACCATGATTGATACGGCAGAAAAGCTGTATGGCCCGTACCGCTGGGAACGCTACGACGTGTTGGTGCTGCCCCCTTCATTCCCGTATGGCGGTATGGAAAACCCGCGCCTGACGTTCGCCACCCCCACCGTCATCGTGGGCGATAAATCATTGGTATCACTGGTGGCACATGAACTGGCGCATAGCTGGTCCGGCAATCTGGTGACCTTTGCCACAGACAAAGACAGTTGGCTCAATGAAGGCACCACGACCTATGTGCAGGGACGGATTATCGAAGCGCTCTTCGGTAAGGAAATGGCGGCGATGGAAGAGGTGATCGAGCGCAATGAGTTGAAGACCGAATTCAAAACACTGGATGCGAATCTGCAGCGTCTTTCGCTCAAGCCTGGCACGTTGGCCGACCCTGATAACCAATCTGGGGCAACGGTGTACATCAAGGGTGCTTGGTTCCTGCAATTTCTTGAAAAGCGCTTTGGTCGTGATGTGTTTGATCCGTGGCTGAAAAGCTATTTCGATCATTTTGCATTTCAGAGCATCACCACCCAGCAGTTCCGTGATTACCTGAAAACCAATCTCGTGGAGACACATCCCAATGTGGTCACCATGCAGGAAGTGGATACATGGTTGTATGAGCCCGGCATTCCTGCAACGGCGCCACTCACCGAGTCTGGTAAGTTCAGCACAGTGAATGCAGCACGGATTGCATGGCAGGGGAGCGGCAAACTTCCTGCAGCCAGTATTACCGATGCATGGAGCACACAAGAATGGCTGCATTTCCTTGAAGGCATGCCAGCCAGCATGAAACTGGAGGAGTTGACGCAATTGGATGCGGCATATCACTTCACTGGCACCGCTAATGGTGAAATCGCCATGCGCTGGTATCCAATGGCCGAGCGCAATGGCTATGTTCAGGCACGCGAAGCGATGGGTGAATTTATTGCGCGTGTTGGCCGCCGCAAACTCATTTTGCCCATCTATAAGGCACTGGTTGCCACCCCGGACGGCTTGGCATTTGCCGAACAGGTATTTGCGCGAGCAAAGCCCAGTTCACACCCCATTACGGCGAGTTCGGTTGAAGCCATTCTGGCCGAGGGCAAGCGCTCACAAGCGGAGGCCACACCATGAAAAAAGCCACGTTCCTTGTGATGGCCGCAGGCCTATTGCTGACCGCCTGCCAGGGGCAAGACCCGGAAGCGGCGGCTAAAGCTGCCGAGGCACAGGCGGCGGCTTTGGAACAGGCGGCACAAGCCATGGAGGCGCAGTTTGAAGAAGCGCTGGCCAAACAGGATTGGCGGTTGGCAAAGAGCTATGGCGATGTGTTGTTACTGGATTACCCCGGCACTGCTGTTGCGGCACGCATCCAGCCACAATTGCCGGCTCTTGCCGAAAAAGCCGAGGCGATGCAGCGTCAGTTGCGGCTTGCCGGGTTATGGTCCTATGGCAACGAACCTGTTGCCAGTGGCGGCAGTCAGCTTTCGGCATCCATCTATTCACAGAGTGAGGTGGATACCGATGGCAGTGGCGCACGCCCCGTGCGCTTGATTTTTCGTGACCATCCCGAGTGGGGACGCAGCAGTTACCTCGTCCTGGAGCGCGGTGATTTCGATTGCTATAAAGGCTGCAAGCTGAAGGTGACTCTGGATGGCAAGGTGCATACCTTGCCGGGTTCACGCCCGAAAACCGATGAAGCGATTGCGATGTTCATCGAAGACTGGAAAGGGTTGTGGAAGCTGGCGAAGTCCGGCCAGCAGCTCAGCATTGAGTTCCCAACCAAGATGGTTGGCAAACGCACCGCAGAGTTTGAAGTGGGTGGCCTTGAGCCTTCCAAATTGCCGAAGTGGAACTAAGCCAGCAAGGGCAGTGCAATGTGGTTTGATATCGCTCTTGTGATTGTTGTCAGCGCCATTGCATTGGCATTGCACATCGTGCTGTACGTCCTGATTCGGCGTTGGATGGACCGTGATCTAGCGCTTTCGTTTGCCGATGAAAATGACGCCGACAAACGCGACTACATGCTGGCACAGCTTGCGCAAGCAAAGCGGGAAGGAATCAAACGACGTGATCTGCCTGCGTGGCTGGAAGCAGCGGCTCAGGCAGATCAAGCACAGGCGTTGTTGCGTACTGACGCCAAGGTTTAGCCCAGCGCGTAACCAAATTGCTGGCGGAATTGCTCGGCAAACTCGTCATAGCTGAAACGCTGATTCTGGGTGCCGGGGTGTTCAACCTTCAGTGCGCCCATCAAGTTACCGATGCGGCCTACCGTCATCCAGTCATACCCTTTTTCGATACCAAACAGCAGCCCAGCGCGGAATGCATCACCGCACCCAGTGGGGTCGGTGACGCGGCGTTCATGTGCGGGTGGCACAAGGTGAACAGTACCGTCGGCATAGATTTCCGCACCTTTGGGGCCACGCGTGGTGATGTAGGCTTTGACGCGACGGGCGATGTCTTGCTCATTCCAGCCGGTGCGTTCTTGCAGCAGATTGGATTCGTAATCGTTCACCGTGACGTAGTCGGCCAGTTCAATGAATTTGCGTAGTTCCTCACCATTGAACAGCGGCATCGCCTGACCAGGGTCAAAAATGAACGGTACGCCGATTTCGGAGAATTCCTTGGCGTTTTGCAGCATGCCGTCGTAGCTATCCGGGCTGACGATTCCAATCGTGACATCGGGCACGTCTTTGACGTGGTTTTCGATGCTGCGCATCATCGCCCCGGGGTGAAAGGCGGTGATTTGGTTGTTGTCATGGTCGGTGGTGATGAACGCCTGTGGGGTGAACAGTTCTTCGATCACCTTGATTTGGCTCATGTCGATATCGTGTTCAGAAAACCACTCACGGTAGGGGCCAAAGTCACCGCCCACGGTTGCCATTGGGATGGGGTGCCCGCCCAAAAGCTTGAGGTTATAGGCGATGTTACCCGCGCAACCACCAAATTCGCGGCGCATTCTTGGTACCAAGAACGACACGTTGAGAATATGGACTTTGTCCGGAAGAATGTGATTCTTGAATTGGTCAGGGAACACCATAATGGTGTCGTATGCCAAAGAACCGCAGATCAGGGCAGCCATCAAAGCCTCAATAAGCAAGACGCAAGGCTTCGCATAATAGCCGGTTCGTGCTTGCAGATGAACGAGATGACGGAAGTTTCTTGCTGTTAGCGAGGTGCGTTGTTAGGCTAATCCACCCCCGTGCGCTGCTTGTTTCCAGCGTTTCGGGCTGATTTCCCGCACATGAATGGTGCGGCTCACCTTTTTTCCGCGTGGACTCAGCATGTTCAAGTTTCTCAGGGGCTATTTTTCCAGCGACCTGTCCATTGACCTTGGTACCGCCAATACGCTCATTTATGTGCGTGGTCAGGGCATTGTTCTCAATGAACCATCTGTCGTGGCAGTACGGCAGGATCGTGGTGGCGGCGCCCGTGCGGTGGCTGCGGTGGGCAGTGAGGCCAAGCAAATGCTGGGGCGTACGCCTGGGCATATGACCACAGTGCGGCCGATGAAAGACGGGGTGATTGCGGATTTCACCTATACCGAAGAAATGCTCAAGCATTTCATCCGTAAGGTGCATAAGAGCCGGATTCTGCGCCCCAGCCCGCGTGTTTTGGTTTGTGTGCCAGCTGGTAGTACGCAGGTAGAGCGTCGCGCCATTAAAGAATCGGCAGAAGAAGCCGGTGCGCGTGAAGTCTATTTGATCGAAGAACCCATGGCGGCAGCGATTGGTGCCGGCATGCCGGTGACCGAAGCGCGTGGCTCAATGGTGGTGGATATTGGTGGTGGCACCACAGAAGTGGCAGTGATTGCACTGAACGGCATTGTCTATTCGCAATCGGTACGCATTGGCGGTGACAGGTTTGATGAGGCGCTTATTTCCTATGTGCGTCGTCACCACGGCATGTTGATTGGTGATGCCACGGCGGAGCGCATCAAGCTGGAGTTGGGCAATGCCTACCAGCAACAAACGGTGCGTGAAATTGAGGTCTCTGGCCGCCACCTGGCGGAAGGTGTGCCGAAAATCATCACCATCAATTCCAATGAAGTGTTGGAAGCATTGCGTGAGCCATTGCAGGGCATTGTCTCTGGTATTCGTTTGGCGTTGGAACAGACGCCGCCAGAATTGTGCTCTGACGTCGCCGAGCGTGGCATTGTGCTGACGGGTGGCGGTGCGTTGCTGCGTGATCTGGACAAGCTGATCAGTGAAGAAACTGGGCTGCACGTCTTGGTGGCAGATGAACCCCTAAGCTGTGTGGCACGCGGTGGTGGTCGCGCGCTTGAGCTGGTTGATATGCACGGCAATGAGTTCTTTACCCCAGAATAAGCGGACTGTATTGCGCTAATACTTCTCGGAGAGTCATCGTGTCATCGCTTGCCGGATCTTCTGCGTCTCGCCCCGGCGATGTGGCCGATGTATTGCGATTATTGGCGCTGCTGATTCTGTCTGCTGTTCTGATGGTGCTGGATTACCGTGGCGGCTGGTTGCAGCGTGTGCGTTTGCAGGCAGAAGCCACGGCACAGCCAGTGTGGTGGCTGGCGGCGATACCATCAAAACTGGGTGCGCAGCTGCGTGAAAACGTGGTCAGCCGCCGCATGCTGACCGAAGACAATGCACGCTTGCGGCAGGCATTACTGCTGACGGAAGCGCGCAATGCACGGCTGCAGATGGTGGCATCGGAAAATGAGCGCTTGCGTGGGCTGCTGGAAAGCGCCGATCGCGAGCGCTTGGATGTGCAACTTGCCAGCGTCATCGACCTTGATCTGGAGCCGACAAAGCAACGCTTGTTGCTGGGTGTTGGCAGCAAAATGGGGGCGGAAGTTGGGCAGGTGGTGATTGATGCCGGCGGATTGATGGGGCAGGTTATTTCGGTGACACCCACCACGGCGACAGTGCTTCTACTGACCGACCCCGACCATGCGGTTCCGGTGATGGTGGCGCGCAGTGGTGTCCGCTTGATGCTCTACGGCACAGGCCGCAGTGATGCTTTGCGCTTGCAGGATGTGCCGCTGTCTGCTGATGTGCAGGAAGGTGATGAACTGTTGACATCTGGCCTTGGTGGGCGCTTCCCGCTGGGGTTTGCCGTGGGGACAATTGGCAAGCTGCGTTCGGATGATAGCCGGGCATTTCTAGAGGCGAATGTGATCCCTGCCGCCCAGTTGGACCGTGGGCGCGATGTATTGTTGTTGCGGGGTTATAAAGCACCTTTGCAAAACGAAGAAAGCGACAATGATGCACCGGCAGCCGCGCCTGCATCAGTAATCGGGCCGCCGAGGCAGCAACCATGAGTAGGGCGAGAAACAATGCCTGGGTGATGCCTGCCAGTTTATTTCTGGCATTGCTATTGGGTTTGATATCGCTGCCGGCGGTGCTCCAGCCATGGCGACCTTATTGGCTGGCTTTGGTCTTGGCCTACTGGGTCCTGGAAGCACCCGAGCGCATCGGTGTTGGCCGTGCATTTTTGTTGGGGCTGGTGGCGGATCTGGCATTTGGTAGCTTGCTGGGTGAGCAAGCCCTGCGGCTGGTGGTGTTGACCTTTATCCTCGATCGGTTTCGGGCGCGTCTGCGTTTTTTTCCACTTTGGCAACAGGCACTGACGGTAGGTTTGCTGTTGCTCAATGATCGGGTCATCACCACGGGTGTTTATCTGTTGACCGGGGCGCCTCCGCTGCCGTGGCAATACTGGTTTGCACCAGCGCTTGGGGCATTGTTGTGGCCGCCATTGCATCTGGTGCTGGACACGTTGCGCCTGCGCAAGGCGGGGTAGGTCATGGCGCGTCGCACACGCTTATTACGGAACCATGGTGCGGAAGCAGCGCTGTTTCAGCGGCGTGCCATCGTTGGCTTTTTGCTGGCATGTGTTGGCTTGGCGGTTTTGGCCGCGTGGTATTTCAAGTTGCAAGTCATGCAGCATGAGTTGTATGCCACACGTTCAGAAAAAAACCGGATTCGCTTGGTGCCGGTCACCCCGGCACGCGGGCTGATCTATGATCGAAAAGGACGCATTCTTGCGGATAATGTCGCCGAATGGCGTCTGGATGCCACCCCCGAACGTGCTGGTAATGGCAAGCAGTTGCTTGCAAATCTGCAAGACATCATTGCGTTGGATGAGGAGCAGCAAGCCCGCTTTTTACGTCAATACACAGCCAGCCGTGCTTTCAAGCCCGTCACCTTAAAGCTGCGTCTGAGTGATGAAGAGGCCGCACAGTTTGCGGTCAATCGCTGGCGCTTCCCGGGTGTTGAGCTGGTGCCGTATCAGGGGCGTGTTTATCCTTACGGCGCGTTGTTTGCGCATGTCTTGGGGTATGTGGGGCGCATTGACGAAGCCGATCTGGAAAAAATGGGGGACATGGGCGGTGCCTATACCCATATCGGCAAAAGCGGGCTTGAGCGATATTACGAGCAAGCCCTGCGTGGCAAGCCGGGATATCGGCGGCTGGAAACCAATGTGGCGGGGCGTACGGTCAGAACACTGGAAACATTGCCAGCGGTGTCGGGTGTGGATTTACGCTTATCGATTGATGCAGATTTGCAACAGGCGATGAGCGATGCCTTCGGTGAGCTGGAAGGCTCGGCGGTGGCGGTGGACCCGCGAACGGGTGAAATTCTGGCGATGGTCAGCCTGCCGACCTTTGATGCCAATCTGTTCGTCAACGGCATCAGTCATGCAGATTTCAATGCCCTCAATAACAACCCGTCACGGCCACAATTTAACCGTGTGGTTTTAGGTGGGGTGGCGCCTGGCTCAACCATCAAGCCGATTCTTGCTTTAGCGGGGCTGGATAGCGGTCTGCGACGTGCTGAAGACCGCACGCTGTCAACGGGAATGTTTTACCTGCCAGGACAAAAACGTGGCTACGGTGACTCGCATCGTGGTGGGCATGGCTGGACGGATTTGCGCAAATCCATCTATCAATCGGTCAATACCTATTACTACAAGCTCGCTCTGGATATGGGCATCGCCCGTATCGACGATTACATGGGGCGTTATGGGTTTGGCAAGCCAACCGGTGTGGATCTGGCTGGTGAAATTGAAGGGATTTTGCCGTCACCGGAATGGAAGGCGAAAAACGCCCCGAAGCAGGGGAAGTGGTACCCCGGGGATACCGTTATTACTGGTATTGGGCAGGGTTTCTGGAAAGTGACGCCATTGCAGTTGGTACAAGCCACCGCGGGCTTGGCCAGTGGTTGGATTCGCCCGCCGCATCTGGTCAAGGAAACCCGGACACATTTTGATGCGCCGTGGACACCACTGCCATTGAAGCCCGCCACCCCGATGAGTGAAAACCAGGCGCATTTGCAGGCGGTGCGTGAGGGGATGATCGACACCGTACATGGCTATGGCACTGCAACCAATATTCGCGCAGGACTGACGTATCAAATCGCTGGCAAGACGGGGACGGCGCAAGTGGTCAGCCGCCGTGGTGATGCCGCAATCAATCCGCGTAGCTTGCCGATGCATTTGCGGCACCGTGCGTTATTCATCGCATTTGCTCCGGCAGACAACCCAACCATCGCCATTGCGGTAGCAGTGGAAGGGGGCGGATACGGTGCATCAACAGCCGCACCCATCGCCCGCAAAGTGTTTGATGCGTGGTTGAAGAATACCTCCGACAACGTACCGGAGCACCTCACACTTGCTGCAACCACAACGGTGGATGCTGACTTTTCGCATGTGCGCGGCAGCCCCGATGCAATCAGCCCATCGACAGAGGAAGAAACGCCATGAAATTTCTTCTGCTGTTTCTGCGTGATCTCCTGCTGCGGTTTTTCCGCACCCTGGATTTGCCACTGCTGACCGCGTTATTGGCGGTGATGGCCATTGGCTTGGTCACCCAATACAGTGCTGGCAATGAGTCGATGCGCGGCGTATTGATGCAAACCGCGTTCTTTTGCGTTGGTTTGTCAGCGCTATGGGTGGCTTCACGCGTGCCGGTGAATCTCTTGAAGCAAGCCACACCGATTATTTTTTTCGTATCCATGGTGCCGATGGTGTTGGTGCTGTTTATTGGTAGCGGAAAATACGGGAATCACTGGATCAATCTGGGCTTCTTCAATGTTCAACCTGCCGAGCTGGCCAAACTCAGCCTGCCGATGATGCTGGCATGGCATTTTGATCGGCATGCTTGGCCACCACGCTTTTCCGTGCTGTTGGGAGCCTTGTTGATCATGGCGATCCCTGTGGGGCTGACCTTGTTGCAAAAGGACCTGGGAACCGCTGTTCTCATCTTGGCCGCCGGAATGTTTGTGTTGTTCCTGGTGGGTACCTCTTGGTGGTGGTGGCTGACGGCAGGGGTATTGGGAACGGCGGCGGTGGCTGTTGTGGTGTTAGCGCCGATTGAATGGTTCGGTTTTTTGCGCCCCTACCAACAAGACCGCATCCTGACGTACCGTAATCCGGAAAACGACCCCATGGGTGCGGGATGGAATATCCTGCAGTCACAGATCGCGATTGGCGGCGGCGGTATCACAGGGAAAGGCTGGGGGCAGGGAACGCAAAGCCATTTGAATTACCTGCCTGAACACACCACAGATTTTGCGTTCTCGGTATTGGCGGAAGACTTCGGGTGGGGCGGGGTGATGACTGCACTTTTGCTTTATCTGTTCATCATTGGCCGCTGCTTGTGGATTGCATTGGAGTCGCGGGATGGTTATTCGCGCCTGTTGGCGGGAAGCATTGGCTTGTCATTGTTTGCCTATGTTGTGGTGAATGGTGGAATGATCTCCGGGCTGCTGCCTGTGGTTGGTGTTCCAATGCCATTGTTGAGTTATGGCGGTACGTCGGCGGTGGCATTGCTCTTGGGCTTTGGTGTGGTCATGGCACTGCGAACCTATCGCCCTGTGCATCGCTGATGCCGCATGGCAGTAGGGTCACCAGCTAACGCATTGCTGAATAAAAAAGCGCCGTAGTGGCGGTGTGCGTGCTACCCTCCGCGCGATGAGCCTACGTTTTTTCCCGTTTTGCATCATGCTGATGTTGGCTGCTTGTGCAGCTGCACCAGTGCAATCCACTCCAACACCGGAAGCAAACGACGCCCAACCGGTAACAGCGGTGCAGGCGCCAACGCGTGATCTGCAAACCATGCGGGCGACATTTGTGCGTGAAACAAGTGCGCGCTTGGACATCCCCGCAGCAGAGATCGAAAGTGTGTTGGCAAAAGCACAGCTGCGCGACAGCATCATCAAGGCGATGGCGCGGCCTGCGGAAGCAAAACCGTGGCGTGATTACCGCCCGTTGTTCGTGCAAGCGCGCTTGATTACGCAGGGGCAGGCTTTTCTGCAGCAACATGCGGATGCGTTACAGCGCGTACAAAACCAATACGGTGTTCCCAAAGAAATCATCGCCGCCATTCTGGGAATAGAAACCAGCTACGGTGCAAATCAGGGGAGCTATCGCGTTCTGGATGCGCTGTACACGCTGGGTTTTGCTTATCCAAGAAGCGGCAACCCGGAGCGTGCCGCACACGAGGAGCGCCGTGAAGCCTTCTTTCGGGATGAATTGGCGCAGCTGTTTGCGCTTGGAAAAGAAACCGGGCTTGATATCACGACACTGAAAGGCAGTTATGCCGGGGCGATGGGATGGGGGCAGTTCATGCCATCCAGCTATCGTCAGTATGCAGTGGATGGCAATGGTGATGGCAAGCGTGACCTGTTTAATCAGCTGGACGATGTGTTTGCTTCTGTAGCCAATTACTTCGTACAGAAAGGGCAATGGCTGCCCAATGCACCGGTGATGGAGCGCGCTGCGCGTGCAGCTGAGGCGGCTGACTTCATCAACCCGGGCAATGCCATCACATTGGATCAAGATGGGGTGAGCTTAGAAAAACGGGGGTATCGCCCAGTGGCAGCTCGTGATGCGCAGGTGGGTGTTGGTTCGCCAATGAGTTTGATTACGCTTGCAGGGACATCCGGCCCGGAGTACTGGATCGTCTATAACAACTTCAAGGCGATTACCCAATACAACATGTCACGGCATTATGCGACGGCCGTATTTCAGCTGGCTGAAGCTGTGGCAGGCCGAGGAGTGGAGACACCATGATGATGCGTCAGTGCGGGATGTTTGTTTTCCCCTTATTGCTTGCAGCATGTGCAACCACGCAGGCGCCGCGCACAGCAAGCAAACCTGCAGAGACAGGGCATTCACCTGCAACGGTGACGCCACATGCGCCGACGACCGGCAAGGTATCGCCGTATGCGCCCGCGCAGGAAGACCTCAGTAAGCGTGGCGATTATGTTGCAGGTGGGTTATTCCGTCCCGGTGTGCCCGATACCGTACCCGATGAGATTCCTGACGTGGATGCGATTCCTGAACCGGAAGTTCGTAGCGAGCCGCGCGCGCTTACTGGAAACAAAACCTATACCGTTCTTGGGCAGCAGTATCGTGTATTGAATAATGAGGCTGGTTTTGTTGAGGAAGGTCTGGCGTCGTATTACGGCAATAAGTTTCATGGTCGCCGCACCTCAAGCCAGGAGGTGTACGACATGTACGCCTTCACGGCGGCGCATAAAACACTGCCATTACCAAGCTTTGCACGGGTGACCAACCTCGATAACGGGCAGTCCATCGTGGTGCGTGTCAATGATCGTGGGCCGTTTCACAAAGGTCGTGTTGTGGACCTGAGTTATGCGGCAGCAGTCAAGCTTGGGTATCGGGAAAAGGGTGTGGCACGCGTCCGCGTTGAAGCACTTGTGCCGGAAACAGAGATCAGCCAGGCGCAGAATAATTCAGCGATCGACAAATTGATCGAAAGTATGCCAACTGCCGGGGTTGCCCCTGCCAAGCAAGACGTTATGCCGCAAATGTCGGTTGCAGCAAGTGCACCAGTGCATGCAACAGCCGAGCAAGTGGTGCTGCAAGTGGCAAGCTACAGCAGCCAGCACAATGCACAAGAAGCCTTGCAGCGCCTTCAGGCAGCGGCTATTTCACAGGCGCAGCTGCATGATGCCGATGTCAATGGCAGAAAAGTCTGGCGGCTACGCATTGGCCCTGTAAGTGAATTGGCAATGGCGGAATTAACGCAGCGCATTGTTGGTTTGGGGTTCTCTGCCCCCCAGCGTGTGCGAAATTGAGCATGAATCTTCTATTCGATGTGTCTGCTCTGGGTCTAAACTATGGCGTGACGCTGTCGCGTCTTGCCTTTGATGTCTTCTGGAGTGTGTGTTGATGCGTATGCGTGTGTTGTCGTGGTTGATGGTGGCAGTAACGGGGCTTGTGCTTGGTTCTGCTGTAAGTGTGGCGCAAACACCGACACCTGCTGCCAGGCCGGCCGCATTGAGCGATGACCTTCCCATTCCTGATGCACCTGCGCCCAAAGTCAGCAAAGCATGGCTGATCATGGACTATGCCACTGGGCAAGTTCTTGCCGGTGACAATGTTGATGTGCCGGTGGAACCTGCCAGCATCACCAAGGTGATGACCAGCTATGTGATCGCCGCAGAAATGGCGGCAGGCAAAATCAAAGCCGATGACCCAGTGATGATGAGCGTGCATGCGTGGCGTACCGGCGGTGCGGGCACAGATGGCAGCTACAGTGGGTTTGAGGTCAATAAAACTGCGCCGCTGCAGGAAATGGAAAAAGGCATGGTGGTGCAATCGGGTAACGATGCTGCCATTGCTCTGGCCGAACATGTGGCAGGCAGTGAAGAAGCATTCGCCCAATTGATGAATGCCTATGCGAAAAAAATTGGCATGAAGAGTTCACACTTCGTCAATCCGCATGGTTTGCCAGCCGAGGGGCATATCACCACGGCACGTGATTTGGCGATACTGGGGCGGGCTTTGATCCGTGATTACCCAGAGGCATATGCCTACAACAAGATCAAAGAGCTGACGGTGGGCCCAATTACCCAGCCAAACCGCAATCTTTTGCTTTGGCGGGATGCCTCTGTTGATGGCATCAAGACAGGTCATACCTCCAGCGCGGGCTATTGCTTGATGGCATCGGCAAAGCGCGAGGATCAACGCCTGATTACCGTTGTTATGGGCAATACCAGTGAAAACCAGCGGGCGGTGGACTCGCAAGCCCTGTTGAATTGGGGGTTCCGTTTTTACGATACCCACCGGCTGTATGAGGCTGGCAAGCCACTCGCAAGCCCTGTTGTACGCAAGGGGGTGGAAAACTCCGTGCAAATCGGTGTTGCCCGCCCGTTGCTGGTGTCTTCTCCACGCGGGAAATACGAAAAGCTGAAAGCCACGATGGATGTACCCAAAGTGTTGGTGGCGCCTATCGAAAAAGGGCAGCGTGTGGGTACCGTCAGTGTGACGCTGGATGGCAAAGTGATATCACAAGCGCCTTTGGTTGCATTAAGTGCGGTGGACGAGGCGGGTTTTTTCAAGCGTCTCTGGCATGACCTCCTGATCTGGTGGGAAAGCTGAGTCGTCGTTACGTTGTAGCCAAGCCAGCGCAACACCGTACTGAGTTGTTTCATATTGGAAAATTGAAATATGCCCCCATGATGGGGAGATGAACATGATCCATTCAGACAACCCCGATCACGGCTTCCAGTTTCCAGGTATTTTCGAGCTTTCCGCCATGGGAAGCGCAACCTGTGGCCTGGAAAGTGAGCTGCCGCGCTGTTTGTTGGCAGCAGGTATTGATGTGCTGCACGAAACCATCAATTGGCGGCATTCTTCCAGTGGCAAATATGTTTCCGTGCGGATTTCATTTCGTGCGGATTCGCGTGATGCCTATGATCGTGCGCATCAAGTCTTGCGCGATCACCCGGAAGTGAAGTGGACGCTGTAAATGCCAGCCTCAGCCCCGAAAACGCATATGTGCGTGATCTGGGGCGGCAACCTTATGTGCCTGTCTGGCATGCGATGCAGGCGTTTACCGATCGTCGGCAAAGCGATACCGCCGATGAAATCTGGGTGGTGGAACATGATCCCGTCTTCACCTTGGGTCAGGCCGGAAAACCCGAGCATGTGTTGATGCCCGGGGACATCCCGGTTGTACCGGTCGATCGTGGCGGACAAGTGACCTACCACGGTCCTGGGCAGATTGTGGTGTATCCCTTGCTGGATCTGAAGCGCCTGAAGCTGGGCGTTCGGGATTATGTTTGCCGTATCGAGCAGGCGATTATTGATACGCTGGACACATGGAATATCGGTGCTTCGCGGCGCGAAGGTGCACCGGGTGTTTATGTCAATGCAGCGAAAATCGCGTCCTTGGGTATTCGTGTGCGACGTGGGTGTGCGTTTCACGGGCTGGCGTTCAATATCGAAGGGCAATGTCTGCCACCTTTTGCAAGCATTAATCCCTGTGGTTACGCTGGGTTACAGGTAGTGGCATTGGCGGATTTGGGTGGGTCGATGGCGATGCAGGCGGTGAAGCCGGTACTTCTGGAGCATCTGGCGCACCAGTTGGGGATGCAGTTTTCGGCAACCACCACTTGGTATGGCAGTGTTCCGGCAGATGGTTGTTTTATGCAGGCAGATGCCTGAGCCTCATGTCATCGGTCAACTGGCCGTTAATGCTGGCAAATGGTTTGTGCGGTCAATGTGAACTTCTGGCATGCGCATTGGGTCGTAATACAGAGCATGCTATTTATGGCTATTCCCATTGCACGGGTTTAATGCCATCGTTTCAATCAAATTATTTCAGCGTTGTTTTTAACTGGCAGCGGCAAGAGGCCGCAGAATCACGATGAGTCGCATCCGTAAACGTCTTTTGTTTGTTTCCACGCTGGGCTTGGCACTGGCAACACCCGTGGTATTGCTGGCTGCTGCCAACCGCCCGGTAGATAACTTCGGGCCAACCCAAGACCAGACCACAGCGGCGCGCATGGTGTATGGGCTGCTGTCCGATAGCCGTTATGCCTATCGCCCGCGTGAATTGAACGATGCCTTGTCACGGGAAATGCTGACTGAATACCTGAAATCCCTTGATCCGGGGAAGGTTTTTTTCACCCAGCAAGATGTCAGCCAGTTCGAGCAATATGCCACGCAATTGGATGAGGCCATCAAGGACGGGAAACTTGACCCTGCATGGTTGATGTTTTCGGTGTACCGCCAGCGTGTGGAGCAGCGGTTTGCCTATGCCCGAAAACTGTTGAAAGACGATTTTGATTTCACCTCCGATGAGCAATACGAATACGACCGTAAAGACGCACCTTGGGGAAGTAGCACAGAGCTGGATGCGATATGGAAAAAGTCCGTCAAAAATGACTGGCTACGTTTGAAGTTGGCTGGCAAAAAAGCAGATGAAATCCGCAAGACGCTTGATAAGCGCTATGCCAACTCACTGACCAGTATTCAGGAATTGAAAAGCGAGGAAGTGTTCCAAAGCTTCATGAACGCGTATGCCGGCAGTATCGACCCGCATACCAGCTACATGACGCCGCGCAGCGCAGAGAACTTCAATGTTTCGATGTCCAACTCATTGGAAGGCATCGGTGCGGTGTTGTTCCGGCAGGACGATACCGTGGTCATTCGTGAAGTTGTGCCGGGCGGGCCTGCTGCACGCAGTGGAAAGCTGAAATCGGGTGATCGCATCGTGGGTGTGGGGCAAGGCACGTCCGGTGAAATGAAGGATGTGATTGGCTGGCGCATTGATGATGTGGTGCAGCTGATTCGTGGTGCCGCCAATACGCAGGTACGCCTGGATGTGGTGGCTGCGGAAGCGCCGTTAGACAGCAAGTCACAACAGGTGTTGATTACCCGTGCCAAAGTGCGTCTGGAAGACCAGCGCGCCAAGCCGGAAGTGATCCAAGTGCCTGCGCTGGGTGATCAACCTGCACGGCGTATTGGGGTGATCAAGCTGCCGGGCTTCTATCAGGATTTTGAAGCACGTCGCAAGAACGACAAAAACTATGCATCTGCAACACGCGATGTCGCCAAGATGCTGGCTGATTTCCGCACACAAAAGATGGATGGTGTGGTGCTGGATCTGCGTGGTAATGGCGGTGGTTCGTTGAACGAAGCTGTGGAGTTGACCGGTCTGTTCATTGACAAGGGACCGGTGGTGCAGGTGCGTGAAACTGGCGGGCGCGTCAACGTGCAATACGACCGTGATCCAGGCGTGGCATGGAGTGGCCCACTTGCGGTCTTGGTAAACCGCAGCTCGGCTTCCGCCTCGGAAATTGTTGCGGGTGCCATCAAGGATTACGGGCGTGGCCTGATTATTGGCGAACCCACTTTCGGCAAAGGCACGGTGCAAACGCTTGTTGATCTGGACCGTTGGCCCAATAGTGAGAAGCAGCGCTTTGGTGAGGTCAAACTCACGGTGGCGCAATTCTTCCGTCCGGGTGGCAGCAGCACACAAAACAAGGGCGTGGAGCCAGATGTTGCTTTCCCAGTGAGCGTGGATGCCAGTGAGTTTGGTGAAAGCACCTACCCCAATGCGTTGCCTTGGACACGCATCGCCGCTGCATCGTTTGATCGCTATGAAAATTTCACCCCCATGCTGGAATACCTGAAGGTACGGCATCGGGTGCGTTCGGCAAAAGATGTTGAATACCAGTGGTGGGTGGAAGATGTGCGCCAGTTCCGCGAAGAACAGGCAAAAAAATCCATTTCACTGAATGAAACAGTACGGCGTGCCGAGCGCGATAAATTTGATGCGCAGCGCACCTTCCGTAATGAAGAACGCAAACGCTTGGGGATTGAGTTGGATCCCTTGTTACGGCCACGTTCGGATGATGGCTTGCAAGCCGACGAGCGCAATGTGGCTGAATCGGTTGCGCGAGAAGAAGCCGCGAAGAAATTTACCGACCCGTTATTGAGAGAATCTGCAGCCATTCTTTCTGACTTGATTGGTGCACTGGTCAAGGATGGAAAAGTGGCGGCACGGGAATGATGGCTGCCAATGAAACGGCACGCGGCGTATGGGCAGCCATCGCCGCGTTTGTTGTCTGGGGGCTTGCACCTCTGTATTGGCATTTGCTGAAAGCGGTGCCCTCACTGCAAATCGTCTTGCATCGGGTGGTCTGGAGCGTTGTGGTGGTGGTGCTTTACCTGCTGTGGCGGGATGGGCGCGGCTGGGTCAAACGCACTTTGTCGGGTCATCCGAAGCTGTGGTGGATGCTGGCACTGAGCGGCATCATTATTTCGGCAAACTGGGGGCTTTATATCTGGGCGGTCAATGCCGGGTATGTGGTGGAAACATCGCTTGGTTACTTCATCAGCCCACTTTTCAATGTGCTGATTGGTGTGCTGTTCATGCATGAACGCCTGCGCCCGATGCAATGGTTGTCCGTTGCAATGGCGGGTGCGGGTGTGCTGTGGCTGACCACGCAATACGGGCAATTTCCCTGGATTGCAATTGGGCTGGCCATTTCCTTTGGTGTGTATGGCGTCTTACGCAAGCTGGCGCATGTGGATGCCGTTGCTGGGTTGGGAATTGAAAGCGCCTATTTGTTCATCCCCGTACTGGGTGTTTTGTTGTGGATTGAAATGCAGGGCGGCGGTGGGTTTGCAGGTGGATATGGCGCGCTGAACACAATTTTGCTGATGCTGTCAGGGCTTCTGTCGGCATTACCCTTGGTGTGGTTTGCTTATGCGGTGCGACGCATCCCGCTGACCAGCATGGGGGTTTTGCAATACATTTCGCCCACGCTGCAATTTCTGATTGGTGTCTTTGTGCTACACGAAGCATTCGATCAAGTGCGGCTGATTGGGTTTGCCTGTATCTGGGTGGCCTTGGTGGTGTTCATCATGGACGGCCTGCGGCATGCACGGCGAACGGTCCGCGCCGAATTGGTGTGAAATTCGCAGGCATGCAATAGATTGGCTGTACATCAACAGCGAATGGCAGGCTAGAATCGAATCCCCCCCCCCCACAACATAGTCCCCCCATGAGCGCAGCGCCTTTTTCGCTACGCGGCAGCATTGTCGCCCTTGTTACCCCCATGCACACCGATGGTCGCGTTGATCACGACGCACTTCGGCGCTTGGTTGACTGGCATATCACCGAAGGCACCGACGGCATTGCCGTGGTGGGCACGACGGGTGAGTCACCGACAGTGGATGTCGATGAACATTGTGAAATCATCCGCGTTGCGGTGGAGCAAGCCGCAGGACGGGTACCGATTATGGCGGGCTGTGGTGGCAACTCCACAGCGGAAGCCATTGCCTTGGCACGTTATGCACGTGATGTTGGCGCTGACTGCCAGTTACAAGTTGTGCCGTATTACAACAAGCCCGGCCAGGAAGGGCAGTATCAGCATTTTCGTGCGATTGCCGAGGCAACGGGTGATTTACCCATTGTGCTGTACAACGTCCCTGGTCGAAGTGTGGCCGATCTGCAGCACGCCACGGTACTGCGCTTGGCGCAGCTGCCGGGTATTGTGGCAATCAAGGAAGCCACAGGAAATCTTGAGCGTGCGCAGTGGTTGATTCGTGAAGTGCCTGAGCACTTTGCGGTGTATTCGGGGGACGATGCGACTGCAATCGCCCTCATGCTGCTGGGTGGTCATGGCAATATCAGTGTGACTGCCAATCTTGCACCTCGCCTGATGCATGCCTTGTGTGTGGCAGCAATGGCTGGTGATGTGGCAACCGCGCAACGCATCCAACAACAACTTCTGCCGGTGCATAAGCAGTTGTTTATCGAAGCCAACCCTATTCCGGTGAAGTGGGCGATGCAGCGGCTTGGGCATTGTGGCGGCACATTGCGCCTGCCAATGACGGAGCTTGATGCTGCGCATCAACCCAGTGTGGAAGCGGCGCTTAAGGAAGCGGGCTTGCTTTGAACGGCACGTATGCCACGTACCAAAACGCCACCGAAAGGTGGCGTTTTGGTATCTGCGCCTCAGTTCGAGCGGAGTGCTTCTGTCACTGGAAGCCGTGCCGCCTGCAGTGCGGGGAACAACCCACCAACCAGGCCAATACCTAGCGCCCATTTCAGCCCTGTCCATAGCAGTTCTGGTGAGACTTTGAACTGGAATACCACCTGGCTGAAGTTGTTACCTAAGGTGCTGACGGTGTGGCCACTGAAAGCGATCCACGCAATCGCCACACCGACCAGCCCACCCAACAATGCCAATAGCAGCGTTTCCAGCATCACGGCGCTCACTACCGGCAGGCCACGAAAGCCCAGCGCGCGGAGTGTGGCGATTTCGCGGACGCGTCCTGCAACTGCTGCGTACATGCTGTTAAGGGCCCCAAATACGGCGCCGATGGCCATGATGCTGCCGATCACGCTGCCAAGAATATGGATCAGCTTGGTCAGGCCAGCGGATTGTTTGCCGTAGTAGGCGCGGGTAGTGTCGATATCCAATTTCAGTCGTGGGTCGTCAGTCAGTGCGGCGTTCAATTGTTTGAGAGAAGACGGGCTTGCCAGCTTCACTGTCATCGACTGATACGCACCGCGTTGGTAAGCCGGACCCAGTACATCAGCGTCGGTCCATAGCTCGGAATCGTGCGCATCGTTGGCTTCAAATACACCCACGACCGTCCATTGCTGATTGGCGAGTTTCAGTTGCTTGCCCACGTCCAAACCTCGGAACTGCTGCTGCGCCCCGCGACCAATCACGATTTCACGCAGACCTGGGGTGAACCTGCGGCCTTCGATCAATTTTAGATTGGGTCGAATGGCCCACCCTGCAGAACCGACCCCACGGAATTGCACGTTCACATCACTGCCATCTTTTTTGCTGACCAGATTGACCACTTGCGACAATTCCGGTGAGGCCAGCGGGTGCCCCTGCTTGTCTTTGGCAATTCCGGGTAGGTTGGCGATCAACGGGACTTGATCGCGGGTGATCACCGAGTTGGTTTCCGCTTGTGAACCAGCGCGCAACATGATGACGGTATCGTCGCTGCCCGTCTGGTTGAGTGTGGCTTTGAAGCCTTCACCCATCGCCAGCATCGCAACCAACACGCCCACCACACCGGCGATGCCCACAACGATGACCATCGATGCACCCCAGCGTTGCGGCAAACTGGCAATGCCGATTTTTGCTGCCTCGCGCGTCAACCGTCCATTGCGGGTGAAGGTCAGCCATGCTGCGATCAGCAATGCCAGCATCAGTACACCCTGCCAGGGCAATATGCGCCATACCATCAAGCTGATGGCCAATCCCACAATGGTGAAAAGGTTAGAGAAAAAACGGTTCATGTCAGTGTCCTCTCAGCGTCCAGCCAGTGCATCCACGATGTTCAAACGCATCCCACGCAATGCAGGAAGCAGGCCTACACCGCTCCCGATGGCGAGCATCAGCGCAAGTCCGGACAGCCACGTCTGCGCCAGCAGACCGGGCAGCTGAATCATTCCGCCACTGGCAGCACTGACCGCCGGTACGATGACGCTGGCCATCAGCAAGCCCACCACTCCACCCAGCAGCACCAGCAGCACTGACTCGGCCAGTACCAGCCACAGCACACTGCGATCACTGAAGCCAATGGTCTTGAGTACCGCCAATTCCGGGATGCGCTCACGCACTGCCTGCGCCATGGTGTTGGCGGTCAGCAGGAGCAATGTGAAGAACACCGCACCCATAATCGCGGTGACAATCAGACCGATGTCGGCAAATTGTTTGGCGAAAGATTGATTGAACGCCTGTTCGCTCTGGGTCTTGGTTTCGTGGTCGGAGTTTTCACTCAGGCGATCAATGGCCTGTGCGATTTTGTCGGTGGCTGCGCCTTTGGCTGGTTGCACGATGTACCAACCCACATGGCCTTTCACATAGTCGTTGGCTTCATCGAAATACGCCCAATGGAAGAACAGCACGTTTTCCTGTGCTTTTTGTTTGGGGTCATCCACGTTGTAGATGCCACGCAGCGTGAATTGCCAGTCGTTGCTGCCATGGGTGGGAAAGATGGTGGCCTGCAGCGGGATGCTGTCACCCACTTTCCAGCCATGCCGCTTGGCCAGTGCCTCACCCACGATGGCACCACGCCGATCATCCAACCACGCCTGTTTCTGCGCAGGTGGCAGCTTGAATTCCGGGTACAGATCCAGATAGTCGGGGCTGACGCTGAAGTTGGCGAAGAAGTTTTTTGGGTCGCGGTAAATGCCGCCAAACCATGCCGCAAATGCCGCCTGTTTGACCCCCGGTACCGCACGGATTTGCTCGGTCAAGCGGTATGGCAGCATTTGTGTAATGGACAGCCGCGACATCGTTACCATGCGGTTGGCACCGGCCACATCGCCGCCGGAATTGAATGCCACACGCACCGAATCCAGCATTCCAAACAATAGGAATGCAGCCGTAACCGACAGCAGAGTGAGGAGCGTGCGGGTCTTGCTGCGTACCAACGCTGCCCAAATGAGATGAAAGTATTTCATGGTGATACTCGTGATTGTGTTGCTGTTCCTTACTCCCCGCTTGGGAAGAAGGCTCTGCTGGTGGAGCGCTGCTTGTGTTGCGCTGCTTGTGTTGCTGTTCCTTCTCCCCGCTGGCGGGGAGAAGGTGCCGAAGGCGGATGAGGGGCATCAGGCATACGCGACTTGATCAACCAGCACACCCTTGTCCAAATGCAGCGTATGCGTCGCATAATCGGCGGCTTTCGGGTCGTGAGTCACCATCACGATAGTTTTGCCATGCACCCGATTCAGCTCTTGCAGCAGGTGCAGAATGTCCTCGGCCGACTGGCGGTCGAGATCACCAGTCGGCTCGTCGCAGATCAGCAGCGTAGGGTCAGAAACAATTGCACGAGCAATGGCAACGCGTTGCTGCTGACCACCCGATAGCTCATTCGGGCGGTGCTTGCTGCGGTCAGCCAGCCCCACCAACTGCAGAGCGATACCCGCGTTCTGCTTGCGTTGCGTTGCCGATAGCGGAGTCAACAGTAGCGGCAGCTCAACGTTCTTTTGTGCGTTCAGGGTAGGCATCAGGTTGTAGAACTGGAACACGAAGCCAACATTGTTGCTGCGCCACTGCGCAAGCTGACCGGCACGCATCGTGTCGATACGCTGACCGGCGATGGCGATTTCGCCACCACTGGGCGAATCCAGCCCACCAATGAGATTCAGCAAGGTGGTTTTGCCGGAGCCAGATGGCCCCATCAGGGCAACGAAATCACCCTCGGCAATATCAAGATCAATGCCGCGCAGCACATCCACCTTTTCTGAGCCGCGCTGATAGGTCTTGTGTAAATTGCGAATGCTGACGAGCGGGGTCATGGTGTTTCCTTCTTGAGGTTTTCTCTTTGCATGTGCGCAAAGAGGGAATGGAATGTCGTTATTCGTTGTCTGTTTCGAGGTCAGCGTTCTGATGCGTCACCGCGACGCCTGCGCCTGTTGTGTGCTTTCCAGGAAACTCACGCGTGCGCCCATGTCCGGTACGATGCGTGTATCGCCCTTGGTATCCAGTGCTACCCGTACTTTTACGGTGGCTTTGCCACGATCGGCGGCGGGAATGATGGCGATGACGTGACCGGGAATCTTCCAGTCCTGATACGCATTGAGCACGGTTTCGGTGTGCATGCCCGCTTTGACGCGGCCGATGAAGGACTCACCGACGTCGACTTCGACCTCCAGTGAATCCATATCGACCAGTGTGCCGATGCCGGTGCGGGTGAAGCCGCCACCGGCGGAGAGGGGCGACACGATTTCACCCGCCTGTGCTGCCTTGGCAATGACCACGCCGGCAAACGGTGCACGCACGATGGTGTTGTCCACGCCGTTATCGGCAATCTGCAGGGCGTCCCGCGCCACCTGTGCATTGCGCTGTGCGGTGGTCAGTTGCGCGCGCAGACTGTCGCGTTGGGCGATGGCCTGATCAAGTTGCGACTTTGCCACCAATTGCTGTTTTCCGAGGGTGGCTAGCCGCACAGCATCTGCTTCGGCTTGTTGCAACTGTGCTTGCACGCTGGCGATCTGGCTTTGGGCCGCTGCCAGTTGCGAGGCTGACAACCGCCGCTGGGCGTCGGCATCCACGGGATCCAGGTACGCCAGTATCTGCCCTTTTTCCACCTGTTGACCTTCTTCAATCAGCACATCGCGTACCTTGCCGGTGACCTTGGCTGAAACCGTGGCCATGCGTCTGGCGACCACATAGCCGGTGGCATCCAGTGTCGAGGTGGTGGCATTGCCCGTGCTGCCAGTCGCGATTGTCTCGACCGTCTGCACGGCGATTTGATTGCTGTCTCGCAAGCCCATGAAGCCCATGCCGCCGATAACCAACACACCAGCAGCGGTGAGCGCCAGCCACACGCCTCTACGCGACGAGGGCGGTGTGCTTGCGCTGCGGTTGATCTTGAGCGAATGAAGCAGGTCAGCGTTGTGGCTCATGGGTGTCCAGGTGTGATGGCCTTGCGTTGTGGCATGGGTGCATCAAAGGAGCGATGCGACGGACACAGCGTAAAAAGTCAAACGTCCCTTGTCCGCTGACATCTGTCATGTGATTGCACTGACATCTGCAGCCGTTGTTTTCGTGTATTGAATGCGAAGATAAGCAATAAATTCTTCGTTGAATCACGAGGCTGCACGCATGAAACACCCTGTATGGTTGCGTCGTTATTTCACGCCAGCCCCCGATTCTGATGCGGCGTTTGATCTTCGGCGGGGCAAGTCACCGTGGACGGGAGGCATCCATTTGCTGTGGTCGGCCTGGGTCTTTCTTACACCGGCCTTCAGCGAAGGGGAGTACGGCTACACCGTGCGTTGGCTGCTGTTGACGATAGTCAGCTATCCAGTGTTCTTGTTGCTTTATGCCAAGGCATTGCTGGTTTCACGGCATCAAAGTTGGCGTTATGCATTGCTGATGTGTGCATTGAGCATGCTGCTGCTGCCGTGGTATCCGTCAGGGATCAGTTATTTCGTGTTCGGTTGTGTCATCTTGCATCTACTCGAATTGCGTTCGCTTTGGCGCTATTTGCTGTTACTGAGTGTGCTGAACATGCTCTTTTGGCTGGAGGCCTATGGCTTGGGTTATCCATGGCAAAGTTTTGCGTTCTTGCCAGTGCTGACCTTTGTGATCGGTATTATCGTGCGCGTTGAACATGCCAGCCTGGAAAAAGATGCCGCCTTGGCACTTTCGCAAGAGGAAATACGCAGGTTGGCGGCCACCGCAGAGCGCGAGCGCATCGGTCGTGACCTGCATGATTTGCTGGGTCATACCTTGTCGCTGATTACCTTGAAGCTGGAGTTGTCGCGCAAATTATTCGAACGTGATCCGGTCAGCGCGAAGCGCGAGATGGAAGACGCCGAACGGGTGGCGCGTGAGGCATTGGCACAGGTGCGCAGTGCGGTGACTGGCATTCGTGCAACAGACCTTGCTGCCGAGCTGGCGTCGGCGCGACTCATACTGGAATCATCGCAAGTGCAACTCGACTATGCCGCGCCACCGCAAGGCTTACCACCGGAAGCCGAACGCGGGCTGGCATTGGTGCTGCGGGAGGCGGTGACCAATATTTCCCGCCATGCCCAGGCAAGCCAAGCGCATATCGCATTTGTACGCGAGGATGCGGCCGTGCAGCTGTGTATCAGCGATAACGGGCGTGGTGGTGCGACTGACAATGGCAACGGATTGAGTGGCATGCGTGCACGCGTGCATGAACTGGGCGGCACACTCAGCGTGGATTCTCCACGCGGCACTGGCACCCATGTGCGGGTACATCTGCCTCTATGCTGGGAAGCAGCGCTGTCAGCGCGCGGCGTGGTGGATGCAGAGGAGGGATTGCCACACGATGTGCCGATGCAAGCGCAGGTGCAGGCATGATTCGGATTCTGTTGGCAGAAGATCAGGCGATGCTGCGGGGTGCTTTGGCACGCTTGCTGGCGTTGGAGTCTGATATCGAGGTGGTGGGCAGTGTTGGTGATGGCGAAGCTGCCTGGCGTGAGTTGCAGCACCTCAAGCCCGATGTGTTGGTGTCCGATATTGAGATGCCGGGTCTGACCGGATTGGAGCTGGCACAGCGTATTACCCGGCATGGTTTACCGATCAAGGTGGTGATCGTTACCACGTTTTCCCGCGCCGGTTTCCTGCGGCGTGCGCTGGAAGCCGGTGTACGCGGTTATCTGCTGAAAGATACCCCGGTTGAACAATTGGCCGATGCCATTCGCCAAGTGCATCGTGGGGGTCGTGCTATTGATCCGCAACTGGCGATGGACGCCTGGGGCGATGCCGACCCACTGACCGACCGCGAGCGTCAGACCTTGCGTCTTGCGGGTGAAGGACTCTCTGCGGGTGAGATTGCAGGCAAGCTCAATCTTTCGCAGGGAACGGTGCGCAATTACCTGTCCGAAGCCATCGGTAAGCTGGGTGTTGGTAACCGCATCGAAGCCTATCGGCTGGCGCGACAAAAAGGATGGCTGTAACGGCGGTTTGTTTCGTCACCACTGAGATGAGTGGGGTGCCGTTGGTGTTACCAGAGTGTCTTGAGCATCGCATACGCCGCACGTAAGCCCATGGCTTCACCACCAGTCGGGCGGCCGGGGCGGTCGCTGTCATTCCAGGCGTAAACGTCCAGGTGTGCCCAGCGAATGCCATCGTCGATAAAACGCTCCAGATACAGTGCTGCGGTTACGCTGCCGGCCATGCTGGAATTGCTGGCATTGGCCAAGTCGGCAATATTCGAGGTCAGGTAGCGCAGATAAGGGCGCCACAAGGGCATCCGCCACAGTGGGTCACGGGTATGCGTGCCTGCATTCAACCAAGCATTGGCGAGTTGATCGTCATTGCTGAACAGCGCTGGCAAGTCTGGCCCAAGCGCAATGCGTGCCGCACCTGTCAGGGTTGCAAAATCCAGTATCAGAGAGGGTTGCAGCTCGCAGGCGCGGGTCAGTGCATCACAGAGCACCAAGCGGCCTTCGGCATCGGTATTGTCGATTTCAATGCTGACGCCCTTGCGCGTTGCAATGACTTCGCCAGGGCGAAAAGCATTCGGGCTCACGGCATTTTCTACAGCGGCAATCAACACGGTCAGGCGCAATGGCAGTTTGCGTACCATGATCAGTTCCGCCAACGCCAACGCATGGGCAGCGCCGCCCATGTCCTTTTTCATGTTGCGCATACCGGCGGAAGCCTTCATGTTCAGGCCGCCAGTATCAAAACACACGCCTTTGCCACACAGCACAAGATGCGGATGCGCGGCATCGCCCCAGGTGAGTTCTAACAGGCGCGGGGCGCGATGACTGGCGCGGCCCACGGCATGGATAGCAGGGTAGTTTTGCTCAAGCAGTGCATCCCCGCAGATGCTGTTCAATGTGCCGCCGTTGGCCTGTGCGATGTCACCGGCAATGGTTTCCAGTGTGTCTGGTCCCATATGCTCGGTTGGTGTGTTGACGAGATCGCGCACACGGATGCATGCCGCTAGTAAGGCGAACACCTCTTCACTGAAATCACCTGCCAGCCAGCAGGCTTTTGGGGTGCGTGCCTTGTAGCGAGAAAAACGGTAGTGCGCCAAGCCCCAGCCAAGTTGCAGGGCATCGTGCGCTGCTTCGTCGCAAGGCTGCGCCAATTTCCATGTGGCTTCAGGCAGGGTGTTCACTGCATGCGCATAGGCATAAGGGTCATGCGGGTCTTGAATGCAGACAACCGCACCGGCCAGTTGCCCCTGTGCATCGGACCAGCTTTGTACGCTGCCGGCACTGCCTTTGAATTGCGTGGCGGTAAGCCATGCTTTGATGGCTTCAGGCTGGCTATCACGCCATGCAGGGAAAGCCGTGGCTGTCAGGATATGCAGCGGAATGGCATGGGGCGCGTCTGCACAAAAGCCGTGTGGCAGTGTCATGCTGATGCCTCCGCTTGAGCTGTCAACCAGTGTGCGAGTTCCGTCAGAGTGGTGACACGCACGTCGGCACGCGGCAGGTCATAAGGCCAGCTGTGGTCACCACGATCAATCCAGCATGTCTGCATGCCTGCATGTGCCGCACCGGCAATATCCATCTGTGGGTGATCGCCAACATGCATTACCTCGTGTGGCGCACAACCCAGCCGACGGCAGGCTTCAAGAAAGATGCCAGGCTCGGGCTTGGGCACCCCGAACTCGCGTGCGCCAAGCTGAAACTGAAACAGATCAGCGATACCAATAGCGGCAAGTTCGGCATTGCCATTGGTCAGCGCGGCAATGGGTTTCAGTGCGGCAATTTGGCGTAAGCCTGCTTCGGCATCAGGGTAAAAATCGACCTTGTTGCGTTCACAAAAGAAGATGGAATAGGCGGCACTGGCCAATGCGGGGTCATCACCGCTTTCCTGCAGCGCACGCTCAATGGTCAAACGCCGAAGCAGACCCAGGTCGTGTGCATGTTGCGGAAACTCGGCAAAGACGCGGTCACGTAACGCCCGCATTTCTTCCATGGGAAAGCGCTCGGCAGTGCGTGGGCTGTGTTCAACGAACCACTGATGCAGCGCGGTTTCGATGCGTTGCCCAATTGGCGCAAACGGCCACAGGGTATCGTCAAGGTCAAACGTGATGGCGCGGATAGAAAGATTCACGGCAGTATTGTAAGCGGCTGGGCAACAGGATGGGCTTGTCAAAGGTCACGGTGCCGCATCTGGGCTGCCGTCATCGCTGGTGGAAAATGCTGCCGCCTGAAACAAGCTGGTCAGCATGGGGGCAAGTGTACGCAGCAGTGGAAACAGCGTATTGCTATTGCGTAAAACACGCATTGGTCGTGCATACCCGGTTGCAAAACCCAGAGTCAGCCCCGCAATCACGATGCGTCCGGGCGTCCAACTGTGATGCCAGAGGTGCCGTAAGCGCTGCCAGTGCTGTGTGCTGGCGCTGTGTTGTGTCAACAAGGCTTGTTCAGCCTGCTGCACACGGGCGATTTTTTTCGCCAGGCTCATGCGTTGTCCTCGGGCGGCGGCGCGGCAAAAAGGTCGAACTTTGCCAACTGCCGACGCGTTGCTTGCATGCCTGAAAGATGGAAATAGCGCATCGCAAACCATGCCGCGCAGGCAGTCCCCAACAGGCTTAGGCCGGTGGCAAGACTTAATGCCAGAAGCCAGGAAGCCCCGAAGTGTTGCAGCAGTGCAATGAGGCTTGCCATCAGCAACAGCCAGCACGAGCCACCCAAGGCAATGGCAACACCGGTCAGCGCAAATGCACGCGCCAACGCGCCTCGTGCCAAAGAAAGGTCGGCACTGAGCAGATCACGAAAAGCACGCCCCGTACCCAGTGCGCTGCTGGCATTGGCATGCAGCTGCGCACGGAAAGCTTGTAATACCTCGCCTAGCTCAGGCGTGGGTTCAGCCTGTGCGTGGTCGGTGGGCTCGTCCATCCCCATGCGGGCAATTATTTGTCGCTGCGTCCAAGCTTGGAAATAATCCAGCCGGCAGCAAACGCCACACCAAAGGCCGCAAGTGGGCGCTCACGGATCAGCTCGGCGGCACTGTCGATCAGGTCGCGTCCCTTTTCCATGAGGGCATCGACTTGCTCGCTGGTGGCATCACCAAGATGGCTGGCGGCGCTGCGTCCAGCGGTTGCGCTTTCGCTCAACTCGGCTTTGACTTGCTCGGAGCCTTGCTTCAGTTCACCACCTGCTGCATTGGCGGCACTTTTTACGGCACCACCGACGGCACTGGCAGCCTGTTTCAAATGCGTGCCTGCGTCACCTAAATTGTCCTTGATTGCTTGTGTATGTTCGCTCATCGGTATGTCCTTTGATTGGCAGTGATGAAGTACAAGTGTCGCACTGTTTACGGTGTTTTGCTCTTATCGCATCATTAGCTGGCCGCTGACGTTGCCGCGCAGGATGCGCAGAACCAGCTGTGCAGGTGGTGAACCAAGGCTGGCACGAAAGCCGGACAAGTCACTGAACTCGCCGCTGCTGGCAGCGATCACAACATCGCCACGTTGCAAGCCACTTTGCGCGGCACGGCTGCCGCGTTCGATACTTTCCACCAGTACCCCCGACATGCCTTGGCGGCGCAGGTGCTCGGGTAATTCAACAAACTGGGCGCCACCCAGGCGTGCGTCCAATTGTGTGCCCACTAGGGCTTTGGGTGCTTCACGCAGCAGGCTTTGAATTTTCAGCGGCTTGCCATCGCGGCGTACATCCAATGTGATGTTGGCATCAACAAGCTGCAGACCTTGGAAGTTGCGTAATGCCTCGGCGTTATCGATAGCTTGTGCATTGGCGGCAACAATCACATCACCGACTTTCAGCCCGGCATGTTGTGCGGCAGAGTCGGGGTAAACCCGGGTCACAATGGCACCGCGTGGCTCGCTTAACCCCAGCGTTTTGGCAATACGGGCATCGACATCCTGCGTGTCCATTCCCAGGGTGCCGCGCCGAACGGCACCATTGGCCAACAACTCATCTTTGATGCGGCTGGCCAAATTGGCCGGAATGGCAAAGCCCAGCCCAATATTGCCGGCCATCGACCCGCGTGGGTTGAAGCTGGCGGTGTTGATGCCCACCAATTCACCATTGAGGTTGACCAGCGCGCCGCCGGAATTGCCTGGATTGATGCTGGCATCGGTCTGGATGAAGCTCTGGAAGCCCGCCCCTGGCAAGTTGTTGCGACCCACTGCCGAGACAATCCCCGAGGTGACGGTTTGCCCCACCCCGAACGGGTTGCCGATGGCCACCACGAAATCACCAATCTGCAAGTGGTCGCTGTTGGCAATGGTAATGGCGGTCAGATTTTGTGCAGGAATGCGCATCAGTGCGATGTCGGTATCCGCATCGTTACCCACAAATTCGGCTTTCAGGCTGCGGCCATCCGCCAGGGTGACCTGCACCTCGTCGGCATCTTCAACAACATGATTATTGGTGAGCACCAGGCCTAGTTTGGCATCCACAATCACGCCCGAGCCAAGGGATTGTGCAATGCGCTCCTGCGGAATGCCGAAGATACGTCGAAAAATGGGGTCATCACCGAAAGGGGTGTTTACCCGCACCCGCTGCTTGGTGTTCACACTGACCACGGCGGGCAAGACCTGCTTCAGCATCGGTGCCAGCGAGGGGACAGGGGCGCCGTTGACCGATGCTGGTAAGACACCTGCGGCACTGGGGACGGCACTTCCGGCAATCGCTGGGCTGGCGGAGGCGGGGCGATCAAAGAGTGCAGTCAGCCCCGTTGCGGTAAAGCCACCGAAAGCAGCGGCAAGGGAAAGAGCGAGCAAAGTTTTGGTTGCAGTCTTCATCGGCGGCGTCCTATGTCAGCAATGCGTCAAGAATTATGAACAAGGGAGTGTTGCCAAGCATGCTGCAATCTTGGCTGAAGGGAAGAAATGGGGTTGATTTTTACGCATTGCAACATCTGTCGCATTCATAAATTTGTTGTGCAGGTTGGCAGTGAAACGGGAAACCGTGATGCCATGCGGGTTTGCTTCAGGTCGTCAAAAAAGCAAGCGGAAAACAACACATTTTGTCGTTGACTTGCCCCTGATGGGTGATTAAGGTTCGTCGGGCAATCCACTACATCTTGTGGTTTTCTTTTTCGGAAGCAACCAAGGATAGTGGCAATTAGAAACGACAGGAGAGTCAAGGGGCATGAGCACAGCGAGGCTTGAAGCGGTGGTGACAGACGCAAAAAACGAGATTCCCATGCAGGCGGCGTCGCTTGATATCTGGGATAAAAAATACCGTCTCAAGACCAAGCAGGGCGAAGCGCTGGATGCTGATATTGATGGCACTTATCAGCGCGTGGCCAAGGCTTTGGCAGATGCCGAACCCACTGCTGATTTGCAGCAGTATTGGCAAGAGCGTTTTCTGTGGGCGTTGCGCCGTGGTGCCATTCCAGCAGGACGCATTACCTCCAATGCGGGTGCGCAGGCGCACAAGCCTGCCACCTCCACCATCAACTGCACTGTCTCCGGCACCATTGAAGACTCAATGGACGGCATTCTGGAAAAAGTTCACGAAGCTGGTCTCACGCTGAAAGCGGGTTGCGGCATTGGTTATGAGTTTTCCACCCTGCGCCCGAGAGGCGCATTCGTGGCGGGTGCCGGTGCTTATACATCCGGGCCGATGTCGTTCATGGATATCTACGACAAGATGTGCTTCACCGTGTCATCGGCAGGTGGGCGGCGTGGCGCACAGATGGGCACGTTTGATGTCAGCCATCCGGACGTTAAAGATTTCATTCGCGCCAAGCGTGAAGACGGTCGCCTGCGCCAGTTCAACCTCAGCCTGCTGATTACCGATGGCTTCATGCAGGCGGTGGAAAACGATGACGACTGGCCGCTGGTATTTCCAGTCAACACCAAGGAAAAGGGTGATACTGATCTGGATGACGCGGCGCAGGTTGTCTGGCGTGATTGGCCGACACATAAGAATTATGTGGTGCGTGATGATGGTTTGGTGGCCTGCAAGATTTACGGCCACATCCGTGCGCGTCACCTGTGGGACATGATCATGGTGTCCACGTATGACTATGCCGAGCCAGGTTTCATTCTGATCGACAAAGTCAATGAAATGAACAACAACTGGTGGTGCGAAACCATCCGTGCCACCAATCCCTGCGGCGAGCAACCGCTGCCACCGTATGGCGCCTGCCTGTTGGGGTCGGTCAATCTCACCAAGTTCGTCAAACATCCTTTCACCGACCGTGCCGAATTCGACTGGGAGGAATACAAGGAAGTGGTGCGCGTGTTTACCCGCATGCTGGACAACGTGGTGGAGGTGAACGGTCTGCCGCTTGAGCAACAACGCAACGAAATTATGCGCAAGCGTCGCCATGGCATGGGCTTCCTTGGGCTTGGCAGCACCGTGACCA
>CAYZUG010000018.1:6560-42252 GCA_964481865.1 uncultured Thermomonas sp. | reverse complement strand
TAACGCCTGAATTAAGCCGCGCCGCGAAGCGGTGTCGGCTTGAATGAATTGTTAGCCCTTAGCGGCTGCGGCTGGCGCTTTCACGGGCTTCTTATCGGTGGAAATTGACTTTTCGACAGCCTGATAGATCTGGAATATGGCGAAGAGTACCGTCACAAAAGTGAGGATCTTGACTGGCGTGGACTCAAGCCCCTGGTTGATTCGCTCTTTCCAGTTGGACCTGGCGGTTTTGAGCTTACGGTTAACAAGCTTGTGAAAAACAGAATTGAAGAAGTAGACCTTTGACATGGTCGACTTGTGGAGCTTGATGTACTCCTTTCGCTCAAATGCCTGTACTTCTTCTGCGCCGGTTAGGAAGTCTCTAGACTTTCCGCCGTTGAGATCCATTAGGTTTGGCATTTTGGGGTGGTCTACAAAGTTGCTGCCGTAGATCTCCGAAACAAGTGATGAAAGGTTGTGTTTCTTCGTGTCAGCTATCTTTGGTGGTATCTTGTCAGTGAGTACACGATATCTATGCTCGAGCGTCTCAAATCCAAAATTAATGTTGGTCATGTTCCAGTGCAGCCAAGAATGATCTTGGTGCTCTTGGACGAACTTGTAGAAGTCCTCTAGCATGACCGCTTCTAAGTCATTGTAGTGATTGTGTATGTCGTCTCTCGCAATCTTCTTGACCTCTGCAATCAGATGGATCGAGAAGCTGTGCATCGTATGACTGCCGACGTGAAATACGGCAATTGATGTAATTCGAGGCGAATATCCTTCGTTGCTGTCGTTCAAATTCTGACAAGAGTAATGAATCGCCAAGAGCGAGTTCTGGTTCTTGTCTAGCTGTTTCAGTTCGCTTCGTGCGTCCATGTTCTCTGTTCTAAGGGCTAACACCTGAGTTAAGCCGCGCCGCGAAGCGGCGTCGGCTTGAATGAATTGTTAGCCAGCACCTTATTTACCCTCTTGAACCCAAAGTTTACAGCCGGCTGTAGTGGCGCGCGGAGCCAGTGGGCAGTCTTTCTCTTGGTCAATCTTTTGGTCGCGAGCCTGTTGATATGCTTGACGTTCCGCAGAGCAGTCAGACTCACAGAGCAGGCCATTCAGTCTATTTCTGCCAGTTCTATTAACAGAGTAGTAGGCGATCGCCCGGTAGCTACCACTCGCTGGTGGTTTGGACGAATAGTTCTTAATTCCGTCCGGAGTCGTGAAAGCGTAAACGAGTCCCTCGCGGACATCACGGTCCGGATAGATGGACTGTGCTGAAAGGCTCGGGTTGCAAACAAAAAACAAGGTAGCGATGAGTAGAGCCCGGCGCATGGTTCCCCCCAGTGCAGGCTAACACCTGAGTTAAGCCGCGCCGCGAAGCGGCGTCGGCTTGAATGAACTGTTAGGCCGCATTGCGGGTGAGCAACGAGGCGCAGCTGTCCGCAACGGACTCCGTTGCAGTACGCAAGTCGTAGCGCGTTTGCGTGAGGGTGACCGAGACGTCGTTGGCAATCCGGTCAAGCATATCTATTGCCTCCTCAACCTCAGCCAGATGAAGCTTGTTGTTGGTATAAAACTCTTGGATCCGACTTTCCGGAGTGCGATGCGCTACGTGCTGATGCCGCCAATTGCTCAGCTTGATAAGCGGGGCATATCTGGGGTCAGTGAGCGCGGATTGTGCTGAGAGAAGAACGCGCTTCTGTTCTGGGTCTTGGCTGTAACGGCGCCCCATATTGATTAGGTTTGGCAATGACAGTGTGCCCTTAGTCCTGTCGCATACTGTACCAATGACGGCATATAGTGCATCGAACACTGCGCGGTAGGCCACGTCGATAGCAATGGCGTGGGTGAGCAGATTATCTGGGTCTGCTTTTGCGCCTTGCTGAAGCCCCTTGAGAAGCTGGAAGTAGCGCCACGCATTGAAGATGGACTCACCGACGGCGTGAACGGCGCTTTCGATGTTAGCTCGCTGATCGGAATTCATGTCTATGCGGCCTAACACCTGAGTTAAGCCGACCCGCGTAGCGGAGCCGACAACATGGCAAGCTTTACCTGCCATGTTGTTGGTGGAGCGAAGCGGGTTCGGCTTGAACGAATTGTTAGGCGGCTGCCGGCTACTTGGCAAGCTCGCCGGATACATACTCACTTAGCTCTCTGGTGTTCTTGGAGAACTCCGCCTGCAGATCAACTCCACACTTGTTGGCAAGGACAATAACCGACCACAAACAGTCCGACAGCTCGTGCCCAAGCTTTGCCTTGTGGTCATCGATGTCGCGGACGCCGGCGTGCGCCTGAATTAGCTTTGCCAGATCGCCTACGTCCCCAACGAAGCCAAGCGCAAGCTCCTGGGCAGTCCAGATGCGGCCCCACCGCTTAACCTCAAGCTCCTCATAGAGCTCGTTTAGCTGTAGTGCTGCTTTTTCCAGATCGCTGAAATGCATGTTTAGCCGCCTAACTACAATTATCCCGCACATCCGCGGCGTAGCACCGATGTTGAGGGCAGCCTATTCTGGCGTCAAGGTGTTTTCTGATATCAAATCAATGCTTTAGATAATAGAACCCTGTCCATAACCTTTTCAGTGTGCAGTGTTATGCCACAAAAACGGGGGCGTAATGATTGATGGGGGCGAAAGCGCGGGTGTAATCACTTCCTCTTGGGTACGAGTCCACTGGAAGTTTTACTCCGAAATCAGGGTAAGTTCTAAAAACCCTCATTGCGGTCTAACACGCATCTGCGTGTGGTGGTCAATGACTCGTTTTGCTTCCAGGAGTGTCATCACATGCTGGCTGCGATAACGCTTTATTGCCTCTAGATTGCGGCGTTGATCAATCAATGCAAGAACTTCTTCATTTGGCGGCGGAAGCTGGTTCACCGCCCGGTGCTCAACCGGCTTGCGCCGCATCATCAGCAGAATCAGAAGAAAAATAGCCGCAACGGCAAACCACAGCGTCATAACAACCTCCCGGTTGTAACCATGCACTTCACGCAGTCACCGTTATGCGCCTGCCAATGCGCGCAACACTAAACCTGTAAGGTAGGCCAGCACCGTGCCTGTGGCATACCCCAAGGTGCCCAGCAATGCCCCCACCGGTGCCAATGAACGGTGGAATGCGGATGCCACCACCGGCGCACTGGCGGGGCCACCGATATTGCTTTGCGAACCAATAGCGAAATAGAAAAACGGCACATTCAGCAAGCGCCCCAAGAGCAATAGCAAGCCCACATGGATGGCAATCCAGAGAATACCCAGCAGGAAAAGCAACGGTTTATCCAGCAATGCGCCAATTTCCATCTGCATGCCAATGGCAGCAATCAGGAAATACAACAGCAGCGAGCCAATGGTGGATGCACCTGCACCTTCCAAGGTACGCGCGCGGGTAAAGCTCAAGCCCAGACCAATAACGGTACAAAACCCGATAATCCAGACAAAGGGTTGATCCAGACTCACCGAACGCGCCCAAGTGACATGCTCGGCAAACCAAGCGGCCACTGGCGTAGCCACGGCATGCGACAACCCCACCGCGCCAAATGCCAAGCCCACAATCACCATCAAGTCGGTCAATGTGGGAATACGCTCATGCTCGGCACGATAATGTTCAATACGTTGCTTCAAATCATCCAGCGCACTGGTATCTGCTCCACGCTTTGCATCAATCGCAGCGGCGCGCTGCGCCATGAAAAGCAACATCGCCATCCAGACATAGCCCACCCCTACGTCAATAACAGCAAACTGCCCGAATGTTGTGGCATCAACATCAAAAATCTCTTTCATCGCCATCATGTTGGCGCCACCGCCAATCCAGCTACCGGCAAGTGCCGCCATGCCGCCCCAGGTGTCACCGGCCATGGTTTCGGGGGAGATGGCACGCATCACAATGAACGACAGCATCGCCCCCAGCATGATGCTCAACGAGGCACCGGCATACATGGCCAACAGCTTTGGCCCAAGGCGGAAAACAGCCTTCAAATCCACTGACAACGTCAGCAACACCAGCGCCGCCGGCAATAACACGCGGCTGGCGATGGGGTTATAAAGCTTAGTGTTGGCACCATCAATCAAGCCGATGGAATTGAAAATCCCGGGAAGCAGATAACACAGTAACAAGGGCGGCACGATGCCATAAAACTTCTTCCAACCTCCCGGTTGGGAAGCTGTCCAGAACACCAGCCCCAGCGTCGCCGCAATCAGACCAAAAATCACAATATCGTTGGTAATCAACGCGGTGGACGCGGTTTCTTGCATCGTTCTGTTCCTTGAAATTCATAATGGGAATGAAAATTCCCTACATACTCAAGGGGAATCATAAAACAAGACTCCCCTTGAGGTGCACGTTGCGCTGCTTATTGCCCGATATACTTTTTCAGCCACGCATTTACGGTTTCGTGCCACTGCACACTGTTCTGTGGTTTTAACACCCAGTGGTTTTCGTCAGGAAAGAACAGCAGTTGTGAATCAATGCCTTGCCGTTGCAGCGCTGTGAATGCCGACAACCCCTGATCCACGGGGACACGGAAGTCTTTATCACCCTGTACCACCAGCATCGGCACCTTCCACTTGCTGACATGACGTGCAGGGTTGAAGCGCTCGTAGTTTTCCGGCACGGCATAAGGTGTACCGCCGTTTTCCCATTCGGTGAACCACAGTTCTTCCGTCACAAAGCCCATGGAATGGGTATCGAACACACCGTCATGGTTGACCAAGCACTTCCACGGGCTGTTCCAGTTCCCTGCAATCCAATTGATCATGAAACCGCCATAGCTGGCGCCTAATGCACAGGCTTTTTCACCATCAAGAAACGCATACGTCTGCTGCGCCGCTGCCCAGCCTTTCTGCAAATCTTCAAGCGGTCGGTCGCCCCAATGCTGGCTAATCGCATCGGTAAACACCTGGCCATACCCGGTGCTGCCGTGAAAATCGATCATCACCACGGCATAGCCCTGCCCTGCATAAGTTTGCGGGTTCCAACGGTAGCTCCAGCCATCACCAAAACTGCCTTGCGGACCACCGTGAATCAAAAATGCCACGGGATAGCGTTTGCCTTCCTGATAGTTCCATGGCTTGACCACATAGCCATGCACCACTTCGTCGTTCCAGCCTTTGAAGTTGAATTGCTCGTAATCCCCCCAAGCCACATCGGGCAGCAGGTCGCTGGCGGTCGCACTGATCTGGCGAATCGGCGCTGTACCATCCGGGCTGGTTGTGGCAATGACATCACCGGTTTTCAGGGAGTTGCGTGAAAACGCCAACGTTGGGCCAGCCACATCAAATGCCGACACACTGCCGTCACCTAGAATCTGTTTTGCATGGCCAGTGGCAATATCCACACTGAATAAAGGATGCTGCCCCATGCTTTGGGCTGTGGTGTAAATCGACTTACCATCTGCCGACAAGGTGATGCCATCGGCACTGCGGTCCCATTGCGGGGCGATTTCACGCGTCTTGCCGGTGGCAAGGTTCAACGCCATCAGGCCAAAGCGATCCGCTTCAAACCCCGGGCGTTTCATGGCGCGGTAATACAGTGTTTTGCCGTCCTTGGAAAACACCGGGCCTGCATCCCATGCAGGGTTTGCGGCAGTGACGTTGCGGGCTTTGCTGCCATCGGCATTCACCAGCCAAATATCAAAATTGGTGTTCCAAGGTTCTTCACGATTGGCCTGACGCACACTCATCGCCACCTGTTTTCCATCGGGCGACCAAGCAAAATCCGACAAATCCCCAAATGGCTTGGAAGGTATATCGCCGTGGATGTCGCCACTTAACAGGGTGGCGGTTGTCAATTGTTCACCGGCTTTCAATGGCGCAGCAAAAACACGGTTGAGGCGACCGTCATTCCAGGTATCCCAATGCCGCACAAACATCTGGTCATACAACATGCCTGTGGTCTTGCGCTCGGCCTCTTGGTCAAGCATGGCTTTCGTGCACTGCAAATCGGCTTTGCACTGTGGATACACTGCAAAAGCAAATGCCGCCATCTTGCCGTTCGGTGCCAGCTGATAAGCATCGATATCCAGAGGGAAATCGGTCAACTGCTGTGCCTGGCCGCCGTCACTGGGCATGCCATAAAGCTGCATCGAACCAGACTTTGCACTCAGAAAATACAAGGTGTTCCCGTCTGGTGAAAATGCAGGCGAGTTGACACTCCAGCCTTCAGGGCTGATCTGCTTGGGTGGCGCAAGATCACGCGTGACCAGATTGCGCACCCAGAGTGAGCTGCTGGCTTTATGGGTATCAGGATTGACGCTGCGTTTGGCAAACAGCAGCACACGGCCATCCGGCGACAATGTGGGGCTTGAGAAGCGCTCCATATAGGCCATGTCCTGCACGGTAAAACCGCGTGCCTCTGCCTGTACGGTTACAGGCAATGCCAAGGCGGAAAGAGAAAGCGCCAGTGCCACTGGCAAAACAGCATGACGATGCTTCATCACAAAATCCTCGTTAATTTGAATTATGAATTTGGGTTGGCTTTAGCACCGGTGCGATACAGCAACCAGGCAATCACCGCCAACACCGCCAGTCCCACCCATTTGCCTTGCTGCAAGACTTCCGGCATAGCAATGACATCAGCGCGCCCTGATACAACAATCGGAATGGCAATAAAAATCCCCATCAAGGCTTCGCCGGTAATCAGACCCGCAGCAAACAGCGTGCCTGGGCGATGCAAACGATCACGCGCAGCTTCATCTTTGCTGCCAGCCAAGCCGTGACGCTTTTCAACCAAGTACGCCAAAAAGCCGCCAAGGAAGATCGGCACCATCAGTTCCAATGGCAGATAGATACCAATCGCTGCGGCCAGTACCGGAACACGGAATGTTTTTCCGTTGGCCTTCAGCCACTCATCAATGGCGATAATGCCAGCCCCGACCACCGCGCCAATCCCAATCATCCCCCAGGGCAGCTCACCGCCAAACATGCCCTTGGCAACAGATGCCATCAACGTCGCCTGCGGTGCCGACAAGGAATTCGGATGTTCGGGCGTTGGCGCACCAATGCCGTATGCCTGCGCCAGCAGATTCAACACGGGTGCCATGATCAATGCGCAGGAAAAAGCACCGATGCCCAGCATCAACTGCTGCTTCCACGGTGTAGCCCCCACGATATAGCCCGCTTTCAGGTCTTGCAGGTTATCGCCACCAATCGCTGCTGCGCAGCACACCACGGCACCAATCATAATGGCGGCCACAGCACCCAATGGCGCACCCGCACTTCCCACTGCCTGCCTGCCGGTTTCGCCCAGCAACACCAGCAATACGGCGGAAGCAAACAGAATTGTGGCAATCGTGATCCCTGACACCGGGTTGTTGGACGACCCCACCAGACCCGCCAAATACGCCGACACCGAGACAAACAAAAAGCCCGCCACAATCATGATGATGGCCATGGGAATGCTGACACTCCACATGCCCACAATGGCTTGATACAAACCAAGCAGCGGCAATACAAATACCAGCAGCGCCACCAGCATCCACTTCATCGGCAAATCGCGTTCGGTTTCTGCCACCTTGTCGTCGCCACCTTTGCGGGCTGCTGCAATACCGCTTTTCACACCTGAAAGCAGCGACTTACGCAGTGAGAACAATGTCCACACACCACCAATCAGCATCGCGCCGACACCGAGATAGCGAATTTTGGCCGACCAGATCGCGCCAGCAATATCCTCAGCACCAGCCCCGGCAATCGTTGCCGCCAGCGCTGGGTCACTATCAAGAAACGCCATGTGATACAGCGGAATAGCGATATGCCAGGACAAAATCGAACCTGACACAACCACGATCCCGATGTTAAGACCAACGATATAGCCCACACCCAATAATGCCGGTGACAAATTCGTGCCCATATAGCCCAGATACTTGCCCATAAA
Source organism: uncultured Thermomonas sp. (assembly GCA_964481865.1). Classification (GTDB taxonomy): domain Bacteria; phylum Pseudomonadota; class Gammaproteobacteria; order Xanthomonadales; family Xanthomonadaceae; genus Thermomonas. The sequence continues at coordinate 34,422 of CAYZUG010000018.1, read as the reverse complement.
ACCGGCACCGGCAGCAGTATCAGGAATCAAGCGCATACCACTGGCGGCGGCGGCCTTGATCAGCCCACCCAATGTGGCGGAGAACGCCAGAATCTTCAGCCCAGGCCCGGGGTTTTCACCCGCTTTCAACACCTCAGCGGCCGCCTTGCCTTCGGGAAATGGCAGCGGCTCTTCCACAATCATCGAACGACGCAGCGGCACTGAAAACAACACCCCCAAGAGCCCGCCAAGCCCTGCAATGGCAAGCACCCACGAGTATTTGAAATCGTCCCAATAGCCCAAAATAATCAGCGCGGGAATCGTGAAAATCACCCCGGCAGCAATGGATGAGCCTGCCGACGCACCGGTCTGCACGATGTTGTTTTCAAGAATGGTGCCGCCACCCAGCAGCCGCAAAACCCCCATAGAAACAACAGCGGCAGGAATGGCGGTGGCAATCGTCAAGCCTGCAAACAAGCCAAGATAAGCATTGGCGGCCGACAAAATCACCGCAAGGATGATCGCCAGCAAAACTGCACGCAGCGTAAGCTGCGGTGCTTCTGAGCCGGAATGCGACATGGGAAAGTCTCGTTCAAGAAGGTAGCCGATGAAACTAGCCGCTGTCCTGCCTCAAGTCCAGCACGAAATGCACGGCAAGGCTTTTCCATCCATTTTCCCAGCATGCACACAGCACCCAAGAAACCACACTGGTAAACTTGCCGATTCTTTTAATCCCGGACATTCAGACGCATGCTCACCCCGCGCCCGCTTGTACTTGCCCTTCTTGTCACACTTGGCAGCGCATTTGCCACACCGTCTATTGCCGCCCCGAAAGCCAAAGCGAAAGCACCGGCGATCAGCCCTGCATGTACAGACTTTTATACTGAGGCGAATAAAGATTGGCTGCAGGCCAACACGATGCCGGCAAGCGGTGCGATTTCCGTCTTGGGCCAGCTCAATCTGCGCGCCCAGCAACAACAGCAAGATTTGCTGAATAACGCCATGCAGGCGCCACAAAACCAAGTACAAAAACTGCTTGGTGACTTCTGGGCCAGTGGTCTGGATGAAGCCGCCATCGAGCGTGATGGTGCTGCTCCGGTTGCACCACTGCTCAAGCGCATCGATGCCATTCGCAAAAGCAAGGACATTGCACCGGCGCTTGCTGCCCTGCATCAGGTGGGGATTCCTGTGGCGTTTCACTTTGGTGCCGACATCGACCTGCGTGATCTGAATCGCCATCTCGGTTATTTCGAACAAGGCGGCATCGGCCTGCCTGATCCGGCTTACTACAGTCGCAGCGATGCCGACACACAGGCGTTGATCTCGCGTTATGCCGATTACATCAGGAAGATTCTGGCGTTGACCGGCGTGCAGCAAAAAGACATTGAAACGCAAACCGCGCAAGTACTGGATATCGAAAAGCGCCTGGCTGCTGCGGCACGTCCGCTCAGTGAACTGCGTGACCCACGCAACAACTTCGCTCCCGTGCCTGTTGCTGGGCTGAACAAGCAATACAAAAACCTGCTTCCTGAAACATTTTTGCAAATGCAGGGCGTGAGTGACGACACCGTCTCCATGGCGAACCCCGCCATGTTCGCAAAAATTGATGCCCTGATTGGCAGTTTGAAACCCAGCCACTGGCAAGCCTATCTGCGCTGGCGCGTAGGCGATGCCATGGCACCTTACCTGGCAAAATCCTGGCGTGATGCCGCATTCAATTTCCGTGGCACGGTTCTGCATGGGCAAAGCGAGCCACTGCCCCGTTGGCAACAAACATTGGATGCCATCAACTTGGCCGCAGGGCCAATGCTGGGGCATGAATACGCTGCCGCCTATTTGTCTGAAACAACGCGCAAGCAAACCGAAAGCATTGCCGATCAGGTGCGCGCAGCACTGCAGGAAAAAATTACCCGCAGCACCGTCATCAGCGAAGCAGGCAAACAAGAGGCCACTGAAAAACTGGCGCGTCTGCGTATTGAAGTCGGGACACCCAAATACGATCTGGATTACAGCATTCAGCCCATGGGACGCGGCAGTTTCGGCAGCAATATGCTGATTGCATCCACTTGGCGGCATGCGCAAGAAATGAAGCGCATTGGCAATCGCAATGCATTGCGCCGCTGGGACGTTCTGCCACAACAACCAGCACTGGCTTATGACCTAGCGCACAACCGCCTGATTGTGACCGCTGCGATGCTGCAATCCCCGGTCTTTGATGCTGCCACCTCGCCGGCCTATCAACTGGGAGCCTTTGGCGCATTGGTTGGTCATGAGCTGAGCCATGCCGTGGATAATCGCGGTCGCCATGTCGATGCCAACGGGCAAGTGCGCGACTGGTGGAGCGCCAGTGAAACAGCGCTCTTTGACGACAAACTGCAACGCATGACGGCACTCTATGCCGCGCAGCCCTATCCCGGTGTCGTTGGTGGCAAACTCAATGGCGAGCTGACCCGTGATGAAAACTTTGGCGACTTGGTGGGTCTGGAGCTTGCGCATGTGGCTTTTCTTGCCACACATCCCGCCAATAACACTGCCGCCCAGAAAGAGTTTTTCACCGCTTGGGCACGCCTATGGGCACAGCAGGTGACTGCGGATGAAGCGGAAATCCGCCATCTGCAAGATGTCCGCTCACCTGGCGTACTGCGGGCCAATATCCCATTGATGCAACAACCCGCATTTGGCACAGCCTTCGGCTGCAAAGTGGGGCAACCCATGCAGCCGAAAGAGCAGTTGCGGATCCTCGACTAAACCCGCTGAATAGCTGCCTTAACGCACAATCCGAATCTGTGGGCCTTTGCGCCCACCTTTGGAAAAAGGCGGCTGCCCACGCCAATAGCGAATCAGCAGCCAGCCAAACAGCATGCCGCCCAAATGCGCAAAGTGCGCCACACCCGGCTGCAGCCCAGAGAAACCAGCGCTTAGTTCAAACAGCCCGTACAGGATGACCAATGTACGCGCCTTCATCGGAATCGGCGGAAACAGCAGCATGACCCGATGATTCGGGAACAACATGCCATAAGCCAGCAACAACCCGAATACCCCGCCCGATGCGCCAATCGTGGGGTATGGGTCGGCACCATTGGCAACGGCATACGACCCAACAGCCAACTGGCACAACCCTGCGCCGACGACACAGACAAGGTAATAGGTGAGAAAACGGCGCTCACCCCAGGTGTACTCCAAAGGCGCGCCAAACATTACCAACGCCAGCATATTGAATGCCAGATGCATCAAACCACCATGCAACAGGCTGTAACTGAGCAACTGCCATGGCATGAACGACGGCGCCATGGCCTCATGCGAAAAGACGGCATCACTCCATGGCCACAACATCAATGACAGCAACGCCTGGTTGCCAAGCAGCGCCTGCAAAACATAGCCAACGGCGTTGGCAATCAGCAGAAGTTTGGTGATTCTAGGAAGATTGAAAGGCATCCAAGCACATATCCGAAAACATTACCTGTGCATGATAGCGGGTCAGGGCGCCCCCCACAGCGCAGCGTCCAGGTTTTCTTCACGCACAGGCATCCGCACACGCCCTTGCCGCACATCCACACCTTCCGCCAGCAGCCGCTCACACTGTGTGTGATATGCCGCTGAGCCTGCTGGAAAAGCGATTTTTCCATCTGCCCGCACAATCCGATGCCACGGCAACGCTTCATCCTCTTGTGTCGCCAGAATCCGAGCCACCCAACGCGCACGCCCGGGCAAACCAGCACGCCGAGCGATCTCGCCATAGCTTGCAAGCTGTCCACTGCGCAGCGCACGCACAGCCTGCAAAATGCGTTGCTCAGAATCACATGCGCGGCTGACCGGCAATGAAGGTGTTTGCGGCATCATTCGGTTAGGATAACGCCATCTCTACTGCGCACCGACATGCCATGGATAATTTCGAGCAGATTCGCCGCTACCTGCACACTGCCGGTTATCGCCTCACCATGCAGGAACCTTTGATGGTCTGTGTTGAGCTTTCACTGGATCATGGCGCACGTCACCAGTCCATTTTTCTTGCTGAGCTGCACGATGACGACGGCCGCCCTTATCTGCGCACAAGTACGGCGATTGCGCCGATTACCGGTGTGGATACCCGCCGCGCCCTGGTCTTCAACTGGCATAGCCGCATGGGGTATCTGGCCATTGGCGACATGGACGATATCCCTTACTTGCAACTGTGTGAGAACCGCCCTTTTGAAGGCCTCACCGCCGCTGAAATTGACCGCCTTGTCTTGGAAATTGGCGGGCTTGGTGATGCGATGGAACGCAAACTTTCAGCAGGCGGTGATTTGCTGTAGGCGGCGCATCAAGCCAAACCGCCCCAGCGCAACAGCCAGTAAATGCCATAAGCCACGCTGGCTGACGCAGGAATCGTCAGAATCCACGCCCAAACCATGCGCTCAATGGTTCCCAGCTTCAGCTTGCGCGGGTTCTTCGCAAAACCAACACCCATGATGGCCGTTGACACGGTATGTGTGGTGGAAACCGGCATACCAAAGTGCGCCGCAGTCATCAGCACTGTCGCCGACGTGGTGTCCACCGCAAAGCCATCCAATGGATGCAACTTCACCATCTTGTGCCCCATGGTCTTGATAATGCGCCAGCCACCTGATGCCGTGCCTGCAGCCATCACCAGCGCACAGGTCAACACGATCCATGTGGCAACGTCATCACCCACCGCGCCTTCCGGATGCATGAACGCCAACCAGTTGGGCAATTGATCCAAAGCCCCACTGGCTTCTGCACCCACCAGCGTCAAAGCAATCACACCCATGGTTTTTTGCGCGTCGTTATGCCCATGTGCGTACCCCATATAGGCGGCGGAAGCGATCTGCATTTTGCCGAATGCTGCATTGATCCAACGCGGACGCGCCAGACGCTTTAGCACACCACCGGTACGTTCCATACCTGAAATCATCGCCCATAGCAGCACCATCAGCGTCAGACCAAGCAAGAATCCAACGGTGGGCGATGTCACCATCGGCACCAAGACTTTCCAGAACAAGCCCTTGCTCTTGCTCCACTCCACCGAGCGTTCTATCCAGATCAAGGCATTCCAGTTACCACCGGCAGCAGCAAGCGCAGCACCACACAGGCCACCAATCAGCGCATGCGATGACGATGATGGCAAGCCAAACCACCAGGTCACAAGATTCCAGACGATCGCACCCAAAAGTGCACACAGCACCAGTTGCGAGCTTGCTTCAACCACATCGGTATTGACGATCCCGGTGGCAATGGTGGCGGCAACGGCTGTCCCAGTGAGTGCGCCGATGAGATTCATCACCGCCGCCAGACTCACCGCCTGACCAGGACTTAACACCTTTGTTGCCACCGATGCGGCAATGGAGTTCGCAGTATCGTGGAACCCGTTGATGAACTCGAAAACAAGGGCCGCAACAATGACGACCAACACGAGGGTTAGCATTGCCAGCTCCCGTCAGCTGTTTTTCAGAACGATCTGATAGGCCACAACACCGGCTTCGCGGCAACGGTCGATGGCCTTTTCCAGAATCTCGAAAAACTCTTTCAGCAAGAACATCTGCAAGCTGTCCAATTTGCCGGAATAAATTTCGCGATACAGTTCCAGCATCAAGCGATCCGCTTCATTTTCAATTGAACGCAACTTCTCATTGAGCGCTGTCATGCGGTCAAGGTTCATACGTTCAAGCCCGTCCACCATTTGCACCACGACTTCAGCGGCTTGCTCAAGCATCGCCGCACGCGGTGCGAAATCAATTTGCCCAAGGTGCTGGAGCGCCAACGAATAGCGATCGGCAAACTTCTCGATTTGCTTGGGAATCTTGTACAAGGCCGAGCCCAAAGCTTCGATGTCTTCGCGCTCAATCGGGGTAATATAGCTGTCCACCAAGGCTTTACTGATTTTGTCTGCCGCTGCACGTTCACGCAGGCGCGCCAACTTGAATTCATCCAAAGCAGGCTGACGATCAGCTTCTTTCATCATGGCATGCAGTGCTTTTGCACTGTCATACGCAGCCGCGGCTGCATCATCCAACAAATTATAGAACTGTGTTCCAGAGCCAAAAATGGTTTGCAAAGAGAACATGTCAAACAGCCAAACGTGGGAAAGGCACCACCATACCCGTTCATTATGACGATTCGATGACAGCGCGGCATTTCGTTTATTGCCTGCTATCATGCGGTCAAACGACTCACACCATGAATACCATTTCCACATTGCCTACGCTGATACATTGCATCCCCACTGACGGGATAACAGCTGCACTCCATTCCGCACCCAATCGACTGATTGACATTCTGCAGCCCTGGGGAGTGAGGCGTTAAATCGTGTTAGAACTTTTTATTGTCCTTGCATTGATCTTGCTCAATGCCTTTTTTGCGTTGTCGGAAATGTCGGTTGTGACATCACGCAAGGCACGCCTGAAGCAACGCGCAGAAAGCAGCAAATCGGCACAAAAAGCCCTTGACCTGGCCGAACATCCGGAACGTTTCCTGTCATCCGTGCAGGTTGGCATCACCTTGATCGGCATTCTTACCGGCATGTTTGGTGGCGATGCAATCGGTCAAAAAATTGGCCGCTGGCTTGCTGAACACGCCCCCAGCATGGGGCAATACGCCAACACCATCGGTACGGTCATCGCTGTCACATTGATCACCTACTTCAGCATCGTGTTGGGTGAACTTCTGCCCAAACGCTTGGCCTTGCTTGCCCCCGAACGCCTGGCCTGTGCTGTTGCCATTCCCATGCACTGGCTTTCAAAAATCGCTGGCCCGGCTATTTGGTTATTGAGCACCACGGTACACGGCATTCTGAAACTGTTTGGTATTCGACAAAACGGCGACGGCAAAGTCACCGAAGAAGAAATCCAGCTCCTTCTCAGCGAAGGGCATGAACAAGGCGTGCTGGACCTTGACGAGCGCAACATGATGAACCGCGTCATGCGCTTGGGTGACCGCACCGCAGACAGCTTGATGACCCCGCGCAAACGCATCATCTGGCTGGATATTGCCTCGCCATTCGAAGACAACATGGCCACATTGATGGAGGGCGAATTCTCCCGCTATCCGGTATACCGAGACAATGACAGCGATGTACTGGGTGTTCTGGAGGTCAAATCGCTGCTCGATGAATTTGGCAAGCCGCAACCCAACTTGTTTCAAGACCTGCGCCCTGCACTGTTCGTTTCAGAATCCACGCATGCCACGAAATTGCTTGAAATCCTGCGTGAAGAACAGCAATCACAAGCACTGGTGGTTGATGAATACGGTGATATTCAGGGGCTGGTAACCCTCACCGACATTGTTGATGCGGTCATCGGGCGTTTGCAGGCGTTTGGTGAATTCGATAACGATGAAGCACTGGTGGTCGAGCGTGAAGATGGTTCGCTTCTTGTCGATGGTGGGCTGCGTGTCGAAGAACTACGTGAGCTGACCAGCGAGCGTTTTGCTGATGCCGATGAGCTGGAATACCGCACTGCCGCTGGCATGGTAATGGCGCACTTTGGCCGTATTCCGCATGTGGGTGAACACTTCAGAGTGGGCGCATGGCGCATTGAAGTGGTTGACCTTGACGGCCCCCGTATCGACAAACTTCTGCTACAGCGCCATGTTGCATCCACCGCCGCTGTTGAAGGCGATGGCTAACGATCACAGGCACGGCCACCGCACTAATGCAACAGGCTTGAAAACGCGTTGGCATCCATCGGATATGCCAACCAGAACCCTTGTACTAGGTCACATTTCTGATCCCGCAGGAACTCAAACTGTCCCTGTTCTTCTACGCCCTCGGCAACAACCGTAATCCCCATGGAATGAGCCATCGCCACAATGGCGGTTGCCAGCGCACGATCTTCCGGGTCGGTGAGGATGTCAGTGACGAAACTGCGGTCAATTTTCAGGCCATCCACCTGGATGCGGCGCAAATGACTCAGGCTGGAATAACCGGTACCGAAATCGTCTAACCACACCTTCACACCCAGTGCGTATAACTTTTCAAGCAATGCCGTAGCATTTTCTTCATTGCTGATCACTGCGGTTTCAGTCAACTCAAGGTGCAAACGCTCTGCCGCCAAACCACTTTGTGCCAGTGCATCCACAACATGCTGATAAAGCTCACCGTGTTGTAATTGCCGCGCAGACACATTGACCGACACAAATGGCAGGCTGTCACCCCCCGGTGGAATCCCCCAACTGGCCGCCTCCATGCAGGCATACCGCAATGATGCCAAGCCAATGGTTTCGATAAGATCACTTTGCTCGGCCACATCAATGAAGATTGGTGGTGCGATATGGCCATCCATTGGATGATCCCAACGCAGCAGCGCCTCTGCCCCCATCAACACACGGTCTTGCATGCGATAAATCGGCTGATAGACCAGGTACATCTCTCCACGTTCCCAGGCGCCACGCAAATCATTTTCCATGCGCGTGCGCTTTTCCATTGCCTGATCCATGCCCGGGTTATAAAAGCGATAGCAGTTTTTCCCCGCCAACTTCGCCTGATACATCGCGATATCGCCATGTTTCATCAGCCGTGATGCAGTATCGGCATCATCTGGATATACGGCAATTCCCAGTGAGCCACCCAATTGCACCTGCCGCCCTTGCAAAGCAATTGGACTGGCCAATGTTTTCACCAATCGCCCTGCCAACTGGCTGGCGCGCAGACGCAGCTCTTTACTGGTATCGCTTTCCTCGCCCTGAATCAACGCAACAAACTCATCCCCACCCAAACGCGCAGGAATGGAGGCACCACCACCCAACGCACGCACCTCACGCTCGATACGGTCGGCAATTTGCTGCAATACATCGTCACCTGCCTCATGCCCAAGTGAGTCATTCACCCGCTTGAATCCATCGAGATCAATAAACAGGAGCGCTGCTGGTCGGCCATTTCCCTGCGATTCGCGCAGCCGACGCTCTAGCTCCTCACGAAAAGCAAGACGATTGGGCAAGCCCGTCAGTGGGTCGCTATAGGCAACACGACGAATATCACGATCATACTTGGCAACACTTTCACGCATCCGCCCGAAGGTGCGTATCAAATCACCCAATTCATCGGCACGATGCGAGTCGGGAACTTGTGATGAGAAATTTCCCGCTTCAATTTGCCGTGCCGCATCCCCCAACATTTTGATAGGACGCACCAAAAGCCTTTGCAGCAAGGTCACTGCCAGAAGCACAGCCAAGGCTAACGCGACTGTTCCCCACCAAAACCAAGTTTCACTACGCTGATTGATTTCCGAAAAGCGCGCTTCCAGTGCTTCCAGTGCGGTTTGCTCGGAACGCTGCATTGGCGCAGTGGTATAGCCAATACGCACCCCGCCAAGGCGCTCGTCACCAATCAAAATAGGTGCAGACACATCAAGCAAGGTGTTTGAACTTTCTGTATGCAGGCTTGTTGCAGAGATGACCGATTCCGCCAAAAGATCGTCCATGCGCATGCCAAACGATGCAATATCACCCGAGCCATCGTGCAAGATGCGCCCTTGCTTGTCGTACACCAGCACATACTCCACACCAGAAACACGCAAGGTTCCACGCGCCAGGGTGCCAATTTCATCAAGATCGAAGAAGTACAGCGGATTCACCAGTGCATCCGCCAACTGCTGCACTTGCGATTCGCCGTTCAGCCGCATTTGCTCAGAGAGCAATGCATGCGTACTACGGCGCGTGGTTTCAACAATTTCATTCTGACTTTGTTGCTGTTGCTGCCAGATCTTGATCGCCAAAAACATCAATAACGCCAGCATAAGGACGATGCCAAGAAGAACTTTGGCTTGCAAGGTGAATCTAAAAGCCTTCATTCAACCTCCGCCCGAACGCGCATCACACCTGTCGCCAGTTGATTGAGTGCCCTCCTGTCTTCCGCTTCGATGGGAACAAACTGCACACCCCCCATAAAGCGACGCAGGGCTTCACTTGCCTCCGGGTCATGTGCAGCCTCCAGCAATACCTCACGCAATTTTGCTTTGACGTGCGATGGCAGACCACTTCGCATCAATACCAATTGTCGCGGCACATCCTGTGAGCGCCCAATAATGCGGAAATCTTTAAGAAAGCTGGCTGGAACACGACGCGGGTTTTCCCAATCCAGATTGCTTACGGCTCCCGCATCAACAATTTGCTTATGTACCCACGTTGCGATATTCAGCTCGGTACGGGCAAAGAAATAACCGACACGATCCGCTTCAGGTTTGTCGGTTGGTGACAGCAATGACTCAAGTGACATGCCCTCGTTCAACAACTGCGTGGCAGGAAGATAAAACGCGCTGGTCGAATACGGGCTTTGCAGCGCTAGACTTCGCCCCGGCAGATCCGCAAGCGTCTGTATCGGGCTTTCACGCCTGACAAAAAAGACAGCGTGATAGCGGGATGCCCCTTCTCGCTGTGTAATCAGCGCCGACTGCGCCAGCCCGCGATATTCCAGAAGCCCCGCATTGCCAGCGGTTTCATTGATCCAATCAATGCGCCCACGCCGCAGATAACTGTTCATCTGCTGCATGTCTTTTGCCATCAAAATGCGACCTGTGCGAATCCCCACCGAGGCCATTCGCGGCACGACATAATCAAGCAGTGGTTTGAGTTGTTCGTAATGTGATTTTGGGTCATCACTGATGCGCCCCAGTACCAAGACGCTGGCATCGTATGAGGTGACTGCCTCTTGTGTTGCGGGCTTGGCTGGTACTTGCTCGGAAATCTTTTGTTCGGAAGCGTGTTGTGCCGAGGGCGCTTGCTCCGCTTGCTGCACGACGCCCTGCGCTGCTGAAGCACTTGCCATCCCTAGCCAAAGCCCGATGGCACACAGTACATGCCGCATCATGATTCCTTTACCCCGTCATCCCCGTTACAAGACTAATCTTATTTCTCACGTTCTGGAACCATCCCCGCCAAATGCGCCATGCGCTGCGTGTCGGCAAGGATTCCTCGCAACAAACGCACTTCCGCCTGATCAAGATTAGTACGCAGATAAAGCCGCCGTAATTTGCGCATTGCCGAATCGGGGGCACGCCCCTTATGGAAGTCAATGTGCTCGAGGGTTTCGGCCAGCTGGCCAAAAAAACCTTCCAACTCGGCATGGGCTGCCACCTCTTGCAAAGGCGGCGGCGTACGCATCTGCCCTGCATCCTCCCGTTCCGCCATCAGTGCGCAGCGCAGCTCATAACTCAACACTTGCACAGCAGCAGCCAGATTCAATGAGCTAAACGCCGGATCAGACGGAATATGCACAGCCGCATGGCAAAGCTGCAACTCATCGTTCTCAAGCCCGGTACGTTCACGCCCGAACACCAAGGCCACCGGCCCCGCCCCTGCCGCCAATACAGCACGCTTTGCCGCTTCATGCGGATGCATCGGTTCAAGCTGAATACGCCGGTTTCGTGCCGTTGCCCCCAGCACCCAGCGGCAATCAGCTACGGCCTCAGCCAATGTGGACACTACCGGGGCGGCCGCCACCAGATCATCCGCACCTGCCGCCATGGCATGTGTATCTCGATCAGGCGCTTTCTCTGGCGCCACGAGAACCAGATTTTGCAGCCCCATGGTTTTCATGGCGCGTGCCGCCGAACCGATATTCCCAGGGTGTTGTGTGCCCACCAGAACGATCCGCAAATTTGCGGCGTTGGTTTTTGTCGATGAATCATTCATGTGTGAATGGTAAACTTTGCAGCCCAAGCCCGTGTGCTTGTGATGCTCTTTTTCGCCACCACCTCCCCCTTCCTCCTGATTTTGAGGCGCCTGTCCCATGCAAAAACCTATCGTCAACGTCATGGTCAAGGCAGCTCGCTCAGCTGGCAATGTCTTGCTACGCAGCCTCAACCGTCTGGAAGCCATCAATGTGATCGAAAAAGATCGCATGGAGTACGCCAGTGAAGTGGATGAACAGGCCGAACAAGTCATCATCAAGGAATTGCGTCGCGCCTACCCTGACGCCGGATTTTTAGGCGAAGAAACCGGCGCACAAGGCAAGAAAGGCGGCGCACTGTTTGTCATTGATCCTTTGGACGGCACCAGCAACTATTTGCACGGTTTCCCGCATTGGTGCGTGTCGATTGCGCAAGTCGAGTTTGGTGAAATCCAGCATGGGGTCATTTTTGATCCACTGCGCAATGAGCTGTTCACCGCCAGTCGCGGTAGCGGCACTGTGCTCAATGACCGGCGGGTGCGCGTCAATGAGCGCAAAGATTTAACAGGCGCGATGCTGGCTACAGGTTTCCCGCCCCGTGAGCGTGAGCGTGCCCCCGCCCAGTTGGAATGTGTACGCGAACTGCTGCGCAGCGCTGAGGATATTCGTCGCACCGGTTCGGCTGCACTGGATCTGGCCTATGTTGCCTGCGGGCGCAGCGATGGTTTTTTTGAAGCCGGTTTGAAGCCCTGGGATGTCGCTGCTGGCATGTTGATGGTGCGTGAGGCAGGTGGCCGCGTCTGTGATTTCAATGGCAGTCAAAGCAACCCGATGGATGCACGCGCCATGCATGGCCTGCAGATCGTTGCCGGCAATCAGAAACTCAGCACCGAACTGCAGAAAGTGATTGTGCAGTCTGGTTATGCGGCTGCATTCGCATAAGCCATTTTTTCTCTTAATTCGCTTTATCCTTGCACCATCATGGCGCCCATGATGCCGGGCGTCGCATCACGTCAGCATCAAAGGGCTTTGGATGAACGGATTGATCTTTCTTGGCTTGTTTGCACTCGCGCTGCTGGTTGCAGCGCCTGTTGCCTTGATTGTTCTTTTTATCCGACTCAACAACCTACAGCGGCGTGTGCAGATGTTGGAAAAAACACTGTCCGCGCCCAAAGCCCATACCAGCCCCGCACCACCCGCGTCGGCACAGCCCGTCGCTGCCCCACGTCCAGTTTCAACATCAGCACCACCGCAGCCTCCCGTAGTGGCAGCACCGGCAGCGGCGACTTCAACTCCCTCAACGGCACCGTCTGCAAGTCACACAGCACAGCCTTCCGCAGCACGACCAGTACTTCAACCAAGCCTGATCGAACGCGTGACAAGCCGCATCAAACGCTGGTTCAGTCAAGGTAATGTCCCCGTCAAAGTAGGCATGCTGGTTTCACTGATTGGTGTGGCCGCATTGCTGCGCTATGCCAATACCCAAGGCTGGATGCAATTACCGATGGAGTTGCGTCTTGCAGGCATAAGTGCAGCAGCACTGGCAAGCATCGTGTTCGCCTGGCGCAAGCGCAACAGCCACCCCAGCTTTGCGCAGGCCGTGCAAGGTGGCGCCATTGGCACTTTGCTGCTGGTGATTTTTGCTGCCAGCAAACGCTATGACATGCTGGACTCCTCTGCTGCATTTGCACTGAGTATTGTCTTGATTGCCAGCATGGCTGTGATGGCCGTGCTGCAGCATTCGCGCACACTTGCCATCTTGGGTGTGTTGGCGGGTTTTATGGCTCCGCTTTGGCTTTCCTCTGGCGGCGGCAATCATGTCGCTCTATTCAGTTATTACGCCCTTTTGAATGCCGGTATTTTTGCTATTGCCTGGCTTCGCCCATGGCGTGAACTGAACCTGTTAGGTTTCGCCTTCACCTTCGGCATTGGAAGTTTATGGGGGGTATTGGAATACTCCACCGAACAATTCGCCAGCACTGAACCCTTCCTGCTGCTGTTCTTTGCGCTCTACCTGATCATTCCCATTCTTTACACACGCCGTGATGGTCAGCATGCACCTCGCATTGATGGCAGCCTGCTGTTTGGCACGCCATTATTTGCCTTCGCCTTGCAGGCAGGGCTGCTGAAAGACCAGCCGATGCTATTGGCGCTGTGCGCCATCGGTCTTGCCCTGCTGTATGCCGTATTGGCAAAAAGCCTGATGTCGCGCCTGCGCTACCAACTGCTTGCCAAGGGCTATGCGGTTTTAGCCGTTGGTTTTGCCACGCTGGCAGTTCCACTGGCACTTTCTGCTAAAGCCACTTCTGCTGTCTTTGCACTGGAAGGTGCAGGACTGGTTTGGTTGGGATGGCAACAAGAGCGCCGTTTACCACGCATCACCGGTATTTGCTTGCAATTGATCGCGGCGTTTGCGCTGACCTTCAGTGCAACTTCGTTTCAAGCAGCGCATCAACCTGTCTTCAATGCGGCACTGATGGGGGGCTTACTGATTGCCATTGCTGGCTTCGCAAGTGCTTGGGCTTACTGGCAACAGCATGCCTATCGTTTCTCTGCTGTTGCTTACATATGGGGGCTTCTCTGGTGGATGGGAAGCGCCTGGAATGACATCAATCAGTTCATTCCACAACACAGTAAGTTGCATGTGCTGCTGCTCGTCTCGGCATGCACGGGATTACTGGCCGCATGGGCATGGCAGCACTTGAAAGCACGCCTGTTGTCACTCACCGTGTTGACTGTTGTATTCACCGGCTTCTGCATTGCATTCCTGCAATGGGCGCAATTGGGTCAGCCCTTTGCTGGTTGGGGGCTGGCGGCATGGGTCGGTTTCGCCTTGCTCAGCTTCATGATGCTGCGCCTGCTTGCACAAACCACTCCCACGCATGCCTCAAACGATCAGCTACTTGCACAATTGCTGTATTGGCTGCTGGTTCCCACCGTGATCTCGCTTTCCGCTTGGTCGCTTGGCCAGCGCTTTGCGCTCAGTGCTGGCTGGGTTGGGTTGTTGCTGGTCTTGCCTTGGTTGGGTATGACGGCTCTGTCCATGTATCGTTGGGCATGGCTTCGCCATCCACTTGGTGAACGCTTTGATGCTTGGCAACAGCTCTTGCAAGGCTGCACATATGTCGCCATTGGGCTGTGGTGGTTCTTTTCCCTGTGGAGCAGTGCCGCCAGCGCCCCGCTGCCTTGGCTTCCACTTATTAACCCGCTTGAACTGGCAGAAATTGCAGCATTGGTCTTATTGGCAGTTGATTGGCAACGCGACAGTCAACTACAAAACCACTCGCGTTATCGCCTGATACTTTCACTTGCCGCTTTGCTCTTGGTCACTCTCAGCACGCTGCGTGCGGTGCATCATTGGGGCGATGTCCCTTGGCGCTTCTCCTCACTGTTTGCTTCTGGGCTGGCACAAACAAGCCTGACCCTCATCTGGAGTTTGCTGGGGGTTATCGGCTGGGTCGCAGGCTCACGCCATGCGCGTTGGAGTCTGTGGCTTTCTGGCGCCATCTTGATGGGAATTGTGCTACTGAAACTCTTGTTGATTGACCGCAGTAATCTGGGCGATCTTTTGGGAATCGGCGCATTCATCGCTTATGGACTGCTTTGTACCGCGGTGGGCTGGCTTGCACCAGCGCCACCACGCCGCCTTACAGAGACAAGCACGGCACACGAGGAGTTGTCATGATCCGTTCGCTTCTTGTCGTTGGTCTGCTGCCACTGGCTGCATCGGCCAGCGATTCCGCTAAACAATGGCCTGTACAACTGCCACACACCCAAGCGGGTGCCTATCAGCTCACGCTTCCTGCTGATGTTTATGAAACCAGCGCTTGGCCGGATTTGCGTGATGTGCGTGTGTTGGATGCCGACGGCCATGCCGTCACCCGTGCCATCTATGCTGCCGCCGTACCAGCACGCAATCCCACACACGATGCTCCCGTGCAGTGGTTCACGCTTCCAAGCAACAGCAATGGTGTTACCAGCAGCGACTTAAGTGTCTTTGTTTTACGCGATCAAGATGGCGCGGTCATCTCTGTACGTCATCATGAGAACGCACCTGATACTTCATCGAAACACGCAGCTGCATGGCTTCTGGATTTGGGTAAAAACGCCAATGAGGTGCATGCGCTCAACTTCCACTGGTCAGCTCAACAGGCGGCGTTTGATCTGGCCTATACATTGGAAGGCAGCCACGACTTACAACGATGGCAGACGCTTGATCACGCCATTCATTTGATTCAACTGAATAATGCACAACAGCAGCTGCGGTATCACCGCATTCCATTGTCTCCGTCTTCACATTTTCGCTATCTGCGCATGACGCCCCTGCAAGCGCAACCGGTGCTTGCGCTCACCGACATCCGTGGTGAGATAACCGCCCCATCTGTACCAAGTGATCTGCTCTGGAAATCCGTTGACGGCATTACTTTGCAAAATGGCAGCTATCAATACAATGCTGATGGTTATTTCCCGGTACAAGCGCTTGACGTGGTATTGCCTGCCAACACCACCATGCGTTGGCAAGTTGAAAGCCAGCAAACGGATTACTTCAACACTCCACTCGATAAGACATGGCAGCACTGGAGCCATGCCTGGGATACGTGGCAGCTTGTTGCCAACGAACAATCACAATCGTCAGCAGCCTTACTGCTATCTCGCAGTAGCCCGCACCGTCAATGGCGGCTGACACCCGCAGCACAAACACCCATGAACCCGCCACCCATCTTGAAGCTTGGCTATCGCCCCAGCCAACTGATATTTCTGGCACAGGGCCGTGCGCCCTATTTCCTGGTGGCAGGAAATGCCGATGCGCAAGCGACACAAGACGCCCTCAGGCCCTTGCTTGACAGTCTGCGTAAACAGCACGGTGAACACTGGCAACCCGCAACCGCCAGTTTGGGAGGTGCCCAGACCGTTGCCGGACAAGCCGCTTATCAACCTTCGGGAAAGTCTGTTGACTGGAAAACACTTACGCTATGGGGGGTTCTACTGTTAGGCGCAGCCAGTATTGCCGGTTTTGCACTCAGCCTGCTTCGCAATAAAACCGTCAGCAACAACTAACCGCCATCAACCGTCAGCCAACAAAAAAGCCGCATTGCGGCTTTTTTGCATTTCACATGAATACGACACGCTTAAGGGCGACGTGCCAGTTCGGCATGATCCTTCGCCTTCGGCATCAGGTCTTGCTTGGTCACGTTCTGCATCAACAGCATCGGGCAGCCAATGAAGATGGAGGACAAGGTACCGATGATCACACCAATGATCTGCGCTTCGGCCAATCCCTTCAGCGATGCGCCGCCGAAGACATACAGTGCAAACATGCTAAGAAAAGCCACAAACGAGGTAATCACCGTACGCGACAAGGTTTGGTTGATTGCTTTGTTCATGATTTCTATCGGCGGTTCACGCAGGCTGCGGAAGTTTTCACGCACGCGGTCAAACACCACGATGGTGTCGTTGATCGAGAAACCCATCACCGCCAGCACACCGGCCAATACGTTGAGGTCAAACTCATGCCCGGAAATGGCAAACCACCCCAACACGATGATGACGTCGTGCATGGTTGCAACGATCGCTGCCACGGCAAATTTGAACTCGAAGCGCAATGACACATACACCATCAAGCCCAGCACCATGAAGATCACGGCATAAAGACCATTGATTGCAAGGTCACGCCCAACCTGTGGGCCGACGAAATCACTCTTGGTAACTTTGGCGGGATTGCTGGCCGAGTTCACTGCTTTCAGGACATCGTCTGCGGTGCCATGCCCTGTTTGCAAGCGCACCAGTACGTCATTCCGCGAGCCAATATTCTGTACCTGCGCACCATTGATGCCCGATTTTTCAATCAGTTGACGCACCTGCTCAACCTCAACAGGTTGCGTGAAGTGCAGTTCGGTCACCGTGCCGCCAGTAAAATCCAGGGTGTAATTAAAGGTCTGTGCCGGGTCAAACTTCCCCCCCGGAAACGAATTGACCACCATGGCACCCAATGAAATCACGGTCAAAATGGCGGCAATCGTTAACGACAACCACCCCATCCGCATTAAGGGGATCTTGGCATCGTAGGGAAACACGTTAAACGGTTTCATGCGTTGTCCTATCTAGTCTTGGGCGAAAGACGCCCAGGCAAAATCAAATCGAGATGCTCTTCGGCTTACGGCGGTAGCCATAAACCAAAGCAGCCAAACCATGCGATACCGACACCGCCGTGTACATCGATGTGGTAATCCCAATAATTAAGGTCACCGCAAAGCCCTTCAACGGCCCAGTACCAAAGGCAAACAAGGCCACACCGGCAAGAATCGTGGTCAGGTTGGCGTCAAGAATGGTGTCAAATGCACGCGCATACCCTTCGGCAACCGCTTTCTGTGGCGGTAATCCCAAGCGCAATTCTTCACGAATACGCTCGTTGATCAGCACGTTCGCGTCCACCGACATCCCCACAGTCAATGCAATCCCTGCAAGCCCTGGCAAGGTGATAGTGGCCCCAACAATCGACATGATGGCCAGCACCAGCAACAAGTTCAGGCCCAGCGCAACACAGCTGATCACGCCGAAAACGCGGTAGTAGAACATGAAGAAGGCAAGCGTGAAGATGAAGGAAAAGCCCACCGCCATCACGCCGCTGCGGATGTTTTCAGCACCCAAGCTTGGGCCGATAATGCGTTCTTCCACGAAGTCCATCGGCGCAGCCAAAGCACCTGCGCGCAGCAGCAACGCCAAGTCTGCCGCTTCTTTCATGCTTTCAAGACCCGTTGTCTGGAACTCTTTGCCCAGCGTGCCTTGAATGGTAGCCACCGAAATCACCTGCTCTTTAATGCGGGTGGTACGGATTTCCTCACCGTCAACAATTTTGACTTCCGGAATACGCTCGATATACACCACGGCCATCGGCTTGCCGACGTTCATGCTGGAGTAGTCAAACATGCGCTGGCCGCCAATCGCATTCAAACGCACCCGCACTGCTGGCGTACCGCTTTGCGAATCAAAGAATGCCGAGGCACTTTGCAATTGCTCGCCGGAAGTGATCACGCGCTTGTTGAGCAGAATCGGAATTGGCTTGCCGTCCGGCCCCACTTCCTTGCGCTCATAAATACGTGCTTCTGGCGGCACATTGCCTGTTTCACGCGCTTCCACCGCATTGCCTTCCACAACGCCGCGATATTCCAAGGTGGCAGTTGCCCCCAGAATACGCTTGGCTTGCGCCGTGTCTTGCACACCGGGTAATTGCACCGCAACACGGTCAGCACCCTGGCGCTGAATAATCGGCTCTGCCACACCCAGCTCATTGATACGGTTGGTCAATGTGCCGATATTCTGCTGGACGGCCTCACCAAGAATCTTGTCCAGCTCGGCCTGCGGGATACGGACAGAAATCGTTTCACCGTTGGCATCAATCTGATAGGTCGGCATATCACGCGCGATTAAACGCAGCACTTCACTATTGTCTTGACCAGTTCCAAGTTTGACCTGCACGCGCCCACCCGATACAGGCTCAACACCGATGTAACGGATGCGGTTATCACGCAGCAAGCCGCGAATATCCTCAGCAGTGGCCTCAAAACGCTTGTCCAATGCAGCTTTTTCATCCACCTGCATCAAGAAATGCACGCCACCTTGTAAGTCCAAGCCCAACAACATCGGCTTGGCACCCAGCTTCGATAGCCATGCAGGCACAGTGGATGCCAGATTCAAGGCCACCACATAATCGCTACCAACAACATCACGCAATGCTTCCGATGTTTTGGCTTGCTCATCCGGCGAGTGCATACGCACCAGCAAATTGCCGTCTTTTTGCAGATCAATGGATTTGGGCTGTAAACCGGCGGTCTCCAATGCGGCCGATATGCGCTCACGGAACGCAGCATCAATCACTGCACCACGGTTTGCAGTGATTTGTACCGACGGATCTTGTGGATACAGATTAGGTAATGCGTAAAGTGTGCTGAGTAGCAAAACCAGCACGGCAATCGCATATTTCAGGCGGCTATAAACAAGCATGGCTGAATCTCAAGGCGGCCTTTGCAGGCCGCCAGATAGCAAAAAAATAAAGGTCGATCAGGCTGACTTCAGCGTGCCTTTTGGCAATACGCTGGAAATAGCGCCTTTTTGCACACGCAACTGTACATCTTGTGCAACTTCAACAGTGATGAAGGTGTCATTCAGACTGACAATAGTGCCTGCCAAACCGCCACTGGTGATCACTTCGTCACCCTTGGCCAGCTTTTCCAACATGGCGCGATGTTCCTTCTGCCGCTTCATCTGTGGGCGGATCATCAGGAAGTACATGATGGCGATCAACGCAACCGGAAACAGCATGGACGACATCAGACTGGGAGCCGCGGGTGCGCCGGCGGCCTGGGCGTGTGCAACAGGAATGAAAAAATCAAGCAGATTCATGGAGATCCGTATCAAGTCATCATAAAAGGGCTGGCAAAAGCCAGTCGGTGATTATGCCATGCCAGACGCGCTATGCCGAATCAGCCAGCTCTTTTGGCGTAAAAAGTTTGGCGAAACTCGGAAAAACGCCCCATTTCAATGGCTTGCCGCATGTCAGCCATCAGCCGCTGGTAATAACGCAGGTTGTGCAAAGTGCCCAATATAGGCCCCAGCATTTCATTGCAGCGATCCAGATGACGCAGATAACTGCGCGAAAACCCACCCGCGCAAGCCACACAGTCGCAGCCTTCTTCAATCGGCCGCAGGTCGTGTTCATACCGGGCGTTACGCACCCGCACCACGCCGGTTGCGGTGAAGTAATGCCCATTGCGCGCATTCCGGGTGGGCATGACGCAGTCGAACATATCCACCCCGCGAGCCACGGCTTCCACCAGGTCTTCTGGTCGCCCAACCCCCATCAGATAGCGCGGGCGATCCTCCGGCAACTGCGGCGCAGTGTGATCCAACATCGCATTACGTTCTTCTTCGGTTTCACCCACTGCCAAACCACCAATGGCATAACCATCAAAACCAATTTGCTTCAGCCCCTCTGCCGACAGACTGCGCAAATCATGATGCACACCGCCTTGGACGATACCGAACAGTGCCGCATCGTTACCTTCATGCGCCTTTTTCGAGCGCTCCGCCCAGCGTAGTGACAGCTGCATCGAGCGCTCAATGATGCGCTTATCCACGGGCTTGCCATCGATATTCACTGGCGGACATTCATCGAAAATCATCACGATGTCACTGCCCAGCACGTTTTGGATGTGCATGGACTCTTCCGGCCCTAAAAACACCTTGCGGCCATCGGTGGGCGCGGCAAAGGTCACGCCTGCTTCGGTAATCTTGCGACGGTGTGCCAGGGAAAACACCTGAAAACCACCCGAGTCGGTGAGAATCGGCCCGTCCCAACGGCCAAACCCATGCAGGCCGCCATGCGCTTCGATCACCTCCAGCCCCGGACGCAGGAACAGGTGGAAGGTATTTCCTAAAATGATTTGCGCCCCCAGATCCTTGATCTGTTGCGGCAACACGCCTTTCACCGAACCATACGTGCCCACCGGCATGAAGGTCGGGGTTTCAATCACCCCACGCGGGAATGCAATGCGTCCACGACGTGCACCGCCGTCGGTATTGAGCAACTGAAATTGCATGCGACTCACGGGTGTTCCTCCGGCCACAGCAGCATGGCATCGCCGTAGCTGAAAAAGCGGTAGCCTTCACGCACCGCATGTTCATAAGCAGAAAAGACGCGCTGTTTTCCGGCAAATGCCGACAC
This sequence comes from uncultured Thermomonas sp., assembly GCA_964481865.1. GTDB lineage: Bacteria > Pseudomonadota > Gammaproteobacteria > Xanthomonadales > Xanthomonadaceae > Thermomonas. The sequence continues at coordinate 13,123 of CAYZUG010000018.1, read as the reverse complement.
CAGCATCAGCAATGTGCTTTCTGGTAAATGAAAGTTGGTCATCAGCGCATCAATACTCCGAATTGTGTAACCCGGATAAATAAAGATGCGGGTGTCACCAAGATAAGGCTGCAACTCGCCATTCACCATGGCGCTTTCAAGCGCACGCACCACCGTGGTACCCACGGCAATGACACGCCCACCAGCGGCACGTGTACGTTGTACCTGCGCAACCAGCTCGGCACTGACATTGATCCATTCGCTGTGCATTGTGTGCTGCGTGACATCATCCACACGCACCGGCTGAAACGTACCTGCGCCCACATGCAGCGTGACATAAGCAAACGCAATACCGCGCTGCCGCAAGGCCTCCAGCAGCGCCTCATCAAAATGCAAGCCAGCCGTCGGCGCAGCAACAGCACCCTGTTCACGCGCAAAAACGGTCTGATAGCGCTCGCTATCACGCGCATCGGGTTGACGCACGATATACGGCGGCAAAGGCATCTGCCCTGCACGCTGCAACCAACTTTCCAGTGGTTCATCGAGATGAAACTGCAAGTGCCAGAAACCGGATGCATCCCGCGATAAAACTTCAGCCTCCCCCCCTGCATCCAATGCAATCCGGCTGCCGATTTTGGGTGGTTTGCTCACTCCCAGTTGGGCAAGCACTTGTACTTCCGTCAGCAGACGCTCGATCAGAATTTCAACACGCCCACCGGTACATTTCGCCCCGAACAAACGCGCAGGAATCACCCGCGTATTGTTGAAGATCAGCAGATCACCCGGCTGCAACAAAGCGGGAAGCGCATGTACATGCAAGTCCTGCAAGGGCGCGTTGCCTGCCTGCACATGCAAAAGACGGCTTGCCGAACGCTGCGCCAATGGCGCTTGGGCGATCAGCTCTGTCGGCAAATGATAATGAAAGTCAGAGGTTTTCAAGAGAGAGATAACGCAAAAAAGGCCGCCTATTGTAAAGCGGCTCAACGCTCAAACTTGGTGGAGAGAATAATCGACGTATTGGTGCGCTCCACGCCTTCAATTGCACCAATGCGGTCCGTCAACACATCCATCTCACTGACACTGGCGGTAATCGCTTGGGCAATCAGGTCATGCCCACCACTGATCGAATACAGCACGCGTACTTCATGCATCGCCTGCAAGGCTTTCACCACCGCCGTCATCTGCTTGGGCCGCAGCGTGATCAGAATATGCGCACGGATGCGGCTGCGTTCCAGCTCATCATCAATGCGCACGGTATAGCCACGAATGACCCCCAGTTGTTCAAGGCGGGCAATCCGGTTTTGCACCGTTGTTCGCGACAACCCCAAGCGCCGGGCAATATCGGCAGTCGCCGCACGCGCGTCTTCGCGCAATAGGGAGAGGAGTTGTTCGTCAGCAGGTGAAATACGCATAATGACGGATTATATCGGCATTCAGACCAAATTACTTGTCGAATAGGTCGAATTCGCCCTACCGAATGACAAGGAACTCGCCATAATGGAAGACTGCCCAAGCCGCTTTTCGGCGTACCCTTCACAGGAGAGAGAGAATGAGCCTGATCGATACCCTTGCCCCACTCCGTGCGCACGGGAAAGCCCGTACCAGCGGCCTTGACGATGCCACCATTCTCGACTTCGCTGCACATGACGCGCAGCTGGCTGCGGCTGTTGCCGCTGCTGCCAACGAATATGCAGTGATTCGTGCCGACTTCCCGGAACTGCTTGACCTTGATGAAGATGCACAAATTGCCGCCGTGCAAAATGGCTTCGTCAACTTCTACGCACAAGATGCCGCCAATCCCTATGTGGCACTGGCGGCGCGTGGCTCATGGATTGTGACCCTGAAAGGCGCCGTGCTTTATGACACCGGTGGCTACGGCATGCTGGGGCTTGGTCATACACCGGAAGCCGTGATTGAAGCCATGCGCAAACCCCAGGTGCTGGCCAACATCATGACCCCGAATGTGGCACAGATGCGTTTTGTGCGTGCAATGCGCAAGGAAATCGGGCAAACCCGTGGCGGCTGCCCCTATGCAGCGTTCATGTGCCTGAACTCCGGCTCGGAATCTGTCTCGCTGGCTTCGCGCATCGTGGACACCAATGCCAAGACCATGACCGACCCCGGCGCACAGCACGCGGGTAAAACCATCAAGCGTGTGGTGGTCAAAGGTGCATTCCACGGCCGTACCGAAGCACCGGCGATGTATTCCGATTCCACCCGCAAGACCTATGTGCAGCACCTTGCCAGCTACCGCAACGAAGACAGCACGATTGTCATTCCTCCCTATGATGCCGACGCCCTGCGCAAGGCATTTGCCGATGCCGATGCCAATGGCTGGTTCATCCAAGCCATGTATCTGGAACCAGTCATGGGTGAAGGTGACCCCGGGCGTAGCGTACCAGTGGCGTTCTACACACTGGCACGTGAACTGACCAAAGCACATGGCAGCTTGCTGCTGATCGACTCCATCCAGGCAGGTCTGCGTGCCACTGGTTATCTGTCCATCGTCGATTACCCCGGCTTCGAAAATACCGAAGCACCCGACATGGAAACCTATTCCAAGGCACTGAACGCGGGTCAGTATCCACTGTCGGTGCTGGCAGTCACCCAGCGTGCTGCCGATATTTACAAGCGTGGTCTGTATGGCAACACCATGACTGCAAACCCACGGGCACTGGATGTGGCTTGCACAGTGCTGGGGCAACTGACACCGGAGCTGCGCGCCAATATCCAACAGCGCGGCCGTGATGCCGTGGCCATGCTGGAAGCGCTGAAGACCGAATTGAACGGCCCGATCACCAAGGTACAAGGCACTGGCCTGCTGTTCTCTTGTGAACTGACCAAAGCCTTCAAGGGCTACGGCGCTGGTTCCACCGAAGAATGGATGCGCGAACACGGTATGGGTGTGATTCATGGTGGCGAAAATTCGCTGCGTTTCACTCCGCAGTTCTCGATCAATGAAGCGGAATTGAAGTTGATCGTGGAGATGGTTAAACGCGCGATCTTAGAAGGGCCGCGCGCCGCGTAAGCGAACGCCCCTCATCCGCCCTTCGGGCACCTTCTCCCCGTAAACGGGGAGAAGGAAAAGATCAAAGCAACTCCCTCTTCCCGCAGGCGGGGAGAGGGTGGCGCGAAGCGCCGGGTGAGGGGCAAACTGACTTCCACTCAGCAATATCAACAACCCCAGGTTATGCGCTAATCTGGTGCGATGAAAATCACCGAAGTCAATCATCCTCTGGTCCGGCACAAACTCGGCAAACTGCGCGAGATCAAGACCGACCCCGTGCATTTCCGGCTGATTGCCGGCGAAATCTCCGCCCTGCTGACATTCGAAGCCACCCGCGACTTGGCCACAGAACCACATTCCGTGGAAACCTGGGCTGGCCCATTACACGTCGAGCGCGTGCGCGGCGATACCTTAACCCTCGTTCCTATCTTGCGTGCTGGCCTAGGCTTTTTACCAGGTGTGCAAGCCCTGCTCCCCTATGCGCCCGTCAGTGTGATCGGGCTGCGCCGCAATGAGACGACGCATCAACCCGAGAGCTATTACCAGCGGCTTGCTGACAATATGTCGCGCCGTACTGCCCTGCTGATTGACCCGATGCTGGCCACCGGCGGCAGTGCCGTCGCCGCGATCAATATTCTGAAAGATGCAGGTTGCCCGCATATCAAATGCATTTTCCTTGTTGCGGCACCAGAAGGTTTGCGCAAATTGGAAGCCGCGCATCCGGATATCGAGGTCTATGTGGCAGCCATTGATGATCGGCTGGATGAAAACGCCTATATCCACCCAGGCCTTGGTGATGCGGGTGACCGTCTGTTCGGCACACCCGTGGACTGACCCGCAAGTTGGCTTATTAGCCAAGCGCAACACCATGCAGAGCTTCCTGCTGATTCACTGCATGGAAGCGGCCTTTTTCGTCACGTGTCACATGTGCCATTGCGCACTGCGCATCGTGGGTAAAAAACAGCCCGACATTGCGCGTCATCATGTCCTGCAGAAAAGCAGTTTTTTCGTCAATCAGCAGCTCGGCATTGCGGTCATAGCCCATGGTGATCGGCACATGCACCCAAGGCACGCCGGGAATCAAATCCGCACAAAACACCACACCGCCCTGCGCCTTTCCGTCGTCCTGTTTTGCCCCCAGCACCTCGGCCAGCATCAACCCAGGGGTATGCCCATCACTATGATGGAAGCGTACACTTGTGCCCAGTATTTGCGAGAAATCGCCATCCACACACTCCAGCCGCCCACTATCTGCAAGCAGGCGGTTTAATTCTGGAATGAAACTGGCGCGATCACGTGGGTGTGGATGCTGTGCGCGTTGCCAGTGTTCACGTCCCACCACAAACGTCGCATTAGGAAACAGCAAACGCGCTGGCTGATCTTCAGCCCACGGTGCAAGCAAACCACCTGCGTGATCGAAATGCAGATGCGACAGCACCACCACATCCACATCTTCATGCTGAAAACCTGCTTGCTGCAGGGAGTCCAGCAACACATGCTGCTGCTCAACAACCCCATAGCGTTCGCGCAGAGCTGGCGAGAAAAACGCGCCAATCCCTGCATCAAACAACACTGTTTTGCCATTCAGCGGAGAAACCAACAGGGCGCGACAGGCAAGGTCAATACGGTTCTGTGCATCCACCGTGACCCAGCGCTCCCACATGGCACGCGGTGCGTTGCCGAACATCGCACCGCCATCCAGCTTTTGCGAGTTACCAAGAATTGACCAAAGTTTCATCTGAGCACTCCGCGCCTTGTTACATCAAGGCTGATCAACAACCGCTGACTTACCTTCCGGATAACGTGGATCACTGCCACCCATCAAGGCATTGCTGCGGCGATCCCATTCCACCGTTTGCAAATTCCCCCACACGTGGCTGGAACCGCGCCCACCTTCGGCCTCATCCGGTGGCAACTGAACCTGATGCCCCATCGCCTGCAAAACCTTGGCGGCTTCTTTTGTCAGCGCATTGGATTCTGCATCAATCGCATCCGGCAACCACTGGTGATGAAAACGTGGCAGTGCTGCCACTTGCTGTGCGTTCAAGCCCGCGTCATAGCCCAGAATCCCCAGCAGCACCATGGTGATAATGCGGCTGCCGCCCGGTGTACCAATCACCACCACTTTATCTGGCGACTCCATGAACGTTGGCGTCATTGAGCTGAGCATCCGCTTGCCGGGCTTGGGCGCATTGGCTTCAAAACCCATCACACCAAATGCATTGGGCGTTCCCGCCTTCAATGCGAAATCATCCATTTCATTATTGAGCAGCACGCCTGTTCCTGGCGGAATCAAACCCGAGCCATACAGCAGGTTCACCGTTTGTGTGGCCGCCACACGATTGCCCGCGGCATCAATAATAGAGAAATGCGTGGTTTCTTCATCTTCCAAAGGGGTTGCCTGTCCAGACAGAAGATTGCTTGGTGTGGCCATACTTGGGTTGATGGAGGAACGCATCCCCGCTGCATAGTCCGCGCTGGTCAACAGCTTCTGCGGAATCTGCACAAAATCTGGATCACCCAAGTAGAAGGTGCGATCACGGAAGGCACGGCGCATCGACTCAACCACCAAATGCACCCGCTCAGCTTCGGGCAAAGCCTGCAAATCATAAGGCTCCAGCATTTGCAGCATTTGCGCCAATGCAATGCCACCCGATGACACAGGCGGTGCGGTGGTGATGTTCCAGTTGTGATAGCGGAAGCGAATGGGCTCACGCTCCTTCACCTGATAGCCGGCCAATTCAGTCAGTGTCCATTGCCCACCTTGCGCGTTGACACCGGCAACCAATTTCTTCGCTGTGGTGCCACGGTAAAAACCGTCAAAGCCCTGTTCACCAAGCCGTTTCAGTGTTGTCGCCAAATCAGGTTGGCGCAAAATATCGCCTTCCTCGATAGGTTTTCCTTTCGGTGAAAACACCGCACGCGTCCCGGGGTAGCGGTCCATCACTGCGCGTTTGGTTTTATAGCCACGCGCCATGCGTGCATAAACGGGGAAACCGTCTTGTGCAATGCGCACGGCCGGTGCCAGAGATTCGTGCAAAGGTAATTGGCCGTATTTTTCAGCCACATGCACCAGCATCGCTGGCAGCCCGGGGATACCTGCCGACCATGGCCCATTTTGAGCGCGGTCGTTATCGAGATTACCGTTCTTGTCGAGGAACTTCTCTGGTGTTGCTGCCGCTGGCGATGTTTCACGCGCATCAACAAAGATATCGCGCCCACTCTTGGCATCATGCAGCAACCACAAGCCACCGCCGCCCAAACCCGAGCTAATCGGCTCAACCACCGACAATGCCGCCGACACTGCCACAGCCGCATCAAACGCATTACCACCTTTTCTAATGACTTCAGCACCGGCATCGGTGGCCAAGGCGTGTGCAGAAGCGATGGCTGCACCTGGCGGCTGATTTGCTGGGGACGGCGACTGTGCCCATGCACTCAAGGAACATAACAGCGCGACACTCAGGGCTGCGACTCGTTTCATCGCTTTCACTCCTTTCATTAGGTGGACATTACGCAGCGGGCGGAATGCCGAAAACACAACGGGCTGCATGCGCAGCCCGTTGCTGGATAACAC
>CAYZUG010000018.1:0-6460 GCA_964481865.1 uncultured Thermomonas sp. | reverse complement strand
ACGAGATTACTTTGCTTCTTCGAAGATGTAGTTCACGCCTGCAGGCTCAACCGCCGCCTTCACGCGCTCACCCAGAATCGGGGTACCGATGAAAACCACCTTGACGCCCTTCATCGTGCCAGCACCTACTTCCTTGAACGCTGCCTCAATCATTTCCACTTCTTTTTCCATTTCTGGTGAAGCAAAAACCAGCATATTGCCTTCAACAATGCCGCGACTCAGGTCTTGCTCAAGCTTTTCCAGTTGACGCTCGTACTTGCCATCAAAATCTTCAGAATCTTGGGTTGGCAAAAAATACACATAGGGGCTGTTGCTGATGCCCGCCATATGCGGAATCAGCTTGTACTGCAAATATGGCAGCCAGTCTTTTTGTTCGCCACCGGTGGGCAGTGGCACAACCGCAACCGCATCGACGGCTGGCCCTTCATCTTTCTGACAAGCAGTAAAGGGCAATGCAAGACAGGCAACAACAAGAAAACGCGACAACATGTTCATGGGCAATCCCCTCAGCATGACAGTAATAAAGAAAACAACAGGTACAACAAGCAGGTCGTACTTACCTTGCCCGCCATTGTGCTTCAAGTGCCTGCATCACCGCAGGCGAAACGAAGCCCGATACATCCCCGCCAAGGCGTGACACTTCACGCACCAGTGTGGATGAGATAAAACCATATTGCTCGGCTGGCGTCAGAAACAGTGTTTCCACTTCCGGAATCAAATGCCGGTTCATGCTCGCCATCTGGAACTCGTATTCAAAATCCGACACCGCCCGCAGCCCGCGCAGCAACACACCTGCCCCAGTATCACGGACAAAATGTGCAAGCAATGAATCGAAGCCACAGACCTCCACATTGTCATGCCGTGCCAGTGCATCTTTGGCAAGCTCAACACGCAACTGCAAAGGCAAGGCCGGGCCTTTACCCGGGCTGGCGGCAACGCCAACAATCAGCTTTTCAAACAACGGGGCAGCACGATTGACCAAGTCGGTGTGGCCATTGGTAATCGGATCAAATGTGCCGGGATAGACCGCGATGCGTCTTGCCGTGCTCATGTCGTTAATGCGTCATCGTTGTTATGAAGATGGGTGCAGTGTAACTCGCCGATAGAGAGCATAGCGCACATCGCGTGTTTGGCTTTCACGATGCAAACCCCAGTCTGCTGGCAATGCAACGCGCTCATTCAGTGGACTTTCCACATAAATCCACGCATCAGGGCGCATTTTATCAACCAATAGCGCCAAGACCTCATCCCATAGACCAGCAGCAAAGGGTGGATCGACAAAGGCGATATCGAATGGCGCATCGTGAAACTGGCGTAAAAATGCCAATACATCCGCTTGATGCACATGCACATGCGTATGTGCATCAAATTTGCTGACCAGCGCACGCAGATTGTGTGCAAGTGGCGGACTTGCCTCCACCAGATGCACGAATGCCGCGCCACGCGAGGCCGCCTCCAGCCCCAAAGCCCCCGTCCCCGCAAACGCATCCAGAACACAGGCGCCGGGAATTTGCTGCTGCAACCAGTTAAACAATGTTTCACGCACACGGTCGGAGGTTGGCCGCAGCCCGGGGCTGTCACTGATCGGCAAACGACTCCCCCGCCAGCGCCCTGCAATGATGCGAACACGTCCAGGGGATTCCACTTTTACTTGTTTGGGCATTTTTTTCATCGGGCGAAAACGGTGGCGGGTGATACCATGACCGCCTATTTTCCGACATTCTTCCGGCTTCATGCTTAGTTGGTTTCAACGCAAAAAACCTGACCCACACCCCCCTGCATCGGAAACAGCGCCCTCTCCAACAGCGCCACCACCGACGCAGAGCGCTGCTGCACCTGTTGAAGCTGCAGCGCCAGAAGCTGCTGCACCGGGAAAACTTGGTTGGCGTGAGCGCCTGCGTGGCAGTGCCTTTGCCCGCAGCTTCAGTGGCCTGTTCTCGCGCAACCCCAAGCTTGATGACGAACTGCTGGATGAAATCGAAACCGCATTATTGACTGCCGATGTCGGTGTCACTGCCAGCACGCAACTTGTAGAAACTCTACGCAAGCGCATGAAGGCACGCGAATTTGCTGATGCCAATGCGTTGCTGCAAGCACTGCGCAGCGATTTGATCGCGCTGCTGCAACCGGTGACCAAACCCTTGCATATTGATCCAGCAAGAAAACCCTTCGTGCTACTCACCATTGGCGTCAATGGCGTTGGAAAAACCACCACCATTGGCAAACTGGCGCATCGCTATAAAGCTGAAGGCCGCAGCCTGATGCTGGCTGCCGGTGACACCTTCCGCGCTGCCGCCGTTGCCCAGCTGCAAGCCTGGGGGGAACGCAACGGTGTGGCGGTTGTGGCACAAGGCCAGAATGCCGATGCCGCTTCGGTGGCGTTTGATGCGCTGCAAGCTGCCAAGTCACGCGGTACCGACGTGCTGATTGCCGATACCGCCGGTCGTCTGCATACACAAAGTGGGCTGATGGACGAGCTGGAGAAAGTTGCACGCGTGCTGCGCAAGCTCGACGCTGACGCCCCGCACGAAGTACTGATGGTGATCGACGGCACCACCGGCCAGAACGCAATCAACCAAGTGCGTAAGTTCAACGAAAAAATTCCTGTGACCGGGCTGGTGGTCACCAAACTCGATGGCACTGCCAAGGGTGGCGTGGTGTTTGCGTTGGCGCGTGAGTTCGGCATTCCAATTCGCTTTGCTGGTATTGGTGAACGCCCGGAAGACCTGCGCGTATTCGATGCCGAAGCCTTTGTTGATGCACTGCTGCCCGAGGCATTGGGGTGAAACGGCGGCTATTACGCCTCAGCGGATTTGCTGTCGCCGTTGGCCTGCTGGTGCTTGGACTGTTGCAAACACCTTGGGCATCCCACGTTCTTCTCAACCAAGCGGGCAAATTCTTTGCCCTTGAACTCACCGCCGAACGCATCCAATGGCGACTGCGCGGCGAACCCTACATCGCTTTGCATGCGCTGACGGTACGCACGCAAGTTGAAAAGCAAACTCTGCTGTATGCACAGCGCGTATTTGTACGTGTGCCCTGGCAGACACTCCGCCGCCACACACCCGCGATCATCATCAAGCGCATTGATCTGGATGCCCCACATCTCCACCTTCCAGCGTTGCAACAGTGGCTTGCCAGCCGCCCCACATCCACGGGGAACACAGCACTGCCCACACTGACAGATGGGCTGCATATTCGGGATGGCCGCATTGAGAATGACGACTGGCGGATTGATGGGCTGGCACTGGATATCCAACACTTTTCGCCTGCGCAACCCATGCAACTACATGTCAGTGGTCGCTATATCGATGCACCGATGATAGTGCCCGCCGCGCTGACAATTCATATCGACAACGCCGCAGCGCTGCTGGCACACCAACCCGCCACTATTTTGGGTCGCGGCAAGCTAACCGTAGAAGGCGACACCTGGCAGCTTCCAATGGCCGTTCACCTTTCCGGCCCGCTGCGGATTGGCAAAGATTCAGCCTTGCTCAAACCCGCGAAGCTGGGTCTGGCTGGGCACTACCAATCGGCTGAAAGCGCCACCCCATTTCAACTGGGCTTATATGGGCCGATGCTATTCAACAACGCACACTGGCGTTTCGTGCCTGTGACCTTGGTGCTGCAAGGTGATGCCACCGTGCCAACACTCCGCGCGCGTGGGCAGCTTGCTGTAGGTCAACAATTGCGCCTGCGTTTGCAAGGGACAATGGCGCAATGGCCGAAAGCCTGGCCAGCACTTCCTGCCCCTCTTTCATCGCAGCAAGCGGCATATACCTTCCGCTTGGGCTATACCGGTGCATCAGATCTCAGCGCACCACTTGACCTCACGCTTGAGCAACACGCCACCCATTTCAGCAGCACGCTGCGTTTACCCGAAGTGCTGACCTGGTTGGATGCCGGCAATACCGCCGTACTACCGCCCCTGCAAGGCAAGCTGACAACACCACAGATCACCTTGGACGGCATCCAGTTTGAAGGTGTGGAAGTGAGTCTTGAACCATGAGTACGACACACCGCATTGCGCCTGCCCTGCTACGCTGGTTTGACAAGCACGGGCGCTTTGATCTGCCATGGCAGCACCCACGCACGCCGTATCGGGTCTGGCTCAGTGAGATCATGCTGCAGCAGACGCAAGTCTCGGTGGTGACTGGCTATTTCAACCGCTTCATCGCAACACTTCCCGACCTGCCTGCATTGGCGAAAGCCTCGCAAGACGAGGTGCTGGCACTGTGGTCAGGACTGGGCTATTACAGCAGAGCACGCAACCTGCATGCCGCCGCCCAACAATGCATGCAGCACCACGATGGCGAACTTCCACACAATCTTGACGCACTGATGGCGCTACCGGGTATTGGTCGCAGCACGGCAGGAGCCATCCTGGCGCAGGCTTGGGGTGAAGCTGCGCCGATTCTGGATGGCAATGTCAAACGGGTATTTTGCCGGTTTTATGGCATCGAAGGCTGGCCAGGAAAACCCGCGATTGAAAAGCAACTCTGGGTATTGGCGGAAGCACAACTCCCCAGCACCCGCTTGGCTGATTACACCCAAGCACTGATGGACCTGGGTGCCACCGTGTGCACCCGCAGCAAACCTGCATGCACCCGTTGCCCGCTGCACACACACTGCCTTGCCCTGCATCGTGGCCGCACTGATGCACTTCCCACCCCCAAGCCCAGCAAAACCCTCCCGCAGCGGGATGCGCACATGCTGGTGATTGAAGATGCCAACGGCCAACTTTTACTGCAACGTCGCCCGCCTACCGGTATCTGGGGCGGCTTATGGTCATTACCGGAATTTACCGACCTCACCGACGCCACCAACTGGGCAGAGCGCCAACTTGCACCGCAAACCACACCAGCGCGCAAACTGGCCATGCTGACGCACACCTTTTCGCACTTCCGCCTGCATATTCACCCGCAACATCTCCGCACCACTGCCTTGGCCGATGCAATCGGCGATAATGACGGGCTTTGCTGGGTCAGCCGCGCGCAACTTGACGCATTTGGGCTGCCCGCGCCCATTCGTAAACTGTTACAGGGTATTTAGCTATGGCACGCACCGTGCACTGTGTGGTCGACAATATCGACACTGATGGACTGGACTTCCCGCCTTGGCCGGGTGAGGCCGGAAAGCGGGTATTCAACAACGTAGGCAAGCCCGCATGGCAGCGCTGGCTGGCACATCAAACCATGCTGATCAACGAAAACCGCCTGTCTCCGATGAACCCCGAACACCGCGCCTTTCTTGAGCAGCAGATGGTCAAGTTCTTGTTTGAAGGCGGTACAGAAAAGCCACCGGGCTATCGCCCAGAAGACTAAGCCTGCACGTTCTCAGGCATCGCTTTTTCCTGATGACGAGAGCCTCCCTCTCTAACGGCCGAACCTCCCAAATCACGCCTTCGTGATGACTGCAGTTTTTTGTGGAAAAAGTCGGAAATTTGCTGAATGAATGCAAATACCCCTTGCCCAAATGCCACGTACCCCGTATCATGCGCGGCTCGCACCACTTGTTGGCCCGGTAGCTCAGTTGGTAGAGCAGCGGATTGAAAATCCGCGTGTCGGTGGTTCGATTCCGCCCCGGGCCACCATTATTCAACGCCTAACCACGACTGGTTGGGCGTTTTTGTTTGTGGCTTCCCCAAGCTGCGCGGGGTTCCCTCCCGTTCTGCGTATGCTGATGGAAATGGTTGGCTCGCGGGTTTGCACGAGCAAAGCACAACGGCAAACCCGCAAGGCCAGCCTCCATGTCAGCCCTTGGGCGGGAACGGGTCGCCACCGTAGCTGTTGCGCTCACGGATCTGGCCGTTACGCCCCTGGATGAGCATCTCGCTCTGCTGGTTGATGGCGATGTCCCGCGCACAGTCAATCGCCTGTTGCTGCATGACCACGAGTGCGCCGTAGGCTGCAAGCCGTGCCGCATGCAGAGGATTGCCCCTGTCTTTCGCTTTGGTCTTGATCAGGTCGATGGGTTTAAGTCCTCCGAGAACGGCCCGCTCACAGGCTCGGCGTGATCACCCGGACGTCGCCACCGGCGCGTGAGCAGGCAAGACCCACCAGATCACCGTGCGCATCAACGGTGTGTGGGAGTACCACCCGCCCACGAGGCGGGCTTTGCATTTCTGGAGACTGCAATGACCGAAGAAACCCAACCCAGCGGACGAGCAGTAGCTCTGGTTCGGGACTTGGGGGCGGGGCTGAAAGGATTGGTCGCAGTGCGCGCAGTTTCGGGGCATCGTCGGGCTCTCCATGCAAAACCTGCATGGAACTCGTGGCGGTGATAGTTGCAGGCCTATCCCCGAGGGCGCTCCTCCATTTCTACGCCCATTTGCGCCCAATTCTACTGCTTGCTTAAATGGGTGTAAATGGGTGTATTATTGGTTCATGTTCCGAACCGACACCCTCCAGATCACCCCGGAGGTCTTGGGCCTGGTCGCCCGGATCGACGAATTCAAAGG
>CAYZUG010000017.1:12262-45044 GCA_964481865.1 uncultured Thermomonas sp. | reverse complement strand
TTGTCGATACCACTCCAGGTCAGGCTGTAGTTGTAGATGGTGTAGCTATCCACTTTGCGTGCCCAATCAGCGGGAATGACGTTGCCGTTGGCAACACCGGGTGGCAACTCATCTTTGTAACCGTCACGATAGACCTGTGCCAGGTTGTGTGACCAGTTGCCACGGCGGTAGTTGAAGTTGATGGTGTGTTTCCACTGGATTGGCAGGTTGTAGTAGCGCACATAGTCACCCACCAGATTCTTGGTGTAAGGCAGAGATTCCAGTGCCTTGGTGCGGAAGTGCGTGATCAGGCTGCCATTGAAGTTCAAATTCCATTGGCCGCCCGCCAGTTCACCATTCAAGTTGGTGTCCAATTCAACGCCGCGCATCAGGCTACCGCCCGAGTTGATATAGCGGCGGTCGATTTGCACCACATTACCACTGGCATCACGAATCCAGTTAGCTTCGAACAGGTCGTAGTACTGGATCAATGTGTCGCGCGGTGCGGCACGAATGGTGTTCTCACGCTCGATTTCCCACCAATCCAACGCGATATTGAATTGACTCATCGGAGACCAAACCATGCCGAAGCTACGCTGTGATGATTCTTCAGGAGCCAGGTCACTCTTGCCACCAAAGAGCTCATCCGGGCGAATGATCTCGCAGCCTGGCTTGTTTGGGTCAGCCTTGCCCCCCGGGCATGTCTTCGGATCGGCCAAATCCAGGCCTGTGTAGAGGACTTCGCTGGTGCCATTGAACAGCTGGTTGAAGTTCGGCACCTTGAAGCCTGTGCTATAGGCACCGCGGAACAGCAGCGTGTCGATAGGCTGGTATTTGAATGACACCTTCGGATTGGTGGTTGAACCAATGCCGCTGTAGTTGTCATAGCGACCAGCCAAGTTCAGGTCAAATCCCTTGAACAGTGGCAGTTGCAGTTCGAGGTAAACAGCCTTGATATCGCGATGGACATTCTTCAGCGCGTTGGCATCATCGAATGGTGCATTGAAAACAAGGCGTTTGTTGGCGCGGTCATCGCCATTGAAACGATATTCTTCACGGCGCAGATCAATACCAGTTGCCATGGCGATGGAGCCACCTGGCAGGGTGAAGAAGCCCAGTTCGCCAGAGATCGAAGCGTCAATCGAGGTCGTGATGGATTCGCCACCGTAGAGTTGAACGCCACGTGCGGAAGCTGCTTCCAACGCAGCCATACCTTCAGCAGATTGTGACTGGCCAGGTGCGAGGAACGGGTTGATCAAGCCGCTTCCCAATACAGCTTGCAAGCCGTCCCGGAAGTGATAGCCCGAGCCTAATACCGACTTGGATTTGCTGGATGCGCGGGTAACACCGGCGTCATAGCTCCATTCGCCAATCAAACCACCGATACCGGCAACGAAGCGATAAGTGTCGGTGGTGGTTTCAATCTGACGTGGTCCACAGGCTTCGCAGCGCCAGCGGTAGGCAATGCCGTTGCCGTAGTTGAGCTGATCTGCACCAAAGTAAGCTGCCATGGCGTCATACACGCGGTCGTATGTTGCACGTGTGTAGTCATTCAGCGGATACCAAGTATTCGGATTGAACGCGGCAGTTGCAGAGGCGCTGGAGGAGATTTGGTTGGCTTCAAATGTTTTAGCCACTTCAACACGTGAGGCTGTCAGTTCGACATAGGCTTCATGTGTGTTGCCGATATTGAAGGTGGCTCGCCCCATGAAGTCCACGCTGTCTTGCGGCTGTTGAATCACTGCAGCAGCGGGGTAGTCCCAGGCACAGGCATAGCGCGAGCTTGGTACGTTCCAAAGCTCATAAGCATAAGCATCCATATCAGGACTGGCGGCAGCACAACCCGCAGCGCCAGGGAGGTTGTAGATGTTCACACCTTGCTGGATGGTGTTGGTCAGCGGGTCAACAACCCCTGTTGTGTTTGCGCCATTTGCGGGGTTACGCACTGTCTTGCCCATCATCGAGCCAGCGATGTTGAACAAGGTGGCGAAAGGTGTGCCGCGTGAGTCAGGTGACAAACCGCGTGAACGCTGGAATGTGTTGGAGAAGTCGCGGTCATTACCACGCAAGATGGTATTGCGCTTGGCACTGATCGAGGCAAAAGCGTTCCAGCCGTCGCTATCGAGGTCACCACCACCGAACAGGAAGTTGCCACGATAGATATTGGCACCACCATCTTCTGTGACATCGACAAAGGCAGAAGCTTGTGCGCCCTTGAAGTCGCGGCGGGTGATGAAGTTGATCACGCCACCGATAGCGTCGGTACCGTAAATTGCCGAAGCACCATCGCGTAGAACTTCCACGCGTTCAATGGCGGCAAACGGGATGGAGTTCAGGTCAACAGCACGGCCTTTCAGACCATGGGTGGCAACACGACGGCCGTTCAGCAGCACCAGCGTTGCATCCGCCCCCTGACCGCGCAGGTTGGCGCCAGAAACGCCGTTATTGCCGCGTTGGTCTTCGTGCACGATGCCAGCGTTACTGGACAGATTGTCGGAACCGTTACCTGCAATGTTCAGTTGCATCAGCAGTTGTTCGGCTGAGGTGATACCTGCAGCGTCGATTTGAGCACGCGACACTGAGGTAATGGGCAGTGCCTGTTCCATGTCGGTGCGTTGAATACGCGAACCGGTCACCGTCATGCGGTCAAGGGTACGGACTTGTTCTTTGTTGGTGCCTGTTTCTTGTGCCATTGCTGGCAGCGCCAGAGCGGCAAGCAGGGCAGCGCACAGGCGATGCTTGTTGGGTGTTGAGCGTAGAGACATCGTTCCCTCCCCCGGGATGATTTGGAATAAAACAGTTGCCAGCAGACAAGATGTAGGCGAATGCCTCACAAAACACTTGGCAGCGCAGCTTAATCTAGTATTAATTTTTTAGAAATGCAATTGATATTAGGCAAAAATCATGTTTTGGAATAATTTGTGAATTTGTGCGACTACGCATGAAAAACCCCCGCTCCAAAGCAGGCGGGGGTTTCGTTGGCAAACAGAGCAAGATGGATCAGTGGGCGTCTTGATAAGCATCGATTGGAATGCACGCACAAAACACGTTTTTATCACCGTGGACGTTGTCCACACGCGCCACAGGTGGCCAGTACTTGACGTGCTTGAGAATGGGCAGCGGGAAGGCAGCCAATTCACGCGAGTAGCCATGCGCCCATTCGCTGGCCGACACTTGCACTGCCGTATGCGGGGCATGCTTGAGCGGGTTGTCGGCGCGGTCGAGCTTGCCGTCGATCACGTCCTGAATCTCCGCACGGATCTGAATCATGGCGTCGATGAAGCGATCCAGTTCGTGCAGTGATTCCGATTCGGTGGGTTCGACCATCAGCGTGCCAGCAACTGGGAAGCTCAGGGTAGGCGCGTGGAAGCCGAAGTCAATCAGGCGCTTGGCCACATCTTCGGCACCGATACCAGAGAGTTTTTCCAGTGGGCGAACGTCAAGAATGCACTCGTGCGCCACCAGTTGGCTGCGGCCACTGTAGAGCGTGGGATAGTGCGGAGCCAAACGCGACGCGATGTAGTTGGCATTGAGCATTGCCACTTGCGTGGCCTTGCGCAGGCCGTCTTTGCCCATCATCGCGATGTACATCCAGCTGATCGGCAGGATGCTGGCACTGCCGAAGGTGGCGGCCGACACCATTGCGCCATTGCCGGTGCCTTCGGTGCGCACGCTGCTGCCAGGCATGCTGCCGGGTAGGAACGGGGCAAGATGCGACTTCACCGCGCAGGGACCAACGCCGGGGCCGCCGCCGCCGTGCGGAATGCAGAACGTCTTGTGCAAGTTGAGGTGCGAGACGTCGCTGCCCCACTTGCCAGGTTTGGCTAAGCCCACGAGTGCGTTCATGTTGGCGCCGTCGGTGTACACCTGTCCGCCGTGTTGATGCACGATCTCGCAGATTTCCACCACGTCTTCTTCGAAGACGCCGTGGGTGGATGGGTAGGTCAGCATGATCGCGGCGAGATTGGCCGAATGCTTCTCCGCCTGCACACGGATATCGTTGACATCCACGTTGCCGTTGCTATCGCATTTGGTCACGACCACTTTCATTCCGCACATGTTGGCGGAAGCCGGGTTGGTGCCGTGTGCCGACTCTGGGATCAAGCAGATATTGCGGTGGCCTTCACCCTTGGATGCAAGGTAAGCGCGAATGGCAAGCAGACCTGCATATTCGCCCTGTGCGCCAGAGTTCGGTTGCAAGCTGACTGCATCGTAGCCGGTGATTTCTACCAGCATCGCTTCCAAGCTGCTGATCAATTCCTTGTAGCCTTCCGCCTGCGCAGCCGGAGCCAGCGGGTGGATATTGGCGAACTCGGGCCACGTCACTGGGATCATCTCGGCAGTGGCGTTGAGCTTCATGGTGCAGCTGCCCAGCGGGATCATGGTGCGATCCATCGCCAAGTCCTTGTCGGCCAAGGTGCGCAGATAGCGCAGCAACTCGTGTTCGCTGTGGTGGGTGTTGAAGACAGGGTGCGTGAGGTAGGCACTGCTGCGTAGCAGTTCCGCCGGAATCAGTGACGGTGCGGAAGCGTCGAGGGTGTCGATGGACGGCTGCGGCTTACCTTCGCCAAAGATGTTCCACAGCAGTTCGATGTCGGCGCGGGTGGTGGTTTCGTCCAGCGAGATGCACAGCGAACCATTGCTGCGCACGCGCAGATTGGCTCCCAGCGCGTGGGCGCGTTCGGCCAGCTTGGCGTTGTCGCTGCCTGCGTCGATGCACAGGGTGTCGAATGCGCTGGCGTGTACCGAGGCATGGCCCAGTTCGCGCAGACCAGCAGCAAGAATGGCGGTGTAGCGTGCCACGCGTTGGCCGATGCGCTTCAGGCCGTCGGGGCCGTGATACACCGCGTACATGGCGGCCATCACCGCCAGCAGTACCTGCGCGGTGCAGATGTTGGAGGTCGCCTTCTCACGGCGAATGTGCTGCTCGCGGGTCTGCAGGGTCAGGCGATAGGCGGGGTTGCCGTCAGAATCCACCGAAACACCAATCAAGCGCCCCGGCATCGAGCGCTTGTAGGCGTCACGGCAGGCCATGAAGGCGGCATGCGGGCCACCGAAGCCAAACGGCACACCAAAACGCTGGGTATTACCGATGGCGATGTCGGCACCCATTTCGCCCGGTGCCTTCAAAAGGGTGAGTGCCAAAAGATCAGTGGCGACCACCAGCAGCGCGTGATGGCTGTGGATCGCCTCGGCATCTTGCGTCCAGTCGGCAATCCAACCGCTAGAGGCGGGGTATTGCACCAGCACGCCGAAATAATCACCGGCGGCCAGCTTGGTGTGGAAGGCATCGGTGGAATGGGCGATATCCACGCACAGACCCAGTGGTTCGGCGCGGGTTTGCAGCAAGGTCAGTGTTTGTGGGTGGGTATCGCCACTGACGAGAAAGGTGTCGGACTTGGATTTGGCTGAGCGCTTTGCCAGCGTCATTGCTTCGGCGGCGGCGGTGGCTTCGTCCAGCAGTGACGCGTTGGCGATGTCCATGGCGGTGAGGTCGGCCACCATGGTCTGGAAATTGATCAGCGCCTCCATGCGGCCCTGCGAGATTTCCGCCTGATACGGGGTGTAGGCGGTGTACCACGCGGGGTTTTCCAAGATGTTGCGCAAGATCACGTTTGGCGTGTGGGTGCCGTAATAGCCTTGACCGATGAAGCTTTTGTACACCTTGTTCTTGCTGGCGATGGTGCGAATCTTAGCCAGTGCATCCACTTCCGTCATGGCGTCGGGCAGGTCAAGCAAGCCCGTGGATTTGATGGAATCGGGAACAATCGCGTTGGTAAATGATTCCAGCGAATCATGCCCCACCACCTTCAGCATGGCGGCGATTTCTGCATCGTTGGGGCCAATATGACGGGCGATGAAAGCGTCGTGATTTTCGAGAGAGCGAAGCGTAGGCTGAGACATGGCGGCATCCAGAGGCGCGAAGGCACAAAATAAAGTGGGATGCCCGCTCTGTCCTTTTGCCTGAGAGTTTGGAAGCCTGCGGGGGAGGGGTCGCATGGCTTTTTGCCCCTTCGGCGCTGGCGCAGGATAACAGCGTGGCCAGTCTCTCCAGAGTGTGGTCACACGGCGGTCTTCGGCCTGAGCGATTCCGGGCGGTTGCGCCTTCGGCAGCGCAGCGATGCAATGCGCGCTTCTCCCTCCGTGTCGGCGCATTATACGTGAGGCACTGTGGGATGGGGGTGCCGTTTGGCAGACAAGCGCTGACAAGAGGACGATGCATGCAACACTGGTTTCCAATAAAAAATGGTTGCAGTGCAGCAATCGCCTTAATATAGGCTCATGACCTCCCTCAATACCTTTTCTACCCGACGCCTTGCGCTGCTTTTGGGCGGTTTGGCGATGTTCGGGCCTTTCTCAATTGACACCATCTTTCCGGCATTCCCACAAATTGGCGTACAAATGGGCGCCGACAAAGTGGCGATGCAGCAAACGATCAGTGTGTATTTGCTGGCTTATGCTGGTATGAGTCTGGTGCATGGGCCGTTGTCAGATGCATTGGGGCGACGCAAAGTCATTCTGGCTGGGCTGTCTGTTTTTATGTTGGCCTCCATTGGTTGTGCGTTGGCAACCAGCTTGCCGCAGTTGTTGCTGTTTCGTGCGCTGCAGGGCATCAGTGCGGGGGTTGGCCTGATTGTCGGGCGCGCCGTCATTCGTGATGTGTTGCATGGTGACGATGCCCAGCGCTTGATGAGCCAAGTATCGATGGTCTTTAGTATCGCCCCGGCAATTGCCCCGATTATTGGTGGCTGGTTGTTGGGCTGGCACCGCTGGCCAGCGATCTTCTGGTTTCTTGCATTGTTTGCCTTGGTTTTGCTCAGCACGGTATGGCGGGCTTTGCCAGAAACACATCCGCAGGATATGCGCCAGCCGTTGCAGCCGAAGCAATTGCTGCGCAATTATTTCGGAATCTTGGGAAACCCCCGTTTCTTGCGTTTATCGGCAGCGGCGGCACTCAACTTCGGGGCGCTGTTTCTGTATATCGCTTCTGCGCCTGAATTTGTTTTGCAACATCTACGCTTGAGTGAGCAGCAGTTTGCTTGGTTCTTTGTGCCGATGATCAGCGGCATGGTCATCGGGGCGTTTATTTCGGGGCGCTCGGCGGGGCGGATTGATGGGCACCGGTTGGCAAATATCGGGTTCACTTTTTGTGGCATATCGGTGTTGGCCAACCTTGGATACAACCTCTGGGTAGATGTGCCGCACGTGCCGTGGGCAGTCATTCCGATGAGTGTGTATTCCTTCGGGTTGGCGTTGGCTTTTCCCATCATCACGCTGGCGGTTCTGGATATGTATCCCAAGCAGCGGGGCGGCGCATCATCGCTGCAGGCGTTCTTTGGCCTGCTGGTGAACGCACTGATTGCCGGCATATTGTCGCCCTTGTTCAGCCATACCCATCGCAGCTTGGCTTGGGGCGCACTGGCGTTCAGTGTGGTTGGGTTTTTCTTCTGGTGGTGGGAAACACGCGCGCGTCGAAAACGCCTTTATGTTCCCGAAGATGTGGCAGCATTGGAGCCTACCGAGCTTTAGGTTGGGTCACGCCTAAACCATTTTGCTGCCCAATAAACAGGTAGCCCGGCTGCCAGCAACACTGCGCCCCAAAGCAGTGCCTCGTGGCCAGCGCCCCAGAGTGCATACATGCTGTAGAGCAATGCAAAGAGCGTGATGGCCAAGCCTTTGCGGTCGCCACGTAAGAGCCAGGCTGCGCTGCCGACAAGATAGGGAAGCAGTGTTGCCGTGGTGGAAAGCAGAATCGAAAACGTGAACAGCGACACCAATGAGCGGCTGAAGTTTGAGGCAACCAGCAATGTTGATAAAACGCTGCTCAATAAAATGCCGAAGACGGGGGTGCCACGTTGACTCAATGCAGAAAAGCGGCGGGGTAAAACACCATCTTGGGCGGCAGCCAATGAGACTTGCGCGGAAATTAAGACCCAGCCATTTAACGCCCCAAGGCAGGAAATCGCAGCAACCGTAGCAATACCAATCCCAGCCCAGTGCCCCCATAGCATGCGTGCGGCATCTGCCATGGGTGCGCTGGAGGAAGCCAGGGCATCGGCAGGGACACTGCCTAAAACCGCGCTGACTGCAAAAACCGTAACAAGCCCGGCTAACAAGGTGCCTAGAACTGTAGCGCGTGGAATGGTGCGTTCGGCATCATCAATGGCATCGGCGGGAACCGTGGCGGCTTCCAGCCCAAGCAAGGCCCACAATGCCAAGGTCACACTGGCGTTGATGGCAGAAGGTAGCGATGCGCCGCTGGGGTTGAAAGGGGTGAAATGCGCTCGATCGACATACCAAACCGCCAACCCGGCAAACAGAAGCAGGGGAACAAATTTGAGGATGGTCAACAGCAATTGCATGCGCCCGGTTTCGCGCACTCCCAGAAGATTGATGCCGGTGCATAGCCATAATGCGGCGAGGGCGCAGGCAGCGGCGCGAATGGGGGTGGCAGTAAGTGCCGGAAATAAAGCCCCAACACTACCGGCGAATGCCACGGCGATGGCGGCATTGGCTGACCAGATCGCCACCCAGTAGCTCCACGCGACAAAAAAGCCAGGAAGTTCGCCAAAAGCATTGCGTGCATAGGCATATGGCCCGCCGGTATGCGGCCAGCGCATGGCAAGCTTGGCAAACACCCGCGCCAATGCCAGTGCACCAGCCAGCGTAATCGCCCAACCAAGCAGGCTGACACCGCCATATGGGGCTAATGCCGATGGTAATAAAAATACGCCACTGCCAATCATGCTGCCCACCACCAGTGCGGTGGCAGACCACATGCCAAGCGGGCGTTTTTTCGTCATGGCTGCTGGTGAGCGCGATAGGCTGCACGCAGCAGTTCATGGAAGTGATGAACGCCGGTTTCGCGGAGTGGGTTCAACCTGCCGGGAACATAGCTGCCAGAAGCCATGCCACGTTGCACATCTTCACAGATGCCAATGTCTTCGTGCTGTACCTCGTCGCTGAAGCTCAGGTCAGCATCGCGTTTTTCGGTGTTGTCGGCATCGGCGTAGTAGCTGTCAAAAATTACCCGGCAGCGATCCACACCCAACGGAATGATGCTGTTGGTTTGCAGACGGCCTGGAAGGATATTGAGCATCGTGTTCGGCCATAGCCAGTAATACAGGGCATCGCCATTGCCATAGAGATCGGGGTCGCTTTCCAGCGGGCTCCATTGCAGGGAGTGCCATGCAGAGAGCTCGGTACGATAACTCCGGTAGTCCAATAGTTTGCTTAGCCCCGGATGCACGAAGGGCACATGGTAGCCCTCAAGATAATTATCGACGTAGATTTTCCAGTTGCAGGCAATGTCGTAGGCAACCCGATGATGGCCACCATAGGTTTCCAGCCCGCGATCGCTGCCCAAGCGGGTATCAATGCCTGCGATGAATGCATCGAAATCCGGGGCGGTGGCTGCATCATTGGCAGCAAAGACCAAGCCCTGCCAAATCGTGACGGCTAATTGTGGCAGGCGGATGTCGGCAATATCAAAGCCCTCGGCATCTTTCATTTCAGGGGCAGAGCGCAGCTGGCCTTCAAGCGTGTATGTCCAGCCGTGGTAACGGCAGCGCAGTGTTTTTGCCGCCAAACCATCGCATTGCGCAAGTGGACCGGCACGATGCCGACACACGTTGTGCATCACACGAATGATGGCATCGGCACCGCGTACGGCGATGACCGGCAAGCCCGCAAGATTGGCAACCACATGGTCGCCAGCTTGCTTGAGCTGTGACACATGCGCGATCAGATGCCAGCTGCGATCAAAAATCGCTTGGCGGTCGATGGCCTGCATGCCTGCATCCGCATAGAAGCGGGCGGGCAGTGCAGTCGCTGTTGCTTGTGGCTGAGGATTAAGGTCGTGTTGCTGCATGATGCCCTCACGAGGCTGCGGGCGACCAGCTGCATTGCTGTCCTGCATTCTGTTCCTTCAGCCAGTCTTGCAATGGGGCGAAATATTCCAGCACTGTGGAGGCGTCCATTTGCTCGTTGCCAGTCAGTTCTTGCATGGTTTTTTGCCATGGCTGGCTGGCGCCCTTGGAGAGCATTGCCCAGTATTTTTCACCGGCTGCTTTGTTGCCATAGAAACTGCACTCATACAGCGGACCTTGGTGCCCCGAGGCATCGCAAAGTGCTTTGTAGAACTGGAACTGCAGGATGTGTGAGAGGAAGTAGCGGGTGTAAGGGGTATTGCCCGGGACGTGGTATTTCGCACCTGGGTCGAAGAAGCTCTCATCGCGCGGTGTAACCGGGGCAACGCCTTGGTAGGTGGCTTTCAGATCCCACCATGCTTTGTTGTAGTTGTCTGGTTTGATCGAACCATCAAACACACCCCAGCGCCAGCGATCAATCATCAGACCAAATGGCAGGAAAGCAACTTTTGCCAGTGCCATGCGCATTTGTGCATTGATCAATGCTTCCTGGCTTTGCTGAGGCTGTGCCACCAGGCCAACGGAAGCCATGTATTGGGGTGTCATCGCCAAGACGATGGTGTCGCCAATAGCTTCATGGAAACCGTCATGCGCACCGTTCTGGAAAATCGGTGTCTGCACGTTGTAAGCCAGGTCGTAATACAGATGCCCCAGTTCGTGATAAATCGTGGTCAGTTCTTCTTCGGTAGGTGCGATACACATTTTGATGCGCACATCACCTTGCATGTTCATATCCCATGCGCTGGCATGACAGACCACATCACGATCAAGCGGTTTCACAAATTGTGATTTCTGCCAGAAGCTTTCCGGCAGTTTCGGCATGCCCAGTGAGGTATAAAAATCCTGCGCGCGCTCGGTCATCTCCTTGGCGGTTGCCAGTTCGGCAGTGCGCTGCGCTTTGAAACTGCGTTCGGCCACCGACATGTTGGTACTGCCGGGCTTACCCAGCTCACGGGCAAGGTGCGCATCAGCAACACGCTTGAGCGCACTGTTGATATCCAGACTTCCGGCTTGTGGATATGGCGCCAAAAGGTCCCAGATGTTGCTCCAGTCTTGCTGCCAGAGATTACCCATCAAGTGAGCGGGTAACAGCCCGCCATTGATTTCGCCTTTGTCTTTGCCGTATTGCGCGGTGAGTTTGTTGCGCGTATAGCAATGCAGTTGTTCATACAACGGCTTGACTTGCCCCCACAGACGGTCGGTTTCAGCCGCAAGTTCAGCAGGACTCATGTCATAACCTGAGCGCCACATTTCGCCTGCATCGGCAAACCCCATTTCCGTGGCGCCTTCGTTCACCAGTTCGGCAAAACGCACATAATCCTTGCGCATCGGAACACTGATGTTGTGCCAGCCTTGCCAGGCATCCAGTTGTTCGTCGTACTGTCGGCTGCGCGCCAAGACATCACTCAGCTGGCCAATGTCGCGGCAGGTTTTATTGCTGCCTTCGCCACTGCAATAACTGCCAGCGCCATACATGCCTTCCATGCGGGAGGCGATTTGGGTGAGTTCTTCCAGCTTGCTGGGATCTTTCGGAGCTGGCATTGCTGTCCACAGCTTCAACAGCTTCAAGGCGCGCGCCGTGTCGTCGGACATCGGCTGGCCTTCAAAACGCTTCGCCTGTTCAATCCAGAGATTGAGTTGAGTGAGCCAGCGCTCATTGGCTTTGGCAGCCACCAGTTCGCTATCGCCATTGATATAGGTGCTGGAAAGCCATTGTGAGGCGCTCATTTCGGTGCTGAGCTTGCGCACTTCATCGTTGACCCGAGCAATGAATTGGTCGGCAGTTTCAGTTTGCGCCGTATGCGCTGGTGCCGTGTCGGAAGCAGACGGTGTCTTGCTGGTGCAGGCACTCAGGGCGAGTACGCCAGCAATGGCAGCAGTAAGTAATGCGGGACGAAAGTTCACAAATGGCTCCCTTCAAAACTGGGTCAAGAAAGGAGCAAGGCTAACAGAGCAAGAAGCGGAGATGGGGGAATGCTGTAGTGATTTACATCAGAGGAGTGTTGCTGCATTGCGCAAAAAGGTCATAGTCAGAGGTGTAGATTGAGGTGTTGACCTGCATCAAACCAAGAATAGACGAGAACAAATGGTCATGCTGCGCCGGCTGTTGTGCGCGCTGCTTCAGACATGCGATATCCAAGCCGCGGCGCGCTGCAAACCCGGGTGAGAACCACATCACCATAGGCACATGGATTTGTTCTTCTGGTGCAATGACATAAGGAATGCCGTGGAGATACAGCCCTTTTTCACCCAACGATTCACCATGATCAGAAACATAGATCATGGCGCTGTCGTAATCGTCTAGCGCGTCAAGCTGAGCAATGGCTTGTGCAAGGAAGTGGTCGGTGTAGCGGATGGCATTGTCATAGCTATTGACGATACCTTGCTGTGTGCATTGTCCAAGCTCAGCGCTATTGCATGTAGGAGTGAAGACCCGGAATGAGGCTGGGTAGCGTTCAAAATAACTTGGCCCGTGGTTGCCAAGTTGATGCAAGACAACAACGCGGTCGCCTGGTTTTTGCCGAATTTTAGCGGCGATATCGTGCAGCAAAATCTCATCCATGCATCGGTTATGGGTGCAAAAATTGCTGACCTTCGCATCATCAAGCTGATCGACAGCAAGGCCATCACACACGCCTTTACAACCGGATTGGTTATCGCGCCAAAGTGTTGAAATACCTGCATGTTCAAGAACATGCAGGAGTGATTCATGCCCACGAATTTTCTTTTCGTTGTAATCACGCCGTCCCCAAGGAGAAAACATGCAGGGAAGTGATACCTCCGTACTTGTGCCACATGCTTGCACCTGTGGGAAATTGATGACACCAGCTTGGGCAAGCTCGGGAGTGGTATTTCGTGAGTAGCCATTCAGTCCCCAGTTTTGCGCACGCACGGTTTCACCCACTACCACGACAAGCAAGCGAGGTTTGCTGGAAGAAGAGCCAGCTGTCATTTTTGCATCAAGGCCGATGGGCTGTTTTGGCTGTTTTTTGATGGTTTGCGGAAGAGCGAAATTTTGTTTAAGTGCCACAAGATAATTCGCTGGTGTAGTGAGGTAGCGAATTTCACGGTGGTTACGCAGCAGGCTGGAAACATGTTGTGGTGAAATGAAGAGGCCAGCGACAAGAGCAAGCAATGTTGCAGCAATAAAGAACATGCGGCGAGTCAGTGTGCGTTTCCAGTCTAAGCATTTCAAACGAAGCGACCACAGCAATACGCATGGTATCAATGCATGCCAAAACAGTGGAAATAGCAGGGATGAAGTGAGAAGTTCACGCGATTCTTTTTGATCCGTGGCTAATACATTGCGCAGCATATCTGCGTCCAGATAGACGTGATAGCTGTTCATGTAGTGCGTGGCAAACGCGGTGGCGATGAAGAGAAGACTCAAGATGATTTTGGCATTCCAGCGCCAAATCAGAAGCCCAAATAGCAGGGCATGCGTACTGAATAACAAGGTAAATAACGCGCAAGCAAATAGCAGGTCATGAGGTGAAACTGCAAGTGCTTTACGCCAGAACAGGTTGTTACTGGTAAGCGTAAAAAATAGAGTGGCCAACAAAATTAGGCTTTCAACAGAAAGTGTTGGGCGATAAAAAGCAAATGATTTACTAGCGCTTACGCGCATGGGGGGCGAGAGGGAAATATTGCTCATGTCCGCTCTCCCGCATTGCTCTGCGGCTGTGTAGGCGTGCCAGGAAACATGGCTTCATGCAATACCACGGCGACCACCCAGCACAGCCAAAGTGAGACCAGGTCATGTGAAAGGAAGTGTGCGCCGCGCAACTGCTGTGTCACGCCAAAGGCCAAGCCTGTTGCAAGTGCAATAACAAGGGCATGCCAACGCCATTTGGGTGCGGTTTGTAAGGCGAAAAAATACAAGCCTAGCCACGCATAGCCGGCGCTGGCATGACCAGCAGGGAAACACATTGCCTGTGCAAGTTCGGCTGGGCGTGTTTGGAAAAGAGCAATAAATGGATGCAAACCGCCATAGCGTTGTAAATCCCAAGGGCAATCAAGCTGTGTCAGATGCTTGAGTGCACTGACCAAACTGGGCGATAGCACGACCGTAACCAGCAAATACGCCAACGGTTTGCGTAAAAAAATCAGATGATGCTTTGTGCGGCTGTATAGCAAGAGTGCAAGTACACACACGGCAGCGGCGGCACTGAGATTTTTTCCGCCACGATGCATGAGGCTGCTTGTCCACCACGCATCTTGCAGCAACCACTGTTGTCCACCCCAGTGGTAAATCCTATCGGCCAGCCAAAAATCTCCGCCAAGCCCCATCAAGAGCACGCATGCAGCGATCGTGAGTAGTGTTGGTAGCAACAGATAGTGACGGTAAGTCGCAATCGACTTCGGAAATAACGATGTGCGAAGCGCATGGGTTGCCGTGGGAAACGCAGTGGACACAAACCATTCCGAGCATTGGAAAGATGTCGGGCATGGTGGTCTTGCTGATGTCGGAGAGATGTCGGAAGGATGTCGAGAATGCGTAAATCACGTCATGAATATTCATGTTTCGCATCACAGGTGAACGTGGCAGCATGTATGGGTGAGGAAAAGACATTCATGCGCCTGTTGATCATTGAAGATAACCGTCATTTGGTTGCCAACCTGTTCGATTATTTCGAAGCACGGGGCTATGTATTGGATGCGGCACCTGATGGGATCACTGGGTTTGCACTGGCCTCACTTCATCGGTATGACGCGATTTTTCTGGATTGGATGTTGCCGAAGATGGAAGGCCCCGATCTTTTGCGGCGCTTGCGTAATGAATTGCACTTAGATGTTCCAGTCATCATGTTGACGGCACGTGATGAGTTGCCAGATAAAATTCTCGGCTTTCGCGCTGGGGCTGATGACTATTTGACCAAGCCGTTTGCATTACAAGAACTTGAGGTTCGCCTCGAAGCGGTGTTGGCGCGCAGCCATGGGCGGCGGACACAAAAAATATTGGAAGTACATGATCTTCGTCTTGACCTAGCAAGTTTGGACGTTTGGCGTGCAGGGCAGCGACTAGCGCTGTATCCGGTGGGGCGCAAGCTTCTTGAGGTGCTAATGCGGGCAAGTCCTGCCGTGGTTTCGCGTGAGCAGCTTGAATATGCGGTGTGGGGTGATGACCCGCCAGATGGCGATATGCTGCGGTCACATATCTATGATTTGCGTCGAGCAATTGACGCGACATTTCCTGAAAAATTGCTTCAAACCGTACCGCGTGTAGGGTATCGCTTAGTGGCACCGACATTGAGTGACGAGATGAAGCAATGAAGCGTTTGATCTTGCCACACAAAATGCTGTTATGGCTGGTGAGCTATTTGCTGCTGTTGACTGTGTCTGTGTTCGGTATTTTCTATTACCTGCATGAGCAGGCGGAGCATGCGGTATGGTCTGCGCTGTTGGAAAGTGAGATGGACAGCATCATTGCGCATCGCCAGGCAGATCCGCATTGGCAATGGCAGAACTCGGACACACTTCGGCTTTTCACAAAAGATGCAGTGCATGCATTGCCAGAGGCACTGCAACCCCTCCCTGTCGGCTTGCATGATGATGTGCAAATTGACGGTATTCCGCATGTGGTATTGGTTCAGGATGCTGAAGGGATGGGTGTTTTGTTCTTGGTATTAGAAATCACCGACTTCGAAGCACAAGAACAGTTTGTTGGGCGGCTGGCAATAGTGGCGAGCTTGGCGATGGCGTTGATTACCATCGTGATGGCATGGATAGGCTTGCAGCGGTTTGTTCGCCCTATTCTTCGCTTGCAAGAAGATATTGCCGCACTGCGACCAGAGCAATCTGCGCGGCGACTTCAAACCGAGGTATATGGCAATCTTGAACTTGCTGCAATTGCTCAGGCAGTCAATGGTTATCTTGAACGCAATCACCAGTTCGTAGAACGCGAACGTGCATTTGTGAATACCGTCAGCCATGAATTGCGTACCCCTGTTGCGGTGATCAAAGGTGCCGCGGATTTAGTGCTTGAACACACCACACTTCCTGATCGCATGCTGCGACAGTTAGAGCGGATGCGAGGGACTGCCGCCGAGATGGAGCAGCTGATTCAGCTATTGCTTGTGTTGGCGAGAGAGCCAGCGCGTTTGGCAACTTTATCCGAGATTGTCAGTCTGGATATGCTGCTGCCAAGTGTTGTGGCTGATCATGCATATCTGGCACATGGCAAGGCGTTACACATCCATGTCGCGGCACTCCCCGCCTGTAGAGTCAATGCTCCAGCTGGGGTTGCGCAAGTGGTCATTGGTAACATTTTGCGCAATGCAATTGAGAACAGCGATGGCGGTACGATCAGGGTGTCCCTGACACAGACAGGGCGGGTAACGATTGATGATTGTGGGCATGGCATCAGCGCTGAAGCGGTTGCTGCTGCTTATGCTAGAACAGCGCGCGCTGAGCATACTTCAAGGATAGGTGTAGGTTTGGAGCTGATTGGCAGGCTGTGTGATCACTTGGGTTGGGGGCTGCAGTTTGAAGCAAAAGAAACGCAGGGTACGCGTGTTACCTTAGATTTTGCTTCGTCCCTGGATGTGTAGTGAGCTTCACAGCGCAGGCGTCGTGAGGATATGAGTCTCGTCTTCTGCCAATACTGGAAGTAGATCACGCTCTGCCAGCCATTGGCGGGCATCTTCGGCATCGCGCTCAAACCACGCACGCGTTGAACCAAGGCGAAAGCTGTATCCCCACGCGTCCATATCGTCCATTAAACGCGCACTGCCCACACCGGGAAGTTGGTCGGCAAGCAGGATTTGCAGATAGCACGTTGCATCTTCTTCTGCCACCGAATCACTTGCATCGGTATGTATCTGTGCGCGGCGTTCAGGTGGAAGCACGATTAAATGCCCAGCTTCATGCAAGAGCGAATGAATAGGTGTGTCGTCCCGCGCATAGACGGTGCAGCCAATGATGCCTGCTTCACAATCCCCCCAGTAACTTCCGGGGATAGCTTCGCCAGTGGCGGTGCGCACAAGCGACAAGCCATAACGTGCAAGCAAGTCACGTGGTGCAGAAAAGCCGGTGTCAGCCAGAGTCAGCATGGCAGGAAGGGGGTGCGCATCAGCACGCACCCATCGTAAGTGGGTCAGTCGTTGAGCGGGGCGCCGCGTTCGGGAAGTGAAACCGAAATATCCAGCACATCATGTTCGCCATCTTTCACCACATCCACTTTTACCGCTTCAGTGTTGACGTTGACGTATTTGCGGATGACTTCAAGAATTTCACGGCGCATCAGTGGCAAGTAGTCGGGTGCATCACTGGCGCTGCGCTCTTGTGCAATGATGATTTGCAGGCGGTTTTTCGCGGTTTGTGCGGTGTTCTTTTTAGGCTTAAGGAAGTCAAAAATAGACATGCATCAACCTCCAAACAGCTTGCTGAAGAAGCCTTTCTTTTCCACGGTGGTAAAACGCATCGGGCGATCTTCGCCCAGAAGGCGCGCTACCGCGTCGTCATAAGCTTGGCCAGCAACTGATTCGGGATCCATGATGACAGGCTCGCCTTTGTTGGAAGCATTGAGCACATCGCCCGATTCGGGGATCACGCCAATCGTTTTCAGCCCCAACACTTCTTCCACATCCGCAATCGACAGCATCTCACCGCTTTCAACACGCTGTGGGTTATAGCGGGTCAGTAAAAGATGGGTGCTGACTTCAGTGTCGCTACGCTCAGCGCGATGCGTTTTGGATGCCAGAAGACCCAGCACGCGGTCGGAGTCGCGCACGGAGGACACTTCCGGATTGACCACCACAATCGCCTTGTCGGCAAAGTACATCGACAGGAACGCGCCTTTTTCGATGCCGGCAGGTGAGTCGCAGAGAATGAAATCAAAGCCGTCATCGGCGAGATCTTTCAATACTTTTTCGACGCCTTCTTTGCTGAGTGCATCTTTGTCGCGTGTCTGGCTGGCAGCAAGAATGAACAGGTTGTCGAAGCGCTTATCCTTGATCAGTGCTTGCTTCAACGAGGCTTCGCCCTGGATGACATTGACGAAGTCGTAAACCACGCGGCGCTCACAGCCCATGATGAGATCAAGATTGCGCAAGCCAACGTCGAAGTCGATCACGGCGACTTTCTTTCCGCGCCTTGCAAGTCCGGTTGCAATGCTGGCACTGGACGTGGTTTTGCCCACGCCGCCCTTGCCTGAAGTCACGACGATAATTTCGGCCAAGTGGGTATCCTCCAAAAAACGATGAAGCAGCGTCAGTCGAACGCTGCGAATTTGAGCTGACCATTATCCAACCAAATCTGCACAGATTGACCACGCAGTTCGTTGGGGATGTCTTCCATCACTTTGTAATTGCCAGCAATCGCCACTAATTCTGCATGAAATTCACGGCAAAAAATGCGGGCGTGTGGGTTTCCTTGCGCACCGGCAAGCGCACGGCCGCGCAGCGCGCCATAGATATGGATGTTGCCGTCAGCCAAAACTTCTGCACCTGCACCCACGGTGTTCAGAATCGTGAGATCGCGGTGTTCGGCATAGACTTGCTGCCCCGAGCGCACTGGCGCGGTATGCATCAACCCAAGCTGCGCCTGTGCGGGCGTTTCGCGGGTGGGTGGAGGTTCTGGCGCAGGCTCTGGTGTAGGTGCTGGCGCAACTGCAGTGGAATGCCCGGAGGCGCCTTCATACTGCGAGCGGAACTTGGCCAAAATCGGCATGGCGAGCTGTTGCGCCAAGGCTTCGGTTTCTTTGGTGCCATAAGCAAGTGCAACGGGGATGACGCCGGCATCACGCAGGGCATTTATCAGTGCCGTTGCTTCTTCAACACTCGGTGGCTGCATCAGTGCGCCAAAGTCCAGAATGACAGCCGCACGGGAAAAAAGATTGGGTGCACGCTGAACGCGGTCACGCATTTCTGCTGCCAACTGGGTGCTATCAAGGGTGCGGATGCGTAAATTGGCGATGCCAACCTGACCGAATTTCAGCTCCCCGGCCTGGGCGTAATCGATCGGTGCTGTACTCATGCCTGCCCCTGTGTATTGGGTTTCACGCGGACGCGTGGGCGCTGTATCCATGCAACATCTGGCAAGGCATCGCCGTAAGTGTCGCGCACCCAAGGGTAGCTGCAGAGCTCTTTCATCAGCATGGCAGCGCGCAAGTCATGTTCGGGCATCAGGTTCTGCCCGACTTCGCGAAAGCCTGAGCTGCCATGAAACAGCAGGGCATGTTCCGCGCCTTGCTCCAGAAAGACCTCGCAAGTCAGGTATGGATAGCGCAATTCGGCATAGCTTTGCACATCGGCATACAGGGCGCGGCCAACACCGCCGCCACGTCGCCGGCTGGCAACCAGTACACGGTCAATATAGAAGAAGTCAGGATAGTGCTGACGAAACCAGGCAAAGTTGCTGCTGTCGTGCTGGGCATGCGAACCAAACCCCACCAAAAACCCAGACAAAATGTCATCACGAATGGCCACACGAAAATACTCGGCGGTTTCGTAGAGATAGCGTAACCTTGCCATGTCCAACGGAAGAATCGCTGGGCCAGCGGTATTGTTCAAGGTCAGGACGGAGTCCAGTTCATGCTCTTGCACGTCGCGGATGGCGATCATCATTCCTGAGGCTTCCGAAGTTTCAGCGGAGATTCGCTCCTGCGAACCAGTGCTGATTATCGCATGCGCAGCGACAGGATGCCGCATGACCTTTGGTGCAGGGCAGAAATATCAAGACGCGGTATAAGGCGGTATGTTTTCACAAATTTCTCACACAAGGCTGCTGCGCTACGCTGGCTTGTTCACTTGGGCAGTCGTGGGTTTTCCGCTGATTTATTCATGGCTGGGGATGCAGCATGGTGGCGGCGAAGAAGAACTCACTCTGCGGCCCATGCCTTGGCAGGGCTGGTTGGCGTATATCGCATTTGGCATTAGCTATGCCTGGCTGACACGCAGCCTTGGCGAGCGTCAGCGCAGTGCCGGTCATTATTTGCACTTGATCGTGCTGACGCTTTCCGCGCTTGCAGTCAGCTATTTCAATGGTTCGGGCTTGGGAAGTGTCTTGTTGATGGTTGCGGCTGGGGTGTTGCCTTGGTTGCTGCCGTCGTCACTCGGGGTGTTGTGGTTGCTGGCAAGCCAGTTGGCGGTGGCGCCGGTATTTGTGCGCTGGCTGGGCTTTCCGATATTGGAAGCGATGATGCAGTCGATGCTTTATGCAGGCTTTTCAGGGTTCGTTTTCGTGGTCAGTCTTGTGGCGCTGCAGCAAAGTAAGGCGCGGGATGAGCAACGCCGCTTGAATGCAGAATTGCGCGCCACGCGGGCATTGTTGGCCGATAGTGCGCGCATGAACGAACGCACCCGTATTTCCCGTGAGCTGCATGATTTGCTGGGGCATCATCTCACCGCATTGAGCCTTAACCTTGAGGTGGCTGGGCATTTGTCGGAAGGGCAGGCAAAAGAGCATGTTCAGCAGGCACATACATTGGCAAAGCTGCTGTTGACCGACGTGCGTGAAGCCGTGAGCCAGTTGCGTGAAACAGGTTCCATTGACTTGGCGCGTGTGTTGCGGCTGCTGGGTGAAAATGTGCCGAAACTCACCGTGTACATGGACATTGACAACAACCTGACGGTGGATGACCCCGAGCGTGCGCACGATTTGGTGCGCTGCACGCAGGAAGCGATTACCAATGCCGTACGCCATGCGGATGCACAACATCTGTGGTTGTCGGTACGTCGTGACGGTGCCAACGTCATGCTTTCGGTGCGTGATGATGGCCGCGGATGCGAGCAAATGGTGCCGGGCAATGGGTTGCGTGGTTTGAGTGAGCGCTTGCGCCAACACGGTGGTCAGCTTGAAGTCATTGCCAAGCGCGGTCAGGGCTGTCAGGTCAGTATTCGTTTGCCTGTCGCAGCCAATGCTGCGGCACGCCTTCCAGAAGGGGTATTTGCATGATTCGTGTGTTTTTGGTGGATGACCAAACCTTGGTGCGGCAAGGAATCCGCTCGTTACTGGCGTTGGCAGAGGGCATTGAGGTTGTCGCCGAGGCTTCTGATGGGGCGCAGGCGGTGGCGCAGATTCCGCAGGTCAAGCCCGATGTCGTGCTGATGGATATGCGCATGCCAACAATGTCCGGTCTGGAAGCGCTGCAGGCGCTCAGCAAGGCCGGCATACTGCCGCCATCCATTATCTTGACGACATTTGATGACGATGCGCTGGTATTGGCAGGAATCAAGGCGGGTGCAAAGGGCTATCTACTGAAAGATGTGTCATTGGAACAACTCGTTGATGCCATTCAGACAGTGGCCGAAGGCGGCTCGTTGGTGCAGCCAGCCGTTACCCAGCGCCTGTTGTCTGGGCTTGAGCATATGCGTAACGAGTTCGTCAGTCTTGAGCGGCCCGATCCATTGACCGATCGTGAAACCGAGATTTTGCGATTAATGGCGTCGGGCTTTTCCAATAAGGAAATCGCCGGATCGCTGGGGGTGGCCGAAGGTACTATCAAGAACCATGTGTCCAATATCCTGTCGAAATTGGGGGTTCGTGACCGTACACGTGCCGTTCTGAAAGCGTTTGAGCTGCAATTGGTGTGAGCCATGACGATTGGCTATTGCTTTCTGGGGGGCAGGCATTGCATAAAGTGCATAGTGCTGTCTTCTAGTAGGCAATCTGCCAGAAGCTGCAAATTTTTCGCCGTTGTGTTTCGTAGTTTGTTAGCATTGGACGCCTGTTCGGCACCAGCCAATAGCCGCCTTCCCGGAGACTTTTGAATGACTCGTTTGCTCGAGATCCTGATTTCCATTGCCATCGTGCTTGCGTTGTATATCGCTGTAGGTATTGTGTTGCCTTCTTCTCGCCATATTGTTGAGAAGATTGAAACCAACCGTAAGCTCACCATCGTGTTCGACACAATCAATAGCTTCCGTCGTTTCAAAGACTGGAACCCGGTTGTGCTGCGTGACCCACGGATGCAATTAGCCGTTTCTGGCCCTGAAGAGGGTGTGGGCGCTGTGTTCGAGTACAACTCCGATGAGAAAGGTGTTGGCAAGGGCAAGTGGGAAATTGTTGAGAGCGTGCCGCGTGAAAAGGTCGCCATCAACATCACCAATGTTGAGCGTGGTGAAAACAAGCGCACTGCTTTCTTTTTGAAGCCAACAGGGCGCAATAACCGCAACGTTGAAATCACTCAGACCTATGACGTCGAATACGGTTGGAACCTGATTGGTCGCTATGCTGGTCTGTATGTCACCCGTCACGTTGGCGATGACATGAAGAATGGTCTGACACGTTTGACCAATATGCTGGCCGCGATTCCGAATATCGACTACGCAGTCAGTGGCAGCAAGATGACCACCCCGAAGGTGGTTGAGCATCCCGCTGAAAACCTGCTGGTTGTGAATGCCGGTGCGGTGGAACGTGGTAACGCGCAGATTCAGGCGTCAATGGATGCCAACAGAGAGTGGATCAAGCGCGTCATGGAAGCCAATGATCTGGAAACTGCCGGTCCGCTGCGCATCATCACCACCGATCTTGGGCGTGAAACCTATACGTTTGACGTGGCACAACCAGTGCGCAAGAAAGGCGACGCTGCATTGGGTGAAGTCAAGGTGCAAGGTCCCGTATTGTTTGTGGAAAGTCCGGCAACCAAGGCTGTTGCCGCAGATTACACCGGCTATATGGCCGAGTTGGAGAATGTTCGCAACGCGTTGCGTGCATGGGCAGCCACACATGGTCACGACGTGAAAGACCGCGCATTTGAAGACTACAAGTCGGGTGTTGCCGGTGCTTTCACGGAAGATGGCGAATACACCGTGTATTGGCCGGTGAAGTAATTTTTCATCGTATGCATCCAACAAACGCCGCTTAAGCGGCGTTTGTTGTTTCTGGCCTCAGCGGTTGGCTGTGTTCTTTGGCACAATAACGGCATGAATACCTTTGCCCCTCCAGTATTTGTTGTATATCGCCGCTACCTTTCTGCGATTGGTAGCTTGTTTGCCGGCTTATCGGTAGCGCTTGCGGCTTATGCCGTACATGCAGCATCTGCCGGGGAGCAAGGGCGTTTGCTTCAGGCGGCATTGATCGCCTTCACGCATGGCCTGGCATTGACTGTTCTTGCACCCATGACGCAGCGTCCTGGCGGCCTGCTTTCTTTGCTGATGTTGCTGCTGGGCGTGTTTCTGTTTTCTGGAAGTTTGCTGGCAGCCAGTATGCTTGGTGTGTCGCCGATGTTGGCACCGTATGGTGGCGCATTGCTGATCAGTGGCTGGCTATTGCACGCCTACGAGCGCTTGCGCGGTTAAAAACGGGGGCTTGCATGCCACGTTATCCGCGGGGCTTTGATACCGCTTTGGCATTTGCAACGTTGTGCCAAAACGATACGGCATTGGCATCTTGGTTGGATCAGCTTGGACAGATTCAGGCGGATAAACGTTGGAAGCAAGCGTTTGATCCAGTGGATGCTTTAGCGCGTGCAATCTTGTATCAACAGCTCAGTGGCAAAGCAGCAGGAACGATTGTTGCCCGTGTTGAGACTGCTTTGGGCAGTACGCGCTTGCATGCCGAGACATTGGCTTGTCTGGATGATCAGCAGCTTCGTAGCTGCGGGGTTTCCACCAATAAAATCCGCGCCTTGCGGGATTTATCCGCACGGGAAGTTGCCGGAGAAATTCCGAGTGTGCGGCAGATGGCATGCATGGCTGACACCGATATCGTGACGGCACTGGTGCCGATACGTGGCATTGGTCGTTGGACGGTGGAGATGCTGCTGATGTTCCGCCTTGGGCGTGCTGATGTGCTGCCGGTTGATGACTTGGGGATTCGCAAAGGCGTACAGGTATTGGATCAGCGCGAGACATTGCCCACCCCCAAAGAAGTTGCGCAGCGGGGTGAATGCTGGCAGCCATACCGCAGTTATGCCGCACTTTATTTATGGAAAATTGCAGACGCAGCTTCCAAAGTACGTACTCCCGTGAGGCGGTCGCAGGCGGGTTAGGTCATTCAAGGGGTGTCGATCATCACGGCTCCAGCATCACGCAACAGTTCACGTAAGGCGTGACGATGGCAATGGGCTTCCACTTCGCAGTAACAGCCTACGCTGAAGTTGCTCTGATGCGATAGTGCAGCCAATAGCGCAATGGTATGCACGGCATCAGGGGCTTTCATTTCGCTGCGGTAATGGCGGAAAAAATTCGCCCACTCTTTTTCTGTCTGCGCCGCATGGGCAAGTGCCATGGTTTCTAAACTTGGCGCCACAATCGGCAGCCAGACATCGTAATAATTCCGGCTGGCAAATTCTTGTTTTGGTACACCCCGAGGGGGGCGGCGCACTGTACCAATGCGCAGCCCTTCATCAGCAAGACGCGGTGTGCCAAGGCGAACAACATGGATGCTCATTTCGTTCTCCCAACGTGCAGTCTTGCTTTGACCATACGCTTTTTTTATCAGTGAAGAAACAACCTGTGTGCTGAACTTTTTTGCATCGTTTCAGTCACAATGCAGCTTGGATGACAGGGTGTGAGGCAAGCATGCAGCGCATGGTATGGCTGACAATCGGGGTGGTAGCGAGCATGTACGCATCGGGCGTGTTTGCACAGCAGTCTACTGTTGACGGCATTCGCACCGAACAAGCCATCGTGGTTGAGGGCGAACAACCGGGGCCGGGCTTGTGGCTGGTACGCAAAGGTGATCATGACTTGTATCTTTTAGGGACGCTGAGTCCGCTGCCAATGAAAATGCACTGGCAGTCAAAGCAGGTACATCATGTTCTGTCGCGGGCAGGTGAAGTTATCTATGCTCCACGCGTCTCACTTGAGGTGAAGGCTGGTTTTTTCAAGAAACTGTCATTGCTGCCGCAGTTGATGGGTGCGCGTAATAACCCCAATGGCAAGCGCTTGCAGGATCTGGTTTCACCCGCGACGTATGCGCGTTGGCAAGTATTGAAAGCACGTTATATCGGTCATGATGCTGGTGTGGAAAGAATGCGTCCTGTCTTTGCATCGCAGGAGTTGTATGGCGAAGCCATGAAAAAGGCCGGACTTGATCGTAAAAGTATCGCCACGCCTGTGATTGCTGAGGCGATCAAGAAATATCAACCGGCGGTTACTCGTCCCACAGAAATCGTGGTGATTGCCGATCCAAAAACGGTATTGCGCGAATGGAAAAACACATCATTGGATGATGTGGCCTGCTTTGACAAAACCATGAACGTGATTGAGAACGAGCTTGATGCAATGCGCGCATTGGCCAATGCCTGGGCAACAGGCGACGTGCAGGCATTACGCACATTGCCACAGGCGGCACTCTGGGAAACCTGTGTCAATTCGATGACCGAAGCCGGTATTGGCAGACGCTTGGGCTTTGCTGACGCACAGCGTCATGCGGAGGAAAAATGGTTTCTTGCCGTTGAAAAAGCACTAAGCAGTAATGCGGTGAGTTTTGCCATGCTGCCGGTGACGGAAATGCTCAAACCCAATGGCTATCTGGCAAAACTGGAGGCAAAGGGTTACACGGTCATCGCCCCGGATGAATGAGGCTGTTTCCGTCATCGTGTTTAAGTTCAGGCGGTGGCCTGCTGCGCGGGCACTTGCGTCATCGTGCTCAGCTCGGGCCAACGCTGCAAAATGGCGGAGCGAATGCTGGCAACGTCCAGTCCTGCTTCTGCAAGCAATTCTTCGCGGCTGGCGTGTCGCTGAAATGCATCAGGTAGGCCTAAATGCAGGAAGGGGAGGCTTAAGCCTTCACGTGCCAGAAGTTCGGCAACTGCAGAGCCCGCACCACCAGCCACAACATTGTCTTCCAACGTGACAAAGCCCTGATGGCGACGTGCCAGTTCCAAAATGAGGTCGCGATCCAGCGGTTTGACAAAGCGCATATTGACCACAGTCAGCCCCAATGCTTCACCCGCCTGTTCGGCAGCTTGGGTGACAGCACCAAATGCCAAGAGTGCGATACGTGAACCATTCCGGCGAACTTGGGCTTTACCGATGGGCAAGGGATCAAGCGAGGCTTGTACCGTAGCGCCGGTGCCAGTGCCACGCGGATAGCGCACGGCTGCTGGCCCCGAAAACAGGAAGCCGGTACTCAGCATTTGCCGGCATTCGTTTTCATCTGCGGGCGCCATCACCAGCATATTGGGCACGCAGCGCAGATAACTGAGATCCAGATTACCAGCGTGTGTTGCGCCATCGGGGCCAACCACGCCGCCGCGATCAATGGCAAACAGAACATCGAGATTTTGCGTGGCGACATCGTGAACAAGCTGGTCGTAACCACGTTGCAGAAATGTGGAGTAAATAGCGACAACAGGCTTGGCGCCTTCGCAGGCCATGCCGGCGGCCAATGTCACCGCATGTTGTTCGGCGATGGCAACATCGAAATAACGCTGCGGGTATTCACGACTGAAGCGTACCAGGCCTGAGCCTTCGCGCATGGCGGGGGTGATGCCAAGAAGTTGAGGTTCGGCAGCTGCCATGTCGCAGAGCCAATCGCTGAACACATCGGTATAGGTCGGTTTTTTTGCGCCTTGTTTACCGATCATCCCGACCGTTGGGTCAAACGGTGTGACGGCGTGATATGCGATCTGGTCACCTTCGGCGAGATCATAGCCTTTGCCCTTGGTGGTCAGAATATGCAGCAATTGCGGGCCTTTCAGGTTTTTGATGGTCTTGATGGTGGCCAGCAGGCTTTCCATGTCGTGACCATCAATCGGGCCGGTGTAGTGAAAGCCCATTTGTTCGAACAAGGTGGACGGCACAAACATGCCCTTCCAGTGTTCTTCCCAGCGTTTAACAAAGCGGGCAGGTGGGCTGTGTTTATCACCCAACAGTTTTTTTCCGCCTTCGCGCAAGGTATTGAAAGTTTTGCTGCCACTTAGGCGCCCCAGCATTTTGGTGAGCCCACCCACCGCTTCGCTGATCGACATCCGGTTGTCATTGAGAATGACCAGCAGATTGGGCTCGTCGTCCATCCCACCAGCATGCCCTAAAGCTTCCCATGCCATACCAGCGGTCATTGCGCCATCACCGATCACAGCAACGACGTTGCGGTCATTGCCTGCCCGGGCATTGGCAATTGCCATACCCAGTGCAGCAGAAATCGAAGTGGAGGAGTGGCCAACCCCAAAGGTGTCGAACTCAGACTCGTCACGCTTTGGGAAGGGGGCTACGCCACCAGATTGCTTGACCGTGTGAATCTGATCACGCCGCCCCGTCAAGATTTTGTGTGGGTAGGTTTGATGCCCCACATCCCAGACGATGCGGTCATCGGGGGTATTGAACAGATAGTGTAGGGCGGTGGTGAGTTCAACCACACCCAAGCCCGCCGCAAAATGCCCGCCAGACTTGCCTACCGATTCGATTAGGAACGCTCGTAGTTCGTCGGCAATGCGACGAACATCGGACTCTGGAAACTTCCGGAGATCAGCGGGTGAGCTGATTTGTGAGAGCAGTGGGTAGCGGGACGCGTCGATCATGTGCCTATTGTCGCCCCACAGACCGATGCGGGCAATGCAGAATCATCGCATTGCAGGCGGTAGCGGACGTTAAAGCTGTGGTTTAACCGCAGCCGCCACAGCAGGTGGAGCCTTCTGGATGCTCTGGGGCAAGTGTTGCTGGATAGCCTGCTGCACGCAGGGCATCTTGGATGTCTGCTTCTTGCAGTTGGCTATCGACCAGCAGGCGGCCACGTTCAAGGTTGGCCGTCAATTTGGCTTGCGGATCCAGCGCATGTACCGCAAATGCAATCGAACGGGCAGTATTTTCGTCAACCAGACCTAATACATCGAACAACATGGGGCATCCTTACAAAGTATGTGGAATCCCATCATCCTGTGCGGGCTGGTGCAATGCCTTGACTGAAGTCAGGAAGTCGCCTCAAGGCGAGGGGTGTTTGACTGGTGGTGGTGAGAATGGGATTGAATCGGGGGCAACAGCGCCACCACTGATGATGAAGCTCATCGCCTGATCCACATTCCAGTCAGTTGGGGTGATTTTTTCCACCGGCACAATTTCAAGATAGCCGGATGTGGGGTTGGGCGTAGTAGGCACATAGACCGCCGCTAATTCACGCCCGGTACCTTGTTCACGCATGACACGCGTCACAAAGCCCAGTGTTTTCATCTCGGTATGCGGGAAGTCAATCAGCACGACGCGCTGGGTGCCATCAGGCTTGGTTTGCAGGATGTCCAACAGCTTGCGGGCACTGCCATAAATGGTATTCGCTAACGGGATACGGGCGATGAAACGTTCAAACAGGCGGAGCAATGTTTGCCCAATAACCCGCCGTGTCAGCCAGCCAGAGAGCAAGATCACAAACAGTGTTGCGGCCAAGGCAATACCGTTTTGCACCCAAGGCTCAATGAGCCAACCAAAGGTGCGCGGGTTGCTGCCCGCAATTCCCTGAAGTGTTGGTTCAACCAAGGGGCGGCTGATGTCACCAAGTAAAATAAAGACGAACTTCACCACTACCCAGGTTAGCCACAGAGGAAGTAGGGTCAAAAGTCCGGTAAGAAAGAGGCGTTGCAAGCGCAGGCCAAAGGATACGGAGGTGCTCATTGGCGTATTTTATGCTTGCTATGATGGCTTGGTGTGCTTTTAGGGTGCAGGTTTCATCTTTTTGTCGTAGCTTTATCTCATCATTGAACGCTTAACGAGGGCACCGTCAGCATGGAAAACGATGCGAAAGGGGCAGAACGCTTGTCGCGAAAAGCGTTATTACAACGACCTGTGACACAGCACGAGCGCGAATACCGTGACGGTGAACTGATCATTTCGCGCACCACACTAGGTGGTGTGATCACCTACATCAATGAATATTTTTGCGAGATCAGTGGCTATACCGAAGAGGATCTGGTAGGGCAGCCGCATAACATCATTCGGCATCCGGACATGCCATCGGCGGCATTTGCCGACTTTTGGGACAAGCTCAAAAAAGGGCTTCCTTGGGTTGGGCTGGTCAAGAATTACTGCAAAAACGGTGACCATTATTG
Source organism: uncultured Thermomonas sp. (assembly GCA_964481865.1). GTDB lineage: Bacteria > Pseudomonadota > Gammaproteobacteria > Xanthomonadales > Xanthomonadaceae > Thermomonas. The sequence continues at coordinate 16,211 of CAYZUG010000017.1, read as the reverse complement.
GGTTGAAGCGCATGCTTCCCCCATCCGTGATGCCAAAGGCCAAGTCACTGGCTATCTCTCGGTGCGTCGCAAACCCACGCGTGCCCAGGTTGCCCAAGCCGAGCGCGACTATGCCGCGATGCGTGCAGGCACCTTGACGGATGTGGTGGTGCGTAATGGTGTGGTGATGAAGGTGCCGTTATTGGAACGCCTGAACCCGCTCTGGAAGCTCAGTCTGACTGTGCGTTTGTATCTGTTTTCGGCAGTAACCCCCTGTTTAGGGGCGTTTTTATTGCTGCGTTTGGGGATTACCGATGTCTTGAGCTGGGCTGTAGTGGCGGCTGCATTCGTCTTTATGGGGTATTCGGCGTGGTGGCTGTCGGGTGATGTCGTGCAGCGCGTGAATGATGCGCGCTCACATTTGCGGGAAATGGCCGGTGGGGTATTTTCAGGGAAAGTGGATGTCTCACGAACCGATGAAATTGGCCGTTTGCTGATGAGTACCAAAAACCTGCAAACACGGCAGGCTTATCATGTGGAAGAACTGCGACGCGAAGCAGAAAAAAGCCGCCGCATTGTGGAAGCCTTGGATGTGGCAACGGCCAATATCATGGTGACCCGTGCAGACCGTGTTGTGGTGTATGCCAACCGCGGCTTGCTGGATGCATTTGCCGAAGGGAAAGAAGAAATCACCCGCGTGATTCCCGGGTTTGATGTGAAAAAAATCGTTGGTACAGCGATTGAGCATTTCCACCCTGAACCCGAACAATGGCGGCGTCTGTTTGAAGGTTTGAAAACCCCGCAAACCAGCCGTGTTGAATTAGGCGGGTTGGTTTTTGACGTGGTTGTCACAGCCGTGCGTAACGATAAGGGCGCAGTGATTGGCTATGTTGCTGAGTGGCGAAACCGCACCATTGAATTGGCGATTGAGCACGAAATCGAGCAAGTGGTTGAAGGTGCGGTGCGCGGTCAACTTGATCGACGGATTGCAGAAGCAGGCAAGCGTGACTTCCAGCTCAGTCTGGCGCGCAACTTGAACGCAATGCTTGGCAGTGTGGAACAGGCCGTTGGTGAAATACGCGGTATTTTGTCGGCGCTGGCAGAGGGTGACTTAACGCAGCGTGTTGAAACCCGGTTGCATGGTGCATTTGGTGAAATGGCCAGCAATGCCAATGACACGGTTGCGCAATTGGCGCAGGTTGTTGACCAGATTCAAGATGCCGTTTCAGTTATCAGCGCTGCTGCTGCGGAAATCGCCACAGGGAATGATGATTTGTCGCAACGTACCGAGCAGCAAGCGGCGAATCTGGAAAAAACGGCATCCTCCATGGAGGAACTCACATCCACCATTCAAAATAACGCCAGCAATGCGCGACATGCACGGCAGTTGGCGGAAGATGTCGCCAGCATCGCACAGCGTGGTGGGTCGTTGGTCAATTCGGCTGTGGGTTCGATGCAGAGCATTACAACTGCATCGCACCGAATGGAGGAAATCATCGGTGTGATTGATGGTATCGCCTTCCAGACCAATATTCTGGCGCTGAATGCTGCGGTTGAAGCCGCGCGTGCCGGTGAACAAGGGCGCGGCTTTGCCGTTGTGGCGGGTGAAGTGCGCACACTGGCGCAGCGTTCGGCGACTTCCGCACGGGAAATCAAGGCACTCATTGATACGTCCGTACAAGCGGTAGAACTTGGTGCAAGCCAGGTGCAAGATGCCGGCGGAACCATTGGCGAGCTGGTGAATGAGGTGGATAAAGTTTCGGGGTTAGTCGCCGAAATCAGTGCTGCAACCGATGAACAGGCTGCTGGGGTTGGGGTGGTGAATCAGGCGGTGACCGAGCTTGATAGCACAACACAGCAAAATGCTGCTTTGGTGGAGGAAGCCAGTGCAGCGGCACGGTCACTGTCTGATCAAGCACAGTCACTGGCTGGCTTGATGGCGCACTTCAAAGTATAGCGAGCGGTGGTAACACTGATGCCATTTTTTGTGGACGGACGCGGTGTTGTGTTTGTTCTTTTACTGCTGGCATTGATCATTGGAATGTTGCTGCGGTACCGCTATCTGTACTTGCGGATGCAAAAAAGTGAGGCAAAAACCCGCTTTCTTCTGGAGAAAGCGGTTGATGCGGTTGTAATGATTGACGAGCACGGTATCTTGCAGTCATTTAATTCAGCTGCTGAAAAGCTGTATGGCTGGTCTGCCAAAGAAGTGGTTGGGCAGAGTGTTGGTATGCTGATGCCCGCGTCGTATCGGACCGGTGAGAACAGCTATCTGGCAATGCATTTGGCGACAGGTTGGGCCGGTGCAATGGGGCATGGCAGCGAAGTCGATGCGTTGACGAAAGATGGCCGTTTGGTGCCAGCCAGGCTTGTGGTGCGTCGCTTGCGACAAGAAAACGAAACGTCTTACGTGGGCTTCCTGACGGATCTGACCGAAATTAAGAAAAGTCAGGATGATTACGATGAAATGATGCGCACCATCAACCGAACCATGGTGATGGTGGAGTATAGGCTTGATGGTTGTGTGCTGACTGCAAACCAGAATTTCCTGGAGCTGTTGGGCTATACATTTGCAGAAGTGCGAGGGCAACATCACCAGATATTCTGCTCACCAGAAACAATCGCTGACCCCGCCTACAGTGCGCAGTGGACGCGTATTTTGCAGGGTGAAACCTATGTGGGCGAGTACCAGCGGATAGGTAAAGATGGGCAGCGGGTTTGGGTGCAAGGTTCCTACAAGCCGGTTTTTGATAGCCAAGGGCAACCTGTCAAAGTCATTGAATTTGGAATTGACACCACCCAGCGTAAATTGGCGGATGAATTGCGAGAAGGAAAAGAACGGGCAGAGCTTCTGGCAGAGGCGCGCACGAACTTTCTTTCGGTGATGAGCCATGAAATTCGCACACCGATGAATGCCATCGTTGGCTTTACGGATGTGCTGCTGCGAACAAAACTGGATGCCGAGCAGCGCAAGCAATTATTGGCCGTGCAACATGCGGGGCGCTCGCTGATGGGGTTAATCAACGACATCCTTGATAGCGCAAAACTGGAACGTGGTGCTGTTGCTTTGGATGAAGACCACTTCTCGTTAAGTGATTTGTGTGAACTGGTGCTGGACTTGCTGCGTGTTGCCGCTGCACAGAAGCAATTGCGTCTTTTGCTGGACTATCCAAGTACGCTGCCCGAGTATTTTTATGGCGATGCATTCCGCATCCAGCAAGTGCTGCTGAACCTTGTGAGCAATGCGGTCAAATTTACCGAAGCAGGGCATGTGCTCTTGCGTGTGCGCTATATGCAAGGTGTCTTGGCGCTGAGTGTGGAAGATACCGGGATTGGCATTGCACCAGACAAGCTGGAGCATATTTTCTCACCGTTTTCGCAAGCCGATGCTTCAACAAGCCGGAAGTTCGGCGGCACGGGTTTGGGAACCACGATTTCGCGCCAACTTGTCGAGTTGATGCGGGGGGAAATCAGTGTTCGCAGTACCTTGGGCAAAGGCAGTGTGTTTACTGTCAAGCTGCCGCTTTTGCAGGGCGAAAAACCGCAGGTCGATGAGCAGCCAACGATCAGTTTGGCGCAACGACTCCCACGGCTGCGTGTCTTGGCTGTTGATGATGTACCAAGCAACTTGGAGCTTGTGCGTGTTGCTTTGGAGCGTGATGGACATAGTGTGGTATTTGCCGATACCGGGGAAGAAGCCGTGTATCTCAGCCAAATTGAACGCTTCGACCTACTGCTATTGGATCTGCATATGCCGGGACTGGATGGCGTGCAATGTGCCCAGCAAATACGTGCGCATGAAAAAAATAATGACTTGTGGCCGGTGCCGATTGTTGCGCTTTCTGCCAGCATCTTCGAGGAAGATCAGAAGAATGCATTGGCAGCAGGAATGAACGGGTTTGCATACAAGCCATTGGATTTGCCAAAGCTCTATATCGAGATTGCACGTGTGCTTGGCTTGAAGGTTGAT
>CAYZUG010000017.1:0-12162 GCA_964481865.1 uncultured Thermomonas sp. | reverse complement strand
GATCTTGCTGCCGAAGAGCAGGCATTGGCAGCACTTGCTCCAGCCTGGCAGAAGGTGCTGAGTGTGTTGCCAGAGAGCGAAGATGTGCAGCTCCGTGAGGATGTTTTTCAAGAAGATATGCTGTTGAGTGAAGAAGGAATGGTGCTTTTGAACAAACTGACGCATGCATTGGCACAGGGGGAGTTTCCTGAAGCTACAGTTGTGGCGTTGCAACAGTATTTACCCAAAGATGCGTTGTTGCCGCTGCAAAAAGCACTTGACCGGTTTGATTTTGATGATGCGCTCAACCACGCACACTTGTTGCAATCCACGTATCAGGGACATGCGGTATGAATCTTGTTGATGACAGGCCCTGTTTACTGATTGTGGATGACGAGCCGGTCAATTTACATGTCTTGCGCAATGCACTGCAGGGTGAGTTTCGTCTGATCTTTGCAACGGATGGGTTTCGTGCATTGAGCTTGGCGCAAGAGCATCTCCCGCAGTTAATTTTGTTGGATATTGTGTTGCCAGACTTGGATGGTTATGCAGTATGCAACGCACTGAAGGCAGATCCCGAAACTGCCAATATTCCTGTAATTTTTGTGACCTCATTGAGCCAAGAGGGTGATGAGGCACGTGGGTTTGATGTGGGTGCGGTGGATTACATCACCAAGCCGATTAGTCTGCCGGTTGTTCGTGCACGCGTGCGTACCCATCTGTCGTTGGTGAATTTGGCGGAATTGCAGCGCACGCAGCTTGAAGTGGTACGTATCCTTGGGCGTGCTGCCGAATATAAAGACAATGAAACCGGGACGCATGTCATTCGCATGAGCAAATACGCGCATTTGCTGGCAAAGAAGGTGGGGTGTCCAAGCACGTTCTGCGCGCAAATTCTGCATGCGGCGGCGATGCATGACATCGGGAAGATTGGTATTCCGGATGCGATCTTGCAAAAACCGGGCAAGTTAGATGATGAGGAGTGGACGATCATTAAACAGCATCCTGAGATCGGTGCCCGCATCATTGGCGAACATGCATCGGGAATGCTGAAAATGGCTTGTACCGTTGCCTTGGCACATCACGAAAAATGGAATGGCAATGGCTATCCCAAGGGGCTTGCGGGTGAGGACATTCCTCTGGCTGCACGAATTGCAGCGATTGCTGACGTGTTTGATGCAGTGACTACGGTGCGCCCTTACAAGCGGGCATGGTCATTTGAAGAGGCGCTGACTTATTTACAAGATGGGGCAGGGCAACATTTTGACCCTGCCTTAGTTGAGGTGTTTTTGACCTTGGAGCCTGAGTTGCGCGAGATCTACCAGCACTGGGCGGACTAGTCCTGATCCGCTGTTTTGTTGCACAGGCTCACAAGATTCACACCAGCAAAAGTGCTGACATCTGCCGACGATAACGGCTGACAATGTCCTCATCATCCAGAATGCGGAAGGCATCAATCAAGGATGTTCGGGCAAGACCGTTTTCGAAGTGGCGATTGCGGCGCAGCATTTCGATGAACTGATCCAGCCCTGCTTCTGCATCACCCGCAACCAATTGGCGGACACCCAAAAGATGCCGTGCTTTCAAGTCATCTGGGTTATTGGCGATGGCAGACTGCAATACATCGATTGGTGGGGCGTCCTGTAGCAACGCAGCAAAATCCAATTTGGCACGTGCTTTGATGGCACGATCATCGGTTGCAAGATTGGCGGGTAGTTTGTCGAGTAATTGTTCGGCTTCGGTGGCTGCACCGATATGCAACAAGGCCACGGCGAGATCCAGCTTGTGGGTCTCTTCATCTGGCTCGGCTTCAACCAATTGCCGCAGGCGCAGAACCTCTTGCTGGGGCGTTAGTGCTGCAGGTGCCTCTTCAGGCATTGCTGCTTCAGCAGGTTCGGCAGGCTCAATACCGTGGTGTTTCAGGAATTCACGCAGCTGCCCTTCTGGAAGTGCACCGGGGAACCCGTCTACCAGTTGCCCATCTTTAACCAGCATCACCGTGGGAATTGAACGAATTTGGAAGGCTTGTGCAAGCTCACCTTGTTGATCAACATCAACTTTGGCCAAGACGAAAGCGCCGTGATAATCCGCTGCGAGTTTTTCCAGGATAGGCCCGAGTGTTTTGCAGGGGCCGCACCATGTTGCCCAGAAGTCCACAAGCACGGGTGTTTCCAGCGACTTGGCGATAACGCTTTCTTCAAATGTGGCAGAAGTGGCGTCAAAAACGTAGGGCGAGGGATTGTCTTGCTGCATGTGAGAGGCATCCAATCAGAAGGAATCCCATCTAAAATGGGGGCATGTCTGCATCATTCAAGTTCAAACAGTGGCCGGCTTGCTTGAATGCTTGTGGTGCACTTGTTGTTTTCCTTCTGGTTGTTTCATTGGCCAGACTGGGTTTACCGGAATATTCGCATTGGTCGCATCCCGTTGCACTGCGCGGTGCAAACGGCTTGCCAGGTGCGGTGTTCTTCAATGTGGGGATGTTTTTGCTGCCAGGGCTGTGGTTGCTCCTGACGGCGCAGGGTTTGCGCAAGCATCTTCTGGCAACAGGGTGGGCAAGCCGAATTGGACTGACGCTGTGTCAGCTTTCGGCGCTGGCTTTTACGTTGCAGGGTGTGTTGTCGCTGGATGCCAGTGGTGAAAACGAAGCGGCAACACGCTTGCATGCATTGGTATGGATGTTGTGGTGGCTGGCGTTTGTGCCGGGCGGGTTGTTGTTGGCTTTTTCACTGCGTCATCAAACACCTGGGTTTGCCCTTGGAACGGCAGGTATGGCATTGCTGTTACCCGTGTTGACGGTACTGGCACCCATTGGGCTATGGGTGGGGATGGCGCAGCGGTTGGCGTATGTGGTGTGGTTGATCTGGTGGTGTTGGGCTGAATGGGCGCTCAACCGTACTTTAGTTTCATCGCCAAAATCGTCACCGCCAATACAAACGTAACCGCGTTGGAAATGATCATCGGCCACGAGTTGAGAAAAAAACCGTAGCCAAACCAGCAGGCGATCCCAAACGTAAAAATGAGATACATCCACAGCGAGATACCAGAAGTATCCCGCGTGCGAATAGTTTTAACAGCCTGTGGGACAAATGAGAGCGTGGTGCATGTGGCGGCCAGCACTCCCATCCACTCCAGATTCATTGGCCGGGTGCTCGGTAAATGGCGCCGTCTTTCATGACGAACTGCACGTTGAAGACATTGTTGATGTCGGTTAACGGATCACCTGCGGTGGCAATGATGTCGGCGCGCTTGCCGGTTTCCACAACGCCTTGATCATCAACCCCCAAGACGGTAGCAGCGTGCAGTGTTGCAGATTGCAGCGCATATGCTGCTGGAATACCGGCTTCCACCATATAGACGAATTCGCGCGGGTTATCGCCATGTGGGCCAACCCCCATGTCGGTACCGAAGGCGATCTTGACCCCATTGCGGTAAGCCCGCCCTGCGGTTTCTTGAATCAATGCACCGATGCGGGCGGCTTTGGGGCGAACGACATCAGGGAAATAGCCGTCGATCTTGGCTTTGTCTGCTACAAAGCGGCCGGCATACACGGTAGGAATGTACCAAGTGCCTTTTTCTTTCATCGCCTTCATGACGCGGTCACTCATGTAGGTGCCGTGTTCAACACTGGTTACGCCACCAAGTACGGCGCGATACATCCCTTCTTCACCGTGGGCGTGCGCGGCAACGCGGTAACCGTAGTCACGGGCGGTATCGACAACGGCTTTGACTTCATCCACCGTGTATTGCGGGGCATCCCCGGATTTTGCATAACTCAATACGCCACCAGTCGCGGTGATTTTGATGACATCACTGCCGTCTTTATAGCGCTGGCGTACCGCTTGGCGTGCATCTTCAACCGAGTTGATGACGCCCTCGGTAGGGCCAGGAGGGCCAACCAAATGCGAGAGTGCATTGTTCAGGCCGTTGGTGGGGTCTGCATGTCCACCGGTGGTGGCAATGGACTTACCCGCTGCATAAATGCGTGGGCCTTTGACCAGCCCTTGGTTGATGGCATCACGCAGATGCAAGGAAATTTCGCCCCCCAGATCACGCACACTGGTGAAACCGGTCATCAGTGTTTTTTCTGCATAGCCCACCGAACGATAGGCGTAGTCAGCAGGGTCCAAACGGAAGCCTTCGGAATAGCTTTGCGCACTGGATTGACTGCCCATATGGACGTGCAGGTCGGTCCAGCCCGGCATGCAGGTGTGTTTGGAAAGATCAACCGTATCTGCACCTGCGACGGATGCATGGCCCGCTTTCACTTCAGCAATACGTCCATCACGCACCACAACTGTATGTTCGCCCAGCATTTTTCCGGCACGGCTATCAAACAATTTGCCACAGTGAAGCGCTGTATCAGCGGCAAATGCAGGGGCTGCAGTGGACAGCAGAGCAACAGCAAGCAAAGCGCGATGGTGCATGGTGAGTCTCCTGATGATTTAAGTTTGGTTTAACTGATACAGCAAATTGAATACTGCCACATGGCGAGCTGCCGCACACTACGGTAGGCTTGTACGTTCCATTTCCCCCTGTGCGTTTGCCGTGTCCGAGCCTGTCATTTACGATCCCCGCGTTGTTGAGTCCGCTGCCCAATCGTTTTGGGCCACCACCCGTGCCTTTGAAGTCAAAGAAGATCGCAGTAAGCCAAAGTATTACTGCCTGTCGATGCTGCCGTATCCCTCGGGGGCATTGCATGTGGGGCATGTGCGCAATTACACCATTGGTGATGTGATCAGCCGCCATAAGCGGATGACTGGGCACAACGTGCTGCAACCCATGGGTTGGGATGCATTCGGGCTGCCGGCAGAAAACGCGGCGATCAAGAATAAAACTGCACCGGCAAAGTGGACATACGCCAATATTGAGCATATGCGTGCGCAGTTGAAGGCATTGGGTTATGCCATCGACTGGAGCCGCGAATTCGCTACCTGCAAGCCCGATTACTATGCGCACGAGCAACGCATGTTTGTGCGATTGCTGAAAAAAGGCATGGCGTATCGCAAGAACTCGGTAGTTAACTGGGACCCAGTTGATCAAACCGTCTTGGCCAACGAGCAGGTGATTGATGGTCGTGGTTGGCGCACCGGTGCTTTGGTTGAAAAGCGTGAAATTCCGCAATGGTTTTTCCGCATCACCAATTACACGCAGGAGTTGTTGGACGAATTGGATCGCCTGGAGGGCTGGCCTGATTCGGTTAAAACCATGCAGCGCAATTGGATTGGCCGCAGCGAAGGGCTGGAAATCCAGTTCAAGGTGGATGGTGAAACCACGCCGTTGACGGTATTCACAACCCGTCCGGACACGCTGATGGGTGTGACGTTTATTTCCATTGCTGGTGAGCATCCACTGGCAGTGAAGGCGGCGCAGGCAAATCCGGAATTAGCTGCATTCTTGGCTGAGTTGAAGCGCGGTGGTGTTTCTGAAGCTGAGCTGGAAACCCAAGAAAAGCGTGGCATGGCCACAGGCCAGTGGGCCAAGCACCCGATCACCGGTGAGGACGTACCCATTTATGTGGCCAACTTCGTCTTGATGGGGTATGGCACGGGTGCGGTGATGGCAGTGCCTGCACATGACCAACGCGATTGGGAGTTTGCCAAAGCCTATGGCTTGCCGGTGAAACCCGTGATTGTGGATGCGGCAACCCGCGATGCCCTGGAAGAAATGGCTTCGCATCTGCAAGAGCATGATGACCCGATGGCCGTTGCACTGGGCGGTCACGCGCCAGTAGATGTCTTTGAAATTGATGCTGCCGTTGCAGTGGTTAAAGGATATCTGGAACGTATTGAACAGGAAGGCGCATATACCGAGCGTGGTTGGTTGATCAACTCGGATACATTCAATGGCATGGATTTTGACGCGGCTTTTTCGGCATTAGAAGCGCGTGTGACAGCGGACGGTGTTGGGCAAAAACGCGTGAATTACCGCCTGCGTGATTGGGGTGTGTCGCGGCAGCGCTACTGGGGGTGCCCGATTCCGGTGATTCACTGCCCATCATGCGGTGTTGTGCCGGTGCCGGAAGATCAATTGCCGGTCATCCTGCCAGAAGATGTGGCAGATGCGTTTGCTTCAGGTGATGTGCATTCCCCCATCAAGTCCGATCCACATTGGCGCACGACATCTTGCCCGCAATGCGGCGCGGCAGCCGAGCGCGAAACCGATACCTTCGACACTTTCATGGAATCAAGTTGGTATTACGCACGCTATACCAGTCCGGGTGCGGCAGATATGGTGGATGAGCGTGCAAATTACTGGCTGCCTGTCGATCAATATATCGGTGGGATTGAACACGCGATCATGCATCTGATGTATTTCCGCTTCTATCACAAGCTGCTGCGGGATGCGGGGCTTGTGCACAGCGATGAGCCAGCCACACGCTTGTTGACGCAGGGCATGGTGATTGCGGACACCTTCTACCGTGAAAATGAGAACGGAAGTAAGGAATGGATTAACCCTGCCGATGTGGATTTGCAGCGTGACGACAAGGGGCGCGTGCTTGGTGCAGTACTGCGCAGCGATGGCTTGCCGGTCATCGTTGGCGGCACCGAAAAAATGTCGAAGTCGAAAAATAACGGCGTTGATCCGCAGACCTTGGTGGATAAATATGGCGCCGATACTGTGCGCCTGTTCTCGATGTTTGCTTCGCCACCGGAGCTATCACTGGAGTGGAGCGACGCAGGCGTGGATGGCATGGCGCGTTTTCTGCGCCGCTTGTGGCGCGATGTCAATGCGCATGCTGCGCAGCCGGATCACTCAGAGGTGGTGCCGGAACAATTGACCGCCGAGCAAAAAGCGATGCGTCGGCATGTGCATGAAACCATTGCCAAGGTCGGTGATGACTATGGGCGTCGGCATAGTTTCAATACGGCGATTGCGTCACTGATGGAGCTGCTTAACCATGTGGCCAAGTTCACAGACAGCAGTGAGCAATCGCGTGCGGTGCGGCATGAAGCATTTGAAGCGATTGTGTTGCTGCTCAATCCCATCACCCCACATATTTGCCATGCGTTATGGCAAGTGCTGGGGCATGCTGAAACGCTGCTGGAAGATGTACCTTTCCCGAAGGCAGATGCCGCTGCATTGGTACGCGATGCTGTGAAATTGGCGGTGCAGGTGAATGGCAAGTTGCGTGGCACCATTGAAATGCCGGTTGATGCCAGCCGTGAAGCGACTGAAGCGGCGGCATTGGCTGAGACCAATGTGGCGCAATTTGTGGGTGGTCAGGTGCCGAAGAAGGTGATTGTGGTACCAGGTAAAATCGTCAATATCGTGGTGTAAAACGAAAGATGAAGACTCGCCTTGCTCTTTTTGGTACGGTGGTTGCAGTGCTGCTTTCCGGCTGTGGCTTTCATTTGCGACAGGCGATCAATCTGCCTGAGCGTTTAGGTCCGGTGCGGGTATTGGCAGCGGATCGTTATAGCCCCCTGGCCGATATGCTGGCAGATGGTTTGCAGCGAGCAGGGGCGGAAGCGGCTGCGCCGACAGTCACCACCGGTGTCGCAACACTGCAGGTGGTTTCCGAACGCTGGGCCGATACGCCGATCAGCAATGACCAATTTGGCCGTGCGCAGGAATATGCCCTGCGCTATGCGGTGGTCTTCAGCCTGAAACGTGCAGATGGCAGTGTGGCAGTTCCGCAGCAGACAGTTGAGTTGTCGCGTGATTACCTTGCGCCGGCTGTCGATTCGATTGGTAAAGCCAGCGAACGCGAGCTCTTGGTGCAAGAGCTTCGCAAAGACATGGCTGCGGCTATTTTGCGGCGTTTGGATGCCACAGAAACCCCATCGCCTGAGATGTAAGCAGCGACGATGAGTACTGACGCGTGAATCTTGATATCGACCGCCTGCTGTCACAACTCAATCATGAGCCGCTTCGCCCGATTTATTTGTTGGCAAGCAGCGAGCTTTTGCTTGTACTGGAAGCGGCGGATGCCGTGCGTGCAGTGGCGCGGCAACAAGGTGCCAGTGAGCGTGAAGTCCATGATATGGACGGTCGTGATGCCGACTGGGGGGCGCTGGAGGCGTCGTTATATATGCCCAGTCTGTTTGCCAGCCGAAGGTTGATCGAGGTGCGCCTGCCAACGGGAAAACCCGGGGTGGAAGGCGCAAAAATGCTGACCAAGTATTGTGCAAACCCAGTAGATGATGTGGTGCTGCTGGTCATTGCCGGTGATTGGTCAAAAGCACATGCGGGGAAATGGGTGGATGCCATTGCACAAACAGGCCACGTGGCAACCGCATGGGCCATCAAGCCGCATGAATTGAATACTTGGATACAGCGGCGTTTGCATAGCCGTGGGGTCAAGGCAACGGCTGATGCAGTGGCGCAATTGGCGCAGCGTGTTGAAGGCAATCTGCTGGCTGCTGCGCAGGAAGTGGACAAGCTGGCGCTGTTGCAGCAGGGGCAAAGTGTCACACTTGATGCGGAGCGCATGAATGCACTGGTTGCCGATTCGGCGCGATTCGATGTGTTCCGTTTGACGGATGCTGCGTTGAATGGGCAGGCTGTTTTGGTGTCACGTATCCTGACAGGATTAAAGGCAGAGGGTGAGGCGATTCCCGCATTGATGGGCATGGTGGTGAAAGAGTTGATCACCGTCGCGCAATTGGCATGTGCGCGTCATTTTGCAGCAGAGTGCAAGGCATTGCGGATATGGGATTCCAAGCAGGCGGTTTACAAGCGTGCGCTGTCGCGGCATTCGCCTGCGCACTGGCAACAGTTTGTATTGGAAGCAGGGCGGGTTGACCGTATTTCCAAAGGGCGTGTGCGCCTTGGTCAGGAAGCGGGCGATGCATGGCAGCAACTTGAGCGCTTGCTTCTGGCAGTGGCAGATAGCAATGGCTTGCGGTTATTGGCATCGTAATGCAGACCTTACATGTGATCTATGGCGGCAGTTTTGATCCCGTGCATTACGGGCATTTGGCTGTTGCGCGTACTGCGCGTGATGTGTTGCAGGCTGAAGTGACATTGCTTCCCTTGGGGGATCCACCGCATAAAGCCAGAACAGAGGCCTCGGGCGAAATACGTGCGCAACTTCTGGAGCTTGCGATTGTGGGCGAAGCGGGTTTACATGTGGACCGCCGAGAAATACGTCGTACAGGGTTGACCTATACGGTTGATACCTTGCTTGAACTGCGCGCTGCGCTGGGAGCGCAGACACCTCTTGCCTGGTTGCTGGGGGCAGACGCCTTCCTGAAACTGCATACGTGGCACCGCTGGCAGGAACTGTTTGATTTAGCGCATTGGGTTGTGGTGCCGCGCCCCGACACGCCGTTCAACGCCGCGATATTGCGTGAGCAAACGCCCTTGGTTTTGGCACAGATCAATGGCCGCTGGTTGCCACCGGAGGCGCTGAAAGAAAGTCCAGCCGGTGGTTTTTGTGTTTTGCCACTTCCTGAGCCGCGAATGGAATCTTCCAGCGCGTTGCGCCAGCGCATCCAGCGTGGCGACACTTGGCGTGATTGGACGCCACCGGCAGTGGCAGATGCAATCGAACAAGCGCATCTTTATCGTGCCAGCCCGTTATAATCCCATCCACTTTTTCAGAGCGTTCCGTCTTGACTAATTCCGCACACGTCATCAAAACCCAACTCCCCAGTCCGCCGCCGCCCGTGGAAGCCTTGCTGAAGGCGGTTCATGATGGCTTGGAAGAACTGAAAGCCAATGATGTGGTGGAAATTGATGTGCGCGGCAAAAGCAGCGTCAGCGATTACTTCGTGATTGCCTCGGGAACATCCACCCGACATGTGAAAGCAGTTGCCGATGCGGTTGTGCGTTTCGCCAAGAAGCTTGATGTTGCGCCGTTAGGCGTTGAAGGTGAACGCGAAGCAGAATGGGTGCTGGTTGATCTGGGGGACATCATCGTGCATGTGATGTTGCCGCGCGTGCGTGAGTTTTATGCCCTGGAACGGTTGTGGTCAGTGGGTGACCAAAAACCCGAGGTGGAATGAAAGCCCGCCTGATCGCCATTGGTGAACGCGCACCTGGTTGGGTGGCGCAGGGGTTTGTCGAGTATCAGAAGCGGCTATCACATGGGTTACCGCTGGAATTGTTGGAAATTGAACCTGGGATACGTGGCAAGGGACGCGATACGGCGCGTGCAATGACCGATGAAGGTGCGCGGGTACTGACGGCGCTTCCCAAGCAAGCGCATGTTGTTGCATTGGATGGACGCGGCAAGATGCATTCGTCCGAGCAGTTGGCGCAGCGCCTTGAATACTGGCGACAGCAAGGGCGTGACTTGGCTTTCTTGATTGGTGGGCCAGAGGGGCACGCCCCCGATGTGTTGGCACGCGCGGATGAGAAATGGTCGCTTGGTCCATTGACTCTGCCACATATGTTGGTGCGCTTGGTACTGGCTGAACAGCTGTATCGGGCGACAGCATTGCTGGCAAACCACCCTTACCATCGCGCTTGAGCACAATGGACACCTTCGCCAGCACACATTTTGCAATTGGTTGGCATTGGACAGCAGATACACTGCCTGCGCAGTGGGCTGAATACATTGCCGCACACCCTGCAGCGCGACCTGCGCGTATCGTGGAACAGCATCGCAGTGGCTATCGGGTGGCAGAGACCCCCGATGCACTCTATTCCGCAGAGTCGTTGCCTGAGTGGCAACGTGCGGGAAGTTATCGCAAAGGTGACATCACGCCGGAAGCGCGCCCTGCTGTGGGTGATTGGGTGTTGATTGAGGGCGCAGCACCCACGGCACTACGCATCGTTGCACTGCTGCCGCGTGTGTCCGCCATCAAGCGTGCGGCGGCTGGTGAGCATTATCGGCAACAAGTGATCGCCGCCAATATTGATACAGCCGTGGTGGTGTGTGGGCTGGATGCGGATTTCAACGTGCGCCGCATTGAACGCTATTTGTTGTTGATTGCAGGGAGTGGCGTGCAGCCTGTCGTTGTATTAACCAAAGCCGATCAGTATCCCGAGCAGGTCGATGTGGCCAGAGACGTGTTGGAAGCACAAGGGGTACCGGTTTTTGCAATCAACAGCAAAGACCCGCAAAGTGCAGCGCAGTTGGCGCCATGGCTGAAAGCTGGGCAGAGCCTTGTATTCGTGGGAAGTTCCGGAGCAGGGAAGTCCACGTTAACCAATACCTTGTTGGGAATGGAACGTATGAAAACGGGGGGGGTGCGGCAGCGTGATGCAAAAGGGCGGCACACCACGACACACAGGGCATTGCTGGCGTTGCCTTCCGGTGCTTGCATCATTGATACCCCGGGAATGCGTGAGTTGAAGCCAACCGGTGAAGAAGATGTGGCCGAGCAGTTTGAAGAAATCGACGCACTTGCTTTGCAATGCCGCTTTCGTGATTGCGCCCACCACAATGAGCCGGGCTGTGCCGTACAAGACGCCGTGACAAATGGCGTGCTAACAGCAACGCGGCTTGCACATTTTCTCAAGCTACGTGCGGAGGTTAGCCAAGCAGCGCAGCAGTTGGCGGTACGACAGGCACAGCAAGCGGCCACACACACACGCAAGCCATCAAAACGCCGCGGGCAATAACCCACGGTTACGCTTTATGTGGCCGCTGATGGTTCAAGCAAAAGCCTGGCTGCACGTTCGCCGCTACCCATTGCCAATGTCCAGCCCAGCATGCCGTGGCCGATGTTCAGCACGAGGCCTTCGCCAGCCAGACGAATCATCGGGCTGGAATACGGTGTCACCGGGCGCAGCCCAGTCCATGTGCTTTCGATAGCATCGTAATCGGCGGCATCTGGCAAGGACTCACGCGCCATGGCAATCAGATGCGCCAAGCGAGCGGGATCGGGCGTATTTCCCCAGTGATTCAAGTCAGCCAAACCAGCAACGCGTATTTTGTCACCCAGTCGGCAGAACACCAGTTTGCGTGCGGTATCGGTGATGCTGACTTGCGGTGCAGCAGCGCCACAGGGTGCGGTGAACGAATACCCTTTGACCGCCATCAAGGGGGAAGAAAGCCCAAGCGTTCGCAAAAGAGCATGGCTTTCAATCCCCGCACAAATCACCATCTGTTTTGCACGAATGCTTTTGCCGGTGCTTGCAGTCAAATGCCAGTGTGCGCCATGCCGCCGCATATGGTTGAGGTGAAAGCCGAAATAGGCTTGCAAGGCATAGTGCTGCTGCAAAACGTCGAGCAATTGCACGCTAACTTCCCACGGGTCGCCGACTTCTTCATCGGGCGAATACACC
>CAYZUG010000016.1:0-45872 GCA_964481865.1 uncultured Thermomonas sp. | reverse complement strand
ATCGCCAGGGCCTTATACCCAACCCCCCGCATTACATGCGGGGGGTTTTTATTGCAAAAATGAAAATGTCGGGGATCAGCCACCGACTCTGACAATGGCGGAAAGCATCAAGGCGATGACACAGGCAAAGCCGCCCAACCACGAAAGGCTGCGCAGTGCCTGCTGTGCGGTGATGTAAAAGACACCGTGCAAGATACGAAACACGATGAAGGCCATGGCAAGCCATGCCACATGCTGGGCATCGACCTGAGCGAACTGTGCCATCAGGACGGCAGCAGCAAAGCCAGGGAATGATTCGAATGCATTGAGATGGGCGCTATAGGCATTGCGCACTTTGTAGCTTTCTTGTTTTGCGACCCAGCCACGCGGGTCTTTATTGTTATAGCCAGGGGCGCTGGTTTTGGCGAGAACCGCCCAAAGATAAGGCAAGCAGGCGGCAATCAGAATGCAAGAATACGCGATGAACATGTGGCAAGCTCCAAGTGGTTGATCGCCCCAGTCTAAAGTGTTTGTGCATAAAAAAGCCCCGGTGAACCGGGGCTTTGTGTCAGCTGATTTTAAGCGGCTTATTTCGCTTTCATCATGCTGTCGCGAGCGGCCTTGAAGGGGTTGCCTTCATACCAGTTTGGCCATTGACCGTCATTGGCAAGCCGTTGTCCAACGAGATACAGCGCATCAAGGTCCTGCACGATGCCATCGACCTTCCAGGTAGCGGGGTCATATTCGTCGCCCGGTTTGTGGTAGCGCTGTGCGGTGTAGTCTTTAGCAGCCGCATCTGCAGCGTCTTTTCCACCTTCAAGCAAATCCGAACCGGTGCCGACATACAGCGCGGGAACACCTGCCTTGGCGAAGTTGAAGTGATCGGAGCGGAAGTAGAAGCCGCCAGCAGGGAAGCTTTCGGCGGTGAGGACACGTTGTTGTCCATCGGCAGCGTCCTTGAGCAGAAGTTCAAGCTCGGAGCTGTCTTTGCCAACTACGGTGATGTCTTTGGTCTTACCAATAGGTGCCATCGCGTCGAGGTTGATCACGCCCACGGTTTTGTTCAGTGGAATCGCTGGGTGCGCGACATAGTACTTGGAACCTAATAGACCTGATTCTTCCAGTGTCACAGCCACAAACAGCATTGAGCGTTTCGGTGGCGTACCTGTTGCGAAGGCCTCGGCAATTTCCAGAATGCCGGCAACACCGGTGGCGTTATCTACTGCGCCGTTGTAGATGTTGTCGCCAGACGCGCCTTCATGTGTGCCCAAGTGATCCCAGTGTGCCATGTACACCACGGCTTCATCAGGTGTTTCGCTACCGGGTAACAATGCCAGGACGTTGCGCGAACTCTTTTCCGTCGTGCTGCTTTTCAGTTCAACGCTGGCTTTTGCGGTCAGTGGAACTGCTTTGAAACCTGGCTTGTTGGCTGCCAAGCGAAGTGCATTGAGGTCTTGACCTGCGGCTTTGAACAAGGCATCGGCAGCTTCACCGGTGATCCAGCCTTGAACCGGGACGCGGGGCTCCGGGTCGTCTTTGGCAAGCAGGTCATACTGTGGGCCAGACCATGAGTTCTTTACGACATCCCAGCCATAGGCAGCACCTTCGGTATCGTGAATAATCAGAGCAGCACTGGCACCCTTGCGCGCAGCTTCTTCAAATTTGTATGTCCAGCGACCGTAATAGGTCATGCGGTTGCCGTCGAACAGTTTTGGGTCATTGACATGGAAGCCGGGGTCATTGACCAGCATGACCACTGTTTTGCCTTTGACATCAATCCCGGCATAGTCATTCCATTGGCGCTCAGGGGCATCCACGCCGTAGCCCACAAAGATCAGTTCGCTGTCTTTGACCGAAACATTGGGTTGACCTGTGCGGGTGCCAATGACCATGTCGCTGCCGAATGCCAAGGTTTGCTGTGTGTCACCGACGGATAGGTTCAGCACAGTGGCTTCATCTGCCGTGGTTTCCATCATCGGTACGGTTTGGAACCACTCGCTGCCGTTACCGGGCTGCAAGCCGATGCGGGCGAATTGTGCCTTGATGTATTCAATAGATTTTTCTTCACCGGCACTGCCGGGGCCACGGCCACCGAAATCATCAGAGGCGAGGACACGCACATGTTCGGAAAAGTCATCACCATCAATGGCGTCTTTGAACGCGTGATCGCTGACGAAAGCCGTACTTGCTTGATTGTCGGTTGTCGCCGCATCGGTTGCGGCTTGTCCGCCATCGCCAGTACTGCACGCGCAAAGCGTGAGCAAGGCAACGGAGAGGGTGGTATTGCGCATCAGAAAGCTCCTCGTGGATGTAAGCCAAGTTTAGCGCGTTGTTCTATTGCTGTTCATCGACGAAAGTCATGCTCTGCAAACAAAATCAAGCGGCAATGCCCGCTACAATTCTATTTCTAGCGTGAAGTGCGCGTTTCTTTAGAGAGTGTCATGTCCAAGCCGATGTCTTCCTCGCCCAAGCCCGTGGTACTGCTCATTCTGGATGGGTGGGGGTATCGTGAGGAAACGCAGGACAATGCCTTGGCACTTGCCAACATTCCCAACTGGCAAACCTTGTGGTCAACCCACCCGCATACGCTGATTCATACCGAAGGGCGGTATGTCGGCTTGCCGGATGGGCAAATGGGGAACTCCGAGGTTGGGCATATGAATCTCGGCGCCGGACGCATTGTGTATCAAGACCTGACACGGATTGACGCCGCCATTGAAGATGGCAGCTTCTTTAGCAATGCGGGGTTGTTAAGCGCCTGTCAGAGCGTCGGTAGCGACGGCACATTGCATGTCATGGGCTTGTTGTCGCCGGGTGGTGTGCATAGTCATGAACAGCATATTGCCGCCATGCTGGATCTTGCCAAGCGTGCTGGTGTGGCGCGGGTTGCAGTGCATGCATTCCTGGATGGACGTGATACCCCGCCACGCTCTGCCGAAGCGAGTTTGCAGGCATTGCAGGCGCAATGTGATGCCTTGGGAAATGCCAGGGTCGCCAGTATCAGTGGACGCTATTTTGCGATGGATCGTGACAAGCGCTGGGAGCGTGTGCAGCGTGCCTGGAATGCCGTGGTCGAGGCACAAGCCGACAATCAGGATGACACCGCATTAGCCGCATTACACGCTGCTTATGCGCGTGGTGAAAATGACGAATTTGTCAGCCCCGTTGTGCTGCAAGGGGCGCAACCGATGCGCGATGGTGATGCTGTCGTGTTCATGAATTTCCGAGCCGATCGTGCGCGGCAACTCACGGCAGCGTTTGTTGACACGGCGTTCTCGGGGTTTTCAGCGCGCCGCCCAGTGTTATCGACGTTCGTCTGTTTAACTGAATACGATGCCAAGTTGCCAGCGACGTTGGCATTTGCACCTGAAGATTTGCGACAGACATTGGGGGAAGTGGTCGCCGATGCGGGGCGGCATCAACTGCGGATCGCGGAAACCGAAAAATATGCCCATGTCACCTTTTTCTTCAGTGGTGGGCGTGAGGCGTTGTTTACGGGTGAGGAGCGCATCTTGATTCCCAGCCCCAATGTGGCGACGTATGACCTGCAGCCGGAAATGAGCTGCCCCGAATTGACCGACAAGTTAGTGGATGCGATTACCGAGCAGCGCTTTGATCTGATTATCTGCAATATCGCCAACCCCGATATGGTAGGGCATAGCGGCATCTTGGAGGCGGCCATCGCTGCCGCTGAAGCAGTGGATGTGGCGATTGGGCGGATCAATGACGCTGTGCGTACAGTCGGTGGTGCGCTGATTATCACGGCCGATCACGGCAATCTGGAAATGATGCGCGACCCCGAAACAGGGCAGCCGCATACTTCGCATACCGTTGGCCCGGTACCGTTGATTTATGTGGGTGAACGTCATGTCACTTTGCGTGCGGGAGGGGCGTTGCGCGATGTGGCACCAACACTCCTTGATCTGCTGGACATGCCAAAACCAGAAGCAATGACCGGCTCGAGCTTGTTGTTGACAGCCTGATGCGCAACCGACTGTTCCCTCTGTTGCTGGTTTTCCTGTTAGCGGGCGTTGGCAGCGCACAGGAAACAAAAGAAACGGAAAAGCGCTTGCAGACAGTACGGCGTGAGCTTAATCAGGTCGCGGCAGAACGGCGGAAGCTGGAAGATCAGCGTGGTGATGCCAGCCGCAAATTGCGTGAAGTAGATGAGCGGGTGGGCGGCGCCTCAAAAAGTCTTAAACAGACGCAGTTGCTTATTCAGCATGATGAAACCCGGTTACAGGTGCTGCAACAGGAGCGCAGCCAATTAGCCCGCGATTTGACCAGTAAGAAGGCAGAATTGGCGCGCCTGCTGCGAGCGGCACAAGCGCATCAAACTGCGCATCCACTCAAAGAGTTGCTGGTGCATGATGATGTTGCGAAAGCAGAGCAAATCATGACGTATCAGGGGTATTTGCAACGCGCACAAACGCAGCGGATTCAGCAGCTTTCGTCTGAAATAGCGCGTGTTGAAAGCGTCGAGGCCGAGATTGTGCAGCGACGTGAAAGCCTGGCGGCCGCAAAGAAGCAACAGCAACAAGAGTTGCAGCGTCTGCAAACAACACGGCAGGAACGCAATGCACTGATTGCCGATCTTGATAAGCGCTACCAAGACCGCAGCGCGCGGGAAAAGGCATTAGGGCAGGATGCAAAAGCCTTGCAGGCGCTATTGACCCAGTTACGTAATGCGGCGGCAAAAGCCGCAAAAGCAAAGGCCGAGAGTCAGCGGCAAGCACAAGGGGCTGCCAATACAACTGCCAGCAAGCGCGCAGCCGCCGCGCCACGTCCGGCGGCGTTGCGTGTAGGGGGCTTGAGTTGGCCAGTTTCAGGAAATCTACTGGCAAGTTTTGCCGGCAAATTACCGGATGGGCAACGCAGCGATGGTGTGTTGATTGCTGCGCCAGCGGGTACAACGGTAAAGGCGGTGGCCGATGGGCGTGTGGTTTTCGCTGATTGGATGACAGGCTACGGGATGATCTTGATTGTCGATCATGGCAACAACTACATGAGCCTGTATGCGCACAACGAAGGCTTTTTGAAGAATGTCGGTGATAGTGTCAAGCACGGTGATGCGCTTGCCACGGTCGGCAGCTCGGGTGGCCATGATGTTCCTGCGCTGTATTTTGAGTTGCGGCATCGCGGTGCACCGGTCAACCCGGCAGCGTGGTTGAGCCGACAATGAATCGAATGAAGAACGAGCATGAAGAAAATGTGTAAGACCTTGCGGGAGAACCCAATGCAATGTTGGCGGGTACTGATTGGTGGTATTGGGTTGCTGCCTGTTCTGGCGTGGGCACAAATGGTGCCACCCGCAGCGCATGATGCAGGCGTGCAGACAGATGCATTAGCCTTGCAGCAAGAACAGGAAAACAGTGTCCCGCTGGATGAAATTCGCCGTTATGTCACGGTGTATAACGCAGTCAAACAAGCCTATGTGGACCCGGTCAATGACCGCAAGTTGATGCAGGCAGCGGTGCGTGGCTTGTTGTTCGATCTCGATCCGCACAGTGCGTATCTTGAGAAAGCGGATGCCGACCAGTTTGATGAGCAAACCCGTGGCAGTTATGAGGGCGTTGGGCTGGAATTGCAGGTCTTGCCTGAAGGTGTATTGCGGGTGATTGCCCCGTTGGATGATGGGCCGGCGGCACGCGCGGGCTTGCAAAGCGGCGACCGCATTATTGCGATTGATGGCAAGGTGCTGACGGCAGAGCAAAAGGATCTTTCAGCACCATTGCGAGGCCAAGCGGGGACAGCTGTGGTGGTAACCGTGCAGCGTGAAGGTGTGAAAGCACCATTTGATGTGACGATGGTGCGTGAAACCATTATCACGACCAGTGTGCGTTCGAAACTTTTGGAACCGGGGTTGGGCTATATCCGGATTTCCAGCTTCCAAACATCAACGGCTGCCGATTTCATGAAGCAACTTGCAGTCTTGCAAGAAAAGGTGCCGTTGCGTGGCTTGCTGCTGGACATGCGCAGCAATCCAGGTGGGCTGTTGCTCAGTGCAGTACAAATCGCGGATGAACTGCTTGAAAGCGGCAATATCGTCAGCACCCGTGGGCGGGAGTCGATTGGCAATAGTCGCTATGACGCGACCCCCGGTGACCGCCTGCAAGGCGCGCCTATTGTCATTCTGGTGGATGCAGGCTCTGCCAGTGCAACAGAGGTTTTGGCGGGGGCATTGCGTGATAACAAACGTGCCACGGTTGTGGGCAGCCGAACCTTTGGTAAAGGGTCGGTGCAGACACTTTTGCCGCTTGAAAACGGTGATGCGGTGAAGCTGACAACTGCACGTTATTACACGCCAAGCGGGCAATCCATCCAAGCACTTGGTATTGCGCCCGATGTGGTATTGCACGCACAGGGGAGCACGCGCCCTGCCCGTGTGAGTGAAGCCGCGTTGCCGGGGCATCTGGCGGCTGAGACTGAGATGAAGGAAGGCGATAACGCGGGTGAAGTGTTGTTGGGAGAAGCACCTATTGAGGCCGCGTTGCACGAGTTGAAGAAACGATTGCTGGGGACCTCTCAGTAACCCCGTTGTTGGCGCAGGCGGCGTGCAATGGCTGCGCGTGCAATCAGGGCAAAGAGCACCCCGAAAAGGAAGCCAGCAATATGCGCTGGCCAAGCGACGGCCCCTAGGGCGGGGCCAAGATAGGCGAAACCAAGTTGTAATAATGCCCAAAGGCCAATGAGCAAAAATGCGGGCATTCGCACAAATTGCAGAAACAAGCCAAGCGGTAGCACCACACCTAATTTGGCGCTGGGAAACAGTGCGAGATAGGCGCCGATCAAAGAAGACACTGCTCCACTGGCGCCGATGATGACGCGGTCTGGTGAGCCAATGGCCAGCACCGCAGCCAGATTCGAGGCGGCACCACCAAACAGAAATAAAAGTATGAGCAGGCGCCCACCCATGGCGCGTTCGGCTGGCAGCCCAAAGATCAATAAAAAGATGAGGTTGCCCAGCAAGTGAATCCAGTCGGCGTGCAAAAACAAACCTGAAAACAGGCGCAAAATACTGCCATCAGAAATGGCGAGTTGCCATGCCGCCCAGGTATTCAGCCCACCGGTAAGGACACCCCAGTCAAGGGTTGTGGCAAGGCGGCCAGCCGGTGCACGCAGGGCGGCCAGCACATAAATCAGCCAGAGCACCGTAAATAGCAACGGTGTTGCCCAGCGTACCTGGCGCTTATGCCGAACTTGAATACCGATGAACATGCGGAAGTAGAGTGTTATTGGTGGATGAAGTTGCGTTATAGTGGCGACATACGGCAACGTATGTTGTGCGTATCGAAGTGACATCAGCGACTGCGGAATCATCGCAGGGTTGCCGACAAAATTGAATGAATATTGCTTCTTGGAGAAGGCGTTACTTATGAAAATTGCAACTTCTTTTGCCCGTTTTTCGCTGTTGGCATTGGGTGTGACCAGTGCATTGTTATGCCATGACGCACAAGCGGCGGCCTTTCAGTTGAAAGAAAATAGCGCCAAAGGTTTGGGCAGAGCTTTTGCAGGTTCGACCAGTGCATGGGGCGATGTCTCTGTCGTGGCCTCAAATCCGGCGTCAATGCGCTTGCTGCAAGGGCGTCAATTTCAGACAGATCTGAGCGTCATCAGTTTTGCTGCAGAACTGAAAGATGGTTATGCAAGCAATTATGCGGGTGCAGCAGGGGCGGGCACCGGTGCAAGTATTGGTGGTGGTAATGGTGGCGATGCGGGGATGATTGCGCCGGTTCCGGCAGCATATTTTCATGTGCCCTTTGGCGACGACGACCGGATGCATGTTGGTGTTTCGCTTACTGCGCCATTTGGTTTCAAGACCGAATATGAGCGTGCCTGGGCGGGGCGTTATCACGGTGTGAAAACAGACCTCAAAGCCGTGGATTTGGGCGCGGCCTTCTCCTATGACGTCAATCCGTATGTGTCGTTTGGTGCCAGTGTTTTTGCCGAACACCTGACCATTGAACTCAGTAACGCGGTGGATTTTGGAGCAGTTGCCAGTGGCGCCGCACAACAGCAAGCCGTTGCACAAGTTCTGCAAGCAGGTGGCACACCTGCGCAAGCGGCTGCCGCAGCACAAGCTGCAGCGGCACAAATGGCGCAATTGGGGATGTATCCGGGCAGTGCCGATGGCTTTGCGACGATTGAAGGGCAAAACAATGCCTGGGGCTATGTACTGGGTGCCACCTTTAGCGTCACGGAAGATACCAATATCGCATTGAGCTACCGCTCGAAGGTCAAGCACAAGATCAAAGACGGGAATGCAATCTTTGATGTGCCAAGCAATGTGGCGGCTATTTTGCAAACTCAGCAGCGTGGCATTTTCGTCAATACCGGTGGTAAAGCCACGGTGACGTTGCCGGCGTTTGCCACCTTGAGTGTTACGCATCGCGTCAATGATCGCTGGACAGTGATGGGGGATGTCTCGCGTACCGCGTGGTCGCCAGCATTTGACAAGGTCACGGTGGATTTCGACTCCAACCAACCGGATAACGTCCTAGAGTTTGGCTACAAAGACACCACGTTCGCGTCACTGGGTGCGGAGTACAAACTGTCCAATACCGTGACCTTGCGTGGTGGTATCGCGTATGACCAAACCCCAACCACCGATGCGCATCGTGATGTGCGCGTCCCCGACGTTGATCGCAAGTGGCTGTCCCTGGGCTTGGGTTGGACACCATCGGAGAAGACCGAGATCAATTTCGGTTACACCCATTTGTTTACCGATGACCCAGCCATCAGCATCACCTCATCAACCAATAGCACCCTGAAGGGCAAATATGATGTGCGTGGTGACGTGCTGGCGGTATCAATGAACTACAAGTTCTGATAACACTTTGCCGTGAAATGCAAAAGCCCCGCACAATGCGGGGCTTTTTGTTGGAACCTCTCAAGCCATTTCAAGAGAGGCGGAACACAGAGCGTTAGTCACCCAATGTCAGGAGTGACGCATTACCACCGGCGGCGGTGGTGTTGATGGTCACCGTTTTCTCCGTGGCGAAACGTGGCAAATAGTGCGGGCCGCCGGCTTTGGGGCCTGTGCCTGACAGGCCTTGTCCACCGAAGGGTTGTACGCCAACGACTGCGCCAATCTGGTTGCGATTGACATAGATATTGCCGACTTTCGCGCGCGATACGATACGGTCGATTGTGGCGTCGATGCGTGAGTGAATACCGAGTGTCAGGCCATAGCCTGTGGCATTGATGGTGTCCACTACAGCATCCAGTTCGTCTGCTTTCCAGCGCACCACATGTAAGGCCGGACCGAACTTTTCGCGGTCAAGCTGGGCGATGGATGTCAGCTCCCAGGCGCTGGGCGCAAAGAATGTGCCATGCTCGGTGCCTTCACCCAGTGTGGCTTTGGCAATGCATTTGGCTTCGCGATCCATGCGCTTGGCATGGTCATCAAGAATGCACTGGGCATCGGTATCAATCACCGGGCCAACATCGGTGGACGGCAAGCCCGGGTCACCAATTTTCAGTTCTGCCATTGCACCTGCCAACATGCTGATCACTTTATCGGCAATGTCGTCTTGAACCAGCAACACGCGTGCGGCTGAACAGCGCTGGCCTGCGGACGTGAAGGCGGAGCCCAAGGCGTCTTTCACCACTTGTTCGGGGAGCGAGGAGCTGTCGGCGATCATGGCATTCTGACCACCGGTTTCTGCGATCAAGGTGGCAATGGGGCCTGCGTCACGGTTGGCCAGTGCGCGATTGATCAGACGTGCAGTTTCGGTGGAGCCAGTGAAGCAGACGCCTGCCACGCGCGCATCCTGCGTCAATGCAGCGCCCACAGTGGCGCCATCTCCAGGAGCAAACTGCAGGACATCCTGCGGAATACCGGCTTCATGCAGAAGCTTCACTGCGGCGTAGCCAACCAGATTGGTTTGTTCGGCAGGCTTGGCGATGACAGTGTTGCCCGCTGCCAGCGCCGCGGCGATCTGGCCGAGGAAAATTGCCAACGGGAAGTTCCACGGACTGATGCAGACGAACACGCCGCGCCCTGCCAGTTGCAGCGAGTTTGCTTCACCCGTAGGGCCGGGCAGGTTGATCGGGGCAAAGTGTTCGCGTGCCTGCAAGGCGTAGTAGCGCAGGAAATCGACCGCTTCACGCACTTCGGCGATCCCGTCCGACAGGGTTTTGCCTGCTTCTTTGGTGCACATCGCCATATAGGCAGGGGTGCGGGCTTCTAGCAGATCGGCGGCATGCTCCAGAATGGCGGCGCGTGAGGCTGCGGGTGTGGCATCCCAAGTGGGCTGTGCTGCAACAGCATTGCACAGTGCTTTTTCAACGGCATTGGCGTCGGCAGCTTGCCAGTGGCCAATCACTTCGCGCCGGTCTGCAGGGTTGGTGACAGCGATAGGCGCACCAGAAATCTGCGAGCCAGGTACCAGCGGTGCGGCGGTCCAGCTTCCTGCGCCGGCAGTATTAATGGCGTCGGCCAATTTACGAAGGTCGTTGTCGTTGGCGAGGTTGATGCCCATGGAATTGTCTCGTGGCTGATGTTGGCTGCGATACAAATGTACCGGCAGCGGAATACGCGGGTGATGAATGGACTCAAGAGAGGACACAAATTCCACAGGGTCACGGATCAGGTCATCAACGGCAATGGATTCATCGGTGATGCGGTTGACGAAACTGGAGTTGGCACCGTTTTCCAGCAGGCGGCGAACCAGATACGGCAACAGGTCTTCATGGCTGCCCACAGGTGCATATACGCGACAAGGAACATCAAGGCGGTCAGCGGGGATGACTTCGGAATAGAGGTCATCACCCATGCCATGCAGTTTTTGGAACTCCCAGTCGTGGCGCCCACGAATGACTCGCGCCATGCGGTGCACCGTGGCAATGGTTTGTGCGTTATGGGTGGCGAACATGGGGTAAAGCGCATCACCTGCATCCAGCATGCGGCGGGCGTTAGCCAGATAACTCACATCCGTGTTTTGCTTGCGGGTAAACAGCGGGTAGCCCGCTTGGCCGTCCATTTGTGCGCGCTTGATTTCTGCATCCCAATACGCGCCCTTTACCAAACGCACAGGGATGCGACGCCCCAGCCTGTGTGCCATATGCACGATGTAGTCAATCACAAACGGCGCACGCTTTTGGTAAGCCTGTACCACGATGCCAAAGCCGTTCCAGCCGTTCAGGCTAGTATCGGCAAGCACCTGGAAAATAAGATCAAGCGACAGCTCCAGGCGGTCGGTTTCCTCGGCGTCGATTGTCAGGCCGATGTTGTATGACTTGGCTAACTGCGACAGTTCAAGCAAACCTGCACCCAGCTCTTTCAGCACGCGAACACGTTTGGCGTGTTCATAACGTGGATGCAAGGCTGATAATTTGACCGAAATACTGGGTGCAGCGAAGACATCGGCAAATGGCCCCGTTTTGCCAATCGAGTGAATGGCTTGCCGATAAGCTTCCAGATAGCGCTGCGCGTCTTTGCTGGTCAGTGCGCCTTCGCCCAACATATCGAAGGAATAGCGGTAAGCGGCATGTTCACCTTTGCGGCTGCGTGTCAATGCTTCATCAATGGTGCGCCCCAGCACGAACTGGTGACCCATGATTTTCATCGCCTGACGTACGGCGAGGCGAATCATCGGCTCGCCTGCGCGACCAATCAAACGTTGGAAGGCGCCGTGAACATCGCGCTTGGTGTCATCAGCCAGATCTACCAGCTTGCCGGTGAGCATCAGCCCCCACGTAGAAGCGTTCACCAGCACAGAATCAGACTGGCCCAAGTGTTTCTTCCAGTTGGCATCCCCCAGCTTGTCGCGGATGAGCGCATCGGCGGTGTCTTGGTCGGGAATGCGCAGCAGGGCTTCAGCCACGCACATCAACAGCACGCCTTCTTCGCTGCCGAGATCGTATTGGCGCATGAAGGCTTCCACTGCACCTTGCTGCTTGGTGCGCGCGCGCGCACGCAGCACAAGGTCGGCAGCAACTGTTTGTGCGGCTTCACGCTCGGGTGGTGGCAGCCGTGCGAATTCGAGAAGCTCACGCACGTGTTCGGATTCGTCGCGAACCCAGCCATGGGTGATGGCAGCTCGCGCAGATTCGGGGATCGGGGCGACTTCTGGGGACAAAATCGCGGCTAAAGAAGAAAGGTGGGAAATGTCGCTCATATGCCCGCAGACAGTGATTGCACGGGGCATAGTGTAAGGCCGAAGAGGATGAAAATAACTTAAATGGTTGCTGTATGGCGGCTGCATCAGTAATCTTGATTCAGATCAAGCTGGACAGAGGGTCGTTCATGTACAGCTTTGGGGGGCTAGAACGGGGGCAAGACGCATGTATTGCCGCGTTCTTTGCGCCATGGGGATCAATTTTCAGACAAGTGGGGCAGATGTGATGACGTTTGGCCGTATCAAACAATGGGCGCTGGCTGCAGCCTTGGGTGTTGTGCCGTGGTTTGCATGGGCACAGGAAGGGGCTGGTCCCGCAGACCCTGTGCGCTGGCAAATGAATCTGGGGCGTGGTGTCACGCCAACCTCCTATGCTGCCTACGATGCGCACATGGTGGCGCTTTGGGTATGTACGATCATTGGTGTGATCGTGTTTGTTGCCATGGGTGTGGCGATGTTCCGTTTCCGCAAGTCGAAAGGCGCGGTCGCGGATACCAGCTTTACGCATAGCACGAAGTTGGAAGTCATCTGGACCACCATTCCTATTTTGATCTTGGTGGGTTTGGCGTTTCCGTCCACCAGTGGGTTGATGCGCATGTATGACGTGCGTGACTCTGCGATGACCGTCAAGGTGACGGGTTATCAATGGATGTGGAAGTACGAATATCTGGGCGAGCAAGTCTCGTTTGTCAGCCGCCTTGACCGTAAAGACGATGAGCTGCGTCAAAGCGGCAAAGTGGTCACCACTGCGGATGATCCGAATTATTTGCTCAATGTTGACAATGTGCTGGTACTGCCAGTGGATACCAAGATCCGTTTTGTGCTGACGGCCGATGACGTCATTCACTCATGGTGGGTGCCAGCGCTCGGTTGGAAGCAAGACGCGGTGCCGGGTATTGTCAATGAGGCTTGGGCGCAAATTGAAAAGCCAGGTCTCTACCGTGGGCAGTGCGCTGAACTTTGCGGCAAGGATCATGGCTTCATGCCGATCGTGGTGAAAGCAGTCAGCAAGGATGAATACGCCACATGGCTGGCTGCAGAAAAGGCGAAGCATGCGCCGCCAGCACCTGTAGCGCCAACGCCTGAACCAGAGGAAGCACCTGCCGATGAAGCGGGTGCGGCAGCGACTGCCGTTGTTTCTCCGTCCGCTCAGCCTGCTGCAATTGCGCAGGCTGGTTGATTCACACTTTTAGCATCCAGAGAAGGTATCTCATGTCCGCCACGCATCCCGACGCCGTCGGTCATCACGACGCCCACGGTCATCACAAGCAGGGCTTCATTGAGCGCTGGTTGTTCTCAACCAATCACAAAGACATCGGTACGTTGTACTTGGTGTTCAGTTTCCTCATGGCCATCGTTGGCGCTGCCTTATCGGTGGGGATTCGCGCTGAGCTGATGACCCCAGGTCTGCAATACGTCAACCCGGAATTCTTCAACCAGCTCACCACCATGCACGCATTGGTGATGATCTTCGGTGCAGTGAT
The DNA here is from genome assembly GCA_964481865.1 of uncultured Thermomonas sp. GTDB lineage: Bacteria > Pseudomonadota > Gammaproteobacteria > Xanthomonadales > Xanthomonadaceae > Thermomonas. The sequence continues at coordinate 32,287 of CAYZUG010000016.1, read as the reverse complement.
GCCGGCGTTTGTGGGCTTGGCTAACTGGATGATTCCGCTGCAAATCGGTGCGCCAGATATGGCATTGCCGCGCATGAACAATCTGTCGTTCTGGATCATGCCGTTTGCCTTCACCTTGCTGTTGCTGACCTTCTTCCTGCCAGGCGGCGCACCAGCAGGTGGCTGGACGATGTATCCGCCGCTGTCGTTGCAGGGCGGTAGCAACTTGGCATTCTCTATTTTTGCGATTCACTTGATGGGGATCAGCTCCATCATGGGCGCGATCAACATCATCGCAACCGTGCTGAATATGCGCGCACCGGGCGTTGACTTGTTGAAGATGCCGATCTTCTGCTGGACATGGCTGATTACCGCATTCTTGTTGATTGCGGTGATGCCGGTGCTTGCAGGTGCCGTGACCATGCTGCTGACCGACCGCTTCTTTGCAACCAGCTTCTTCAATGCGGCTGGTGGCGGTGACCCGGTGATGTACCAGCATATTTTCTGGTTCTTCGGTCACCCCGAGGTGTACATCATGATTCTGCCGGCCTTCGGTGTGGTGTCGGAAATCATGCCGACCTTCAGCCGCAAGCCGCTGTTTGGTTATCAGGCGATGGTGTATGCAACTGCCGCGATTGCCTTCTTGTCGTTCATCGTGTGGGCGCACCACATGTTCACGGTGGGGATGCCGCTGGGGGGTGAGCTGTACTTCATGTTCGCCACGATGCTGATTTCTATTCCCACGGGGGTCAAGATTTTCAACTGGGTCACGACCATGTGGCGTGGTGCATTGACCTTTGAGGCCCCCATGCTGTGGGCGATTGCTTTCGTCATCCTGTTTGCCATTGGCGGTTTCTCAGGGGTGATGGTGGCGATTGTGCCGGCTGACTTCCAATACCACGACACTTATTTCGTGGTGGCGCACTTCCACTATGTGCTGGTGACCGGTGCCTTGTTTGCCATTATCGCGGCGATCTATTACTGGTGGCCGAAGTGGACAGGCCGCATGTACAACGAAACACTGGCCAAGATTCACTTCTGGTGGACGATTGTGTTCGTGAACTTGCTGTTCTTCCCGCAGCACTTCTTGGGTCTGGCTGGCATGCCGCGCCGTATTCCTGATTACAACGTGGTATTTGCCGACTGGAACATGATCAGCTCGATTGGCGCCTTCGGGATGTTTGTCACCCCGTTCATGATGGCGTTCGTGCTGCTGCATTCGAAGAAATATGGCGCCAAAGCCGAAGCACGTGCCTGGGAAGGTGCGCGTGGTCTGGAATGGACTGTGCCTTCGCCTGCGCCGCATCACACCTTTGCCACACCGCCCGTCATCAAAGAAGGTGACCTGGCACATGGCGATGTTGATCACTGAGTAAGCACACGATGAAGCCGTCACCCACATTGCCACCAGAGATGGACGTTAGTCGCAAGCGCGCCAAGCGTACGGCATGGCTGTTTGCGGGGATTGCCTTGGCAATCTATGTGGCGTTTATTCTGAGTGGCGTACTGGGGCGCTGAACATGGCTGGGATTCGCGAACTTGGGGTATGGAAAATGATTGGCGTCGCGGTTATTGCGTTCGGCTTTGCATTTTCTCTTGTGCCGCTGTATCGCATTGCCTGTGAAAAAGTGTTCGGGATTCGCCTTGAGCAAACCGCATCCTCGGCTAAAGTGGCCGAGGCTGATCCCAATGCACGCTGGATCAATGTGCAGTTTGATGGCGGTGTGAATTCCAAATTGCCTTGGGCGTTCTCACCGAAACAAGCCACGATGCGCGTGCAGTTGGGACAGCAATACGAAGCCCTGTATTACGCACAAAACACATCCGATTACCCTATCGTGGGAACGGCAGTGCCGTCGGTTGCGCCAGCACGTGCGTCGGGGTATTTCAACAAGACGGAATGTTTTTGTTTCACCGCGCAGACGTTGGCAGCAGGTGAAGGCAGAGACATGCCGGTGCGTTTCATCGTTGACCCCTCGCTGCCACATGGGGTCAAAACGATTACTTTGTCATATACGTTTTTCAAGAATGATGCCCAAACTGATGCTTTGGCAGCAGGACAGGGTCAAGCCGGACTGGCTCACGCCGCTCCTTAATTTTTCACGCTCAACCGGAAAGTCGCCATGGCCAATGCCCACGCCGATCACGCCAATCACCACGAAGAGACATATTTCGTTCCCAGCAGCAGCAAGTGGCCGATTTTTGCCGCTATTGCCATGTTCATCACTATGGTGGGCTTTGCAAGCTGGCTGAATGATGTCAGTTGGGGGCGTACGGTCTTCTATATCGGAATCGCCGGAATCTTGGCGGTCTTGTTCAAATGGTTTGGTGACGTGATTCGTGAATCATTGGCCGGTCATTACAATAAGCAAGTGGATGTGTCATTCCGTATGGGGATGATTTGGTTCATCTTCTCGGAAATCTTTTTCTTCGCTGCATTTTTTGGTGCACTTTTTTATGCGCGCCAGTTTGCTTTGCCGTGGCTCAATGGTGAAGGGCAGGGCGCTGTCACCAATGCGCTGCTGTGGCCTGGCTTTGCCGGTGGCTGGCCAAGCAATGGCCCGGGTGAAATCGGTGGTGTGTATCAGACGATTCCAGCTTGGGGTCTGCCGCTGCTCAACACGCTGATTCTGCTGGCTTCAGGTGTCACCATCACAATTGCGCACCATGCGTTGAAAGCAGCCAACAGAAGCGCATTAGTGCTGTTCCTGGGCTTGACGGTGGCACTGGGCTGTATCTTCCTGTATTTCCAGGTGACGGAATATGTGCATGCTTATCGTGAGTTGAACCTCACCATGGGCTCGGGCATTTACGGCTCAACCTTCTTCATGCTGACTGGTTTCCACGGTGCACACGTGACCTTGGGTACCATCATGCTGCTTGTCATGTGGTTGCGCAGCATCAAGGGGCACTTCAGCAAGGACAACCATTTTGCCTTTGAAGCTGTGGCTTGGTATTGGCATTTTGTGGACGTGGTGTGGCTGGGACTGTTCCTGTTCGTGTACGTGCTTTGATTGACCGTCCGCACATGCCAAGAAGGCCGGCAATGCCGGCCTTCCGCATTTTCAACGGTGGTGAATGAGGTTAGTTTGGGTTGCTGCCAACACCGTGGGGTGTAATCCAGCCCATGTAAATGGCGAGAACGACAAATAAAATCAGTGCCACACTCAGCGCGATACGTTTGGTCAGGGAGTTGACAGTGCGTGTGGTGGCGCCTTTATCCACGAGCATGTAATACAAGCCAGCCCCAAGGTTCCAAAGGATCAAAAGCAAAATGCCAACGATAAGTAACACTTTTAAAGGGCCGTCCATGCATCGTTCCGATGGGTTGAGTGATGTTGGCTTGCATTATTGCAGCTGGAGTGGCTGATGTAATGCGTTTGGAGCAACGAATCATGAAACGTGCGTTGTGGTGGCTGCTTGCACTGATTGTGGCGGCAGGCTTTGCTTCGCTGGGGCGTTGGCAATTAGCGCGTATGCATGAAAAACAAGCGATGCTGGATGAAGCAAGTCATGTGCTGGATCGTAGTGTCGCACAGCCGGTGCTGTTGGCCTCCGACCCTGCGCGCGTCAAAGCGTATGACTGGGCGCACGGGCAAGGGCAGATGGATCAGCGCACGCTCTGGCTGGATAACCAGCGCCGTGCCGAGCACATCGGTGTGCGCATGTACTGCTTGTTGTTTCCCGATGTGGGTGGGCAGGCCATTTTGGTGGATGCAGGGTGGTGGCCGCTGGATGGGCATCGTGCGCTTCCCGCAGTGGGCTGCCCGGTTACGGCACAGCAACAGGTGCGTGGTTTACTCGCGCCACCACCATCAGAAGGCTTGGCGCATGGTCAGGCATTAGTGGCACTTGAGGATAGCCGCTGGCTGGCGTCACGCATGGACATGCCTGCTATTGCGCAGGTATTGGGTTTGCCTGCGCAAGGGTTGGCGCCGCGTGTACTGCGCTTGGATCCTGTGCATGAGAATGGTGATGCAGGCGTTATGCTTGCACCAGGTGAGCGTGATCTGGATATTCTCCCGAATACCATGCAGCCCGAGCGCCACTTGGGGTATGCGGTGCAATGGTTTGGTTTGGCGCTGACGGTGCTGATCGTGGCGTTAGTGATGACATTTCGAGCAAAAAAACATGACACAAAATGAAGTAAACGCCGATGTGGCAAAACGCAACCGCATGGCATTAGTGATCTTGGTTGTCGTGTTCTTTGGTGGGCTGATATTTGCGGGTGCATTGCGCTTTTCAGGCTGGCAGCCGCAAGGCATGAAGAATAAAGGGGAGCTGCTCTCGCCCTATGTTGACCTGCGTACGCATGCACTGACCCAGCAGGATGGTGTTGTCTATACATGGGAAGACAGTCCGCGCACATGGCGTATTCTCACCATGCCGCAGGCGTGCGATGGTGCGCGCCACGCTGCATGCCAGCAGTTGTTGATGGACTTGGATAAAGTCTGGCGTTTGATGGGCAAAGAGGCCGATCGCGTGCATGTGCTTTGGGGAGGCACCAAGCTGGAAACGATGGCGAATCTGCGCGAGGTGTACCCCATCCAGGTTGATGCGACGTTAGATGCATTGTTGCCACAGGTATCGGAGGAAGGTGATGCCGTGTGGCTGATTGACCCCAATGGGTTTGTGGTGCTGCGCTATGCCCCAGGTTTTGACCCAGCAGATTTACGCACAGATTTGGCACGTTTGTTGAGGATCAACTGAGCATGAGTACAGCATCTTTTTCAAAGCTCAACGTGCATCGGCATTTTCACCGTGTGGCGTGGTTGGCGGTGGGGTTGGCATTTTGTGTCATCGTGTTTGGCGCGTTTGTTCGCCTGTCTAACGCGGGGTTGAGCTGCCCTGATTGGCCAACCTGCTATGGCAAGGCTGCTTGGCCAACAGCAGCCGAACAAGTGGCCGATCATGCGGCAACCGCCATTCGTCCAGTATTGCCAGACAAAGCATGGCGCGAGCAATTTCATCGCATGATTGCAGGTGGTTTGGGCGTGCTTGTGCTTGCGCTTGCATTGCTGGCAACACGCAAGCGTCCGCTTGGATGGACACAGGTGTTTACTGCGTCGGTGATGGTGGCCGTTGCCATCCCACTGTATATGCGAGGTGCGCATGTTGCTGCTTCAGTGCTTGCAATCGCTGCCGAGCTGCTATTGCTGTTGGGTGTCTTGCGATGGTCAAACGTGGATCTGGCACGGGTGAGTACGCTGACGTTGGCGCTCATCATTTTCCAAGCCTTGCTGGGCATGTGGACAGTGACATGGTTGCTCAAGCCCATCGTGGTGATGGGGCATTTGCTGGGTGGGCTAAGTACATTTGCCTTGTTGACGTGGATGGCCTGGCGTGCAACAGCGCAGCCAATGATCAGTGGTGATGCACGGCGTCTGCGTTCATTGTTGTGGATTGGGCTTGGACTGGTGATTGTGCAGGTCGCATTGGGTGGCTGGACAAGTGCAAACTACGCGGCGCTTGCCTGTGGAACCGACTATCCCAAGTGTGCTGGTGCGTGGTGGCCAGAAACAGATTTTTCCGAAGGCTTCGTGTTGTGGCGGGGCATCGGGGTGGATTACGAAGGCGGTATTTTAGATAACAGTGCCCGCGTTGCTATCCAGCTTGCACACCGGCTGATGGCGCTCTTAGTGGTTGGGCATGTACTGATGGTGGCGATACGCTTGCTGCGCACACCTGGCTTGCTGGGCTGGGGGGCGATTCTGCTGGGTCTGCTGTTGGTACAGTTTTCCTTAGGCGTTGCAAATGTCATCTTTGCCTTGCCGCTGAGTCTGGCGGTGCTGCATAACGCTGGAGCAACTGCGTTGTTGTTCGTTCTGGTGACATTGCTGGCGCGTATTCGGTTACCGGAGCCATGAGCATGCGTCAACAATCCATGGCTTCACAGTATTGGGCATTGACCAAGCCACGCATCGTGGCATTGATTGTATTTACCGCCATCATTGGCATGCTGCTGGCCATTCGTCCGGGGGATGTCTGGCCGTGGTGGCAGCTTCTGGCTGGATCGATTGGTATTTGGTTAGCGGCATCCAGTGCGGCGGCAATCAATCACCTGTTGGATCAGCGCATCGACAAAGTCATGGTGCGCACCGCCGAGCGTCCCTTGGCCATGGGAACATTGCGGCCCTCACAGGTGTTGGTGTTTGCAGTCACGCTTGGCATTGCGTCCATGCTGATTCTGGTGCTGTGGGTGAATTGGATCTGTGCAGTGCTGACATTTGCCGGGTTGATTGGCTACGCCATTATCTATACCGGTTTTCTGAAACGGGCGACGCCACAAAATATTGTAATTGGTGGTCTGGCGGGCGCCGTGCCACCGTTACTGGGCTGGGCCGCTGTTACCGGCATGCAGCGGGAATGGGACTGGGCACATGCCCTCTTGCTGGTGCTGATTATTTTTGTATGGACCCCCCCGCACTTCTGGGCGCTGGCGATTTTTCGGCGAGAAGATTACTCACGCGCTTTGGTACCGATGCTTCCTGTAACACACGGTGTGGTGTACACCCGTTGGCAGATTTTGCTGTACACCGTTTTATTGGTGGTGGTGACGGTATTGCCGTGGGCAACACGCTTGAGTGGTGTGTTCTATCTGGTGGGTGCCTTGGTGTTGGGCGCAGTATTTCTTTGGTATGCGTGGAAATTGCTGGATCCACCGGATGAGTTCTTTGCGATGCGCACTTTCAAATACTCCATCGTGTATTTGATGGCATTGTTTGCATTCTTGTTGGTGGACCACTGGCTGCTGCCTTATTTCGAGCCAGTACCCAGCACAACATTCATTCTTGAACAGTCAGCTGCGATGTTGTAATCGCGTCAGTGTGCTCGCTTTCAGGGATTAAGTGATTGTTGCGAGTGTTGATCTACTCAGCGCTGCAGCCGGGTTTGCAACAATTCGCGTAGCTCTTGTTTGTCACCATCGGATAGACCGGTTGTGCGTTGTTGCTGTTGCAGCTCTGTGATGCGCTGTTGAATGACCAGTTTGTTCAACTGTTGAATGGCATCCAGAAATTCGGCATGAAGGTCGTTTTCTTCGCCGGGGAGATCAACCAGTGCCAGCTTGTGCAGGGCATTGGCTTCGTTGCGGTCAGCGAACGCTTCCAGTAACACGCCAGTTGTGATGTCAGGGCGTTCGCGCAGCAGCAGTACCAGTTCGGACAATAGCTCAACTCCCGGTTGGCGGAGTGCCGCAAAACGAAATGGTGGTTGTAACGCTTGTGCAAAGGAGGGACGTTGCACCAAGTGCGTAATCGCTGTGCGGATCAGGCTGGGCTTTTGTGTTGTGTTTGGTCGTGCAGTGTTGCGTGCGCTGTACTTGGCGGGTGCAGCCGGCTGATTGGCACGGACGCCGGTTAATTCATGCAAACGTTGCTGCATCAAATCAGCAAATGCGCCATCAGGAATCTGGGTCAGCAAAGGTTTGCAATGTTCGGCAAGCCGCGCTCTGCCATCCAGGGTGCCAAGATTGACGTCGGCAGAAAGTTGCGCAAAGAAGAAGGACGAGAGCGGCGTGGCGTTGCGCAGATGCGCATCAAAGCCAGCTACGCCCGCGTGACGCAGAAGGGAGTCGGGGTCTTCGCCATCAGGCAGAAACAGGAAGAATGCCTGTCGCCCATCTTTCATGCGTGGAAGAATCGACTCCACGGCTTTCCAGGCGGCTGCCCGCCCAGCGCGGTCACCATCGAAACAGAAATACACATCGGGGGCATTGCGAAACAGCAGCTCCGCATGTTCTGGTGTTGTTGCTGTGCCCAATGTGGCGACTGCTTGCGTGATGCCGTACTGCGCAAGCGCAAGCACATCCATATACCCTTCCACCACGATCAAACGCTCAAGCTTCTGGTTGGATTGCCGTGCTTGCCATAGGCCATACAGTTCGCGACCTTTATGAAACAGCGGGGTTTCGGGAGAGTTGAGATATTTCGGACTATCGTCAGCGCGAATGACGCGGCCACCAAAAGCAATGATCCGACCACGCCGGTCATGAATTGGAAACATCAAACGATGTCGGAATTTGTCGTACAAATGTCCACGGTCATTTTTTGAGAACAGCCCGCCGCGCTCCAACAACTGTGTGCGTCGCGCATCGGTGGCCAGTGCATCGCGCAGCGCAGAAAAGCCATCTGGCGCATAACCAATGGCATAACGCTGCATGATGTCGGGTGAAATGCCACGTTCGGCAACATAGGTTTGCGCGTCGGTACTTTGTGCCAGTTGGCGGGCAAAAAACTGCCCAGCGGCCTCCATGGCAGCGTAGAGATCGCGGGTTTCCGGGTTGGCATTGCGCTGCTGGGTTTCGCGTGGAATCTCCATGCCAACACGCCGTGCCAAGTCTTCCACAGCATCAAGAAACTCAAGGCGATCGTATTGCATCAAGAAGCTGAGTGCCGTGCCGTGCGCACCACAGCCGAAGCAGTGATAGAACTGCTTTGTTGGTGACACAGTGAAACTGGCTGAGCGTTCGTCATGGAATGGGCAGCGTGCCGCAAACTCTTTTCCCTGACGTTTTAGCGGAATGCGCGCACCCACCACTTCAACGATGTCGGAGCGGGCAAGCAGGTCGTCAATAAACGCGTCAGGAATACGAGCCATAGCGTTACTTTGCCATGTAACCAGCAAGAAGGTGGCGACGAATACGCGCCTCCTTCAAGCGTGCGTGCGCCGGATGCTGCGCCGCGATGCAAAACAGCTGTTGTGTGGCCAAATCGCTCAGGCAAGTGCCTGTTTGACCAACTTCGATACCACCCCCATATCGGCCTTGCCGGCGAGAGCGGGCTTGAGAACGGCCATCAGCTTACCCATATCAGCGGCAGAAGCAGCACCCGTGCTGGCAATGGCGCGACTGATTTCAGCTGCAATCTCGGCTTCGCCCATTTTTTCTGGCAGATAGGTTTCCAGAACACCCAGTTCATAGCGTTCCTGCGCAGCCAAATCTTCACGGGCGGCATTTTCGTATTGGGTGATCGAGTCTTTGCGCTGTTTGACCATCTTTTCCAGAATGGCCAGCACAAGCGTATCGGTCATTTCGACACGTTCATCGACTTCTTTTTGTTTAATGGCGGCATTGATCAGGCGAATGACTGCAAGACGGTCTTTTTCACCGGCCTTCATCGCGGCCTTCATGTCATCCGTCAATTGTTGTTTCATGCTCATGCTGAAATCTCGGTATGCAAGTACAAACACAAAAAGCCGGCGACGCAGTGCGTGCCGGCTTTTGCAAACACCCCAAAACCGCGCTCAGTACAGGCGCTGGCGCTTGGTGATGTCGCGTGAGGTGCGGCGAGCCTGACGCTTTACAGCGGCAGCAGCTTTACGCTTACGCTCTTGGGTCGGCTTTTCGTAGAATTCGCGCTTGCGGGTTTCAGCCAGAACACCGGCCTTCTCGCAGGTGCGCTTGAAACGACGCAGGGCAAACTCAAAGGGTTCGTTTTCGCGGACTTTGACGCTGGGCATGAAAAGGTCTCTAATCTTTAGGGTGCAGCCCAGTTCATCTGGGCGAGCCGTGCATAATAGCACTATTGGAAGTTTCGGCGCAAGATAGTGGGATGAAGATACTCGGCATTGAATCATCGTGTGATGAAACTGGGGTTGCCCTTTACGACACAGCACTCGGCGGCGCGGCAGGTTTGCGTGCGCATGCGCTGTATAGCCAGATTGCGTTGCATGCGGAATACGGCGGCGTGGTGCCAGAGCTGGCCAGCCGCGACCATGTGCGGAAGTTGCTGCCACTGATTCGCCAAACGCTGGCGGATGCGGGGTTGGCGATGAGCGATATTGACGGTGTGGCTTATACGGCAGGGCCAGGACTGGTGGGGGCGCTGTTGGTGGGGGCAGGGGTGGCGCGATCGCTGGCTTGGGCGCTGGATGTGCCAGCGATTGGTGTGCATCACATGGAAGGGCATTTGCTGGCACCCTTGATCGAAGATGGTGCACCGCAACCTCCGTTTGTTGCCTTGCTGGTATCAGGCGGGCATACCCAGCTGGTGGCTGTGGATGCGATTGGCTGTTATCGCTTGCTGGGGGAAACGCTGGATGACGCAGCGGGTGAGGCATTCGACAAAACGGCCAAGCTGATGGGGTTGCCGTATCCGGGTGGGCCACAGCTGGCCAAGTTGGCTGAAATCGGTACGCCGGGGCGGTTCAAGTTTTCTCGCCCGATGACGGATCGGCCCGGGTTGGATTTTTCCTTCAGTGGGTTGAAAACGCAGGTCTTGCTGGCGTGGCAGAACAGCGATCAGAGTGAAACGACGCGTGCTGATATTGCGCGCGGCTTCGAGGATGCGGTGGTGGAGACGCTGGCGATCAAATGCGCACGTGCGCTGGATGCCGCTGGCACCAATACTTTGATTGTTGCTGGTGGTGTGGGTGCCAATAAACGCCTGCGCGAAAGACTGGCCGCGATGTGTGAAAAACGTGGTGGGCGTGCCTGTTTCCCGCGGCCTGCATTGTGTACCGATAATGGCGCAATGATTGCGTTTGCCGGGGCGCTGCGGTTGCTGGCAGGGCAGCAGGATGATGCGGCCATTCGTGCAACACCGCGTTGGGATATGGCGACATTGCCAGCAGTGGAGGTGGCGGCGGAATGATTCGCCGCTATCCTGATGCAATGAATGATCTGGTTTTTATCGAAGGTTTGCGTGTTGATGCACTGATTGGCGTGCATCAACACGAGCGACACGCGACGCAGCCATTGCTGTTAGATATTTATATCCGCACAGATAACCGCATTGCGGCAACAAGTGATGCTCTGGCCGATGCGATGGATTACGAGGCCATCAGTTTGCGTGTGCAGGAATATGCGGGGCAGACACAGTTTGCCCTGGTGGAAACATTGGCAGAACGCTGCGCAGCGCTCATCCTGCATGAGTTTGGTGCGAAGGGTGTGCGTTTGAAATTATCCAAGCCGCAAGCACTGGAGCATGCGGCGGCCGTGGGTGTGCTAATCGAGCGAGGAGTGTTTTTAGAATGAGTGTCATCGTGGTGACGGGTGCATCGCGTGGTATTGGCCGCGCTGTGGTTGAGCGCTTTGCGAAGGCAGGGCATACGGTGATTGCCTGCGCACGTGGGCAGGCGGGGCTGGATGCATTGAAAGCAACATGGCCGCAGGTCGAGTGCATCGTCTGCGATATGCAAAACGATGCGGCTGTGGATGCCTTGGCACAGCAGATTGCACAGCAACACGGCGCGGTTGACTTGCTGGTCAATAATGCGGGTGCATTCCGTCCTGGCAGTATTGTCAATGAAGAAGATGGTGTCTTGCTGGAAATGCTGCAGGCTAATGTGTTTGGTGCTTATCGGCTGAGTAAGCGGTTGTTGCCCCCGATGATGCAGCGGCGTAGTGGCATGGTGCTGAATGTCTGCAGCACAGCCTCAATCGCGGCCTACCCCAATGGCGGCTCTTATAGCATCGCGAAGCATGCGCTGTATGGTTTGACACGGAATCTGCGCGAAGAAATGAAGCCACATGGTGTGCGCGTAGTGGCGTTGCTGCCTGGCGCAACGCAGACCGACTCATGGGCAGGTGTGTCATTGCCAGCAGATCGTTTGATGCCAGCAGAGGATGTGGCAGAGATCGTCTGGACGGCCTGGACGATGTCGGCGCGTACGGTGATGGAAGACATCGTGCTGCGCCCACAATTGGGCGATATCAGTGAGGCGGACTTCTCATGAATGAGCGTGTGAGTGAGCGTGTCATCATTCGTCTTGCCAAGGAAAACATGAAGTTTTCCGCAGGACATTTCACGATCTTTTCTGCCACCGAACGCGAGCGCGTCCACGGACATAACTTCGTGGTGGAGGTGGATATCGAAGCGCGGATGTTGGGGAATGACATGTGCTTTGATTACGGCATTTATAAAGACCGTGTCGTTGCTTTGTGCCGTGAGTTGAACGAATGGATGATTCTGCCCACACGTTCGCCGTTCTTGCAGATTGAAGAAGATGCTGAGTATGTGTATGCCGTTTTTGCAGGGCAGCGTATTCCGTTTCTGCGCAGTGATGTCAAATTACTGCCCATTGAAAATGCCACACTGGAAGCCTTCGCTGCGTGGTTTTTGCAGAGGCTGACAGAAGATCGTGAAGCCTTGCTTGCGCATGCCATCGAAAGCCTTGAAGTGCGTGTGTTTTCAGGGCCTGGGCAAAGTGCAGGGCGTCGCCTTCAGGTGGTGTCCGCATGAGTCGCTCACTTTCTGTGCCAAGCAGTGACGCGCAAGCGCACAGTGCCCATGTGCGTAGCGTCATCCAGGAGCAGATCATCGCTGCTGGTGGTGCCATTCCTTTCTGGAAATACATGGAGCTGGCGCTCTATGCCCCTGGGCTTGGTTATTACAGTGCGGGTGCGCACAAGTTCGGTGCACAAGGGGACTTCATCACCGCACCCGAGCGCAGCCCATTGTTTTCAGCCTGCGTGACAGATGCGGTGGCACCAGTGCTGCGTCAGCTTGGAAAAGATGCTGTCTTTATGGAGTTGGGTGGTGGTAGCGGTGCATTTGCTGAAGCCTGTCTTGAGGGCTTGCAGCAACGCGGCGCACTCCCCAAACGCTATGCGATTTTGGAGCCAAGTGCAGATTTGCGCGAACGGCAGCAAAAACGGTTGCAAAGCAGTTTGCCACCATCGGTATTTGCACGCGTCGAGTGGCTGGATGGGCCGATTCAAGACGCGTGGCGGGGTGTTCTGTTCGCCAATGAAGTGATTGATGCCTTGCCCACGCCGCGTTTTGTTATGCGAGATGGGGACGTGCTGGAAGAATACGTCGCACTGAATGGCGATGGTGATTTCATCCGCACTGAGCGCCCCGCCGACCCGATGTTGAGCGCTGCCGTGCAGCGCATCCAGTCACAACTGGATGCCCCCTTGCCAGACGGCTATCGCAGTGAGGTGGTGGCGCATTTGCCGTATTGGATGCAAGCTGTGGTTGGCGGGATGCAAGAAGGTGCGGTGTTGCTGATTGATTACGGGTACGCACGCAGCGAGTTCTATCAGCCTGAGCGCAATGAGGGAACGCTTCGCGCGTTTCGCCAGCATCACGTCAGCAATGATGTGTTCGCTTGGCCTGGACTTTCCGACATCACTGCCTCAGTAGATTTCACGGCCGTGGCAGAAGCCTGCGTACATGCGGGGTTTGAGTTCTCGGGCTATTGCTCGCAAGCCAGTTTCTTGTTGGGCAATCAATTGCAGGCCAATTTGCAGCAGGCAGAGGCGCAAACTGCGGATGCTGCAGCTATCCACAATTTGCGGCAACAAGCCAAAGTGCTGACACTGCCCAGTGAAATGGGTGAGCGTTTCCAAGCCATTGGTTTTCAACGCGGTGTTGATTTTGAACCAGCGTTTTTGCTGGGTGATTTAAGCCATCGGCTCTGATTGCACCTGCGCAATCGCGGCAATACGCGCTAAGCGCATGGCCTCGCCGAACGCGGGGCCAGTGATGCCTTGTGCAGCAATATGCTGACTGCTGATCGCCATGGCGGCGCGGTGCAGATGTTGTAAACGCGCTGCCTGCGGATAATCGCTATCGGCATAACCGGTGCGGCCACGTGCATCGGCTTCACATGCCATCGCCAGTTGTCGGATGCGTTGTGGCTTGCGGAAGCCATCACAACGGGCAATCAGGTCGTGGATGGTGGATGCTTTAAGCGCAGCGATACGATGCACGTTCAGGTGTTCGCGGCTGCACAGGATGGCCAGTTCACGATGTTCGGCTGGCACGCGCAGGCGTTCACTCATGGCGCGTGCAGGTGCAACACCGCGCTGCTCATGCATGATGTGACGTGGCCATTCATCAGCGGGTGTCAGTGCTTTGCCAAGGTCGTGGCAAAGTGCGGCATAGCCGATCAAGTCATCGCCTTCAGCCAGCCGTGCGGCTTGATCACACACAAGTTCCTGATGCACGCCGGTGTCGATTTCCGGGTGATAGTCGGCACGTTGTGGCACACCGTAAAGCGCATCAACTTCTGGCAGGACATCGCGCAAGGCGTTTGCATCACGCAGGGTTCGCAAAAATGCCGACGGGGTTTTGCTGCGCAGTGCTTTGCTCAGCTCTTGCCACACGCGTTCTGGTACAAGTGTTTGCAGCTCACCGCTGGCGGCGATGCTGCGCATCAGTGCAAGTGTTTCAGGTGCAATCTGAAAGCCGAGGGATGCAAAACGTGCCATGAAGCGTGCGGCACGCAGCACCCGCAGTGGGTCTTCCACAAAGGCCTCACTGACATGCCGCAAACAGCGCTGCGCAATATCCCGTTGTCCATTGAAAGGATCAAGCAGTTGCCCGTTCTCATCCAAGGCCATTGCGTTGATGGTGAAGTCGCGCCGCCGCAGATCATCGTCCAGTTGCACGGATGGATCCGCATGCACAACAAAGCCGGTATAGCCCACACCCGATTTGCGCTCGGTACGGGCAAGCGCATATTCCTCGCCATCCTGCGGGTGCAGAAAGACAGGAAAGTCACGCCCCACTTGCTTGAAGCCCGCATTCAACATTTGCTCAGCAGTGGCGCCCACCACGACAAAATCACGATCGCCAGCGGTAAGGCCGAGCAATGTGTCGCGTACGGCGCCACCGACCAGATAAACCTTCACGCCATCTGCAAGTGATAACGGCATAACAGGATGATGCTCAAAGAGATATGGCGTGGGTGTTACGGTGTGGCGCTGTTTGTGTTCGGGGCACTGCCAAAATCGCCTTTGGCATCCGCTGCCAAATAGGTAAAGGCAACATAGGCAGCAGTATTTTGTGCAAGATCGGCGCGATCGATTTTATCCAGCGTATCGTCTGCGTTGTGGTGCAGGTCGAAATAGGTGCTGGCATCTTGCGAAAGTGCCGCACAGGCCATGCCAAGCCCGTAAATGGGTGAAAGATCCGGTCCGCAGCCTTCAGCGTCGGGTTGATAAGCAATACCCAGTGGCGCAAGAACATCCGCAATCTGTGCCATGGCGGTGCGGGCATAGTCGGGTACCTTGGCGGCAAAGGCATAAATACGGCCAGCACCGAGATCACTTTCTGCACCGAAATGGTGGTTGCGCAGTGCGTGTCGATGCGCTTCGGCATAGGCACGTCCACCCCAGAGGCCTTGTTCCTCATTCGCAAAGGCCACCACACGCACGGTGCGTGCAGGACGCTGGGCTTTTGGAAGCTGCGCAATCAGGTGGCCTGCTGCCATGCTGATGCCAATGCCGGCGGCATCATCAACCGCACCGGTTCCCAAATCCCAGGAATCCAGATGCCCGCCAATGACCACCACCTCGTTGGGTTTGCTGCGGCCGGTGACTTCAGCAATGACATTGTGTGAGGTGTATTCACCGTTCCAGCCGCAGTCCAGTGCCAGCTTCACGCGCGTCTCACCCAGCGCAAGTAAGCGTGCGAGTTGGTCGGCATCGGGTAGTGACAGGGCAGCAGAGGGAATAGGCGTCAGCCCCGGGTCAAAACGTGTCATGCCGGTATGCGGTGTGCGGTGCCAATCGGTACCAGCGGAGCGCATCAAATAACCAATGGCACCGGCACGAATAGCTGCCGAAGGTCCAGCAGCACGCACTTGCGAGGCCATGCCATAGCCGCGCATGCCAGAGTCACGTTCCATTTGGAAATCAATGAAGGCGATTTTCCCCGCCAACGAACCGGGTGCAACGTGTTGCAGCGCGGCGAGTGACTCAAAGCGCACCACCTCAGCTTCCACGGTTCCGCCTGGGCTTCCGCCCAGTGCGGTGATATGCAGCGGTTGCGCATGCTTGCCCAGAACATGGACTGACTCACTGCGGCGCTCCCACTTCGGAAAAGTAACCGGCTCCGTCCACACCTTGTCGTAGCCCAATGCCTTGAACTTGGCTTTGGCCCATTCCACTGCGCGTGCATCGGCTTCGCTGCCCGCAAGACGCGGACCAACTTCGGTGGTCAGAGACTCTGTGACTGCCCAAGCGGTGGGGTCAGTCAGTGCGTGTTGACGCAAGACCGTTGCCTGCGCAATGGCAGTGGGTTCGATGTGTGTAGGCTGTTTTGCCGCTAGAGGCAGGGCGACAAACAGCGACAGTGCAGTGGCAAGAGCAGTAAAACGCATGCGTGGCTCCAACAAGGGGAAGACTTGGCTTTTTGACAGTAATGCGTGCTTTCAGTGCAGGAAGCGTGTGCTTATTTGTTCAACGCGTCGCGAATTTCACGCAGCAGCAGCACTTCTTCTGAAGGCGCTTCCGGCTCGGCGGGTGCTTCTTCTTTTTTGTGCAGTTTATTGATGATTTTTACGACGATGAAAATGGCAAACGCAATGATGGTGAACTGAATGATCGAGTTGATGAACTCACCATAGGCCAATACAACAGCGGGAACGTCGGCGCCTGCAGCATCGACGCTGGCTTCTTTCAGAGTGACGGCGAGTTTAGAGAAATCAACGCCCCCAATAATCAGGCCAATCGGCGGCATGATGACTTTATCCACCAAGGCACTCACGATTTTCCCGAATGCGCCACCAATCACTACACCGACAGCAAGGTCGATGACATTGCCACGCATCGCAAATTCTTTGAATTCACTGACCATTCCCATTGTGTTGCCTCCTTAAAAAGTAGATAGCAGGTTATACCAGTGCTGGGCTGATCTGCCCGCGAAGATGCAGAAGATTTCCTAATTGGGCGTGAAATTGATCGCCGGGTTGCAAAGCCGCCACACCTGCGGGAGTACCCATGAAGATTAAATCACCTGCACGTAAACGATAAAGCTTGGACAGTTCGTGCAAAATTTCGGGGACATTCCAGATCAGGTGAGCAAGTGTGCTGCTTTGCCGACGTTGCCCATTGACCGTCAGGGAAAGTTCAAGCTCGGCCAGTTCGCCAATGGCGGATGCAGGCAGCAATGCACTGATGGGGGCGGCAGCATCAAAGCTTTTACCTGTATCCCAGGGCATGCCGTTGGCTTTGGCTGCAGCCTGCAAATCGCGGCGCGTTAAATCAAGCCCGATGCCATAGCCATACACCAAGGCTTGCGCTGCCTCCAGCGGAAGTGTGTGCTGGCCAGCATCACGCCCCAAGGCAACCACCAGCTCCACTTCATGGTGCAACTCTTGCGTGCCGGGTGGGTACGGAATGTTTCCATCCAGTACCAGTGCATCGGTGGGTTTCATGAAAAAAGTAGGCGTGCCGCGCTCGGCTTTTGATGCGGGTGCTACAGCACCCATTTCGCGGGCATGATCGGCGAAGTTGCGTCCCACACAATAGATGCGGTGTACGGGGAACATCCCAAGAGGCTTGTCCTGTGTATCCAGCACGGGGATGCGCGGAGGGGCATGAGCGGGGACAAGATCCATGGCGTTCTCGAAGATGAAAAAGAGGATTATTGTGCATGCAATTGCTTGCAGTGACGACCTGCTATGCCAGGTGCGTATCCGTTAGGATAAGGGTATGAAAACACCTGATCTCCGTACCGCACTGATTCACCATCCTTACCAGGCACCTGCTGGCTTTTCTGCGCCGCAACTGCCGGTGCATAAGGCCTCAACCGTCTTTTTCCCTGACATGCAGGCTGTGCGCACCAGCGACTGGATGGACAAGAGTGGCTATACCTATGGTCTGCATGGCACACCAGCAAGCTTCACGCTGGAGGAACGGCTGTGTACCTTGGAAGGTGGTTTGCAGTGTGTACTGGCGCCTAGTGGGCTGTCGGCAA
Source organism: uncultured Thermomonas sp. (assembly GCA_964481865.1). GTDB lineage: Bacteria > Pseudomonadota > Gammaproteobacteria > Xanthomonadales > Xanthomonadaceae > Thermomonas. The sequence continues at coordinate 14,657 of CAYZUG010000016.1, read as the reverse complement.
TTAGTATTACGTCAATGGCGCTGCTTCGTGCCGGTGACGAACTGTTGCTGCCCGACAATGTGTATGGTCCGAATAAAGAGATTTCCGAGCACGAGCTGACGCGATTCGGTGTGCGTGTTGTGGTGTTTGATCCGATGGACATAGACGACTTGCGCAGCAAGCTGACAGACAAAACCCGCTTGGTATGGCTTGAGGCGCCTGGTTCGGTGAGTATGGAATTCCCTGATCTTGTTGCGCAGGTTCAGCTGTGCCGTGAGCGTGGTGTGCGTTGTGCGTTCGATAACACCTGGGGTGCGGGGCTGGCGTTTTCACCATTTGACTTGTTGCGTGATGGCGGCAGTGTAGCGGTGGATGTTTCGGTACATGCGCTGACCAAATACCCCAGCGGTGGCGGGGATGTGTTGATGGGCAGCATCATCACGCGCGACCCTGCATTGCATCAGTGCATCAAACTGACACATGCGCGCTTGGGCATTGGTGTGGGCGCCAATGATGTGGAGCTTGTGTTGCGTTCGTTGCCAAGCACTGCGTTGCGCTATCAAGCGCATGATGCGGCGGCGCGGCAGCTTGCCGCAGCGTTGCAGCGACAAACAGCAGTGGTGCAATTGTTGCACCCGGCATTCCCGGGCTCTCCGGGGCATGCGCAGTGGCAGCAGGTATGCGCGCCAGCGTCATCTGCTAGTGGCGCGGCAGCGGGGTTGTTCAGTGTGGTATTCGATGCGGGGTTGTCGGCATCAGCAATCGATCAGTTCTGTAACCAGCTGCAGTATTTTCATCTTGGCTATAGCTGGGGCGGGCATGTCAGTCTTGTCATGGCCTATCAATTGGATGCGATGCGTCAGCATGGCCGTGGCAGTGTGGCTCCCGGGCACCTGGTGCGTTTCTGTGTGGGTCTGGAAGAGGTGAATGACCTGCAAGCCGATCTTGCACAGGCGTATGAAAGTGCCTTTGCGCAGCCTTGGTTGGAATGATTGGCTGGAGTGAAGCGAGCCACCTTCAGCATTGAAAGTTTAATTGGCAATATGCGGTGTATCCGGTTTGATGACGCGGTATTCACCATCAATGCTGTTGGTTGATGCGCGCTGGGCAACAGGCTTGTTACGTTGCTGCCAGAGGCGTAGAAGTGCGCCGGCAAACAGCATTGCCGCACCAATAAACACCCCGGCAATCACTAAAAACAGCAACACAATAACGCTGAGCAAGCCAAACGCGATGCGCAATAGTGGGTGGCGCGGGCGGCGGGGTGAAGCAAAGCGGAATGCGCGCAAGCGCTTCAAATAAGGTGAATTGAAGATCGACATGGTGTTGCCCTGTGATGCGGCGTGGCGTGACACAATGCGCACAGTATCGTGAGAAGTGCTGAGGTAGGTGTGAGCAGTTCGTTAAACCCACAAGAAAACGGTGCGTTGATTCAGCTGAATGCGCTGTCACCGGAGAGTGTGCAGGCATGCTCGGCACAGATCGATGGTGAAACCGAATCGCTGATCGTGTATCGCGATGCAAACGACACTGTGCATGCTTGGTTGAATGTTTGCCCACATGCAGGCCGACGATTGGACTACGCGCCCGGGCAATTTTTGCGCAGCAAAACCGGCGAATTGATTTGCGCCGTACACGGTGCGTCGTTTGCTTTACCCAGCGGGCAATGCACGGCTGGGCCATGTCGAGGTGAGTGTTTGCGCGCCGTACCAGTCCACATGCTGGATGGGGCGGTATATCTGACGCAAGCAGAGTAATGCAGGCATGTGGCGTGGGGTTAGTACAGCAAGTTGATCATCACCACGATAATAAATGTATAGACCAACGTCAGTGGCCCACCTGAGCGCCACATGTCTTTCATGCTGTAGCCGGCAGGGCCGGTAATCATCGACACCGATGGATTGGATGCGGTGATGAAGTTGTTGGATGCCGACAGCGCCACAATCAAGGCGAATGCGGTTGGGTTGCCATCCACCGCCAGCGCAAGGTTGATGGCCAGTGGCACCATAACGATGGTTGCGCCAACATGGCTGATAACCATCGAAAATGCAGTGGTGAACAGCGCCAGTGCAAGTTCAATGAGCCACACTGGCATGCCATCGGGCAGGCGATCGATGCTGTGCCCTGCCACCCACGCGGCCGCCCCACTGGAGTCCATTGCCCAGCCCATGGGAATCAGGCAGGCCATGAGAAACACAGTTTTCCAGCTGATCGCGGCGTAGGCTTCATCCATTTTCAACACGCCGGTCACCAGCATACCGGCCACCCCCGTCATCAATGCGATAGAGGTGGGGATGCGCGAGGACAGCGCCAACAGCATGCTGACCGCAAAAATGGTCATGGCGATCTTGAATTTATGTGGCCGTTGCTCGTCTTTTGGGAAATCGGTCACCACAACAAAATCATTGCATTTTGCCGCTTCTGCCAAATCAGACCAGTGGCTATGCAAGACCAGCATGTCACCAGCACGAATGGGGATGTTGCGCACATCGTCGCGCAAGATTTGTTTGTCGCGGTTGATTGCCAGCAAGCTCAAACCGTATTGCTTACGCAAATGCAGTTGGGTTTGTGGCTTGCCAAGGAAGGTTGACGTGGGCGGTACCACTGCTTCGGAAATCCCAGTGTTGCTGGGGTTGAACAGGTCAGCAAACTTGCGGAGTCGCGGGGCAATGCGCAGTGCATGTGCATGTGCGAAATCAGCGACTTGCTGGCGCGATCCCATAACCCCCAGCGCACTGCCAGCACGAATATGCATGTCGGCAGAAGGCGAAAGCCTGGCATCGCTGCCGGTTTGCAAGGCAAGCAGCAAGGGAACGTCTGACAACGCTTCCACTTCGCCAATCGTCAGGCCTGCAAGCGGACTGTCGGACAAAACGGTGAGCTCATAGATATCGCCTTCAATGCCATAGGCGCGCGCAAAATAGTTTTGCGCCTGACCGGGGGAAACTGCGTCATCGCCATCTTCCCGCAGGACGCGGTGTCCAAAGAAATGGAAATACAGCAGGCCTGCCGCCAATAACACCAGCCCGATCGGCAGTGGTGCAAACATCTTCAATGGCTGAAGTGATGCCGCACCAGACGGCATGTTGGCATTGGCGGAAACCAGCAAGTCATTGAGCAGAATCAATGGCGAGTTGCCCACCATGGTCAGGCTGCCCCCCATGATGATGGCTGCCGACATAGGCATCAGTAAGCGTGACAGGCTGATGCCGGTGCGTGCAGTCAGACGTGATGCAACCGGAAGGTAGAGGGAGGTGGCAGAGGTGTTTTGAATCATCGCCGAGTTCAGCCCGGCAACCGCGGAAGAAAGAAAGATCAAACGCTGCTCAACGCCTTGAGCATGTCGCAGCAGCCAACCCGCCAAACGATTCAATGCGCCTGTTCGATCAAGCCCCGCCCCCAGAATCATGGTGGCGATAACATTCATCACAGCATCGGAAGAAAACCCGCCAAACAAGTCTTCGGGTGCAACAAGCCCGGTCAAGCCCAGCAGTACCAATACCACCAGCGACACCACATCGGCGCGAATGCGCTCGAATAGAAACATCAGCATGGTGAACACAACAAGGCTCAGCACCAGCAGCATGTCGTTGGTGAGCGTGAGAGTCGTGTCCATTGCTTGTGATTATGCGGGAATGCGCCGAAGTTATGGGAAAGTTAAGCTTATATATTGAGATTAGCGTTTTTCGTACAACAAATCCCACACGCCATGCCCAAGGCGTTGGCCACGTGTTTCAAAGTGTGTTTGTGGGCGCCAATCAGGACGCGGAACACAACCGCGGGGGCCTGCAAGATTATGAAGCTCGGGAAAAGAATCCAGCACATCCCACATTTGTTCGGCGTAATCCTGCCAATCTGTTGCCAGGTGCAAGCGTCCCTGGGGCGCCAGCTTGCGAATCAGAAGTCCAGCAAGATCGGTGTTGACCAAACGACGCTTGTGGTGGCGCTTTTTATGCCAAGGGTCAGGGAAATAGATGCGGATTTCATCTAACGCAGCATCGGCGATTTCATGCTCCAGCACTTCCACGGCATCGTGGTGATAAACCCTGGCATTCTGTGCATCATCGTCAGCCAGTGCATTCAATAAGCGGCCAACACCAGGGGCGTGCACTTCAATTCCGATGTGGTCACGCGCAGGGTCACGCGCAGCAGAAAAACGAAATGCCTCGCCATTGCCGAAGCCGATTTCAAGAATTTTCTTTGCGGAGCGTCCGAAAGTGGCATCCAAATTACGTAATGTCCCTGTGTAGTCCAAGCCAAAGCGTGGCCAGAGAGCGTCGAAAGCACGCTGCTGTGCATCGGTAAAGCGACCTTGCCGCAAGACGAAACTACGGATTTTGCGTACGCCATCGGTGACGGTAAAGGGCTTGGGCGGGGCTTTGGCACCGGGACTAGAGAAAGGATTATTCAAAGATGTATCTCAAGATTACGTTTTATGGATTTTTGCTGTACGATTGACCGTCACTATCGAAATTATATGTGCAAGCAGTGGTGCGTGCCGCTGACTTGTGTTTGCTAACAAGAAAAAGCCAAGGGGCTCAACCATGAAAAAGAACCATCTTTCGCAAGCGCTTTCCGTTCTGATCACTGCCAGCTTAGTTGCCGGTGCTGCAATGGCACAGGAACAAGAGGCAACAGAGCGCGTTTCTCCTGTAGTTCCCGCGCAGTCGGTACAGCAGGCAGTTGAAAAAGCAGTGCTGTCACATCCGGAAATCGGCGCCCGCTTCCATGACTTCATGTCATCGTTGGAAGGCGAAAATGTTGCGAAAGGCGGATGGCGTCCGAAGATTGTGGCGCAAGGTTGGACGGGGCATGAGTGGCGCAGCAATATCCCGAATGCCCCTTCATATGATTGGACCCGCAGTGGCTGGCAGGTTCAGCTGCGCCAGTTGATTTTTGATGGCATGGCCACCAGCAACAGCATCCGTCAATTGGGTTATGAAAAGCTGTCGCGCTATTACGATCTGCGTTCAAGCTCGGAAAGCATTGCCAGCGAAGTGATGGACGCCTATCTGGATGTGCAGCGTTATCGTGAAATGCAGCGTTTGGCACAAGAAAATTTCCGTCTGCATACTGCCACCTTGAAGCAGTTGCGTGAGCGCCAAGAGTCTGGTGTCGGCCGCGGCGTGGATATGGAGCAGGCCAGTGGTCGTGTGGCATTGGCACAGGCCAATGTGATGACCGAAAGCAATAACCTCAATGATGTGTCGCAGCGTTACCGTCGTTTGGTTGGCGAATACCCCGCACAGTACCTGGAGCCAGTGGCTGATGCCGATATGATGCGCTTGCCGCAGAAGGGCGTCACCGTGGATTTCGCCAATGCACTGCGTGGCAACACCTCGATTCTGTCGAAGCAGGCTCTGGTTGAAGCAGCGGAAGCCGGTGAAAAAGTGGCCAAGGCTGGGCACTCACCAAAGTTGGAGTTTATTGCTTCAACCGGTCGTGACCGTGATCAGCTGGGTGCATTGGTCAGCCGTACCAATGTGCAAGACACACGCGTTGAGCTGTTGCTGACCTACAACCTGTATAGCGGCGGTAGCGACAGTGCGCGTATTCGCCAAACCGTTGCGCAAAATTATGCAGCACGTGATGTGCGTGATTACACCTGCCGCAATGTGCAGCAAGAATTGTCCATTGCCTGGAACAATATCGAACGTCTGCGTCAGCAAATGCCTTTCTTGCAGGAACACGTGCTCTCAACCGCACGCGTACGCACAGCGTATATGCAGCAATTCCAAATTGGTCAGCGCACCTTGCTTGACTTGCTGAATACGGAAAATGAATTGTTTGAAGCACGCGGTGCCTTGACGCATGCGCAATACGACATGAAGAAGTGGCAGTACAAGTGGTTGGCACATGCCAGCCAGATTCTGCCGGCATTGGATGTGGCACAGCCACATCAAAACAGCGAGCCTTCGGAAAGTCTGGTGTTGCCAAACAATATTCTGGCGGCTTGCCAGACACCTGTTCCAGATACCAGCAATCTGGCACCTGAGCCGATGATGTAATGCGAGTACGCGATGCATTTCTGCCCAATACATTGGGCAGAAGTGTGTAACAGTGTTTCATTGATTGAGTGCCTCCTTCGTTTTTCATCATGCCCATAGAACAGAAATCCAATCTGGAGCAGAAGCTTTCCAAGCTGGATGCGGAGTTCATTCGCGTTTTGGAAGATGTGGTGGATGCACTGTTGGAAAATGGCACGCTGCGGATTACCGATCTGCCAGCACAAGCACTTGAAAAACTCAATCAACGCAAACGCACGCGCGCGCATCTGCGCAATGCATTGGATTTAATTGGTGATGACGATGGCATCTTGTAGAGCCGCAGTCATCATTTGGCAAGACGATGACCGCGCCTGGCATACAGGCGCTTTAATGGATGGCTATGGCGACAGGTGGTCAGGCAAACGGAACTGATGTGGTGCAACCCGATGTGTCGGAGCAGGCACAATGGCGCACTCCGCCGCATTTAACGCAAGATGATCCACTGCTGGCTTGTTTGGTCGAAGTAACCCGTATTCACGGGCGTCCAATGACCGCGCAGGCATTAAGTAGTGGGCTGCCATTGGTCAACGATCGCTTGACCCCCTCCCTTTTGCCGCGTGCCGCTGCGCGTGCGCAATGCACAACTCGCGTCGTGCAGCGCAAACTTGACAGCCTGCCGCAAGGCTTGATGCCGGTTATCGCAATCTTGCAAAACAACCGCGCCTGCCTACTTTTGCAAGATTTGGGTGAGCGTGGCTGGTTGGTGCAATACCCCGAAGCTGGCAGCCCTGTTGAAGTCAGCAGTGAAGAATTGCTGGATGCCTACGCAGGTTTGCTGTGTTTTGTGCGCCCACAGTTCCGGTTCGAGCAGCGGGCTAAAGAAGGTCAGACGCCACGCAGCAGCCATTGGTTCTGGGCTGCGATTCTGGAGAGTCGGCGTCTGTATCGGGATGCCTTGGTGGCGGCGGTACTGATCAATCTGTTCGCCTTGGCAACGCCTCTGTTTAACCTCAATGTTTACGACCGTGTTGTTCCGAACAACGCAACAGAAACTCTCTGGGTTCTGGTCGCAGGTATTGGGTTGGTGATGGTTTTCAACTATCTGCTGACCACCGCTCGCGCTTATGTGGTGGATACTGCCAGCAAGCGCGTCGATGTAAAACTATCGGCGCAGATCATGGAGCGCGTGCTGGATTTACGCATGGAAAGTCGCCCCGCATCGGTGGGGTCATTTGCGGCAAATTTGCGCGCATTCGAGTCGATTCGTGACTTTATTGCATCGGCCAGCCTGACCACCTTGGTGGACTTGCCCTTTGTCTTATTGTTCCTTGCAGTGTTGGCGTGGATTTCCCCTTGGATGCTGATTCCGCCCATCGTGGCCATTATTCTTGTGCTGGGCGTGTCATTTTTCGCCCAAGCGCGCATGGAGGCGTTGACACTGAAAACCTATCAGGCATCGGCGCAGCGCAATGCGGTCTTGGTTGAAACGCTGACCAATCTTGAGGCGGTAAAAACGCTCAATGCACAAAGTGGTGTGCAGCGCCGTTGGGAAAGCTCAACGCAATTCATCGCCTATGTCAGCAGCGAGTTGAAGCTGATCTCGTCAGCCACCGTCGGTTTTGTGCAGATGGTGCAGCACCTGGTCACTGTGGCAGTTGTGGCCATTGGTGTGTATCTGGTGCAGGATGCTGCGCTGTCGATGGGTGGCATTATTGCGTCTTCCATGATCGCCGGGCGCTGCCTTGCGCCATTGGGGCAGGTGGCTGGGCTGATGATGCAATTTCATCACGCCAAAACAGCACTGTCTTCCATTGATGGCTACATGAAAATGCCGGTGGAACACGAGGAAGATCGTGAGTATGTGTCACGCCCCGATTTGCGTGGTGCAATCGAGTTCCGCAATGTCAGCTTTGCATACCCAGGCGCGCAGCAAGAAGCGCTCTCAGGCATCAGCTTCAAGCTGAAACCTGGCGAAAAAGTAGGGGTGATCGGGCGGATTGGCTCAGGTAAAACCACGCTGGAAAAGCTGGTGCTTGGTCTCTACCAGCCCACCGATGGCGCGATTTTTATTGATGATGTGGATGTGCGGCAGATCGATCCCATTGATTTGCGCCGCGCTGTGGGGCATGTGCCACAAGACCCAATGCTGTTTTATGGTAGCTTGAAGCACAACCTGCTGGTTGGGGCGCCGCATGCCAGCGAACTGGATATGCTGCATGCAGCACGTGTGGCCGGTGTGGATGAGTTTGCCGCGCAACATCCGCAGGGATATGACATGAATATCGGCGAGCGGGGTGAATCGCTTTCTGGTGGGCAACGGCAGTCTATTGCGGTTGCCCGTGCGCTGATTAATGACCCGCCGGTTCTGCTTCTGGATGAGCCAAGCAGCAATCTTGATAATCAAAGTGAAGCGCAGCTCAAGCGGCGCTTGCGTGAACTGGGGGGCAGCAAAACGATGTTGTTGGTGACGCATCGTGTGGCGCTGTTGGAACTGGTGGATCGCCTGATTGTGATTGATGGCGGGAAAATCATGGCCGATGGGCCCAAAGATCAAGTCATTGATGCACTCAAGCAAGGGCGGATTGGCAAGGCGGGAGGACGCGCATGAAAACGCCAAAACTTCCGGTGCCCGCGTCATCTGAGAATGCAGCACACGAGCAACCCATGGTGCCGTCACCTGAGCCGCCGCCATCAAAATTCAGCAAGTTGTACCGTGCGCTGGCGAAGCAGTATGACCGGCTCACATCATGGTTATTGGATGATCAGGCGGTGGTTGGCACACATCAGCCAGATGACCTGCTTGCCGATGCGCAATGGGCAGTTGGTCAGCAGCAGGCGCGCGGCTCGCGCCTGTTGGTTTGGGGGTCGGTGCTGACAGTCAGCGTGCTGTTGTTGTGGGCAGCCTTTGGCAAGATTGACGAAGTCGTGCGTGGGCAAGGCAAGGTCGTGCCATCACGGCAAGTGCAAGTGGTGCAAAGCCTTGATGGTGGCGTGGTTGAAGAAATCCTGATTCGCCCGGGAGACAGGGTGGAGGAAGGACAAGTGCTGCTGCGCATTGACCCCACCCGTTTCTCGTCATCACTCGGAGAAAGCAAAGCTGGTTTGCTGGCATTGAAAGCCAAGGCGGCACGGTTGGAAGCTTTGGCATCAGGCGAAGACTTCCAGGCACCGGGCGACGTGTTGCAAGAGGCACCCGATCTCATCGAGATGGAACGCGGTGTGTGGGAAAGTCGCAAGCAAGAGATTGAAACCACCGTCAGTATTGCGCGTGATCAATTGCAGCAGCGGCAACAGGAATTGCGTGAAACGCAGGCAAACCGCGATCAAGCCAGTGCCAGTTGCAGCCTGACATCGGAAGAACTGGCGGTTACCCGGCCACTGCTGAAAAGCGGGGCTGTTTCGGAAGTGGACTTGCTGCGCTTGCAGCGCGATGTGGCGCGATTCTGCGGTGAAGCACGTGCGGCAGGTGCACAAATGGGGCGTATCCATGCCGCCATTGCCGAGGCACAGCGCAAGATTCAGGAAACCGAATTGAATGCACGCAATCTGGCGCGCAACGAATTGTCGGAAACACTGGCGAAGTTGAATGCCACCGAACAAAGCCAATTGGCGTTGGTGGATCGCGTCAAACTGGCAGAAGTGCGTTCACCGGTACGCGGCACCATCAATAATTTGCTGGCCAATACCGTCGGCGGTGTGGTGCAGCCCGGGAAAGACATTCTCGATATCGTGCCGCTGGATGACAGCCTGCTGCTTGAGGTGAAAGTCAATCCACGCGACATCGGTTTTCTGCATCTTGGCCAGCGTGCAGACGTGAAGTTCACCGCTTATGACTTCGTGGTTTACGGTGGCTTGAAGGGTGAGTTGGAACAAATTGGCGCCAATACGGTGACCGATGAAAAAGGCAATGCGTTCTACATCGTCAAGGTGCGTACAGAGCGTGCGCACGTCGGTGACGATTCGCGCCCAATCATCCCAGGCATGCAGGCGGAAGTGCATATTTTGACCGGCAAGCGCACCTTGCTGCAGTATTTGCTAAAACCAATCTTGCGCGCCAAAACAAACGCATTTATTGAACGATGATGGAACGCACGTAATACAGTTCAGGACAGGAAGGAGAAAGCCATGCAAGCAGAGCATTTATTAGTTCTCACACAAAATGCCCAGCTACGGAAGCACTGGAGTGCATTGACGTCCGTGGGCTGGACACTTGTGCATGGCGAAACATTGCAGAGCCTTCATGACTGGAAAGCGCAGGGTCGGCAATGGGTGATTCTGGATGCTGCCCTGACAGCACTGCCAAGCTGGGATGACGATGCGTGGTATGCCGTGTTTCAGAATGCAAAAGTAGTGGTGTTGAGTGCCCATCCTGATGATGAAGCCGGACATCGCATTTTGGGGCACGGTGCCAGTGGCTATGCACACGCCAATTCGTCGCTTGAAAGTTTGCAAGCCATCCTGAAAACCATCAGTGATGGTGGCATCTGGATGGGGCGCAATCTGTTGCAACGCTTGTTGCACGATGTGGGGCAGCGTCTGCCGCATTCGCAAGCCTTAAAGCCAGCCGCAGAAGCCGCCAATGCATGGGCCAATGGGCTGACCCAGCGCGAACAAGAAGTGGCGCAATTGGCGGCCTTGGGTGATAGCAATGCCGCTATCGCAGCGGCACTGCATATCAGTGAACGCACGGTGCGTGCGCATCTGTCGGCGATTTTTGAAAAGCTGCAGGTTGCCGATCGACTGATGCTGGCGCTGAAAGTGCATGGAGTTCGGAAGTAAGGCCGATGCCTGAGGGGCTCTTGCAGTTGCTTGCGCAAGCGCGTGCTGACGTGCTTGCGCGTGTCAAACGGCCGTTGCAGGAATGTGTGCTGTTTTTTTCCTTGAGCGATGGCAAAACACCTGCGCATATTTTTCGTGTCAGTGGGCCGGATGCCGATGCAGCCTGGCAGGCAGGTGTGCAGCGTTGCCAAGAGGAAACGCAGCGCCTTGGGCTGGCGGTGTGCTGGTTGCGGGTGGACTGGCCAACCGAGATCCGCAGCAGCACATGGGGCGCGTTGAAGCGTCGGTTAGCACGCATCAAGCGCAATTATTTCCGTTTTGGTTTGGCGCTGGATCAGCAGCTTATGCAGGCTTTTCTGGAAACAGAATTGAATGCGAATGCCATGCTGTACTCCGGCGCAAGCGCGATTGCAGCACAACTCAATGAAAATAATTTCATGGTGCATGCGCGGCGCCGCTATGGCCGAACATGTGCTGTGGACTTTTCTGATGACGCACCGGTATGGAGCTTTGCCCATGAAGGTGTGTTTGTTGGTCACGATGCCACGGTCTTGCAACAACTTGCATCCGATTCGGAGCCAACAACACCCACCACGTTCCATTTACCTGGTCCGGGAAGTGTTGGTCACCCGTGGACGCATCCGCAGGTTTTGCATAGCGGACACCGACAGTTGGGGCAGTTGCAGGCGGGTCATGTGGTGGCGCTGGTGCAGCAAGGTGCCGTTTTTCTGGCAAAGCAGGTAAAGAAAGACGGCCAGTTTGTGTATGGGCATTTCCCGTGTTTCGCCAGACAAATACCTACCTATAACAGTCTGCGTCATGCCAGCACGCTCTATGCCATGTTGGAGGCTTGGGAGCTGGTACAGGATGAGGAGCTGCTTGCGGCCATTCGTCGTGGTTTGACGTATCTGGTGCAGCACTTGATTCGCATCTATCCGCAGCCCAATGGCGAACACTGGGCATTCAATGTGGACCCGGTGAGTCAGGAGATCAAACTGGGGGCAAATGCCGTCAGCATTCTTGCTCTCGTCAAATACGACGAACTCACAGGCGACACGCAATACCGCGCATTGATGGAATCACTGGCGCTTGGGATTCGTTATTTGCAGCAAGGTGAGCTGGATGCAACGCATCAGCCAACAGGTCAGCATCCCGGCAAGTTTGTGCATGTGGTGTACGCCGATGACTTACGTGTCAAAGATGCGTTCCGTATCGTGTATTACGATGGTGAAGCCGCCTTCGGGCTGATGCGTCTGTATGGCCTGACGCAAGACAAACGCTGGCTTGCCATGGTTGAGCAGGCGTTTGGCTATTTCATTGATGCCCAGCATTGGCAGCATCATGATCATTGGCTGTCGTACTGCGTCAACGAACTCACGCATTACAAACCGGAGGAACGCTATTTCCGGTTTGGCGTGCAGAATATCGCTGGGCATTTGGACTTCATGCAAAAGCGGGAAACAACCTTCCCGACCTTGCTGGAACTGGCCATGGCGTTTGATGCCATGTTGCAACGGATACACCACACATACCCGCACATGCAGCATGTGTTGCATGATCTGGATGAAGCGAAGTTTTACCGCGTACTACAGCATCGCGCGCACTATTCACTGAATGGTTTTTTCTGGCCAGAGCTGGCGATGTACTACGCCAAGCCGCAACAGATTCTTGGCAGCTTCTTTATTCGGCATCATGCATTTCGGGTACGGATTGATGATGTCGAGCATTACCTGTCGGGTTATGTGGCCTATTGGAAATGGCTGCAACAGCAAACCCAGATGGGCAAACCACCGTCGGCACCCACTGAAAACCCCAGAGAGGCAACGGGCTGGACGCAAGAAATGCTGGAAGCAGCGGTGCCAGGGCAGTGGCTGGTGGCACCAGACAAGGGCTTTCAGGCATCCGGCATTACTGCGTGGTTGGGCAGTCATCAGCCACAAAACCTGATTCTGCTGGCGGCCAATGACACTGAAAAGGGCGTGCGTCCGGCAGACCTGAAGCGGCTTAACGGCGCGTATGCCGGTGTATGCACCACACTATCGCTGGATGCACTGCAAGCGCTGGCGGTGGATGTTCAAAAACCGGTGTATCAAGTCAAACATCATGCCGATGCACTTTATGCGTTGGCTCGGCATGCGCGTCGCCATTTTTCCGGCAAGGTGGTGGCAGTAACCGGCAGCGCAGGGAAGACAACCATCACGCATATGCTGGCGTCGGTGATGGGCAGCATCATGTCAACTGCCAGCAGCAAAAGAAGTGCCAATCTGCCTTTTGGCGTGGCATGGAATATGTGTCAAATCCCGTGGCAAACCGAGTTGAGTGTGCTGGAATTGGCCATCGGCGGCATGGTAGTGAATACCGAGCTGGCACGCCCGGATATCGCGGTGATCACCAATATTGCGCCAGCACATCTGCTGTATCACAAGACCATTGAGAACGTCGCACAAAAGAAAGCCCGCATCTTTGAGGGCGTGATGGAGAACGGTTGGGCGGTCATTTGCCGTGATACTGCATGCTTTGACCTGCTTGAAAATGCAGCCAGGCAGCAACGCCTGCATGTGCTGACGTATGGCGAGCATCCGCAGGCGGATATTCGGCTGCAAAGCTATCACCCAACAACGCATCACGTCACTGCCGATATTCGGGGCGCACAGGTCAGTTACACGCTTGCGCCAGCGGGAAAACACATGGCAATCAATAGCCTGGTGTGTCTGGCGGTTGCCCATCTTTTAGGCAAAGACGTGCAAACCCTGCAAGCCGGGTTTGCAGCGCTGACACCTGTGGAGGGGCGTGGGGCGATTTCTGATTGCCGCTACGCAGGAAAAACATTGCGCATCTACGATGAGGCATATAACGCCAATCCTTTGTCGATGCGTGCTGCATTGGCGATGTTTGCCGCCGCCGCACCCTTACCCGGCGGGCGGAAAGTCGTGTTGCTGGGCGATATGTTGGAACTGGGCGAGCATACCCAGCAGCATCATGATGATTTGGTGCCGGTCATTGTCGCAAGCAGACCCGATCATGTGCATCTCATTGGCACGCTGATGGCGGGAATGGCTGACGCACTGCACAAAGCAGGTCTGAATTGCACGATCTATCCGGATGCAAATGCACTTCTTGCCGCACTGCCAGCGCAACTGCAAGAGGCGGATTCCTTGCTGTTCAAGGCTTCCAACGGCATTGGCCTGCAAAAAATCATCAAACACCTCACCGCCTGACCCAATATTGGCGTTGCCGCCAATAGGCATCCCCAACGTGGCTCTGTAGCATCGCGCCATTACTGCTCATAGCGCCTTGCTTTCTGGCGTCCTTTTTTTGCAATTACCGTGAGACTTTTACTTATGGCGACTACCGTACTCGTTGTTCAAATGACTGGCGAAGCTTGGATGCGTTCCAGCGATGGCAATTTGACTGCGCTGAAACAAGGGATGCGCATCCCAGCAGATGCAATCGTGGTAACCGGGCAAGGTAGCAGCCTGCAATTGCAAGCGGATGACGCACCCGTCATCACCATCGGTGAAGGGCAAGACCTTGCGCTGACCGCTGACCTGATCAACCCGCCAGCCGCACAAGAAGCTGCCGTGCAAACCCCCACCGATGCGGAATTTGAAAGCGTCATTGCGGCATTGAATGCCGATGGCGACCCCTTCGATAGCATCGACGCAACCGCCGCCGTACTCACCGGTGGTAGCGGTGGTGGTGGTTCCACTTTTGTCCGTCTTGGTGGCGTGATTGAAGAAGTGACACCACTGAATCTGGAATACCCACGTCCGGGCGATGGCGAAGATTTGGAACAACCGCTGCCCGCACAAGGCTTTGATGATGGCGACGCCGATGCCGACGCCGACGCCGACGCCGACGCCGACGCCGATGCCGATGCCGATGCCGATGCCGATGCCGATGCCGATGCCG
>CAYZUG010000015.1:0-48701 GCA_964481865.1 uncultured Thermomonas sp. | reverse complement strand
TCCAATGCTTCCTTGCGAAACAGTGATTCTGTCACCCCTGACCCTCGACGCACGTTTTCGTTTCCCTTAGGTAAATAAGTATCCTAAATGGATACTAACGTCAACCATTAAGAAACGACACGTGTTTCCCTTTCGTTAACCATACGGAGATGGATAGTTTTGCTCTACGTCTGCGTAAACTACGCAATCACCGTGGTTGGTCACAAGAATATGTGGGCTTTGAGCTGGGTGTTACCAAAGCCACAATATCCAAATGGGAAACTGGACGCGCTGAACCTAGCCTTCGCCATCTCGAATGCTTACGTCAGCTGTATGCCAGTGACGGTGCCACGCTGGATATGCTAATTGTTGGGACACCCATGACACGCAATGTGCGTGACGGCGCATCGTTGGATGGTGATGAAACGCGATTATTGTGGTTATTCCGGCGTCTTACGGATATACAAAAGCAAGGACTATTAACTCTGCTGGATGGCAAGGAATCTCAAACGGAACTGAGAGAATTAAGCGCGTCAGAGCGGCACCTGCCTTAGGAAGCATCAAACAAAATGTGGGATAGATGCTCTCAGCTCGATTCCGGCCATATCACTTCAATTGGTGCAGTGACACGTGCACGTGGTTGCGGCACGGACTGCACTGCATTCCACACTTTCAAAGCATCCACCGTTGCCGCCACATCATGCACACGCAGCAGCATCGCACCTTGTTGCGCAGCGATTAAATGCGCCGCCACTGAACCTGCCACACGCTGTTGGGGATCGCTGCGCCCGGTTAGTTCACCAATGCTGCGCTTACGGGATAACCCTGCCAGCACCGGCACACCCAGCTCGGTAAAGCGGCGCAGCTGTGCCAACAATTGCAGATTGTGTTGGGTGTTTTTGCCGAAACCAAAGCCCGGATCAACGATGATTTTTCGCTTGGCAATGCCCGCCATCTCTGCGGCAAACATGCGCTCTGCCAGAAAACGGTGTACCTCACCCACGACATCGTCATAATTGGGCGCATCTTGCATGGAGCGCGGCTCGCCCTGCATATGCATCAACACCACCGGCACATCCAATTCTGCCGCCGCGTCCAATGCCCCCTCACGGCGCAAGGCATAGACGTCGTTAATCATTCCAGCCCCAGCTGCCACGGCCGCACGCATCACGTCGGGTTTGCTGGTATCAATACTGATGGGCAGCGCGGTTTTCTGCACCAGGCGCTCAATCACTGGCACAACACGCGCTATTTCGTCGTCAACGGTGACATCATCGGCACCGGGCCGGGTGGATTCACCGCCGATATCAAGAATATCGGCACCCGCACTTGCAAGACGTAAACCATGCGCAACCGCCGCATCGATATCCGCATGCAGGCCATCACCAGAGAAAGAATCTGGCGTCAGGTTAACAATCCCCATAATTTTTGGGGTGTCCAGCACCAGTGCCCGCCCATTGCAATCAAGCCGCAACGCCGTATCGAACATCGCAGTACGCCTGTTGATTGGACATATTGCCGGGCAGGTTAAACCTGCTCGGCGGGGTTTCCAATGGGGGCGACGGGTGGCTCTGCATCACCATCCGATTTATCACTCCCCGATGCAGGCTTGTTCCAACCTGCCGGTGGTGGCACATCACGGCCTTCCATGATGGCGTCGATTTGCGGCACATCAATGGTTTCGTACTCCAACAAGGTGTTGGCCATGACATGCAATTTGTCGATGTGCTCGGTCAGCAGCTTTGTGGACTGCGCATAGGCCTTGTCCAGAATCGTGCGCACAACATCATCAATCTTGCGGGCAGTATCGTCAGAGACATGCTTGGTCTGCGAGACGCTGCGCCCCAGGAACACTTCGCCCTCATCTTCTGCATAGGCAATCGGCCCCAGCTCATCCGACAACCCCCATTTGGTGACCATATTGCGCGCCATCTTGGTGGCACGCTCAATGTCATTGGATGCGCCGGTGGTGACTTTGTCTGCACCGAAGATGATTTCTTCCGCCACACGCCCACCGTATAGCGACGCCAACTGCGATTCAATCGCCACTTTATTCATCGAGTACTTATCGCCTTCCGGCAAGTACATGGTGACACCCAGGGCGCGACCACGCGGAATAATCGTGACTTTGTAAACCGGGTCATGCTCGGGAACCAAGCGCCCCACAATGGCGTGCCCTGCTTCGTGATAGGCGGTCAACTTCTTTTCCTGCTCGCTCATCACCATTGAGCGCCGTTCAGCACCCATCAGGATTTTGTCACGGGCACGATCGAAATATTCCATGCGCACTTCTTTGGCGTTTTCACGCGCCGCAAACAGTGCCGACTCATTACAAAGATTCGCCAGATCTGCACCCGAGAAGCCCGGTGTACCGCGTGCAATGGTCATTGGCTCGACATCATCGGCCAGCGGCAGTTTGCGCATATGCACTTTCAGAATCTGCTCGCGTCCCTTGACGTCGGGCAGCCCCACCACCACCTGCCGGTCGAAGCGGCCTGGGCGCAGCAGCGCCGGATCAAGGACGTCAGGGCGGTTGGTGGCTGCAATCACGATGACACCTTCGCCACCTTCAAAGCCATCCATTTCCACCAGCAACTGGTTCAAGGTTTGTTCGCGCTCATCGTGGCCGCCACCCAAACCGGCACCACGGTGACGCCCCACCGCGTCGATTTCGTCGATGAAGATAATGCAGGGCGCATGCTTCTTGGCTTGTTCGAACATATCGCGCACACGCGATGCACCCACGCCGACAAACATTTCCACGAAGTCGGAGCCCGAGATGCTGAAGAACGGCACTTTGGCCTCGCCAGCAATGGCTTTCGCCAACAGCGTCTTGCCGGTTCCCGGTGGCCCCACCATCAGCACGCCGCGTGGAATCTTGCCACCCAACTTCTGGAAGCGCGACGGATCACGCAGAAACTCAACCAACTCCGCCACATCTTCCTTGGCCTCATCACAACCGGCCACATCGGCAAAGGTCACTTTGACTTGGTCGTCCGACAGCAACTTGGCACGCGAGCGACCAAAGGACATCGCGCCCTTGCCGCCACCGCCTTGCATCTGCCGCATCATGAACAGCCAGAAGCCGATAATCAGCAGTACGGGCAAGAAATTCAGCACCAGCGACCAGAACGAAACACCTGAATCCGGCGGCGCCTGCTTGATTTCAACCTTGTGTTCAATCAAGTCGTTGATCAGGTCTTTATCGCGCACTGGTGCGGTTGTGGTGCCCGTGCTGCCATCGCTGCGCTCAAAGGTAATGGTGCGCTCATTGCTGGCGATATCCACCTTCTTGATGCGATTTGCTTCAATTTCTTGAACAAACTGCGAATACACCACTTCCTGACTTCCAGCCAGTTTTGGCGAAAAGCTCTGGAAAACCACCATCAATACGGCAGCAACTACAACCCAAAGCAGCAGATTTTTCGCAAGATCGTTCATAGCCTTCCTTTGTTACCTTGTTGCATCACTTCATTTGCGCCAGTTTGCCCGTCGCAAGGGCATACACTTCCGGCGAGCGATTCCGCGATGCAGCCGGTTTGCGGATCACTACCTTGGCATAACGCCGCCGCAGCTCCCGTACATAATCATCAAAACCTGCACCCTGAAACAACTTGATCAGAAACGCACCTCCGGTACGCAGCTGACCATCGGCAAAGTCCATGGCCAATTCAGCCAAGTGCATTGCGCGCGGTTGATCCACAGCCGTCATTCCACTCTTATTGGGGGCCATATCGGATAACACAAGGTCCACGGCCTGACCATTCAGCATGGTTTGCAATTGCGATAAGACCGCGTCTTCCCTGAAGTCCCCGTGAAGAAACTCCACACCAGCCAGTGAAGGCATGTCCAGAATATCACTGGCAATGATGCGTCCAGGGCGGTTTGCATCCATCCGATCAAGCTCTTGTCGCACCCATTGCGACCACCCGCCTGGGGCTGCACCCAAATCCACCACCACCATTCCTGGCTTGAGCAGGTGATCACGTTCTACCAGTTCTTCAAGCTTGTAGGCGGCACGCGAGCGCATGCCTTCCGCCTGTGCCTTCTTCACAAAAGGGTCGGAAAAATGTTCTTTCAGCCAGCGCTGACTGGATTTGCTGCGAGACGCCATCACCACAAAAACGCGAGAAGTAGGCGGCCATGATAACCTGCACACCCCTTTCTTCGTTTATTCCTGTATGCAAACCGTCCTCACCAATGCCCAGATACGTTTCCTGCGCGGCCAAGCGCACGATCTCAAGGCGATGTTACAAGTGGGGGGGAAGGGCATCACCGATGCATTCATCAGCGAAATTGATCTTGCGCTTGAGCATCACGAACTCATCAAAGTGAAAGTGGGTGCTGAAGATCGTGATCTGCGCGATGCCATGGTGGCCGAACTTGCACAGCGCAGCCAGGCCGCGTTGGTTCAGCGCATTGGGCATACGGCGGTGCTGTATCGCCCATCGAAAGAAAAGCGCCATATCGTGCTGCCTCGCGCTTAAGCCATGCAGCTCAACCTTGAACGCCCGGACTACCTCTACTTTCTGCGTGGCGCCGACGGGCGTAGCGCCTTGGTCAATACGCAGCGTCTGCAACACAGTTTCATTATTGCCCCAGAGCAGTTGATCGAGCATTGGCCTGTCACTGCCGCAGACCAGTTGCAGCCAGAGGATTTTGCCCCGCTTTGGGCACTGAACCCCGAGCTGCTGTTATTGGGTACAGGCGAAACGCAGCAATTTCCCAGCCCTGCCGTGTTGGCCGTGTGCCTGCAACAAGGCATTGGCATTGAAGTGATGAACAATGCCGCCGCAGCCCGCACCTATTCTGTACTGGCTGGTGAAGGCAGGCGCGTGGTCGCTGGCTTTTTATTTCCCGAATCAAATCGCGGATAATAGTTGCCGTTCGCCGCAATCGCGGCTAATGTTTCACTTGAACTCGTAGAAACCCCTCGGGCGACGCGCAAGCCACGTCGCCCGCATTGTTTTGCAGGAGCATAGACGCATGAGCGCTGCCACCCATGACCGCCCCACCCTGATTCTTTCCCGCGTGGATGTTGAAAGAATTGAAGATTTACTGGATCGCCCGGAATACCGTGCGCTGAACACCGATGCGCTGCGCGAAGAACTGGAGCGCGCCGAATTGGCTGAACCCAGCGACGTGCCCAATGATGTGATCACCATGAACTCCACCGCCTTGGTTAAGGTTGTGGAAGAAAACAAGGGTGAGCACGAATATGAGTTGACCCTCGTTTACCCACGCGATGCCGATGGCAGCAGCGACAAAGTCTCGATTCTGGCACCTGTGGGCAGTGCATTGCTTGGTTTACGCGTGGGCGACAACATCGACTGGCCCATGCCCGGGGGCGCACGCGCGCGCCTGCATGTGCTCTCCATCCGCTATCAGCCGGAAGCCTCGGGCGCACTGCACCGCTGATTTCAAGGCATCACTGCCTAAGAATCTATTGCCCCTGAGCCCGCGGCGGCAACTGGGGCGTATGACTGAGTCGCCCCAGTTCACCCAGCATGTCCCAAGACTTCAAACCTCGCCCGCCAAGATGGTGCAGTAATACACTGCGCAACGGCAATCGCAGGCTGGGTAAGTCCTCAGCAGAAGGCATCACATCCGCGGCCAGTGCAAGCAGCGCACGTCCTGTACTGCTTGTATTGCGCTCACCTTGGCGCTCACTGCGGATGCGAATGGGCCCTGATTCTGCATCCAGCCGATAACGCGCTGCCGGGTCAACGGGCTGCTCACCGCCTTCCGATGCATAATCCAGCCCCACCCCCAAAGCTTCAAGAACATCACGCTCAAAACGCCGCAACGTCCATGCCAGAGGCTCTTCAGCACGCAGGCGTTCACGTACCTGCGCATAGACAGCGTACAGCTCCCATTGCGGTACATGCCGAGGTGCCAAGCGCAGACAGAGTTCATTGATGTAAAAAGCCGCCAGTGCAGCATCCCCACGCAACAGCGGCGCGGCATCCAACGCTTCTGCTGCGGTCAGTTGCGCAAGCTCGCCTTTTTGCACCGCATCCAGACGAATCTTCTGAAAGGGCTGTAATGCAGCACGCAGCAGATGTTTTTTTGCGCCTTGTACACCGCGTGCAAGGATGCCCATTCGCCCATATTCGGCACTGAGCACTTCCACCAGGACGCTGGTTTCCCGCCATGGGCGTGCATGCAAAACAAAGGCAGATTCACCGTTGTAACGCATTCGTCTGTGTCCTTTGCATGGCGTTGCTGTTTTCTAAACACGCATGGCACAGTACTGCGGCTTAGTCGTGATACCCCAGCGCACGCAATGCCGCTTCATCGTCGCTCCAACCTTCGCGCACACGCACCCACGTTTGCAAAAATACCTTGGCATCGAACAGGCGTTCCATCTGTTCGCGCGCACGTCGGCCAATTTCTTTCAAACGCTCGCCACCTTTCCCAATGACAATGGCTTTCTGCCCGTCACGTTCAACCCAGATGACGGCATCAATGCGATACATCACGCCAGTTTTAGGTGAGGGTTCTTCTTCAAACTTTTCCACTTCCACCGTGGTGGAATACGGAAGTTCTTCTCCCAATTGCCGCATGAGTTGTTCGCGCACCATTTCACCGGCAAGAAAACGCTGGCTTTTATCGGTGATTTCATCTTCGGCAAACATCGGCTCGGCCTCGGGCATCAAGCCAAGCAAAGTGCTCACCAAGGGTTCAAGGCCACTGCGTTTCAGCGCAGAAAGCGGATGCACTGCGGCAAAGTCGCGCCCCTCTGTCACCTTGGCGATAAAGGGCAGCAGCGTGGTTTTATCCTTCTGCTTGTCCACCTGATTCACCACCAGCACCACGGGCAAACCGGCTGCATGCAAGGCGTCATAAGCCAGACCATCTTCATGATCCCAACGCCCGGCTTCAATCACCAGCAATGCCGCATCCACACCCTCTAATGCACCGCGCGCCGCACGGTTCATCATCCGATTCATCGCCTTACCAGAACGCTTGCCTTGTTCACCATGAATGCCGGGGGTATCCACCAACTGCAATTGACCTGCAGGAAACGTGGCGATGCCCAACAGACGATGCCTTGTGGTTTGTGGCCGATTGGAGGTGATGCTGATCTTGGCGCCAACCAAGGCATTCACCAAGGTGGATTTGCCCACATTCGGGCGACCAATCACTGCGACAGCACCACTGCGCTGGGAGGTTGCGTTCATTCTTCAAGTCTCTTGAGTGCGGCCTCTGCCGCTTGTTGTTCTGCTGCGCGCCGTGAGCCTCCCTGCCCTTCGGTTGCGACCGATGGCTGGCTCAACGTGCAGCTCACATGAAATACCCGCGCATGGTCTTGGCCAGATTCTGCCAACAAGGTATAGGTCGGCAAAGGGTACTGCCGCCCTTGCAACCATTCTTGCAGGCGGGTTTTAGCGTCTTTACCCACTTTATTGGCGGGTGGCAGCGCAGCAATCAATGCCGAAAACCACGGTGCCATCGCCGCACGGCAGGCATCAAAGCCCGCGTCCAAATAAATAGCGGCAACCAAGGCTTCCACTGCATCAGCCAGAATGGAATCCCGCCGATGCCCGCCTGTTTTCATTTCCCCGGGGCCAAGCACCAGATAGCGGCCAAGATCAAGCGAACGCGCAATGCCTGCCAGTGCTGACTCGCGCACCAATTCTGCACGCGCCCGCGTTAACGCCCCTTCGTCTGCCTTCGGCCAATGCAGATACAACGCTTCAGCCACATACTGATTCACCAGAGAATCGCCCAGAAACTCCAGACGCTCGTTATGCGGGCTTCCAGCACTGCGATGCGTCAGTGCTTGTAGCAAAAGCGCTGGCTGGGTGAAACAATGCCCTGCCAGCGCTGTGAGCGGTTTCTCAGTTGCCACCTATACCACGCGTCAACGCTTGCTCTGCGCGGAATTTACCCACCACGTCGAGATTCATAAATAACGATTCACGGCGTTCATAATCCACCACCAGTGTGGTGTTGCCATTATTGTTTTCAAACTTCAACGCTTCTTTCGGCTTCACATGGCTGGAATAGCTCATATCCAAACGCTTGGCCAGGCTGGTTCTGATGGCATCTTTCGATGCCCCTGCCAACGTAGCGTCATCCGCGATTCCTTTCAATGCCTGTTTGACCGAATAGAACTCAAGGTACATCGGCACGATTTTCATTGCACAAAACGCAAAAAAGATCACCACACAAAGCGTGATCAAAAACCCCACCATGGTCATACCGCGCTGTGTCTTTTTCATTGTCAGTGCCCCTTCTGTGATTGGTTTTATCAAGGAATGGATGACCCAATACGCGAAACATCCACCCAGTGGTCGGTATCTGTATCAAAGTTCATCCACACCATGAACGCCTTACCGCGCAAGCTGGTTTCCGGCAAGAAACCCCAGAACCGGCTGTCCTCACTATTACCACGGTTATCGCCCATGACGAAATAATGCCCTGCCGGAACCGTCCAGTCACCATCGGCAACACTGTAATCACGCTCCAGGATGTAATGCGGGCGATCCGCCAAGCCTTCTGTCAGCTTGACGGCGCCGGTTTCAGTGATGCCTTTGCCCACGCCGGTGAAAACACCTTCAACGCGATAAGGCAAAGGTTGTCCATTCACGCTGACAACTTGATTGTGATAGCCAATGGTATCGCCTGGCACACCAATGACACGCTTGATCCAGTCTTCCCGTGGGTGATGCGGCGGGCGAAACACCACCACATCACCACGCTGTGGCTCACCCAGTTCCACAAACTTCTTGTTGGTAATTGGCCAGCGCAACCCATAGGTGAACTTGTTGACGAGGATGAAGTCGCCAATCAGCAAGGTGGGCATCATCGAGCTTGATGGAATGCGGAAGGGTTCTGCAACAAAGCTGCGCAACCCAAGCACCAGCACCAGCACTGGAAAAAACGATTTGGCGTAGTCCACTAGGAAAGGATCTTTGGCTTCATCAACCCCTGCTGCGGCAAGCCGACGCTTGGCCAGGAATTGCTTATCCAGCCACCAGATCAACCCGGATAGCAGCGTCAATACAACCAACATTGTTTCAAACCAGACCATCATGCGATGTGCTCCATCTTGCGGTTTCCGTTATGTTCGGAAACCCGCATGTTATTTGTTATCCACCTGCAACACGGCCAAGAACGCTTCTTGTGGAATCTCCACACGACCCACCTGCTTCATGCGCTTTTTGCCTTCTTTCTGCTTTTCAAGCAGCTTTTTCTTGCGTGTGGCGTCACCGCCATAGCACTTGGCCAGCACGTTTTTGCGCAAGGCTTTGACCGTGGTGCGTGAAATAATCTGGCTGCCAATCGCCGCCTGAATCGCCACGTCAAACATCTGGCGTGGAATCAGGTCTTTCATCTTTTCGCATAGATCGCGCCCACGGCGATCGGCGTGGCTGCGGTGCACGATGATGGACAGTGCGTCCACCTTGTCGCCATTGATCAGCGTATCCACACGCACAAAGGGGCCAGGATCAAAACGCAGAAAGTGGTAATCCAACGACGCATAACCACGGCTCACGGATTTCAGCCGGTCGAAGAAATCCAGCACCACTTCGGCCATGGGCAATTCATAACTGATTTGCACCTGACTGGCCATGTACTGAATTCCCAGCTGCACACCGCGTTTTTCCTCGCACAGCTTGATGATATTGCCGATGTAATCTTCTGGCGTCAGGATGTTTGCGCGGATAATCGGCTCACGAATTTCCTCAACCTGATTCAGCGGCGGCAATTTGGCGGGGTTATCCATCGGCACGATCGTGCCATCGGTTTTCAGCACTTCGTAAATCACGGTGGGTGCTGTTGTAATCAGGTTGAGATCGTATTCGCGCTCCAAACGCTCTTGCACGATTTCCATGTGCAACATGCCAAGAAAGCCGCAACGGAAACCAAAGCCCATGGCTTCCGAACTTTCCGGCTCGAAACGCAACGCTGCATCATTCAGGCGCAGCTTGTCCAAAGCTTCACGCAAGGCGGGGTAGTCTTCAGCATCCACGGGAAACAGCCCGGAAAACACGCGTGGCTGCATTTCCTGGAAGCCCGACAAGGGAGCGGGTGCGGGGTCTGACGCCAACGTCAGCGTATCGCCCACCGGCGCACCATGCACATCCTTGATCGACGCCGTCACCCAACCGACTTCGCCAGCCTTCAAACTGGGCAGCACTTTGCGCTTCGGGGTAAACACACCCACCGCATCAACCTGATGCGTGCGTCCGGTGCTCATTACCAGCATTTTATCGCCCGACTTCAACTCACCCTGCATGATGCGCACCAGCGACACCACGCCCAAGTAATTGTCGAACCACGAGTCAATGATCAATGCCTGCAGTTTGTCTGTATCGCCCACTTGCGGCGCAGGAATGCGCTGCACGATGGCTTCCAAGACATCCTGCACATTCAAGCCGGTCTTGGCCGAGATCGGAACCGCATCCGTTGCATCAATGCCAATGACCGCTTCAATTTCTTCTTTGACGCGGTCAACATCAGCGGTGGGCAGGTCGATCTTGTTGATCACTGGCACCACTTCCAACCCCTGCTCCACCGCGGTATAGCAGTTGGCGACTGACTGAGCTTCCACGCCTTGCGCTGCATCCACCACCAGCAATGCGCCTTCACAGGCGGCCAGCGAGCGGCTGACTTCGTAGCTGAAGTCCACATGCCCGGGGGTGTCGATGAAGTTCAGGAAATAGGTGTTTCCATCCTTTGCTTGATAAGGCAACGAGACGGATTGTGCTTTGATGGTGATCCCGCGTTCACGCTCAATGGGATTGTTATCGAGCACTTGCGATTCCATCTCGCGCTCGGTCAAACCGCCACAAAGATGAATGATGCGATCGGCCAATGTGGATTTGCCGTGATCAACGTGAGCAATGATGGAAAAGTTGCGGATAAACCGCATAGCGTCGTGCTGCATGAAGGTGTCGTAATTAGGCTGTGGGGGCGGCGGACGCCGCCTTGAAATATCGAGCCGAGTATTATCGCACAGCCAGCCTGCACCCTTTCAGGTGCAGGCCTCAAACACTTATTGTTCGCTGGGATCTACCGTGATGTAGATCGTTCCAGCACCACGGCGCACCAGCAACATCACGGGTTTGGATGTGCCCGCCGCCCGCAGCTGTGCATCCAGTGCCGCAGGGGTATTCACGTCCACACGCCCAACGGCAAGGATGACATCCCCCTGTCGTAAGCCCGCTTCACGTGCCGCCTGCCCCTCGATACGGGCAATCAATACACCTTCCTTGCCTTGCAGCCCCATGCGTGAACGCTGCTGGGCGGTCATTTCCTGACCAATAATGCCCAAAGCATTTCCCTGCGCAGGCGCTGCTGGGGACTTTCCATCACTTCCCGTGTTATTGGCGACTGCACTATCTTCCAATGCATCCAGTGTGGCAGTGAGTGTCTTCAATTTGCCATCACGCATGACCTCCAATGCCACCTTCGACCCAGGCGCCAGCGCCCCGATCATGGGGGGAAGATCGCTGGACTCATTGACGGCTTTGCCATTCACGCGACGAATCACATCCTGCCGTTGCACACCAGCACGTTCAGCCGCACCACCACTTTCCACACCTGCAACCAAAGCACCCGCTGGCTCAGCCAACCCCAAGGCTTTTGCAGCCTCACGCGTCAGATTCTGAATCTGCACCCCAAGCTGCCCACGCGTCACCTTGCCTGTGGTTTTGATTTGTTGAACGGCATTCATCGCCACATCGATTGGAATGGCAAAACTGATGCCTTGGTAGCCACCCGAATTACTGAAAATCTGCGAATTGATGCCCACAACTTGCCCGCGTGTATCCATCAACGGCCCACCTGAATTGCCGCGATTGATCGCCACATCGGTCTGAATAAACGGCACATAACGCTGATCGGCATACGGATTTGCGCGCCCAACTGCGCTCACAATACCGGCGGTCACGGAATGATCGAAGCCAAACGGTGAACCAATCGCCACCACCCATTGCCCCGGCTTGAGCGCTTCCGAATGACCGATCTGCATGACGGGAAGACCTGTTGCCTCCACCTTCAGCAAGGCCACGTCCGACTGCTGGTCACTTCCCACGATTGTTGCGGTGAATTCACGGCGATCTGCCAAACGAATACGCACGGTGTCTGCACCATCAACCACATGATGGTTGGTCAACAGATAGCCATCTGCGGAAATAATGAACCCGGTGCCCTGCGACACCCCACGCGGCCGTGCGTTTGGCTGCTCGGGCATCATGTCCGGCCCAAAAAAACGGCGGAAAATTTCCGGTATCTCCGCATCATCAGGCAGCATTTGCTGGATGCGGCGCTGCGAATTCGACTTACCGGTGACTTCTGCCTGCACACTGACAACAGCGGGCCCTACTTGATCAACCAAGCGGGTGAAGTCCGGCAATCCCGTCACCAGATCAGGCGCATTGACTGCACTCTGAATCGCGATAGGTGTCTGGGCACTCGCAGTGTTCTGACTGCTACATGCCACCACCCCAGCCACTGCCAAGGCGGCAGTCAAAGCCAAGGGACGAAGCAAAGAAAAATGCTGCATAGTCATGGATCAAGATCCTTCTTTGTTGAAATGAGGTGCGTGACGTTGCATCTCGTCCGCGTTGTCTTGTGGTGTATCGCGTTGCTCACTGCGTTGTGATTGCGTTGAAAGCTTTGGTGCTGAGGAAAACGGTGCTGTTGCAAACGGGTTACCACTTCCGTTTTGCAAAAACCCGTCAGAAAAACCAGCCGCCATCGCGCCATGACCATATTGCGACAAGACCGACCGCGGCCAAGGGCGCGTTGTGGCTTCCTGAGCAGGCATGCTGTCGGGTGACGCCACATCCATCACCGGTGGTGTTTGTGGCGACGCAGGCATCTGTGCAATCAAGGTGCGCTGAGGTGCAGGTGCAGGCGCAGGTGACGCAACAGGCTGCTTTTGTACTTGACGTTCAGCCAGCACAGGGGGTGGCCGCTGTGCAACTTCTGCTGCCGCTTCTGCCACGTCTATTGAGAGTCTTTCTTGCGCAACACGCGCATCTTCAGCGGCAGCTGTTGATGTGCCGGGGGCTGCAGACAGCATAGGCGCAGCCTCAGGCAGCGCACTTGGTGTGGGTTGCAACAAGAAAGCAATCGCTGCCACCGTCGCCGCAACAGCAGCACCACCACTCCAATGTATCCAGGCCGGCCAGCGTGGTTTGCTCGGTGTTACCGGAAGTGGTTCACCTTGAATCGCGGCAACCACACGCGCTGAAAAACCTTCAGAAAGTGGCGATGCCGATACTGTGCCACGCATCGCATCCCCCGCAATGCGCCAGCGCTCCCAGCAACCGGCAAGTTCGTGATCGTGTTGCAAACGCCGCAAGAGAAAGCGGGTTTGATCTTCTGACAACGCCCCATCCATCAGCGCCGACAGCTGTTCACGGCTACTGAGTTGGGTCAGGTCATTGGTATGGCGGTCGGTATCCATCGTCATGATGTCTGTGTACGTTTCATTTGTTCATCGTGGTTCAACAACGGGCGAAGTCGCGCATCAATGGCTTCACGGGCACGAAAAATGCGCGAACGCACCGTTCCCACTGGGCAGCCCATGTGCTTGGCGATGTCCTCGTAACTCAGGCCTTCCATCTCGCGCAACGTAATGGCTTCACGCAAATCCTCTGGCAAGGCTTCCACGGCATCCAATACCGTGCGTTCCAACTGCTGGCGCATCAACTCACGCTCGGGGGTGTCGTGGTCACGCAGATGCACGCCCGACTCAAACAAGACGGCGTCTTCCGCATCAATGTCCTCATTGGGAGGACGACGCCCATGCGCCACAAGATAGTTTTTGGCTGTATTCACCGCGATGGTATGCAGCCATGTCGAAAACTGGGCATCGCCTCGGAAATTCCCGATGGAACGATAGGCGCGGATAAACGTGTCCTGCGCAACGTCCTGCACCTCAGACCAGTCCCGCACATAACGCGCAATCACCGCGGCAACACGCTGCTGATACTTGCGTACCAAAAGATCAAACGCGGCCATATCACCACGTTGCGCCTTGGCGACCAGATCGCGATCCAGTGCTGCTTGCACCCTGTTCTCCATCATTGATCGTATTCCCTACTGCCAATCACCTTCGCGGGTGCTCAACAGCTCTCGGTAGCTTATGACAATCGGTCAGCAGAAAAAGTTCCATTGCATCGTGTCGTACACGATGTTCATGACCTGAGCATGTCGCATCAAGACAGTCACATCCAGACAGGCTACGATAGCTCCATTCTCTACAGTATGGTTCACGCTCATGCCTCATTCCGATCCACGATTGACTGGCCTGAAACTTCACCATTGGCGCACACAACAACGCACCGACGGCGTTCTTGTGCTGTACTTCGAACGTGCGGATGCCCCAGTCAATGCGTTCTCGCAAGACGTTCTGCTTGAACTGAACAGCATTCTTGAGCGCCTTGCCGTTGAACCGCCCAAGGCACTGGTGCTCGCCTCAGGCAAAGCATCTGGCTTTATTGCTGGTGCTGACTTGAAAGAGTTTCAAGGGTTTGACCAAAAAGGCACGGTGGATGATGCGATTCGTCGTGGGCAGCAAATTTTCCAGCGCGTTGCCGAATTGCCATTCCCCACTGTTGCTGCCATTCATGGCTTCTGTATGGGCGGCGGCACCGAAATCTCGCTGGCCTGCCGCTATCGCATCGCCAGCAGTGATGCCTCCACCCGCATTGGTTTGCCGGAAGTCCAACTCGGTATCTTCCCTGGCTGGGGCGGCAGTGCACGCCTGCCGCGCCTGGTGGGCGCACCGGCAGCGATGGACATGATGCTGACCGGGCGCGCACTCAGTGCCAAGGCCGCACGCGGCATTGGTCTGGTGGACAAGGTGGTGGAACCGGCTGTGCTGATCGACAGCGCTGCCGCACTGGCGTTGAAGGGCATCGTGCGTCCGTTCAAGCAGCGTGCGCTGGGCTGGCTCACTAACACGCTCCCCGCACGCAAATTGTTCGCTCCGCAGATGATCAAGCAGGTGGCACGCAAGGCGAAGAAAGAGCACTACCCTGCGCCCTATGCGCTGATCTCGACGTGGGAACGCAGCGGCGGCAAGTCAATGCGTGCGCGTCTGGATGCAGAGCGCCGTGCGGTGGTGAAGCTGGCTGGCAGCAGCACCGCACGCAATCTGATTCGCATTTTCTTCCTGACCGAACGCATGAAAGCGCTGGGCAAGGGCGAATCCGGCATTTCACGCGTGCATGTGGTGGGTGCAGGCGTGATGGGCGGCGACATCGCCGCGTTTGCTGCTTACAAGGGATTTGAAGTGACCCTGCAGGATCGCGAGCAGCGCTTCATCGACGGCGCATTGCAGCGTGCGCAAACCCTGTTCGAAAAGAAAGTGAAGGACGAGAGCAAGCGCCCGGCAGTGGCGGCACGCCTGAAGTCCGACTTGAACGGCAACGGCGTGGCCAACGCGGATCTTGTGATCGAAGCGATCATCGAAAATCCAGATGCCAAGCGCGACTTGTATCAGTCGGTGGAACCACGCATGCAGGCGAATGCCCTGCTGACCACCAACACGTCGTCGATCCCCTTGGACGAACTGCGCCCGCACATCGCCCGCCCGGCGCAGTTCGCTGGCCTGCACTATTTCAACCCGGTCGCGCAGATGCCGCTGGTGGAAATCATCCATCACGACGGCATGAGCGCCGAAACCGAGCGTCGGCTGGCCGCATTCTGCAAGGCGCTGGGCAAGTTTCCGGTGCCGGTGGCAGGCACACCGGGCTTTCTGGTGAACCGCGTACTGTTCCCCTACATGCTGGAAGCCGCCACCGCCTATGCCGAAGGCATCCCCGGCCCCGCCATCGACAAGGCAGCAGTGAAGTTCGGCATGCCGATGGGGCCGATTGAGCTGCTGGACACCGTGGGGCTGGACGTAGCCGCCAGCGTGGGCAGGGAACTGGCACCGTTCCTTGGCCTTGACGTGCCAGCGGCACTGGCAACGGTGGAATCCGGCAAGCGCGGCAAGAAAGACGGCCAAGGCATCTATGCGTGGGAGAACGGGAAGGCGAAGAAGCCCGAACTTCCCGCTGGCTACGCCGCACCCGACGATCTGGAAGACCGCCTGATTCTGCCGCTGCTTAACGAAGCCGTGGCCTGCCTGCACGCTGGCGTGGTGGCCGATACCGAACTGCTGGACGCAGGTGTGATCTTCGGAACAGGCTTCGCGCCGTTCCGCGGCGGCCCGATTCAGCACATTCGCGCCGTCGGCGTGGATGCACTGCTGGAAAGGCTCAAAGTGCTGCAGGACACGTACGGCGAACGCTTCGCACCGCGCCCCGGCTGGGATCATCCCGCACTACGCGAAACCGTCTAAGCGGGAACCCGACGTTTGTGCGCAAACTTCGGGACATCATTCATGATCTTGCGTGAATGACACCACCTTACATCGTTTGCGTTGGCTGCTCTGCATTCAAGGTGCCCGCCAAGGTAGTTTCAATCTTGTTTTTAACCGCTTCGCCTTCAGCGGTATCAGCAAACTGTACGCCAATCCCTGCCGCACGATTACCTTGTGCACCGGCAGGCGTCACCCAGATCACTTTGCCAGCCACGGGCAGGCGCTCGGATGAGTCAGGCAAGGTCAGCAACAAAAAAACCTCATCACCGATGAAATAACGACGCGGTGTTGGCACAAAAATACCGCCTTGGCGGATATAGGGCATATAGGCGTTATAAAGCGCGGCTTTGTCTTTAATGGCCAGCGATAAAATCCCCTGCCTTGCAGCTCCGATTCCACTATTCATCAAGCCCTTCTCCAAACTCCATTCAATGCCATGTGTGCAAGGCATCCATCACAGTCAAATCTGCACGCACGGTTGTTCGCAATAAATCACGCGCACGATTTGCCGCATCAAACCGCTCTGCCAGCCTGCGGATAGCAACAGCATCCGTCAAACCCGATGCTGCTTGCAAGGCATATTCTGCCAGATGCCATAGCCGCTCATCAGCGCGACTATCGGCCACCCAACGCTGCGCCACATCCATCGGTGTTGTTTGCCCACGCAGCAGGTTTTGTGCATCAGCCAGCACGTCTCGCCGCAACTGCAAGCCATCGCCCTGCGCCCAGCGATCCGCCAACCCCGGATGCCCGCGAGCAGCCTGCAGGGCTTCTGCTGCAACACTGGCAGAATGCCCCTGTTGTTGCAGCCAGCTCAATGCTTCTGCCTGTGCTGGAAGGCGAATTTCAACACGCTGGCAACGGCTGCGAATCGTCGCAGGAAGCCGCGCCATATTGGCTGAAGCCAGCCATAAATAGCGCCCGGGCTGCGGCTCTTCCAGTGTTTTGAGAATGGCATTCCACGCATGCCAGTTAACCGCATCTGCTGGCTCAACAATCACAATCTGCGCGCCACCCAATTGCGACGTCAGCCCCATGGATTCGGTCAATGAGCGAATTTGCTCGATCACGATTTCACTGCGCGGCTTCCCTGTTTTCTGATTGATCTCATGACCAAGAAACTGCAAATCCGGATGTGTGCTGCGTCCCCATGGGTGCGCCAACGCACCATTTGGGCGCACTTCAACAGGATCCATTTGCGCGCGTGCAGCAAACAGATGGCAGCTTTTGCATTGCCCGCAAGCATCGCCATGCGCAGATGGTGCCAAACACAATACGCGATACGCCAAATGCTCAAGCAACAACCGTTTGCCAATATATTCAGGCCCGGAAAATAAGGTGGCATGCCCCAGGCTGCCTGCTGCCTGTGCGGTACAAAACTGCGTATAGACGCGTTGTAACCATGGGGTCAGTGGCGGCAAAGAACTCATTCTGCCCCCTTGCGATACGCTGCCAACACGGCCTGCACCGCCATCGCCACGTCTGCCATCGACTGGCTGGCATCCACAACCCGTATCCGTTGAGGATGTTGCGCGGCACGTTGCAAAAACCCAGCCCGTACACGCTCAAAAAAATCATCACGCTCGCGCTCGATGCGATCGGGTGAAACGCCATTGAGCAGATCACGCCCACGGGTACGCTCACGTGCATGCGCCACATCGATATCCAGCAGTAAGGTCAGCCCTGGCGCAATACCCACGGCGCGGTGTTCCAGTTCAGCAATAAACGTCATGTCCATGCCGCGTGCGCTTCCTTGGTAGGCATAGCTGGAATCGGTAAACCGGTCGCTGATGACCCATGCACCACGCGCCAGCGCAGGCAAAATCAATTCATGCACATGCTGCACACGCGCAGCAAACATCAGCAGCAGTTCGCTGTGGTCGTGTACACGTTCTTCACCCGCATCGAGTAACAAGGCACGCATCCGTTCGGCCAGCGGCGTTCCTCCCGGCTCACGTGTGCAAACGACTTCACAGCCATCCTTCTGAAGTGCATCGCGCAATGCATGCAGAACGGTGCTTTTGCCAGCGCCCTCGCCGCCTTCAATGCTCAGAAACCGGGGGTGTATCTGCAAGACCTGGCTCACTGTGTTGCCGCCTCTGTGCGCTCTGCATTGCGGTTGGCACGGTAGCGCTGCAAATAAGCACGCACGGCGGCATTGTGTTGTTCCAGCGTTGTCGAGAACGCATGCCGCCCACTGCCATCCCCAACCGCAACAAAATACAGTGCCCCTGTGTCATTCGGCTGAGTAGCCGCCTGCAATGCGGCTTTTCCCGGCATCGCAATCGGCGTGGGTGGCAAGCCATTGCGCGTATATGTGTTGTAAGGCGTGTCGGTCGTCAAATCACTGCGTCGAATATTGCCGGCATAGCTCGACCCCATGCCATAAATCACTGTTGGGTCGGTTTGCAGGCGCATGCCGATCTTCAGGCGACGGGTAAACACCCCCGCTACCTGTGCGCGCTCATTCGCCACCCCGGTTTCTTTTTCCACAATCGAAGCAAGAATCAGTGCCTCGTCTTTACTGGAAAGCGGCAATCCTTCGGCACGTGCGTCCCACGCTGCATCTAATGCCTTTTGCATCGCCGTCTGCGCTCGCCTGAGAATATCCAGATCCGACTCACCACGTACCCATGCATATGTTTCCGGCAGGAAGCGCCCTTCCGGGTGCTGATCTTCTTGCCCAAGCGCTTGCATCACTTCTGCATCACTAAAGGTTTCTGTCACCTGCTTGAGCATGGGCACGTTGCGCAAAGCAGCACGCAGGTCACGCATCGTCCAGCCATCAACCAGGGTGAACATGCGGCGCACAACTTTGCCATCACGCATGTTCAACAATAATTCGCGCGGGGTCAGACTTGCGGGCAATGCGTACTCCCCTGCCTGTACTTTGCCTGCACTACCTGATTGTTTGGCCAGAAGCCGCCAGAACAAACGGTCACCCGTCGTCACACCCTGCGCATCAAGTTTGCGCAAGAGGCTTGGCAAATGATCACCACGCTCAACCAGCAGGCCGTCTTCAACCGGTAAACCTGGCAATGGCGTATCGGCAAACTGCTGATAGCGCTGCCAATACACCCCCATAGCCACTGCTACCAGCAGCAAAACTACTATTAGTGCGAACAGCAAGCGCTTCATGCCACACTCTCAGGAAGGGAAAACATTGGATACGCCATTACCAGTTGTTTCTGTAGATCGGAAATAGCCGGGTGCGCACGCCATTGCTGCTCACCCAACCAAGACACACTCAGAATACCGCGCATGGCATTGCACAGCGCCAATGCATCAGCAGATTGCACCATCGCAACTGTCAGCTCGGCAACTTCAATCAATTCCTGCGCCAGCAACCAGCCGCGCAGTACACCAGCGACGCCACAGTATTTCACTGAGGGTGTTAGCCAACGGCCATCACGATACAGCAGCAGATTGGCTGACGTTGCACTGACCACACGGCCATGACTATCCAGCATCAGCCCCTCATCACAACCGACGAGTTCAACTTCACGTCGTGCCAGCACCTGCTCCAGTCGATTACAGTGCTTGATGCCAGCCAGCACAGGCTGTATCGCCATCCGGGTGTCACACAGATGCAGCCGCAAGCCATCACGCATCCCCTCCGGCAACGGATGCAACGCCAACTGCCAGACCGACAAGGCATCAGCAGGCGGCGCATAACCGCGCCCACCATCCCCACGCGTCAGCAACAGTTTCAGGACACCTGCTTCACATCCCGCAATGTGTATGTCGATCTGGGATTCAATGAACGCCACATCGGGCAGTGCAATGTTCAGCCGCTGCGCCCCCTCACGCAGACGCGCCAGATGCTGCGGCCACAGTGGCAGC
Organism: uncultured Thermomonas sp.; assembly: GCA_964481865.1. GTDB lineage: Bacteria > Pseudomonadota > Gammaproteobacteria > Xanthomonadales > Xanthomonadaceae > Thermomonas. The sequence goes on along the minus strand of CAYZUG010000015.1, from coordinate 28,543 downwards.
GCACCTGCCTGCACGCGCATGGTTTCAAACAGGCCATCGCCGTAGGCAAGGCCGCGATTGGCTGGGGAAATACCACTTACACGCTCGCAACCAAGATAGGAAGCTTGCATCACTGAACCCCCAACGCCTGCAGCATTCCACGTGCCTTGGCGCGTGTTTCCTCCAGTTCATGCTGTGGGTCGGAATCCATCACGATACCAGCACCAGTGCGGAAGCGCAGCGTATCGCCTTCCATCTCGGCACTGCGGATCAGGATGTTCAAATCCATATTGCCACCATGCCCCAACCAACCCATTGCACCGGTATAAATGCCGCGCCCCACACCTTCTAGATCAGCGATGATCTGCATGCTGCGCACCTTTGGGCAACCGGTAATGGTGCCACCAGGAAAGAGTGCGGCAATCGCTTGTCCTGGTGTCACATCGCTGCGCAACGTTCCGCGCACGTTGCTCACGATATGGTGAACGTGGGCATAGCTTTCCACCACCATCAGTTCATCTACCTGCATACTGCCAGGTACACAAACACGCCCAAGATCATTACGCTCCAAGTCGATCACCATCACGTGTTCGGCACGCTCCTTGGGGTGACCAACCAACTCACGGATACGCGCAGCATCATCGTCACCTGCGAAACGCGGGCGCGTCCCCGCAATCGGTCGCGTCTGTGCCAACCCGTTTTGCACGGAAAGCAAACGCTCCGGCGAGGCGCTGACCACGCTACTCCAGTTAGTGCGAAAAATACCGGAAAATGGCGCTGGGTTATTGCTGCGCAGACGCTGGAACAACACATCAGGGGCGACAGGCATTTCAAATTTCGCCGTCCAGGCACGCGACAAATTAAGCTGAAACACATCACCTGCAGCCAGATACTGCAATGCTTGTGTCACCGCATCCAGATACTGCTGTGGCGAGTCTTCCACGATGTCTATTGGCAATTGCCAAGCAGAACGAGGCGGCAGCTGTGCGGCGCTCTGCAAATCGGCTGCAACTATGTTCTGCCATGCCTGCGCCCCCTCTTCGACAACGATTTTCACTTCCCCACTAATACGATCCTTCAGCACTGCCGCTGGGCAACGCAAAGCCACCGCTATGGGGCGTTGGCTTTCCGCTTGCGGGAGCTTCAATACCGGCTCAACCTGTTCTGCCAGTTCATAGCTCAGCAGCAGTGCCCAACCACCAGCAAATACCGTATGCGCCGTCTGGTTCTTTGCAGCTTCGCGCCAGCGGGTGTCCAGCACCTCAAAAAAACTGCCATGCAGCGGTTCGCCCTCGAATGTGCGTACCACCCCATCTTTGTGCAATGCAAATCCTTCCCCTGCGTGTGCAAGCAGCATGTCGCGCTTCCCCAACGCACCGCCACTGGATGACTCCAGCAATACTGGGTAACGCTCCGGATTCAGCCGGTGCAAGTCAAGCAGGTCAATGGTAAGCACTTAGATCCGCTTGAAGACCAGTGTGCCGTTGGTACCACCAAAGCCGAAGCCATTGGACACCGCCACCTCAATCTTTGCCTCACGCGCAACATTAGGCACATAGTCAAGATCACAACCTTCACCCGGATTTTCCAGATTGATGGTGGGTGGAATGATGCCGGTTTCCAGCGCCTTGATCGAATAAATCGCCTCTACCCCACCCGCCGCACCCAACAAGTGACCGGTCATCGATTTGGTGGAGCTGACCATGGTGGTGTAGGCATGCTCGCCCAGGGCGCGCTTGATCGCCAGGGTTTCCGCCAGATCACCCAATGGGGTGCTGGTGCCATGTGCATTGAGATAACCCACATCCTCGGGATTGATGCCCGCATCACGGAAGGCCATCGCCATGCAGCGTGCCGGCCCTTCGCCATTCTCGCTGGGCGCAGTCATGTGGAAGGCATCGGATGATGCACCGAAACCAGCCAATTCGCAGTAAATACGCGCACCGCGTGCCTTGGCGTGTTCGTATTCCTCCAACACCAGCACACCAGCGCCATCCCCCAATACGAAGCCATCACGCTCGGCATCCCACGGTCGCGAAGCACGGGCAGGGTCATCGTTGCGGGTACTCATTGCTTTCATTGCACAGAACCCGCCCATCGCCGTGGGTGAGCTGCCGCGCTCGGCACCACCCGCAAACATCACATCGGCATCACCGTATTGAATCATGCGCATTGCCATGCCGATGCTGTGGTTCGAGGTTGCACAAGCAGACACTGCCGAAAATGTCGGGCCTTTCATACCCGTCACCAGCGACAACTGCCCTGGCAACATATTGATGATGGTGGAGGGAATGTAGAACGGGCTGATTTTGCGCACACCACCTTCATGCAGCTTGACGGCGGTTTCCTCAATACCCCAGATCCCGCCAATCCCGGCACCAATCAATGCACCAATGCGCTCGGCGTTGGCTTCGTTGATGTCCAGCCCGGCATCGTCTTTCGCCATCAGCGAAGCCGCCATGCCGTAATGCAGAAAATGATCCATTTTCTTGGCATCTTTGGGGTTCAACCAACGCGTGATATCGAAGTCACGAATCTCGCCAGCAATCCGTGTGGGGTATGTGCTGGCATCAAACCCACCAACCGGCGCAATCCCCGAACGACCATTGCTGATACCGTCCCAATTGCTGGCCAGATCATTGCCTAGCGGCGACACAATGCCCATCCCCGTTACCACCACACGACGCTTACTCATCCTGCTCTCCACATTTCAATGTCACTGGCATCGAAGGGTGATGCCATAAAACAAAAGAGCCGCAAATGCGGCCCTTGTTGCCTGCGCAACGCCTCGTTTCCGCTGCGATGCGCACCCGTTTCGACAACACCCAGTGATGCCAGGTATTGGCGTCAACCGGCATTAGGCCTTGACGTGAGCCTTGATGTAGTCAATCGCGGCCTGCACGGTGCTGATCTTTTCAGCATCTTCGTCAGGGATTTCGCATTCGAACTCTTCTTCCAGCGCCATCACCAGTTCAACGGTATCAAGCGAGTCCGCGCCAAGATCATCCACGAACGATGCGCTTGTGGTGACGTCTTCTTCTTTCACGCCCAATTGTTCGACGACAATCTTCTTGACGCGTTCTTCGATGTTGCTCATGTTGCTTTGCTCCTCTGGGGGCTGTTTAGGCCGTAATGCTCTAGTTTAATGGAAAACAGGGGCGATAAGAATAATGCACGCCTCTGCAGGGGAAAATGTGTGTTGCCATTTACGGCATATACATGCCGCCATTGACGTGCAAGGTCTCGCCAGTGATATAAGCCGCAGATGGCCCCGCCAAGAATGCGACGGTGCGTGCGATATCCGCGGGTTCACCTAACCGCCCCAAAGCGATTTGCTCCAGCATCGCGGCTTTTGCCGCTTCCGGTAGGTCGGCCGTCATATCGGTGGCGATGAAGCCGGGTGCGACCACGTTAACGGTAATACCACGCGAACCAATTTCTTTCGCTAAAGACTTGGAAAACGCGATGATGCCAGCCTTGGCCGCTGCGTAATTGGCCTGACCTGCGTTTCCGGTCACACCAATCACCGAAGCGATATTGATGATGCGCCCTTTACGCGCTTTCATCATACCGCGCATCACTGCCTTGCTGCTGCGATACACACTGGTGAGATTGGTATCAAGAACGGCTTGCCAATCCTCGTCCTTCATGCGCATCAACAAATTGTCACGGGTGATGCCAGCATTATTCACCAGGATACCGATGCTGCCGAATTCCGCTGACACGGCATCAATCAAAGCCTCAATACTGCCAGCCTCATTGACGTTTAAACGACGCCCATGCCCGCCCACCGACGCCATGCGATCGGTAATGGCTTGAGCGCCACTGTCTGATGTGGCCGTGCCGATGACGGTTGCGCCCAATGCCGCCAACTCATCGGCAATCGCCGCACCGATACCACGTGAGGCACCAGTGACCAGCGCGATTTCACCCTGTAAAGGCTTCTGATTCATGCGTTCTTCCATTCTTCAATTGCGCCAGAAAACTCTGCTGGCAACCCCAACGCACGTGCGTTGAGCGATTTATCAATGCGTTTGACCAGACCCGTCAGGACTTTCCCCGGGCCACACTCGCCAATCTGCGTGACGCCACGCGCCGCCAGTGCTTGAACGCAACCCGTCCATTGCACCGGCAGATAAAGCTGACGCACCAGCGCATCACGAATCGCATCGACATTGGCATGCGCTTGTGCATCGACATTTTGGACAACGGGAATACGCGGCTGCACCCATGCCATGCCAGCCATGGTGTGCGCCAGACGATTGGCAGCTTCGCGCATCAGCGGCGTGTGCGACGGCACACTGACCGCCAGCTTCACTGCTTTTCGCACACCTTTTTCCTGCAGCAATGCCAGTGCCTTATCCACCGCAGCGGCATCGCCACCGATGACAATCTGCCCCGGCGAATTGTAATTGGCGGGCACGACCACTTGGCTACCCGAGGCTTCCTGGCAGACGGCTTCCACCAGAGCATTATCGGCACCCAACACTGCCGCCATTGCACCAGTGCCAGTGGGCGCTGCATCCTGCATCAACTGTCCACGGATACGCACCAAATGTGCGCCATCTTTTAGCGATAACGCCCCTGCTGCCACCAACGCAGTGTATTCACCCAGGCTATGCCCAGCCAGAACCACGGGCATCGCGCCCCCTTGCGCCTGCCACAACCGCCACACCGCCACACCTGCCGCCAACAGCGCAGGCTGGGTATATTCCGTACGGTTGAGCATTTCTTCAGGGCCGCTTTGTGACAGCGCCCACAGGTCAACACCGGCACCGTCTGAGGCTTCTTCAAACGTCGTTTTGACCGCCGGATGCAGTTCTGACAATTCGGCCAGCATACCCAGCGATTGCGAGCCTTGCCCTGGGAACACCAGTGCTAACGATGGAGATGTCGATAGTTCACTCACGCGATACACACCATTGGGTTGGAAGAAGCAAGCCAAGACCTGCCAACTCGGGCGGGCATGATACGGGCAAACCCACCCGAAACGTCAGTACCACACCGTATGGAAAGCCATGATTTGGGTTGCGGCATCAATAACCAGCTGCCTGACCGTCTTTCCGACTCTCCGACGCACCATAGTAAACCCCAGTCTCAACATCGCGCAGGATGGCCTGATAACCACCATACGAGCCATCGGCAAATACGATGCGATGCCCCTTGCGCATCAGGGCGCGGATAGCGTCATAAGAAAAACCCGTTTCCAGATTCACTTCACCACCATCACGCATTGGATTGTATTGCCCAGTGGGTTCCGTGGAGCCGTCATGATGAATCCGTGGGGCATCACCGGCCTCCTGCAAATTCATGCCGAAGTCGATAAGGTTCATCACAATCTGTACATGCCCTTGTGGCTGCATCGCCCCGCCCATCAGACCGAAGCTGATATAGGGCTTGCCTGCCTTGGTGACAAAAGCCGGAATGATGGTTTGAAACGGGCGCTTACCCGGTGCATAGCAGTTCGGATGCGGTGGTTTTTTCTCACAACCTTGCAATACAAACATCTCGCCACGGTCTTGCAGAATAAACCCCAACCCCGGCGGCGCCATCCCGCTGCCCATGCCACGGTAATTGGATTGAATCAATGACACCATCATGCCGTCGACATCTGCCACCGTCATATAAATGGTGTCACCCTCTTCCAATTGCTTCGGTGTTCCCGGCTGAGCCTCACGCAGACTACGGTCCATGTGGATCAACGCACGGCGTTGCTGTGCATAGTCCTTGGAAATCAAACGCTGCACCGGTGCCGGAGAAAATGCCGGGTCGGCATAAAACCGGGCACGATCCGCAAATGCCAGCTTTTTGGCTTCGACAAATAAATGCACATGCTCGGCTGAACCAAAAGGAATCTTGGAAAAATCATAGCCTTCCAGAATATTTAGCATCTGCAATGCCGCGATACCCTGCCCATTCGGCGGAAGCTCCCACACGTCATAACCACGATAATTCGTGCTGACGGGCTCAACCCATTCACCACGATGCTTGGCAAGGTCTTCATAACGCAAGAAGCCGTCATTGGCGCGAAAATACGCATCAATCGTTCGCGCAATATCCCCTTTATAGAAGGCATCCCGTCCACCATTGGCGATCTTTTGCAATGTGTCTGCAAGGCCTGGATTGCGCCAGATTTCGCCTTTCCGTGGAGCCCGTCCATCGATTGTGAACTGTTCTGCAAACCCCGGATATACCGAGAGCCGTGGCACCGAGCGTTCCCAGTAATACGCCACCACTTCAGCAACCGGATGCCCATGCCGCGCATAGTGAATGGCAGGTGCCAGGTTCTCAGCCATGGGCTTCCGCCCAAAACGTTCATGCAGCGCAAACCAGCCGTCTACTGCCCCAGGCACCGATACCGGCAACGGCCCCAGAGCGGGGATGTCTTTCAGACCGCGACGCTTGAATTCGGCCAAGGTCAAGGCTTCCGGGGATCGCCCTGAACCGTTATAGCCATACAGTTCCTGGGTTTTCGGATCCCAGACAATGGCGAACAAATCGCCACCAATACCATTTCCCGTTGGCTCCATCAGCCCAAGTGCAGCATTGGCAGCAATCGCGGCATCCATGGCCGAGCCGCCAGCGCGCATCACATCCAGTGCAATTTGCGTGGTCAACGGATGCGATGTCGCCGCCATGGCGTGTGGTGCAATCACTTCTGAGCGCGTGCTAAACGCTGCCCCCGTAACTCTGTCTGCAGCAACCGTCTGTGCTGATGCCAGTGTTGCCAACATCAAGAATACGATTGAAGAAAAATGACGCTTCATCTGACGCTGCCCCTTCTTTTTGGCAATACGATTTGCAGGCGGACTCAGTCCACCCACCCACTCATAATCCGAACACTGTCAAGATCGCCGTCGGTCACCCAATCCAGCCCCAAACCAAATAGCAAGGCAAGCAACAACAAGCCAACCATGCTGGTCAATTTCAGCGCTTTCACTGCACTTGCGATGCGCCGTGCCCGCCCACCAAGCAGTGCTGCAAGCCGCCCTACCCATGACAAGCGCTGTGCTGTTTCAACAAGTGCTTCCTGAACAGGCGGTGCCGCATCACGCATGGCATCCGCAATAATGGCCGCCAGCACGTCCTCTGCATGCGTGAAATAACGTGACACACCCACCGTGAAGAGCAGCCAGTCGCGTACCTGCGCTTGCTGCAAAGTCATCACTTCGCGGGGATCTTCCTCGAAATCAATAAACCCGATGCTGCCATCTGCGGTCATGGTGATATTGCGCGCCAGTGGCTGACCGATATAGCTATCTTTGGCATGCGCATGCGCCAGTGCCGATGCCGCCCGAGCAATCAACTGCACACGCTCCGCCTGCTCTACGCGTGCCAGTACGGAAGAAAATGTTTCACCAATATCGCTGAGTAATAACGCCTGCGTTGACTCTGCAAGCACTTCCGGCACACGGATACCGGTTGCCGCAAGTTCGTGCAGACGGCGTGCTTCGATCTCGCAGGCATCTGCGCCACCCCCATGCGATGGTGGACGCAGTGCGGGCACGCCCATGCCCCGTGCCACTAGATCAAGAAGGCGCAGACGCGCACGGCGTCGGCCTGTCGAATAAGACTTGAACCATGTCTTACGCCCTTGCATATCCAAACGCGTGACCACGGCCAGTTCTCCTATTTTTAATAGCGCAGCAGCGCCGAGCCCCACGTAAATCCGCCGCCAAAGGCTTCCAACAACACCAATTGGCCACGTTGTACACGTCCCGAGCGCACGGCCTCATCCAATGCCAATGGCACCGACCCTGCCGAGGTGTTGCCATGTCGATCAACAGTCACAATAACGCGATCCATCGGCATTTCAAGACGCTTGGCGGTTGCCTCAATAATGCGCAGATTTGCCTGATGCGGTACCAACCAATCCAACGCCTTGCGATCAAGCTGATTGGAGGCAAGTGCTTCATCAACCACAGAATCCAGTGCTTTCACTGCGTATTTGAACACATCATTTCCAGACATCTGAATGCGTACACCCACATTCACTTCATCCGGTTTGAAGCCCGCCGAAACACCCACGGGGTTCCACAGTAATTCTGATTTGCTGCCATCGGCATGCATATGTGTGCTGAGCACACCAGTTTCAGTATCGGCTTTCAATACCACAGCACCAGCACCGTCACCAAACAGCACACAGGTGGTGCGGTCATTCCAGTCCAGCATACGGGTCAAGGTTTCGGCACCAATTACCAATGCTGTTTTTGCTGCACCACTGCGAATGAATTTGTCGGCGACAGTGAAGGCATAAATAAAGCCGGAACACGCCGCATTGACGTCAAATGCAGGGCAACCTGCCACGCCAAGCTTGCGCTGCACCAAGCACGCCGTCGATGGGAAAATTAAATCCGGGGTGGTGGTTCCCACCACAATCAGATCCAATTCCTCTGCTGTCACACCAGCTGCTTCCAAAGCACGCTGTGCCGCCTGATAAGCAAGATCACTGGTGGTTTCGCCTTCTGCCGCCATATGCCGCTGGCGAATCCCTGTACGAGTTGCGATCCACTCGTCACTGGTATCAACAATCTTGGCCAGATCCGCATTGGTCATGACCTTGGCAGGGAGATAACTGCCGGTTCCAGCAATTCGAGAATAAATGCGCTTTTCAGTCTGGCTCATATGAACCCTATGGCAAGATGCAATTGATTAGCTTAGCCGATCAGCCCGAATAAGGTGCAGCCTGTTTGCCACATGCAATTCGGAGCAAATAAATGACATCGAAATAGAAACACCAAAAGCCGCACCATTGGTGCGGCTTGGTAACATCATGCACCATCAACCTTGCGGTTGATGATTATTCTTCGTCAACAACCTTGGTCTTGGGCACGATGACTTGCTTGCCACGGTAGTAACCGTCAGCAGTCACGTGATGACGCAGATGTGTTTCACCGCTGGTGGGGTCGGTGGACAACTGCTTTGCAGACAGGGCGTCGTGGGCACGGCGCATGCCGCGGCGAGACGGAGAAACACGGGACTTCTGAACAGCCATGGGAGAACTCCAAGAGAATCGTTTGTAACATCAGACGCGATAATTATCGCACTTATTCCTTTTTCCAGCCGACCAACGCCGCAAATGGGCTGGCTGAAGCTGTTTCTTCTGCGGTTGGCATGAAATCACGCTCAACTGCATCCACATCCGGCGACACCGGCACCACCGGTAACGCCAAAATCAATTCATCCTCCACCAGATTCAGCAGTTTCAACATGCCGTCTTCCGGCACAAGGAACGCCTCGTAATCAGGTGGCAATGCCGCTTCATCTGCCTCATCACGAATCAAACCAAGGCGTTGCTGCAACTCAACCGGCAGCAAAAACCGCTGCAGACTGCGTTGACATTCCAACGGCAACTGGGCATTGACCCGCAATTCAACAAACGGCAACTTCAACGAATCCGTACCGAAGCTCAACATGAAGTTCACTTCGCCAGCATCATCGACCAAGCTGCCACGCAACCTTGACATGTTAGCCAGCGGAACACGACCTTCGAACTCGCGCTTTGCGGCAACCATGCGCCAAGCATCCACGACCTCTGGAACTCGACTTGTTGATTGATCGGACATAAGCCGACAGATATTACGGATCGGCCGCTTCCGTGTCAAATCAACTGCCGCCTATACTGCAAATGTTCAACCCCCTATTGAAACGACGTTCATGCCAACACTGATTCTTGCCTCAACTTCTATTTATCGTCAGGCACTTTTGCAACGCCTGCAATTACCGTTTCACTGCCTGCGCCCGGATGTTGATGAAACCGCATTGCCGCAAGAAACGCCACTTGCGCTTGCAATGCGTCTAGCGCAAGCCAAAGCACAGACGGTAGCGCACCAACAAGCGGCTGATACATGGGTGCTGGGTTCTGACCAAGTCGCTGAAGTGGAAGGTCAAGCCCTCGGTAAACCCGGTGAACGCGAGGCCGCGATTGCTCAACTGCTGACGATGTCCGGGCGTGTTGTGCAATTTCATACCGCACTGTGTCTGGCAAATGCAGAAGGGCAATGCTTGCTTGAAATCGACCGTACCGAGGTGCATTTTCGCCAGCTTAATCGTGCAGAAATCACGCGTTATGTGGATGCAGAAACACCGTTTGATTGCGCAGGTAGTTTCAAGTCTGAAGGTCTGGGCATCAGCCTCTTTGACGCCATCGTCAACCGTGATCCCAGTGCATTGATTGGGCTGCCACTCATCGCCACTGCCCGCTTGTTGCGCCAAGCGGGCTTTCAGTTGCCGTAATCAAATGACCGCATCCACTGGCGTCATGGCACAACGATGCGCTGCTCGCGCCAGTCTTCCACACTGCCGTCATGGCCATACAAACGCAATCCTAACCAGTGAATACCAGACGGCAGCGCTGGCAACTGGGCAACAAACCCCACATGTGGATGTTGCGGGTCGGTGCTGATTTTCCAATATTCAGCAATATGTGGGGCTGGTTTTCCATAATCAGTCATCACAAGCGGCGCCCCATCCAGCAATACCTCCGCCTTTTCCAACCCCACGCCATCCTTGAAGGCCCAGCCTCTGACTTCAAAGGTGCCAGAGAGCTTGGCATTGGCGACGGGCGCATCCCAATACGCCAAACTGGGCAATACGCATGAGGGCAATGCAGCGCCATCAGTCCGCGGTTGACCGTTCGCGGCAAACAACACAAAACGCTGCCGTCCATGATCCGCATTCACGACATCCAGCAATGTCAGCGCATCAAACTGCTGGCACAGCCCGTGGTAATAATTCAGAAGTTGCGAGAACTCGACATGGTGGGCTGCCACAACCAGGAGCGCAGGGGAAGTGATCGTTTCTTCTGACTGCAACCCCCAAATCGCCAGTTGTGCTGCACGCCCGTGATGATGATTCAACGGATGATCCAGCACACGAATCTGCGGTTGCTGCAACAAAAACCCAAGCTCTGCCCCAACTTTGAAATCCCCCGCAACAAGCTGTGTCCCCGCAGGCATGCGGCTTAACTGCTGCGCGACTTGCCCGCTTAGCACATCCCAGCCAGTAAAGTTGGTGGGATGCCATTTACTACCCGCCATGGACTGCCGCCAATTTGGTACAGCAGCGACACTGTAATACGCCAAAACAGCCAGCAAACCCAGCCCTGCGGTACTTGCGGCCAGCCAACGCCAGTGCGATTTCCAGTGATGCATAGTGATTGGCAGCAAGGGCAGCAGCGCAACAAACCCAGGCAGCGACCAATGAAAGCTAACCCGTTCTCGATCGCTGAAAAAACCCAGTAGCAAAAACCCACTCACCAACATACTGCCGCAATACGCCAAATAACGTGCTGCGGGTTGTGGTTCACGCCATCCACGCCAAGCGGTCACGATCAACCCAACCAACAAGACAGGCGTGACTGATAGCAACTGCAATACCCCAAGTACCCAGCCTTCATGACTGAAACGCCAAGGGTGGCGCTCAACCAACTGGAAACGCAGCCCTGCATCTGCGTGCTGAAAATTCCAGAGCAGCAGCGGCAGCCACGCCAATGCGCCCAATGCAACCGCCAGCCAAAACCATGGATGGCGCAAGGCATACCGCCCCTCACGTAACAACAGCAATGCCAAAAACCCAACGGCAATCACTGCAACAAACCGGTAATGCGTCATCCCGCCCAGCATCAAGCCCAGAGCCAGCTCTGCCGCTGCCCATATGCTTACACCACGAAGAAGACGCAAGCCCGCATCCAGACAGAGAAGTGTGGCAAACAACAACGGCACATCCGGTAATGCCAGCAAACCCATCGACCCAAACAACGGCAAAAGCAATGCCCACGTCCCTGCTTGCCAGCCCACCCGGCTGCCGTACTCGCGTGCACTCAGATGTACCACCAGCCAAGGCATGGCAGCACCCAACAACAAAAAGGGAGCGCGCAATGCCAATGCATGTGGCCCTGCAAGGCTGACACCCAGCCATGCCAGCCATGCCGTCAGTCCGGGCAAGTCAGAGTACGCCCAAGCCAGATGCTGGCTTTCCTGCCAATAAAACGCTTCATCAACAAAAAGCGGCAACTGCCAGGCAAGCCATGTCTTGCTGACAAGCAGCAGGCACCAAAGCGTCACGAACCCGCGTTTATTCATTATCGTGTCAACCGAATCGCGCATTGTCTGGCGACCTCGTTACACTCGGGCTTTATCGAAGACTGCATCCCAATACCATGTCCAATCTTTCCGCTTCGGCGCAAATGCTACCTGAAGAACTCCTCACTGCTGTGCAGGATGCGCAAACCCAAGTGAATCGTTTTGTTTTGGGTAAGCCTTTGCAGATTCGTCTGGCATTCACTGCCTTGCTGGCTGGCGGACATGTACTGATTGAAGACCTGCCAGGGCTGGGCAAAACCACCTTGGCACATGCTATGGCGGCCACCCTTGGGCTGGATTTCTCGCGGGTGCAATTCACCTCGGATTTACTGCCTTCCGATGTACTGGGGGTGTCCATTTTCGAAGCACAGGCACGGCGTTTCGAGTTCCACCCCGGTGCGATTTTCACCCATATTTTGCTGGCTGATGAAATCAACCGTGCACCACCACGCACACAAAGTGCCTTGCTGGAAGCCATGGCCGAGCAGCAAGTCACGATTGATGGTCACACACGCCCCCTTCCCTCACCCTTCTTCGTCATTGCCACGCAGAACCCGGTGGATCTTTCTGGTACCTACCCATTGCCTGATTCACAGCTTGATCGTTTTCTGCTTCGGCTGGCACTGGGTTATCCCGATGATGATGCAGAACGTGCCTTGCTTGCTGGCACGGATCGCCGTGACTTGATTGCCAATGCACAGGCCGTTCTGGATGCACCACGTATTTTGGCCTTGCAACATACAGTGCTGAATGTCCATGCCAGCGATGCACTGCTGGATTATGTGCAAGCCTTGCTGGCACGCAGCAGAAAGCAACCTGGCGTGCGTGTTGGGCTTTCACCGCGTGCGGGGCTTGCGTTGTTGCGAGCCGCGCGTGCACATGCCCTGTTACTTGGGCGCGCGCATGTCATTCCAGAAGATGTGCAAACACTTTTCCCGGCTGTAGCCGAGCATCGCCTCGTGGCCGATGCCGACTCAGCCAGCGCACAGGCTGCCAAAGCCATTTTGCATGCCGTGCCGGTGGACTGAATGATGTCAGCCTGGCAAGACACCCTGCGCACATGGACGCGACCACGCACACCAGAGCCTCTACCGACCACACTGACCCGACAGCGCATTTATGTGTTGCCTACACGTACGGGCTTATTTTTCGCCGTGCTGCTGCTTGCCATGCTGATGGGCGCACTGAACTTCAACAACAATCCCGCGTTATTGCTGGCATTGCTGTTATCTGGGGCTGCCCTTGCCAGTCTGATTGCGGCACACATGCAATTGTCTGGCATCTGTATCAACGCTGTGCATGCCGAACCAGTCGCTGCCGGTAATGATCTGCTGCTGCGCATTGCCATGGAATGCAAGGATCAGCGGCGGCGGCAAGGGCTGCGTATCGATAGTCCGTCGCATCATGGCTTTGCCGAATTCAATACCAGCACAGGCAGTGCTGAGGTTGCACTTGCCACACATCATCGCGGCTTGCTGGCCATCCCCAAACTGACGCTATCAACCGTGCAACCACTTGGTCTGGCACGTGCCTGGAGTCATGTCTGGCCGCAGCAAACAGTGCTGGTGTATCCCGCCGCAGAAACCCAGGCTCCGCCCCTGCCTCTCCCCACGGCTGGAACAAGCCAACACGCGCAGCCGGCCCGCACAGGGGATGACCCACATCACCTGCGGGATTATCTCCCGGGTGATGCGCCACGCACGGTGGCATGGAAAGCCTCTGCGAAGTTCGACAAGTTATTGGTACGGGATTTTGAGCAGGCGCGTGGCAGTGAGCGCGTACTCGACTGGCAACATACTGCCGGCCTGCCCTATGAACAGCGCATCCGTCGGCTGGCACGTTGGGTGGATGATGCTGAGCGTGAAGGCGGCCGCTATGCCTTACAGCTTCCGAATGCGGCATTGATTCCGATGGGGTCGGGGGCACAACAGCGGCATCATTGCCTGCGTGCGCTGGCATTACTTCCAGCGGAGTCGGTACATGGCTAACGCCGCGTCACCCGCCATGTCAGCCAGCACATTGCTGCATGTTCGACTTGCTGCATCCCTCTGCTTACTGCCACTACTGCTGCAATTGCCAAGATCACTGGGTATTGGCTTTGCCATCACCGCCATCGGGGTAATGGCAATGGCCTGGCGTCAACCATTGCCTGCTGTGCTGCGCCTTATTTTGAGTGGCAGTAGTTTGCTTGCAGTGTTTTGGGTGTTGCCCGGTATCGGGCGCGACACCGCATGCGCTGTACTGGCTGCCATGCTGGCGCTGAAACCTGCCGAAACATTTTCACAGCGCGATGGCCGCAGTCTTGTTGGCTTTGCACTGTTCGCCCCGTTCGCCACCTTTTTGCTGAATCAAGGCCCCATCAGTTTGCTGCTTGCCCTGCTTTCAGTACTTCTGGCATTGACCGCCTTGCAACGTCTCGCCGCCAATGAGGGCCAGGTGCCACACATTGAGCAAGGGTTATTTGATCGTGCTGCGGTTTTTGCTGTTCTGCGGCTTTTCGCCATCGCCCTGCCACTTACCTTGGCGGCATTCTGGCTCTTTCCCCGCCTTCCCACGCCCCTATGGGGGCTGCCACAACGCACAGTCGCCACGACAGGGCTTTCCGACAGCATGACACCGGGTGGCATGTTCGACCTTTTACTGGATGACAGCCCAGCCGCACGCGTGCAATTTTTTGGCGAATCGCCCAAACAAACCCAAATGTATTGGCGCGGCCCTGTGCTTTGGGATTTTGATGGTCGCACATGGCGACAAGCCTATGATCTTTTTCGCTCTGCACCCGCCACGGTTCGGATGAGCAGCAGCGATTGGGATTACCGCATTGATCTGGAACCCACCGAAACACGCCAGCTCATTGCGCTGGATCTCCCCACCACCGCCACCGACGGCAGCCATCTCAGCCACGACTACACGCTATGGAGCGAACAGCGGCAATACAATATTTCACGCTGGCGCTTACGCTCTGGAACCGCCAGCCAATTTGAACCCGTCCTTTCCCCCGCATTGCGTCGCCGCGCCCTGCATCTGCCGAAAGGCTACAACCCGCGGACATTGGCACTCGGGCAGCAATGGCGGCGTGAGGTAGAACAAAACCGCCCAGATTCATCTGACGCCATGCTTGTTCAACGTGCACTGAGCATGATTCAACGCGAGTTTGCTTACACGCTCAATGTTCCGCTGGCTGGTCGTGATGAAGTGGATGATTTCCTGTTTGATCGCAAGGAAGGCTATTGCGAACATTTCAGCTCATCGTTTGTAGTGCTGATGCGCGCCGCACAAATTCCAGCACGCGTTGTGACCGGCTACACCGGTGCCTATCACAACCCAATGGGCGACTATTGGCTGGTACGCAAGTCCGATGCGCATGCCTGGGCAGAAGTCTGGCTTCCTGAACGTGGTTGGGTGCGTGTTGACCCCACCGCTGCTGTGGCCCCCGAGCGGGTTTATGACACGATCGCTGATCGTCAGCCTGGCCGTATTGGCAGTTATGACGGGCTTGTACCGTTTTTCCATGCGGCGGATTGGCTGCAACGCGGCTGGAATGATTTTGTGCTTGGCTTCAATGCGCAACGCCAATTGCAATTACTCAAACCGCTGGGGCTGGAGCGTCATGGTGCCACCGCCCTTGCTTTGTTGTTTGCTGGGATGGCAGGTCTTTCTTTGACGTGGATGCTGTGGATCATCGCCCGTGGCGAACGTCAACGCGACCCATTGCTGCGTGCCTGGCACCGGCTGGAAACACGCTACCGGAAACTCCAGCGGGGGCGCGCCCCACATGAGCCAGCGCAAATCTGGGCGAAACGTGTGGCCGCCGACAAACCACATGCGGGGAGACCGCTTACCCAGCTTGCCCAACGGCTTTCCAATGCACGTTATGCCGACCAGCATGACCCAACACTGCTGCGTGATTTGAAACAGCACCGCCCGTAACCGCCGCTGTCACACAACAGCGTGATTACGGCACGCCAAAATGCCCCAAAGGCGCACCCGCCAACAGATGCAGATGAATCTGGAAAACGGTCTGCCCGCCATCGGCATTGCAATTCATCACGATGCGGTATCCCGCATCGGCAAAGCCCTGCTCTTTGGCATAACGCGCTGCGGCAGTGGCCAAACGACCAATCACCAGTGCTTCGCTGTCGGGTACATCGTTCAATGTGGCAAAGGTTTGCTTGGGGACAAACAAAAGATGCACGGGTGCTTGCGGGGCAATATCACGGAAAGCGATCAAATGTTCGTCTTCATAGACGATTTCCGCGGGAATCTCGCGTTGGATAATCTTGTGAAAAATCGTATCGCTCATCGTTGTGACTCCGTTGCAATTTCAATGCGGCTGCCAAATGCATGCAGCAGCGTTCCTCGATCGACATATTCCAGCTCACCGCCCAAAGGCACACCATGCGCCAATCGACTGGGCTGCACACCCCGCGCACGCGCCAATTGCGCCAGATAATGCGCAGTGGCTTCACCTTCCACGGTTGGGTTGGTAGCCACAATCAGCTCCTGCACCTGCCCTTGTTCCAGGCGCTGTGCCAATTGATCCAACCCCAATTCCGTCGGGCCAATCCCATCCAGCGGACTCAACCGACCTTGCAAAACAAAGTACAGACCACGAAAGCCCGTGGCTTGTTCAATTGCCAAACGGTCTGCCGGTGTTTCCACCACACAGAGTACATGCGCATCACGTGCGCTGCTTGCACAGGTCGCGCAGACCTCGGTTTCACTGAAGTCGCGGCAGCGTGTGCAATGACGGATCTGTTCCATGGCCTGCGCCAGTACATCCGCCAAACGCCGCCCACCCTCGCGTTGCCGCTCCAGCAGGTGATACGCCATCCGTTGTGCAGACTTTTGCCCAACACCCGGCAATACCCGAAGCGCCTCGATCAACTGCTCAAGCAGCGACACCGCCATCGCGATTAAAACGGCAACTTGAAACCGGGTGGCAACTGCATACCCGATGTGGCGGATGCCATCTTTTCCTGTGATGCCGCATTGATTTTATTGACTGCATCATTGAACGCCGCAGCCAGCAAATCTTCTGCCATTTCAGGATCAGCCAAGGCAGCAGGGTCGATACGCACCTTCCTGCAATCCATGCGCCCACCCAAGGTCACGCTGACCATGCCGCCACCCGCATTCCCAGTGACTTCCAACGCTGCGACTTCTTCTTGCGCACGCTGCATGTTTTCCTGCATTTTTTGCGCCTGCTGCATCAGCTGGCCAAGATTTCCACGCATCACTTACCTTCCGTTATTGGATTAAACATTTCAGGGGGTGTCCAAAGGACGAATTGAATTGGGCACGATTTGTGCGCCATGTTGCAGCAAACGCTGCACATCAGGGTCGGCAACAAATCCTGCTTCTGCATTTGTTTGCTGCATATCGCGTTCCCGTGTTTGGCGGGCACTTGCTGTGTCCGTTTGTGCGGTGCTGCTTTCAAAACGAATATTGACCGCCCCTCCAAGCAATTGCCCAATCGCATCGGTGAGCTGCAAGACCAGACTTGCCGACTTCAACACCTCCCGCTCGGGGTGCAGCGACAAATGCAAAACGCCCTCACGATGTGCAACAAAAGCCGAGTTCTCCGCCAGAATCTTGGCGGGGCCACGCAGTCCACAACGACTCACAAGCTCCAGCCAATGCTCTGAGTCGGTCACCAGCAACGTATTCGATGCTTCTACAGCAGCACTCTGCGGGGGCGCTGCAACGGGTGTCACTGGCGCAACAGGTGTCACGGGTGCAATAGACGGAGGCGGCGCTGCAACCGGTGCTGCTTGCTCAGGATTCGCGGTCACTGCTGGCACGTGCGTTGGCGCTGCTGCCGGCGTTGCAACCACCTCTGCCATCGCTGCGCGTGCACGCGCCGCAGCCTCACTACGCTGCTGCATCGGTTGCGCAGATGAAGTGGCAGGTGCCCGTGGTGCCACTGGCTGGGCTGATGCTGCTGGCTTGGCGCCAACCGTCAATGTCTCCGGACGAAACGCCAACATGCGCAGCAAGGTCATCTCAAAACCAGTACGCGGGCTGGGGGCATAAGCAAGGTCACGACGGCCATGCAGCGCCATCTGGTACCAGAGCTGCACAATTTCCGGACGGAGTTGCGCAGCAAGCCCTTCAACATCAATCACGTCACTCCCCACATCCACACCCGGCACCAATTGCTTGATCTGGATGCGGTGCAAGGCATGCGAAAGCGCATCGAAGATGCTCGCCCAATCGGGTGAAAACTCCGCCAACTGCCCAGCTTCCTCCAGAAGCCGCTGCCCGTCGGCATCCGCTAATGCAGCCAATAGTGCCTGTACGCGGGTACGATCCACCGTGCCCAACATGGCGGCCACCGTGGCGCTATCTAGCTTGCCGCCCGCATAGGCGATGGCCTGATCAAGCAACGAAAGCCCATCACGCAAGCTGCCATCGGCTGCGCGTACAAGCTGCGCAACGGCATCGTCATCAGCTTCAATGCCTTCGGCGGTGAGAATCTTGCAAATCTGTCCGTGAATCTGCGCTTCATCAAGCCGTTTGAGGTTGAACTGCAAACAACGGCTCAACACCGTCACCAGCAATTTCTCAGGATCAGTGGTGGCAAACAGAAATTTGACGTGCTCGGGCGGCTCTTCCAAGGTTTTCAGCAGCGCATTGAACGCCGCCTTGGAGAGCATGTGCACTTCGTCGATCAGATACACTTTGTACTTGCCACGCGACGGCATGTATTGCGCGTTTTCGATCAGTTCACGCACATTGTCCACGCCGGTATTGGACGCTGCGTCGATTTCCAGCAGATCGATATAGCGCCCTGCATCAATCGCCTTGCAGGTTTCACATTCGCCACAAGGGTCGGCGGATGTGCCCAATTCGCAATTGAGCGACTTAGCAAAAATACGCGCGATGGTGGTTTTCCCCACCCCACGGGTTCCGGTAAACAAGAACGCATGATGCACACGGCCACTTTCAAGGGCATTGGTCAGCGCACGCACCACATGCTCTTGACCAACCAATTCGGCAAAGCGTTTAGGACGCCACTTACGGGCAAGCACGAGATAAGACATGCGTACATTGTGGCATGCACACGAAGGGTGGCGGGAGCCCGTGATGCAGGTTCAACGATTTTTCTTGTGGAACGCCGTCCAGATCGCTAGAATGCGCGGTTCTGGAGAGGTGTCCGAGTGGTTGAAGGAGCACGCCTGGAAAGTGTGTAGGCGGCTAAACCCCGCCTCGGGGGTTCGAATCCCCCTCTCTCCGCCAGATTTTGCACCTGCCAAGGTGCACTTCTATGGTGACCCCGTCGGTCCCTCGCGACGCTAAGTTGAAAACCCCGCCAGGGCCGGAAGGCAGCAACGGTATTAACTGATGCGGGCGCCGAGATCAACCGGCGGGGTTACCGCCTTTTTGGCATACGCTTTTTAGTAACCTTTATCCCACGCATGGGTATAAGCGGCGCGCAGGCGCTCGAAACCAGCATCCACCGCCTGCTCCGAACGCTGCCCACGCCGCTTGTGCAATGAACGTAACAAGCGCTGCAGGTTGGCCTCACGCCATTTGGTTTCCGGGATGCGTAACCGCGACTGATCAAGATCCACCAACCAGCCCTGTTCTTGCGTATCAAACAAGATGTTATGCGCATTGAGGTCGGCATGTTCCAACCCCGCACGATGAAAGCGGGCAATCAGTTCGCCGGTTTTCTCCCAAGGTGCAGCATCACTTTCTGCCAATACCGCCAGCGGCTGCACATCATGCAAGCGCTGCATCAAAATCGCCGCCCGATAATGCAACCCCTCACGGCGGTACCACGCTGCATACGGCAATGGCACAGGCAGTTTCTTCTCACGCAGCTGGCGCATCAGGCGAAACTCGGTAAAACTGCGCACCCGATTGATACCGCCCCACAAATGCCGGTCACGATTCAACTTGGCCACCAGGCCACCACGCAGATAATGCCGCAGCATGGCTTCACCGCTGCCCTGCCCGAATGCAATGAACCACGCGCCACCGCGCCCCCCCGACTGCACCGGCTGCGCGGCTTCTTTCCAGTATTCTGGGTGAAACCAAGCGGGATCGGGTTGCCGTAACTGGGTGCGGTCGAACAGAATCGCACCATAGCCGCGTTCATCGCGAAATGGTGTGAGATGCTCGTTGGCGTCGAAACCTGTCATGACCTGTGAGTGTAACAAGCACGTGCAAAATTCCTACACCCCGCGCTCCATTTGTTTGCTGCGTTTATCCGCATTGGGCGATGTTACCCATGTCCTGCCCTTGATTCACACACTGCGCAGCGCATGGCCTGACGTTGCATTAACCTGGGTTATCGGCAAGGGCGAACGCCGTTTGCTGGATGGTCTGCCGGGTGTGCGCTTCGTGGAATACGACAAAAAAACCGGGCTTGCCGGCATGCGCGCCCTGCGGCGTGAGCTGAATGAGCGCTTCGATGTTCTTCTGCAACTGCAAGTATCGGCACGCGCCAACCTGCTTTCCGCTTTCATTTCAGCGCGGCGACGCATTGGCTATGACCGCTCGCGCAGTAAAGAAGGGCATGGTTTATTCATCAACGAACGCATCCCCAACCATGGTGATATTCACGTGCTAGACGCCATTGGCAGCTTCTGCGAACCACTGGGGCTGCAACGCGAGGCGGTTGTGTGGAACCTTCCCGTTCCTGAAGATGCGCATGCTTGGGCGCGCGCGCAATGGGGCGATGATGGCCGCAGAACATTGATGATTTCCCCCTGCTCCAGCCATGCACTGCGCAATTGGCGTGCCGACCGCTATGCCGCACTGGCCGACCACGCTGTCGAACAAGGTTGGCGCATCGTGCTGTGTGGTGGCCGGAGCGAATTGGAGCGCAACACCGGCGATGCCTTGCTTGCTGCCATGCAACACACAACGGATGTCCTGGATTTGATCGGCAAGGACACGCTGAAACAGCTTCCAGCGTTGCTGGCACGTGCAGATTTGCTGGTGACTCCCGACTCAGGCCCGATGCACATCGCTAACGCAATGGGCAGCAAGGTTCTTGGCTTACACGCTGCCACCAACCCACACCGCAGTGGTCCTTATTCCGACCGCCGCTTCTGTGTTGACCGCTATGACGATGCCGCCCGCAAATACCGTCATAAACCCGCCGCAGCCATGAAATGGGGAAGCAAAATCGAAGCCGAAGGCGTGATGGATCTCATTACCGTGGACGATGCCATCGCCGCCTTCGAACACTATCGACAGGTATTCAGCGCATGAGGTGACGCTGGCCAACCTGCATCAGCGCATCAGGCACCTTGCCCGCTACCGTAATCCTGATACGACTTTTCTTCGACATAGGCCGAGCCAAGTGCCAGGTTGATGTCTTTTTTGACACGCGCGCGGATGTCGTTTTGGAAGTACACCGAACGCGCCAGCTGAATGAACCCATCGTCAAATGCTTGGGCTTTTTCTTTCAGGCGGATGTCGTCTTCAATCACCCAAAGGCGCTCATTGACCGCTTTCAAATCCGCACGCAACGCCGAGATATCTTGCTGTGAAGCCGGGTGCTCAGACCATGTTTTTTCCAATGCATTCAATTCATTACGCACATTCACCAGCTTGGCTGGGTCGCTCATGCGCTCGGACTTGATCTGCAAAATTGCAATCTTGTCGAGCAATTCACCAAACGACACCGGCACCAGAATTTCAGACATGGCTCATCCATCAAAGAGGAATCAAGGGGGAATTAAGTGTACCCATCTTGCCGTCAGCGCGTGCGCCTCGTATCATTCACCCCCCACTTCCGGAGAGGTGGCAGAGTGGTTGAATGTACCTGACTCGAAATCAGGCAGGGGTTTATAGCCCCTCGGGGGTTCGAATCCCCCCCTCTCCGCCAGATTTTCAGCGCCCCTTCATGGGGCGTTCTTTTTTTCAGATTCAATTTTTTTCGCAAATCGTCCTCTTTCGTGGTCTTATTGCGTTTCATCAACGAAATCTACCATTTGCATTCTGATGATTGAATTTGGTCACCTCACTCACGCTGGCTTGAGGCGTGAATTGAACGAAGACACCTATTACGGTGACACCAGCCTTGGTCTGTGGCTGGTGGCAGATGGCATGGGTGGCCATGAATACGGTGAAGTCGCCAGCGCCATTGCGCGTGAAGTGATTGTGCGTGAGGTGTGCAGCGGCGCAACCTTGAGCGATGCCATTCGCGTTGCCGATGAGGAAATCATCCTTTGTTCGAAAAAACGCGGTGGCAGTTTGCCGATGGGCACCACCATCATTGCTGCCAAGGTACACGGCAGCCAGTTTGAAATGGCTTGGGTGGGTGATAGCCGTGGGTATTTATGGCGTGACGGCGCGCTGCGGCAGATTTCGCAAGACCATAGCTATGTGCAAGAACTGATTGCCCAAGGCGCGATCAGCGCGGCGCAGGCGCGCAGCCACCCGCATCGTAATGTTGTGACCCAAGCGCTTGGCGTCACGGCGCCTGAACACCTGAATGTTGAAACGCTCACCGGCGAGTTACGCCCCGGCATGCAACTGCTGTTGTGCAGCGACGGGCTGACTGAAGAAGTGGATGATCGAATGATTGCGCAGGTAATTGCCCACCAAGAATGCAGCGCCCAGGAGTGTGTTGATGGATTGGTTGCTGCCGCGCTGGATCATGGTGGCTCGGACAATATCACCGCCATTTTGATTCGCCACCGCTAACTGCATCCGCAAGACTTATACGGCGACATCCAGCTCGCGCCAGACACAGCGCCCGGCTTTCTTCTCCACAAGATCTAATTGCGCGGTATGCGCTGCAATCTCTGCTTCACTGACGTGAATGCGTGGTCGCGGATCAGTATGCGCAATCTGAACCTGGCTTGCTGCCGCAGTCGTCGTTGCTGCGATCTCCTGCGCAAACCCCATTTCACTTTGCCCTGAGGTCAATGCCAGGTACACATCGGTCAGAATCTGTGCGTCCAACAATGCGCCATGCAACTGCCGCTGCGAGTTATCAACACCAAGCCGCTTGCACAACGCATCCAGCGAATTGCGCTGACCCGGATAACGTTTTCGTGCCAGCAGTAAGGTGTCTTCAACCGTGCAGCGGTCGCGTATCTTGCCGCGCGCATCTAATCGCGCCAATTCGGCATCAAGAAAACCAAGGTCGAAGGCAGCGTTATGAATGACCAGCTCGGCACCATCAATAAACGCAAGGAAGTCATCCGCAATATCAGCAAAACGCGGTTTATCGGCCAAAAATTCAAGACTTAAGCCGGTGACTTCCTGCGCACCTTGCTCGAAGGCGCGATCCGGGTTGAGGTAGCAATGAAAGGTGCGACCACTGGGGCGACGCTCCAGTAATTCAACGCAACCGATTTCAACGACCCGGTTGCCTTTTTGCCATTCAAGGCCGGTGGTTTCGGTATCCAGAACGATTTGCCGCATCAGTGTTCCTGCCCTTTGAAGTGCAGCGCCATGTCACGCGCCAATTGATCCACACGCTCATTCTCCGGATGCCCGGAATGTCCTTTCACCCAGCGCCAATCCACCGAATGCCGCTGTACCGCCTGGTGCAGGCGTTCCCACAGATCACGGTTTTTGACGGCACTGCCACCGGCGGTTTTCCAGCCACGCCGCAGCCAACCGTCCAGCCATTCGGTGATCCCTTGCCGCACATATTGCGAGTCGGTGGTCAGCACCACATCGCAGGGTTCTTTCAGTGTTTCCAGCGCGACAATCGCCGCCATCAACTCCATGCGGTTATTGGTGGTTTGTGCTTCGCCACCACTGAGCTCGCGCTCATGCCCCCCCCAACGCAGCAGTGCGCCCCAACCGCCCGCCCCCGGATTGCCCGAGCAGGCACCATCGGTGTGAATTTCAACCAGTTTACGTGCCGCACTCATAGTGATTGCCTTGCCTGCCATGCCAGCACATGCTGCCGCTTGCGTAGTGGTGTCAGTGGGCGCTTGCGTTTCTCGGCACGCAGCAAGAATGCCGCACGCAGGCCAACCCCATCCTGCACACGTGGATCCACACTGGCGCTCCAGCTTGGCCCCAAGCCCTGCGTCAGCACATCTGGCTGCAAACCCACCGCACGCAAGCGGCGACGCCAAGTGACCGGTTCACGCGCATCAAGCCCCTGCCCCATCCAACGCAGGCGATAAGGTGAAAGTGGGTTCAGGGCAAGAAGCCAGAGACAGCCGCCAGGCAACAATACCCGGGCACATTCTTCCAGCAATGCATCAGGGGCATCGGTAATCTCTACGGCATGCTGCAAAAATACTTGCGCCATACTTTCGGTGGCCAGGGGCAAGGGAAGCTGACATTGCACATCGCCATGCAATTGCGCATCGTCTGCCCAGTACAAGCGCAACGGCTGCATGGTTTCCGCACACAATGGCAGGTGGATGTTTCCGGGCGTCAACCAAAGTGACGCCTGCCCCAACCTGCGACGCAATGCCACACGCACGGCATCGTCCTCACTGGCAAGCAAGGCCTGCCCTGAAGCACTGGCAAACCACGCATGTGCGGCAGCGCTTCGGGATTGACGACGGAGAGTAAACAACGGCATGGTGTTGATTCTGTACGAAAGCGCGCCTCACGTCACGGCTAGACAAATGAACCTTTTTCCACTCCCGGCGTTTACCGACAACTATATTTGGCTGCTGCGTGATACTGAAGGGCGCGCGTTGATTGTTGACCCGGGTCAGGCCGAACCCGTGTTCGATGCATTGGCAGACGCACCCACACCGCATGCCATCTGCATTACGCACCATCATGGCGATCACCTTGGTGGGGTTGCTGCGTTAAAACAGCGCTGGCCTGCTATCCCCGTTTTCGCACCTGAAGATACACGCATCCCTTTTGCCGAACATCGTGTTCACGATGGGCAGAACATCCACATTGGACCATGGACATTCACTGTGCTTGCTGTGCCTGGGCACACGCAAAGCCATGTCGCTTATGTGGGTGAAGGCCTTTTGTTCTGCGGCGATGCACTGTTCAGCCTTGGCTGCGGACGCATGTTTGAAGGAACCCCCACGCAAATGCATGCCTCATTGCAACGCCTTGCCGCACTGCCAGCCTCTACCCTGCTGTGCTGTGCGCATGAATACACACAAAGCAATGCACGTTTTGCGCAAATGATTGAACCACAGAACCCTGCATTGGCAGCGCGTATTGCTGAAATTGCCGTACTGCGTAGTCAAGGCCAACCAACACTGCCTGTATCTTTGGCCAGTGAAATCGCCTGCAACCCTTTCCTGCGCTGCCAGCATGCCAGCGTTCGCGCAGCAGCCCGTGCATATGCAGGCCAGCCATTGAACGATGACATCGCCGTTTTTGCCGCTTTACGCGCTTGGAAAGATGATTTTCGCGGCTGATTTCCCCCGCTGCACTGGTGACAAACGCCGCCGCAAGGCAAACTAGCGCCTTCGTAGGACGCGCATCGGCGCATCAAGGAGACACATATGGGATTTCTGCAGGGTAAACGCGCATTGGTCACAGGCATCGCCAGCCAACGCTCCATCGCCACCGGTATTGCCGATGCCTTTCATCGTGAAGGTGCCGAACTGGCGCTGACCTATCAAAATGACAAATTGAAATCACGCGTGGAAGATGCCGCCGCCGAATACGGCAGCAAGATTGTTCTGCCACTGGACGTCGCCGATGACGCACAAATCGACCACTGCTTTGCCGAATTGGGCAAGCACTGGAGTGACGGCTTCGACATCCTCGTCCACTGCATTGCATTTGCCCCGCGTGAAGCCATTGAAGGTGACTTCCTCGATGGGATCAACCGCGAGCGCTACCACATCGCTCATGACATCAGCGCTTACTCACTGGCCGCATTGGGCAAGGCTGCACGTCCGCTGATGAAAGGTCGCAATGGCAGCATCCTCACCCTGAGCTACCTTGGTGCCGAACGCGCCTTGGCCAACTACAACACCATGGGCGTGGCCAAAGCCTCGCTGGAAGCAACGGTGCGCTATATGGCGATGTCGCTTGGCCCAGAAGGCACCCGCGTCAATGCCATTTCTGCTGGTCCAATCCGCACTTTGGCCGCTTCTGGTGTTGCCAACTTCCGCAAGATGCTCAGCCAGTTTGAAGCTTCTGCACCGCTTCGCCGTGCTGTGTCCATCGAAGACGTGGGTAATGCAGCTGCATTCTTGTGTTCGGACTTAGCCAACGGCATTACCGGCGAAGTGACCTATGTGGATGCCGGCTACAACATCATGGGCATGAGTGGGATCGAATAAGATAACACCACACATTGCACCAATAAAAACGCCCGGATATCCGGGCGTTTTTGTTTGCCTGTCATTCTAATCACAGGGCGTTTTCATCACGGTTACCAATGTGCTTACAGACGATCTTCAGCCACTTCGATCTTTTGCTTCAAGCGCGCGGCACGAATGAACGCTTCTTGCGCTGACATGCCACTGGCCATTGATAGCTGTTGACGCAGCATCGCGCGCTCTTGCGGCGTGACCTGTGCCAAATCCGCATCACGCACGTTATGCACGGCAAAGACGATGTACTGCCCATTGACGAACGCCTTGGCCACTTTCGCTTTGCCATCCTGGCTGCGCGGTTGGCTGAAGAACGCTTGTACAGCCTGTGCTGAAGGCAGCATATCCTGCCGAACGATATCGGTACTTTGTGCAAGCTGCAGCCCTGCATTCTGCGCAGCAGCATCAAGCCCCTTTTCTTCTGCCACCTTCAACAATGCATCGGCAGCGGCTTCTGCCGCCTTGTGTTCACGGTCGGCATGAATGGCTGCCACGACGGCATCACGCACATCGTCCAGTGCCAACGCACGTTCTGGCTCGTGGTCGATCACACGAATCAACACGGTGTGTTCAGGCCCCAGTTCAATGGGATCACTGGCCGTACCGTCTTGCAACAACACTTCCGAGAAGGCCGCACGCAGCACCTTGTCATTGCTTGCAATACCCGGCCCACCCATACGGG
The DNA here is from genome assembly GCA_964481865.1 of uncultured Thermomonas sp. Taxonomy (GTDB): domain Bacteria; phylum Pseudomonadota; class Gammaproteobacteria; order Xanthomonadales; family Xanthomonadaceae; genus Thermomonas. Next base: position 1,559 of record CAYZUG010000015.1, on the reverse strand, counting down.
TAAAGCGTGGCGTGCTTTGCACATTCAAGTCGAGCAACTTGGCAGCAGGTTCCAGTGAATTGGGGGTTTTATAAACGGCATCCACCAGCTTGCCGGTCAACTCATTGAATGCACGCTCACGTGCGCCTTCGCTCAACTCGTGCGCCAACTCGTCACGCACTTCGTCGAATGGACGAATCACGCTGTTCTGAATCTGATTGACCTTGATGATGTGCCAGCCAAAGTCAGTCTGAACCGCCGGGCTGACGGCACCTTCTTTCAACGCAAATGCCGCATCATCGAATGCACCTGGCATGCCACCCTTGCTCAAAACACCCAGGCTGCCGCCGCTGTTTTTTGAGCCACTGTCATCGGAGTATTCGCGGGCAAGCTGGGCAAAATCTGCACCCGATGCGGCTTTTTCAGCAACCATCTTCGCCTTGGCTTCGGCTGCTTTCTTGTCGGCATCACTGGCGGTTGCTGGCACTTCAATCAAGATGTGCGCAATATCGCGTTTTTCCGCAGAGGCATATTTGCTCATCTGCTCTTCATAGCGCTTGATCAATGCCTGCTCATCAACAGCCTGTACATCCAAGTGGCTGCCATCGACTTCGACATATTCAAGACGAATGGACTCGGGCTTCCGGTATTCACCCTGATGCGCCTTGTACCACGCATCAATTTGCGCAGCGGTCACTTCTTGCGTATCTGCAGCAACAGGCGGCAGCGTGACATAACTGACATCACGATGCTCACCAAACAGCCGCATCAGACGATCCACTTCTGCATCGGTCACAAATTCAGAGCGTGTAATACGATCAGCGATCAATGCGTTCTTCAAACGCTCGCGGATTTGCGCTTCAAAATCGCGCGGCGTGATAGGCGGTGCCTGCGATGCCAGCAACAACTGGTAACGATCGGCATTAAATGCCCCATCGACCTGGAAGTCAGGCAGCATGGTGATCACATCGCGCACTTCCGTATCGCTGATCACAATCCCTTCACGGTCTGCCACCAAACGCAGCAGATGCTCATCAATCATCGCATCGATGATCTTGCGCTTGTTTTCGACTGACTCAAATGCTTTAGGGTCAAATGCCTCACCTTGTTGCTCGCGCATTTGCGCACGCACCAATTCAAGCCGATTACGGTAGGTCTGCGAATCAATATCCTGCACTGTCCAGAAGTACGAGAACGGCCAGACACGCGGTGCGGAGCTCCACCAGCTTGGAGGTTGAGCAATACGCGCCACATAGGTTTCACCCTGCTGTGTCACATAGGAATCAATGCCAAAAAAGGCAAACGGAATAATCAGCAGTCCAAGAATGACGGTTGCAACCCAACCGGACGACTTCTCACGAATTTTTTGCAACATGGAAGAGTGCGCCAACAATGAAAAACGAAGCTGGCTAGTTTAACCCGAGACGCCGCATGCGTTTTGCTTTCATGCACGAATTGCATGGCGAAGTTGCATCTTTGAAAAACAAAAAACCCTGCACAAGGCAGGGTTTTTGCAAAACTGGCGGAGTGGACGGGACTCGAACCCGCGACCTCCGGCGTGACAGGCCAGCATTCTAACC
>CAYZUG010000014.1:0-50395 GCA_964481865.1 uncultured Thermomonas sp. | reverse complement strand
AACCCCCGACCCGCTCCTTGTAAGGGAGCCGCTCTACCGCTGAGCTAAGTGCCCGAAGGGTGCGCATTATCGCAGTGTTTGATGAAAAGAGGAACCACTTTCGCAAAATAAAGAAGCCCAGCGTTCAGCCGGGCTTCTTTTAATGCGTGGAACTAAAAGACGATCTTAGTTGACCGCATCCTTCAGTGCCTTGCCAGCCTTGAAGGTTGGGTTCTTCGAGGCCTTGATCTTGATGTTTTCACCCGTGCGTGGGTTGCGACCAGTGCGTGCGGCGCGCTTGCGAACCGAGAAGGTGCCGAAGCCCACGAGGGTCACGGTGTCGCCCTTCTTCAGTGCCTTGGTGACAGCAGCGATCATGGCATCGACTGCGCGACCAGCATCGGCCTTGGTCATTTCTGCGTTGTCGGCGATGGCTTCGATAAAATCAGCTTTATTCATTTGCTTGTTTGCTCCGTTGCGGAAAGGTGAAGCGGAGAATGGGTTAACCGGTCAAGAAGCTCTCCCCTCCTGCCTCAAGTCCGGGTTGACCGCGATACTCACACAGCTATCGCGGTTGCCAATCTTATACCAGTGCAGCTTTCCGCATGCAACACAAAATCAAGTGTTGGTGCGGCTTTCAGCCATTCAGGTGGTTTTTTCAGTGCTTGACAGGTTGCCGAGAAACTGCCTTAGCCTTGCGTTTGCTTTTTACCGCCGGTGTACGCACGCGTGTCGCTGGTTTTTTGCGTGCGACCACTGGGCGTTCAAGTGCCAAGTCAAGTACCTCATCAATCCATTTCACCGGCACGATCTCAAGGTGCTTGGTGACCGTTGCAGGGAGATCCGCCAGGTCTTTGCGATTCTCCTCGGGAATAATGACGGTTTTGATACCACCACGCAGCGCCGCCAGCAGTTTTTCTTTCAAACCACCAATAGCACTGACCCGCCCACGCAGGGTGATTTCGCCGGTCATCGCCACATCGTTTCGTACTGGAATCTTGGTCAGCATGGATACCAGGGCTGTCGCCATCGCGATCCCTGCACTTGGCCCATCCTTGGGTGTGGCGCCATCGGGCACATGCACGTGCACGTCGTATTTCTGCAAGAAATCGAGGGGAATCCCCAGTTGTTCGGTACGCGCACGCACCACTGACAAGGCGGCTGATGCCGATTCCTTCATCACATCACCCAGTTGCCCGGTCAGCATCAAAGTGCCCTTGCCCGGTACCAATGTCGATTCGATCTGCAGTAAATCGCCACCGACTTCAGTCCATGCCAAACCGGTCACCAAGCCCACTTCGTTATCGGTCTCAGCACGGCCAAAATCGAAGCGCCTGACACCCAGATACTTTTCCAGATTCTTGCTGTTGACGGTGATTGTTTTGGGCTTGCTGACTTTCTTGGGTTGCGGGCCTTTCAGGGCGATTTCCTTGACCACCTTACGGGCGATCTTGGCGATTTCGCGCTCCAGATTACGCACCCCGGACTCGCGTGTGTAATAGCGAATGATATCGGTGATCGCACTTTCGGCAATGCTCAATTCACCTTCACGCAAGCCGTTTCCTTTCAGTTGCTTGGGTACCAAGTAGCGTGTGGCGATATTGCGTTTTTCTTCTTCGGTATAGCCAGGAATACGGATCACTTCCATGCGATCAAGCAACGGTCCTGGGATGTTCAGCGAATTGGACGTCGCCACAAACATCACTTCCGACAGGTCAAGATCCACCTCAAGGTAGTGGTCATTGAATGCGTGGTTCTGTTCGGGATCCAGCACCTCCAGCAGTGCAGACGACGGATCACCACGGAAGTCCATGGTCATTTTGTCGATCTCATCCAGCATGAACAGTGGATTCTTGCTGCCGACTTTGTTGAGGTTCTGCACAATGCGTCCTGGCATCGAGCCAACATACGTGCGGCGATGCCCACGAATTTCAGCTTCATCGCGCACACCACCCAGCGCCATACGCACGAATTTGCGATTGGTGGCTTTAGCAATGCTTTGCCCTAATGACGTCTTGCCCACACCGGGTGGCCCGACAAGACACAGAATCGGCCCCTTCATCTTGGCAACACGCGACTGCACAGCCAAATACTCAAGGATGCGTTCTTTAACTTTCTCCAGACCATAGTGATCAGCATCAAGCGTGTCTTGCGCCGTATTCAAGTTCTTGCTGACCTTGCTGCGTGTCTTCCAAGGCACACCCAGCAGCCAATCGAGATAATTGCGCACCACGCTGGCTTCTGCCGACATTGGTGACATTTGCTTGAATTTCGCCAGCTCGGTTTTGGCCTTGGTTTCCACCGCTTTCGGCATGCCTGCTTCAGCGATTTTGCGCGCCAAATCTTCCATTTCATTGGGCGCCTCATCCAACTCACCCAATTCTTTCTGGATCGCCTTCATCTGCTCGTTGAGGTAGTACTCGCGCTGGTTTTTCTCCATCTGCGATTTCACTCGACCACGAATGCGCTTCTCCAACTGCTGCACATCAATTTCGGCATCCACCAACCCCACCAGAAGTTCAAGGCGGTTGGCGATATCCGTTGATTCAAGCAATTTCTGTTTGTCCACCAAACGCACACCAAGATGCGCCGATACGGTGTCAGCAAACCGATCGGGCTCTTCAATATTCGCCAGCGTTTGCAGAAGTTCCGGCGGCAATTTGCGATTGGTTTTGATGTATTGCTCAAATTGCGAGAGCAATGAACGGGAAATCGCCTGCACTTCACGTTCCTCACGTTCCGTGGCGCATTCCAATTCTTCTGCGCTGGCATACAACGCGCCATCGTGCTCATACACATCGGAAATCGCTGCCCGCGACAAGCCTTCCACCAACACCTTGATGGTGCCATCCGGAAGTTTCAAAAGTTGCAATACCTGCGCCATGGTACCGACGCTGTACAAGTCTGCGCCTTCAGGGTCATCGGTATCCGGGGCTTTTTGTGCCACCAGCAAGATACGCTTGTCGCGTTCAACTGCGACATCCAGCGCACGAATGGATTTTTCCCGACCAACAAACAGCGGGATCACCATATGGGGGAAAACAACAACATCGCGCAACGGTAGAACGGGTAGCGGTTGCGATGCGTTTGAGGTTGGTGCAGCCATGAGAACTCCAGTCACGAATTTGCCGCAAACACGTTTGCTAGATCACGTTATGGGGCTGATACAGCGCGCTTGCAAGCGATTTCCTACACCTCAGATAAATCGCCTTGAAAATCAACACCCTGCCGCAACAAAAAAGCCACCAGCTCAATGCTGGCGGCTTTTCAACTTATGCAGCAGGCGTTAACGTCAGTCTGCTGATGCCGCCTTAGCTGGTGTGTTTTGGTAGATCAAATACGGTTCTGATTGATGCTCAATCACCGATTCATCCACCACCACCTTGCTGACATTTTCCAGCGATGGCAGTTCATACATCGTATCCAGTAACACCGACTCCATGATCGTGCGTAGACCGCGTGCACCGGTTTTCCGCTTGATGGCTTTGCGAGCGATGGCAGCTAATGCATCTGTGCGGACTTCCAGCTCCACGCCTTCCATTTCAAACAGCTTCTTGAACTGCTTGGTCAGTGCATTCTTTGGCTCGGTCAGAATACGGATCAAAGCTTCTTCATCCAGCTCTTCCAGCGTTGCCACGACGGGCAGGCGACCAACCAGTTCAGGAATCAAACCGAACTTGATCAAATCTTCGGGTTCAACCAGTGCCAGCAATTTACCCACATCCCGCTTGCGATCGGCGCTCTTGACCTTGGCACCAAACCCAATGCTGCCTACCTCGCTGCTGCGACGGTGGATCACCTTGTCCAAGTCTGCGAATGCACCACCAACAATGAACAAGATGTTCTTGGTATCGACTTGCAGGAAGTCCTGCTGCGGATGCTTGCGCCCGCCTTGTGGTGGAATGCTGGCAACCGTGCCTTCAATCAGCTTGAGCAGCGCCTGTTGCACGCCTTCGCCGGAAACATCCCGGGTGATGGATGGGTTTTCCGACTTGCGGCTGATTTTGTCGATTTCATCAATATAGACAATGCCGTGCTGCGCTTTTTCGACATCGTAATCGCATTTTTGCAGCAGCTTCTGGATGATATTTTCCACATCCTCACCAACGTAACCGGCTTCGGTCAGGGTGGTCGCATCGGCCATGGTGAACGGCACATTGAGCATGCGTGCCAATGTTTCCGCCAAGAGCGTCTTGCCTGAACCTGTGGGGCCCACCAGCAAAATATTGGACTTGGCAAGCTCAACATCATCCGACTTTTGCCGGCTTTCAATACGTTTGTAGTGGTTATAAACCGCTACCGCCAACGTTTTCTTGGCGCGCTGCTGACCAATGACGTACTGGTCGAGTACTTCAAGAATCTCGCGTGGCTTGGGCAATGCACTGCGTGTGGACTGCGCTTTTTCCTCCAGTTCCTCACGGATGATGTCATTGCACAATTCAACGCATTCATCACAGATAAACACGCTTGGGCCAGCGATCAGCTTGCGCACCTCATGCTGACTCTTTCCACAGAAAGAGCAGTACAGGATTTTGCCGCTATCACTCATATCACGTCCCTGACGGTCATCACTCATTTATTAACTCACCCGCCGATTGGCGATTTTGGGTCGAGAATACCATAGCCCTCGGCCAACCCAAGCCGAGAGCATTCATCTTGCAAACCTGCTACATGCCGCATTTGCTGCGTGAATTTACCCAGCTTGAATGGAGTCTTCACTGCGGCGGCTAAGCACTTCGTCCACCAAGCCATAGGCACGCGCAGCGTCTGCGCTCTTGAAGTTATCGCGCTCGGTATCACGTGCAATCACTTCAATCGACTGCCCTGTATGCCGCGCCAAGATTTCATTCAGGCGTTCACGCATCGACAGAATCTCACGCGCTTGGATATCAATATCCGTGGCCTGACCTTTCGCGCCACCCAACGGCTGATGGATCATCACACGCGAATTTGGCAGTGCATAGCGCTTACCAGCCGCACCCGCTGCCAACAAGACTGCGCCCATTGAGCAGGCTTGCCCGACGCAGATCGTGCTGACATCCGGCTTGATGTATTGCATGGTGTCGTAAATCGCCATCCCGGCAGTCACGATACCGCCCGGTGAGTTGATGTACAGACTGATGTCTTTTTCCGGGTTTTCTGCTTCCAGAAACAACATCTGTGCAACCACGACGTTGGCGACATGATCATCAATCCCGCCGACCAAGAAGATGACTCGCTCCTTCAACAAGCGCGAATAGATGTCGTAGGCGCGTTCGCCACGGCTGGTTTGTTCAACCACCATCGGTACAAGGTTGAGGGATGTAATCGGATCCATGATGTCTCGCTTCTTGTCAGAGCCCGCACAGGCATGCTGTGCCCATGCGGGATATCGGAGTATTACAGGTTGATGGCGTCTTGGAAGCTCAGTGCTTCTTCAGAATGCTTTGCACGCTCGGCAATCCAGTCGATCACTTGTTCTTCCATCACGCGATTTTGCAAGCCTTGCATCAATTGTGCGTCATTGCGATACAGCGCAATCACTTGCTCTGGCTGCTCGTAAGTTGAAGCAATCAGGCGCATGGTTTCGTTCAGGCGCTCTGGATCCAGACGCAATTCGTTTTGACGCGCCACTTCACCCACCAACAAGCCCACCAGAATGCGCTTGCGCGCAGCTTCCTGGAATGCGTCCATCCCAGCGGTGAGCTGCTGCCCTTGGCGTGCAGCCTGCTCGGCAGCATTTGCATGCAATGCACGGGCTTCGCTTTCCACCAGACGCGGCGGCAGCTCAACATGCGTGTATGCCTCAACCAATTGATCGCTGACTGCACGGCGCAAACGGTTCATCAGCGCGCCTTTCAGCTCACGCTCCAGATTGGTGCGAATATCGGCTTTGAACTGTTCAAGCTCACCATTTTTCACACCGAAGCTGCGAATAAATGCCGCATCCACTTCGGGGCGAACCTGCTCGTAGATTTCCAGCAGCTTGAAGGTGGTGGACAGGGTTTTACCCGCGAACTGTGCCACATGCCAATCTTCTGGAAGCGTGACATCGAGTGATTTTTCTTCACCCGCCTGCATCCCCACAATCGCTGCTTCGATTTCAGGATAGATGCCGCCCGAACCCAGAACCGTATTGGCTTTTTCTTCGCCTTCAGCAGGAATGCGGTTGCCATCCACCACACTGGACGTTTCCAGCTGTACCAGATCGCCGTCTTGTGCAGCACGGGTCACTTTGTTCCAGCTGGCACGCTGTTGGCGCAAATTGTCCAGCATGCGGTCGATATCGGCATCGGCAACTTCAGCGGTGTTGCGCACCACCTCCAACTTGCTCATGTCCAGATCACCGAAATCAGGCACCAGTTCCAGCGAAGCCACGTACTTCAGTTCATCTTTTCCTGCGGCTTCGTCCAAGGTGATCTGCGGCGAACCAGCAACGCGCAATTGGTTTTCGCGCACAGCTTGATCCAAGCCCTGACGCAACAAACCCTCAACGATTTCACCGCGCACTTGCCCGCCATAGCGCTGTTCAACAACCTTGGCTGGCACTTTGCCTGGGCGAAAACCGTTGATACGCACGGTGCGTGCAATCTCACGCAGGCGGCTGCCCGCTTGGGCTTCCACATCGTTTGCAGGAAGGTTCAGGGTGACACGACGTTCAAGATTTCCGGTGGATTCGACCGAGACTTGCATGATGCGATAACTCCTAGGCGGGCGTTCAAAGCCCGGTAGCGGACAAGAGAAGGGCGTTGCGTTGTGCGATCAGAGCCGCACGGAACTGGCTATTTTCGCTGATTTTTGCCCAAGGTGCCAATCATTTTGTTTTCACGCATTGACATGCACGTCACAGCGTCCGACAATGCGCATCTTTCGTCGCGCTGGCGCGCTACGGGGAATCGGCAAACGCAGCGGTTAAACTATCTGCTGCAACGAGTATGTTGTATCAACGGGGTATAGCGCAGTCTGGTAGCGCGCCTGCTTTGGGAGCAGGATGTCGGGGGTTCGAATCCCTCTACCCCGACCAAACCGATACAGCTATTCCGTGCAAATTTCGGTCAGGGCGCCCGTAGCTCAACCGGATAGAGCACCGGCCTTCTAAGCCGGTGGTTGCAGGTTCGAGTCCTGCCGGGCGCGCCAAAGCTAGAGGTTGCGGTACAGTGCAAAACACCTTTGCACACAGCATCAAAACAACGATGCATTGAAGTTTTTTTGTGGTGGCTGTAGCTCAGTTGGTTAGAGTCCTGGATTGTGATTCCAGTTGTCGTGGGTTCGAGTCCCATCAGCCACCCCACTTCTTCACAGATTTTTTGAAATTTTTTGCAAACATCTCTTGCTGTCGGGCAGATGTTTGTTACAATTTCGCCTCTTCGGGGCCGTTAGCTCAGTTGGTAGAGCAGTTGACTCTTAATCAATTGGTCCAAGGTTCGAATCCTTGACGGCCCACCATCTACGCAACGCCCGGTCATGCCGGGCGTTGCTGTTTTACATATCGCGAAAGTGGCGGAATTGGTAGACGCCCTGGATTTAGGTTCCAGTGCCGCAAGGCGTGGGGGTTCGAGTCCCCCCTTTCGCACCAGCGCAATGGCAAGAATAAGCTTGCTGAGCTATGCTGACCTGCTCTGACAATCGTCATTTCCGACAGGATCATGCTTATGCGTAGCGGCAACCCCGCCCTTTCCGAAAACACCTTTCTCGACTTAGGTTCTGGCACGGTTGTGACCGGCCATGCCGATGCTATGAGCCTGAATGGCACCGTCAACAAGACGGCTTTCTTGCTGATACTCACTTTAGTGGGCGCGATGTTCAGCTGGAGTCAGTTCAATGCCGCGATGCTTGCCGGCAACCCAAGCACAATCATGCCGTATGTCTGGGGTGGCGCGATTGGCGGTTTTATCGTGGCGCTGGCCACCATCTTCAAGAAGGAATGGTCGCCTTATACCGCGCCGCTATACGCCGCACTGGAAGGCCTATTTTTGGGCGCAGTTTCGGGCATGTTTGAGCTGCGCTTTCCTGGCATTGTGATGCAGGCGGTTGGTCTCACCTTCGGCACACTGGCTGCTCTGCTGATGGCGTATCGCAGCGGTCTTATCAAAGCGACCGAGAACTTCAAGCTGGGGATTGTTGCGGCAACGGGTGGCATCGCATTGCTCTATCTGGTGAACATGGGCATGCGCCTCTTCGGGTTTGAAGGCATGGCGTTTATTCATGAATCAAGCACACTGGGAATCGCATTTTCGGGTTTTGTTGTGGTGATTGCCGCATTGAATCTGGTGTTGGACTTTGACTTCATCGAACAAGGTGTGGAACAAGGTGCACCAAAATACATGGAGTGGTATGCCGCATTCGGACTGTTGGTCACACTGGTCTGGCTGTATCTGGAAATCCTGCGTCTGTTATCGAAACTGCAATCGCGTGACTGAATCTTTGCAGTAGGACGACACGAAAAAGGGCACCTTACGGTGCCCTTTTTTATGACCTGAAAGCCTGGTTTACAGACGGCTGGCAATGGCCTGTGCAAAACTCATGGTATTGCCTGTTCCGCCCAAATCCGGGGTCAGCGAATCCTTGGCTTCCAACGTGGCCACGATAGCATTGCGCAGGCGTTCTGCTTGCTCAGGCATCGCCAAGTGATCCAACATCTGAACAGCTCCCAGCAAGAGGGCGCATGGGTTTGCCAACCCCTTGCCGGCGATGTCCGGGGCCGTACCATGCACGGCTTCGAAGATCGCCACATCCGTTCCGATATTGGCTCCTGGCGCCAAGCCAAGACCACCAACCAGACCAGCGCAGAGATCAGAAATGATGTCGCCAAACAGATTGGTGGTCACAATGATGTCGAATTGCTCGGGCTTCATCACCAACTGCATGCAGGTGTTATCCACGATCATTTCGTTGCATTCGATATCCGGGTACTGCGCAGCCACCTCGCGTGCAGTTTTCAGGAACAAGCCAGACGTGGACTTCATGATGTTGGCTTTGTGTACAACTGTCACTTTCTTGCGCCCCGTCTTGCGTGCAAGATCAAAGGCATAGCGGACGATGCGCTCGGAACCGTGACGGGTAACGCGCGAGGTCAATACAGCAGTTTCACCATCATTGGTGACTTCCTGACCTTCACCGATATACACACCCTGCGTGTTTTCACGCACGGTGATCAAGTCCACACCGCTGCTGAAACGTGATTTGGTGTTTGGGAAGCACTTGGCAGGGCGCACATTGGCATACAAGTCGAAGTGCTTGCGCAGCGCCACGTTGATGGAGGTAAAGCCGCCACCTACGGGGGTGGTCAAGGGTGCTTTCAGGGCGATCTTATTTTTTGCGATGGAGTCCAACGTGGCTGCGGGTAAGAGCTCCCCATGTTTTTCCAAGGCCACCATCCCTGCATCGGCATCTTCGTATTGCAAACCAAGCTGCATCGCATTCAATACATGCAAAGTGGCATCCATGATTTCCGGGCCGATACCATCGCCGCGAATCACCGTAATCGTTGTCATTTTTGGGGGTTCCATAAAAGCCGATACCACGCCGCAGCGTGGCATCAATGAAAGGGTACAGCGCGCTATTATGGCAGATTGCACACCGCAACCGCCGGTAACGGGGGCTGCGACTTAAGTCGGCTCGCCTGCCAGCAAAGGCTCCAGCTTGCCCTGCCGGTGCAGCGCCATCATGTCGTCATAACCGCCCACATGCGTTTCACCAATGAAAATCTGCGGAACACTGGTGCGTTTTGTCATCGCAACCATTTTCTCGCGGGCCTCGGGTTCTAGGTCGATGCGCACTTCTGTCCATGCATGACCTTTACTTTTCAGGAAATTCTTGGCCATGACGCAGTACGGACATACAGCCGTACTGTAAATAGTGACGCTGGGGGCTGGGGTATCGTTCACGCTTGTCTCCGAAACACAATCAAGTCATTGTGGTTGACTATGGGGGTGAATCAGCACTTTTTCCAGCCACTCAACCGCCGTTCACGCCCTATCATCGCAAACAGCGCATTCTGACCGCATGAAAAACCGAATTTTACCCACCGTGATGGCATGCCTGCTGGCAATCAGCGCGGCCGCCAGTGCGCAGGAGCGCAACCTGCCTGATATCGGTTCATCCGCTGGAACCCTGCTTTCCCCGGCGCGGCAGGCCGAATACGGTGCCATGGTACTGGCGCAGTTGCGCTATGCCGACTATGTGCTGGATGACCCGCTGCTGGACGGCTGGCTGACCAATGTCGGTCAGCGCTTGGTTGGTGGAAGTGATCGCCCACAACAAAGTTTCACGTTCTTTATGCTGCGCGAGCGACAAATCAATGCCTTCGCCACATTGGGTGGCTATATCGGCATGAATGCAGGGCTTGTGCTGGCCGCTGAGCGTGAAGATGAAGTGGCGGGTGTTTTGGCGCATGAAATTTCCCATGTCACCCAACAACATGTTTTACGCGGTGCAGAAAAAGCCCAGCGCGAAAGCCTACCTATTCTGCTGGCAACATTGGGCGCCATCGTGGCAGCGCAAAAATCCGGTGGCACCTCCAGTGGCAATGCCAGTTCCGCTGCATTGGTCACTGGTTTGGGCTTGCTGCAACAGCGCCAGATCAACTACACCCGCGACAACGAAGCCGAAGCCGATCGCATTGGTATTCGCACCTTGGCAAATGCTGGCTATGACCCGGAGGGCATGGCTGATTTTTTTCAGACATTGCAGTCGGTGGTTCGCCTGAATCAAGGGGATGAACGCGCCTCAGTTCCAGGTTATCTGCAAACCCACCCACTCACCCTGACCCGTATCAGTGAAGCCCGCGAGCGTGCCAGCAAGCTGGAGCCCACCATTGCCAGTACTGCCAGCATCACCCCAGGCACTAACCCATTGCTGCCACCCAGCCTGCAAATCGCCACGGGGGCGCGTGGCCAACAAGGGCAAGGGGCGACAGGTGATTTTGGTTGGGCACGCGAACGCTTGCGTGTATTGAGTGCCAGTACAGCAGCGCTGGCGATACGCGAATACCAGCAAATGAAGGACAAACAACCACTGGATGACCATCAACGCTATGGTCTTGCATTGGCGCACCAACTGGCTGGGCAACACACAGAGGCACTGCGCGAATTGACACCACTCGCGCAGCATTCAAATAACTTGTGGGTGCAGATTGCCATGGGCGAAGCCGAGGCACGCTCGGGACAATATGCCAATGCTGACAAGCGCTTTGAATCACTGTTGGCACGCATGCCCACGCACCGCGCACTTGCACTGAGCTATGCCAAGTTACTGGGTGAACGCAACACAGCCGCCGCGGGTACGCGTGCCGTCGCTGTTCTGCGTCCACTCCTAAGCAATGCGGGTACAGACTTACCCTTCCAACAAATCTATGCCCGCGCGTATGAAGTTGCCGGCGATCCCGTTCGTGCAGGCGAAGCTTGGGCAGAAGCAGCGTTTCTTTCTGGTCGCCCGGAACAAGCACTGGTACAACTGAACAATCTGAAAAAGCGTGATGATTTGGACTATTACGCCCGCACGCGCATTGATGCCCGTATTTCCACCATCACCCCCACAGTATTGGAATTACGTCGGCAAGGCATTCGGGATAATGAAGTCAATCCGCGTGCGGCCTTTTCCATCACGCCATGACGCTGTTTCACCCTGTACACCATACAAGCGAACTTCTGGATGCAAGCACGTATTCTGATTGTCGAAGATGACCCAGCCATTCGTGACATGCTGGCTTTTGCCCTGCGCAGCAATGGTTTCGAGCCAATTCTGGCGATTGATGCAAAAGACGCCCTGTGTCAGCTTGCCGACCAACTCCCGGATCTCATTTTGCTGGACTGGATGCTGCCTGGAGGCAGTGGTCTGGATTTAGCCCGTCGGTGGCGGCGCGAACCCAATACACGCGACATCCCGATCATCATGCTCACTGCCCGCGGCGAAGAAACCGACAAGGTCAATGGCCTTGAGGCCGGTGTGGATGATTATGTGCTCAAGCCGTTTTCCGTACGCGAACTGCTGGCACGGATTCGTGCCGTTCTGCGGCGCACGCGCACGGATGCGGAAGATGGCAGTATTCAACTGGGTGACTTGCGTATTGATGGCAGTGCACAGCGCGTGTTTTCCGAGCGTGATGCTGCCTCTAGCGCTATCCACATGGGGCCAACAGAATACCGTTTATTGCACTTTTTCATGACGCATGCCGAACGTGTCTATACCCGCACGCAACTGCTTGACCAGATTTGGGGCGGCAGCGTGTATGTGGAAGAACGCACGGTGGATGTGCATATTCGACGATTGCGCAAAGCACTTGAACCTTTTGCGCTGGATGCACATATCCAAACAGTACGCGGTTCGGGCTATCGCTTCTCCAGTTTGCCGTGACAGTACGCGCAAATGGCTGCCGCCTCTTGCACAAACGCATAGACTTCACCCATGACCTCTGCGCATTTCTCATGGCTGCCTGACCTGCTTCGGCTTCTCCTGCCGCTGCTGGTGGCCTTGGTCATTGGCCTGTTGCTGGATGCGCCATGGATGGCCTTGAGTGTGGCGCTTCTGTTTGTTGTAGCGTGGCAACACTGGCAGTTATACCAACATGTGCAACACCTAAGTGCGCGCAAATACCTGCAGGCACCCACACGAAAAGGAGCCTGGGGACAGGTCGATGCCCTGTTTGCCAAACAGCAAACCGCCACGCGTGCGCGCCGGCAGCGCTTATTGTCGATGTTGCGTGCGTATCGCGCGGTATCTGCCACCTTGCCTGATGCCATTGTGCTGATTGACCGCAATACCCAGCGCATCCTTTGGTTCAACGAAGCCGCCACGCCTTTGCTGGGCTTGCACGCTTCTCAACACCGACATCGCCCAGTGGTTGAAGCGCTCAAACCACTCCCTGTTGCACAATGGTTGACCAGTGGCCGCAATGCAGAGCCGATGCAGGATGTTGCATCCCCCGTGAACCCACATATGCGGCTCAATCTGCGCCTGCTGCCTTATTCCGATGAACTCTGGCTGCTTCTTGCGCGTGACATGAGCCAGCTCTTACAGCTGCAGGATATGCGTCGTGATTTTGTTGCCAATGTTTCGCATGAATTGCGCTCGCCCCTGACCGTCATTCATGGCTATCTCGAATTATTTGATACGGATGCGCACCCCGAATGGGCAGCGGCTCTCTTTGAAATGCGTCACCAATCACAGCGAATGCGGCAGCTTGTCGATGACTTACTGACACTCTCTCGCCTTGAGGCGGGTGTCACACTGCATAACGAACCGATTGCCATGGCAACCCTGCTCGGTGAACTGAAGCGCGAAGCCGAGGCACTCAGCCAAGGCCAGCATCGCATTGAAGTGCACGATGACGCTGCGGTTGATCTCTTTGGCGCACGCAATGAATTGCGTAGTGCATTTTCGAATTTGGTGGGCAATGCCATCCGCTACACACCAGTCGATGGCGCTATTCATATCCGTCTGCACACCACGCAGGATGGCACCGGCGTGCTGAGTGTCTCGGATACCGGCATTGGTATTCCACACGATCATTTGCCACGCCTCACCGAACGCTTCTACCGTGTTTCCAGCAGTCGCTCCCGTTCTTCCGGAGGTACTGGGCTTGGGCTGGCAATCGTCAAACATGTCTTGAGTCTGCACGACGCCACATTGCATATTCAAAGCACCCCCAATCAAGGCAGTTGTTTTTCTTGTCACTTCGCTCCGACGCGCGTGCTTCCACGCCATGCGGATTCACCGTTGGAAACCAAGCCATGACCGCCGACACCAGCGTGCCCGCACTGACGGCACCGCAACTGTATGCAAGCCGCGAGCTATCGCAACTGGATTTCAATCGACGCGTCTTAGCACAGGCCATGGACGAAACGCTCCCGTTGCTCGAGCGCTTGCGCTTCCTGTGCATCTCCAGCACCAATCTTGATGAGTTCTTTGAAATTCGCTGTGCCGAAGTACAACGCGCCATCGAATTGAACCTACCCGCTGGCATCGATGGGCTTGCACCGCAGCACTTGCTTGAACACATCCACCATCAGGCTTCCGAACTCATTGCCGCGCAATACCATTGCTTTTATCACGCGATTCGCCCGCAACTGGCCGATGTCGGCATTCACCTGCTGCAACGCGAGCAATGGTCAGACGCACAAACAGCATGGCTACGCGCTTATTTTCATAGCGATTTATTGCCAGTGCTTTCCCCGATTGCACTTGATCCCGGCCATCCCTTCCCGAAAATTCTCAACAAATCACTGAACGTGGTGGTGTTACTGGAAGGGAAAGACGCACTCGGCCACGATGGGCAACTGGCTATCGTGCGGGCACCACGCTCACTGCCACGCATGATTCGTTTGCCCGCCACACAGCAAGGTGAAGATAGCGACACGCAAGACGTTTTTGTGTTTCTCAGCTCGGTACTCTCGGCATTTGCACACGAACTATTCCCAGGCAGACAAGTCAAAGGCGTGCATCAATTCCGCGTGACCCGCAATGCAGAATTGATTGTCGATGAACACAACACCAGCAACCTGCCATTTGCCCTGCGCGATGAACTGCGCAGCCGCGGCTATCGTCATGCCGTGCGTCTTGAGATCGACACACATTGCCCGATTGAGGTGCGGCATTGGCTGCAAGCGCAATTCAATCTTGCCGACAATGCTGTGTATTGCATTCAAGGCCCCGTCAATCTGAATCGAGCCATTCAGATTTATGACATGCTGCAACGCCCCGAACTCAAGTTCCCGCCATTTCAACCGCGGATTCCACATGGCAGTGATGCTATTTTTGAGTTGATTCAGAAAGAAGACGTACTGCTGCACCACCCTTTCGATGCCTTTACTCCAGTTCTTGAATTGCTCAAGCAAGCAGCAGACGACCCCGATGTCCTGGCCATCAAACAAACACTGTACCGAACGGGAGCACGTTCTCCGATCACGGAATTACTGATCCAAGCCGCACAAAATGGCAAAGATGTCACCGTGGTAGTGGAGTTACGGGCGCGTTTTGACGAAGAAGCGAACCTTGGTCTTGCTGATCGCCTGCAAGATGCCGGTGTGCAAGTGGTCTATGGCGTTGTTGGCTATAAAACACACGCCAAAATGCTAATGATCGTGCGCCGTGAAGACGGCAAACTTCGCCGCTATGTGCATCTTTCCACCGGCAATTACCACCGCGATACCGCACGCGCTTATACCGATTTCGCCCTGCTCACCTGTCACCCTGGTATTGGTGAGGATGTGCATCAAATCTTTCAGCAACTTGCAGGCGTGGCAACACCTTTAAGTCTCAACCATTTGTTGCTTTCCCCCTTCACACTGCATAACGAGCTATTGCAGCGCATAGAACGCGAAACCCAACATGCACGGGAAGGACGCCCCGCACGCATCATCGCCAAGATGAATGCATTGAATGAGCCACACGTCATCCGCGCCCTGTATCAAGCATCACAAGCAGGCGTACAGATTGATCTCATCGTACGCAGTGCCTGTGCTTTGCGCCCGGGCATTGCCGGTATCTCCAACACCATCCGCGTGCGTTCGATTGTGGGCCGCTTTCTTGAGCATCATCGCATCTGGTGGTTTGCCAATGCCGATGCCCCCGAACTGTTCTGCGCCTCTGCTGATTGGCTGGAACGCAATCTACTTCGTCGGGTGGAAGTGGCCTTCCCTATTCTCAGCCCCGCCATCGCCGAGCGCATCTTCAACGAAGGCTTGCAGGCGTATCTGGCCGATAACAGCAATGCCTGGCAGCTTCTAGCCAATGGGCAATATCAGCGCTGCACTGCAGGCGAAGACGCGGCGTTTTCTGCACAATTGAAACTGCTGGAGCCTTTGTATATATGACTTCATCCACGTTGCTCATCGTCAATCAGCGATAATTTGCCAATGACTTCCAACACATCCAAGCCCGCCGCCGCTCCATCGGATGGAGAACTTTTTGCCGCCTTGGACTTGGGTTCCAACAGCTTTCACATCGTTGTGGCACAACGGGTTTTGGGGCAAATCCGGGTTCTTGACCGCATGCGTGAAACCGTCCGACTAGCGGAAGGTCTCAGTGCAAACGGGCGTTTGTCGGCTCCAGTGCGCGACCGCGCCTTGGCATGTCTCTCACGGTTTGGTCAGCGTATCGAAGATATTCCTGCCCAACATATTCGCGTGGTTGCAACCAATAGCGTACGTAAATTACGACAGCCACAAACCTTTCTTGCCCGCGCTGAAGCCGCATTAGGCCATGCGATTGAAGTTATTTCCGGGCGCGAAGAAGCGCGTTTGGTCTATCTGGGTGTGGCGCATGAGCAGCCGCCACAGCCAGACACAAAACGCTTGGTCATTGATATTGGAGGGGGCTCAACCGAATGCATCATCGGCACGGGTTTTACCCCATTGGAGCGCGAAAGTTTGCAGCTGGGCTGTATTGCCAGCACGCGCCGTTATTTTGATGGTGGAAAAATCACCCGAAAGCGCTGGGAAGAAGCTCTAACTGCCATCCATGTCCAGATGCAACCTTTTGCACCCATCTACAAGAAACTTGGCTGGGATGAGGCTATCGGCACCTCTGGCACCCACAAAGCCATCAGCAAAATCTGTATGGCGATGCAACTCACAAAAGGCGGCATCACACTGGAAGCACTGTCTGTCATTCGTGAACGCCTGCTGCAAAGCCGCCGTATTGAAGCGATTGATCTTCCAGAACTCTCCGATGACCGCCGTCCGATCATTGCCGGTGGCGTGCTTGTGTTGGAAGCGATGTTTCGCACATTGCAGATTGAACGCCTGCAAGTCAGCAAAGCGGCACTGCGTGAAGGCGTGCTCTATGACATGCTGGGACGCGGTGGCGTCGATGACCCACGCGATGTGTCAATTCATGCATTGATGCAGCGTTATGGCGTTGATACAGCGCAAGCAGCACGTGTCGAAGCAACAGCACTTTTCATGTTTGACAGTGTGGCTGAAGCACTCTCACTTCGCCCAGAAGATCGCACCATGCTGTCATATGCGGCGCGCCTGCATGAAATCGGTCTTGCCATTGCACACAGTGGTTATCACAAACATGGCGCCTATGTGCTGCAACACTCTGATATCGCGGGCTTCTCGCAACAGAGCCAGCGCTTCCTTGCCGCATTGGTTCGCAGCCATCGCCATAAAGTATCGAAGTCGGCTTTTGAAATGATTCCAGACCGCCTGTTGGTCTATGTACGGCGCACGACTGCACTCTTGCGCTTGGCTGTTCTTCTGCATCGCGCGCGCAAAGATGAAACACTGCCGGGGATTTCACTGCAGGCAGATGCACAAACACTGACACTGCATCTGGAAAAGCAATGGTTAAAAACACATCCATTGCTGCATGCGGATCTTGAAAATGAGCAGGATGTCATGCCCAACCTTGGGCTGCATTTCCAAGTGTTTACCCAATAACCCATCGCCCCAGATACACAAAAGCCGCGTTTCCGCGGCTTTTGCTTCTCTCTTTACAGATCACGACTTAGCGCTGGTCAATCGGAACAAACACCTGATCTTCCGGCCCAATGTAATTAGCACTGGGGCGAATGATCTTGCCATCCATGCGTTGTTCGATCACATGCGCACTCCAGCCACTGGTACGGGCAATGACAAACAGCGGCGTGAACATTGCCGTTGGCACACCCATCATGTGATAGCTCACTGCACTGAACCAGTCGAGGTTGGGAAACATCTTTTTGATATCCCACATCACTGATTCCAGACGTTCAGCAATAGCAAACATTTTCATGTTTTCTTGTTCTGCCGACAGCTGACGCGCCACCTCCTTGATGACCTTATTGCGTGGATCCGACACGGTGTACACCGGATGCCCGAAGCCAATCACCACTTCCTTACGCTCCACACGCGCCTTGATATCTGCCTCTGCCTCATCGGGTGTGTCATAGCGCTTTTGTACTTCAAACGCCACTTCATTCGCCCCGCCATGCTTGGGACCACGCAGCGCACCGATACCACCGGCGATGCACGAATGCATATCGCTACCGGTTCCTGCGATGACACGGCAAGTGAAGGTACTGGCATTGAACTCATGCTCGGCATACAGAATCAGGCTGGTATGCATCGCCTTGACCCACGACTCCGGTGGCGGCTCGCCATGCAACAAGTGCAGGAAATGCCCACCAATGGAGTCGTCATCGGTCTCAACATCAATCACCCTGCCGTTATGGCTGAAGTGATACCAGTACAACAACATCGAACCCAGGCTCGCCATGAGCTTGTCGGCAATATCACGGGCACCAGGATGATTGTGGTCATCTTTTTCCGGCGAGACACAACCAAGTACCGAAACCCCTGTACGCATCACATCCATGGGATGCGCCGAAGGTGGTAGCTCTTCCAGTGCAGCCTTCACTGCCGCTGGAATACCACGCAAGGCCTTCAACTTCGCCTTATAGGCACGCAATTCCGCCTTGGTAGGCAGCTTGCCATGCACCAACAAGTGCGCGATTTCTTCGAACTCGCAGACATCTGCCAGATCAAGAATATCGTAGCCACGGTAATGCAGATCGTTACCCGAGCGACCTACCGTGCAAAGCGCAGTATTCCCCGCTGCCGTTCCCGACAAGGCAACGGACTTTTTGGGTTTGAAGCCGGGTGTTGCTGCCGTTTCACTCATGCCAAATTCTCCAGAACACGGTTAAAGGAAGAAGCCGAAACGCTCATCTGCAACAACCTCAGAGCAGATGCGCAACACCTGCGCGTTCTTCTTCCAACTCTGCCAAGGTCTTGTCCATGGCGGCGCGACTGAAGTCATCCACGGGCAGACCTTCAATGCGGGTGTATTCGCCGTTGGCACAGGTCACCGGCACACCATACATCACGCTTTCCGGAATACCGTAGCTGCCATCTGATGGCACACCCATGGTGACCCACTTGCCATTCGTGCCGAGTGCCCAATCACGCATATGGTCGATAGCGGCGTTGGCAGCCGATGCCGCTGACGACAAACCACGGGCTTCGATAATCGCTGCACCACGCTTGCCCACGGTGGGGATAAAGGTATTGGCGTTCCACTCAGCATCGTTGATCTTGTCCTTCAAGGACTGACCATTGACGGTAGCAAAGCGATAATCGGGATACATGGTTGGGCTGTGGTTGCCCCAGACAGCAAGCTTTTCGATATCGGCCACGGCTACGCCTGCCTTGTTGGCCAATTGGCTCAATGCGCGGTTGTGATCCAAGCGCAGCATCGCGGTAAAGTTTTTCGCCGGCAAATCAGGAGCCGACTTCATGGCGATATAGGCATTGGTATTGGCTGGATTTCCTACCACCAAGACTTTGACATTGCGGCTTGCCACTTTGTTCAGCGCTTGCCCCTGAACGGTGAAAATCTCGGCATTCTTCAGCAACAAATCTTTGCGTTCCATACCGGGGCCACGTGGCATTGCACCCACCAACAATGCGTAATCAGCATCTTTGAAGGCCACTTCTGGGTTATCCGTACCTACCATGCCAGCCAGCAATGGGAATGCGCAATCTTCCAGTTCCATCATCACGCCTTTCAGCGCGGCTTGTGCCTTTTCCATTGGCAATTCCAGCATTTGCAGAATCACCGGCTGGTCTTTACCCAGCATTTCACCCGAGGCGATACGGAACAACAGGGCGTAACCAATCTGACCAGCTGCACCAGTAATGGCAACACGAACGGGGGTTTTCATTGTTTCGACTCCTTTAGGAATACGTCTTTCTCCTCCCCCGCTGACAGGAGAGGCGTGGGGGAAAGATGGCACGGCATGTCGATGCCACGCCACCTTGATTCGCCTATTCGGCGCCTTCTCCCGCCAGCGGGAGAAGGAAACATCATGTCAATTCGGCAAAGAATTCCTGAATGCGTTGCAAGCCCGGCGCCAATTGCGGCGTGGGGCAGGTGTAGCTGATGCGCAGTGCACTTGGCTCACCGAATGCTGACCCTGGCACACAAGCCACGCCCTTGGCATCCAGCAAGATGTTGCAGAAATCCACATCATTTTCGATCTTCGCACCATTGTGCGACTTGCCAAATGCGCAGCTGATGTCTGGGAACACATAGAACGCGCCCTGCGGACGTGGGCATACCACCCCGGGAATGGCATTCATGGCATCCATCACCTGATCACGCTTGGCTTGGAATTCAGCGCACTTCTGCGTTGGCACATCCTGTGGCCCTGACAGCGCAGCAATGGCCGCTGCCGTAACAATTTCCGGCACATTGGTGATGTGGTTGGAGTTCAATGTTGTCAGTGCGTTCGCCACGACTGTTGGGCCTGCCATGAAGCCCACCCGCCAACCTGGCATGCCATAGGTCTTAGAAAGTGAATCAACAAACACCACGCGCTCGCGCAGTTCAGGACGGAACTGCACCACATTGCAGTACTTCAAGCCATCAAACAACATGCTGTTATAGATGTCGTCCGCAATGATCCAGGTGTCTGGATACTTGACCAGTACATCGGCCAGTGCAGCAACTTCTTCCTGGGTATAGACCATCCCCGTGGGGTTGGACGGGTTATTGAACAGGAAAACCTTGGGCTTATGTTCCGCCAAGGCTGCATCCAGTTGCGCAGCGGTCAACTTGTAGTTTTGCGAGGCAGGGCAAGGCAAGGCGACCGTCTTGGCATTGAGGATATCGGCAATATCCTGATAGGTCGTCCAATACGGTGTTGGGAAGGCGATCACATCGCCTTCGTCCAACAGGGCTTCACCGAGGTTATACAAAATGTGCTTGGCACCAATACCTGTGGAACAATTAGCACGGGTGTAACCGGTCAAACCCAGCTTTTCGATATGCGCAAGGAAAGCATCCAGCAGTGCATCCGTACCACGGTTGCTGCCGTACTGCCCGCTGTCTTTCTCTAATGCCTGACGTGCGGCGGCATACACATGCTCGCCCGGCAAAAAGTTCGGCACACCGATGGAAAAGCTAATAATGTCACGGCCTTCTGCCTTCAGGCGCTTGGCCTTTTCGGCGACTTGCATGATAACGCTGGGCTTGGCGCGACCGACGCGCTTGGCGAGTTGTGGCATCGTAGGGGTTCCCAAATATTGCGCCGCAATCGCGGCAGGTGACGTGGAAGAAGCCCCTCGATTTTAGCATAGGGATATCACCCTGCTGGATACAGAAACACCGCACCAGATACGCTCTGATGCGGTGCTTATTCAACACTGAAAGGGCAGCTCAGACCCGATCAAATTATGCAGAAAGCATCTTGTTCCACTCTGCAACGCGCTCTGCCTGTGCGGCCAAAGCCGCTTCCGCGTCGCCCTCAATGCTGACGGACACAATGTCATCGCCCTGTTGCACGGCATCCACCACATCAAGACCTTCAAGGACTTTGCCAAACACGGTGTGCTTGCCATCCAACCAATCACAGGGCACATGCGTGATGAAGAACTGGCTGCCATTGGTATTCGGCCCTGCATTGGCCATCGATAGCACACCACGTTCGTGCGGCACACCATTGCTGGTTTCATCTTCAAACCGATACCCCGGGCCACCGGTTCCAGTACCGTTTGGGCAACCACCTTGGATCATGAAGTTGGCAATGACGCGGTGGAACTTCAAACCGTTATAGAAGCCATGCTTCACAAGATTGACGAAATTGGCCACCGTCAGCGGTGCTTTTTCCTGATTCAATTCAATCTTGATCTGACCACGGCTTGTTTCAAACACTGCGATAAGGGACATGTTGCGGACTCCTGAAAATGAGAAAAACGCCGTGGCGTTGACCCTTAAAAATACCATGCGGGTCAATTTCACGCGAACTTCCAGTTGTTTGACACGCTGGCATGTGAGCCCCTGTGTTACCTCCACAGCTACTGAAAAGATCTGCTCAACTCAAACCCTCGTTCATGCAAACGCAATCCCACTTGGGTTTGTGTGCGCTATAATGCCCGGCTTACCCATTCCTTTTCACTCGCGCCCGGCATTGCCAGCAGGTGCGGCTTGCTCGGGCTCGCTTCCCCATGTCCATCGAAAACCTCCGTAATATCGCCATCGTCGCCCACGTTGACCACGGCAAAACCACCCTCGTTGATTGCTTGCTCAAGCACTCCGGCACCCTGAATGAACGCACTGTGCTTGCCGAGCGCGTGATGGACAGCAACGATCAGGAAAAGGAACGCGGCATCACGATTTTGGCGAAGAACACCGCCATCACTTGGCGCGGCAACCGCATCAATATCGTCGATACCCCCGGGCACGCCGACTTCGGTGGTGAAGTCGAACGCGTGTTGTCGATGGTCGATTCCGTACTGATTCTTGTGGATGCGATGGACGGCCCGATGCCGCAGACACGCTTCGTGACACAAAAAGCTTTCTCCATGGGCTTCAAGCCGATTGTTGTGGTCAACAAAGTTGACCGCCCCGGTGCCCGCCCTGACTGGGTGATTGACCAAGTCTTCGATCTGTTCGACAAACTGGGAGCCACCAACGAACAGCTGGATTTCCCCATCGTCTATGCCTCCGGTTTGAATGGTTATGCCGGGCTGGAAGACACCGTGCGCAGCGGCGACATGACACCGCTCTATGAAGCAATCATGCAGCATGTACCAGCACCGCCAGTGTCGAAGGAAGGCCCGTTCCAGATGCGCATCAGCCAGCTGGACTACAACAACTTCGTGGGCGTGATTGGCATTGGCCGCATCCAGCGTGGCACGCTGAAAAAGAACATGCCAGTGACCGTCATCGACCGTGAAGGTAAGAAGCGTCAAGGGAAAGTATTGCAAGTGCTGGGCTTCATGGGCCTGGAACGTATCGAGCAAGACAGCGCCGAAGCCGGTGACATCGTTGCGATTTCAGGCATTTCCGAGTTGAGCATTTCCGACACCGTGTGTGCTGTTGATGCCCCCGAAGCCTTGCCTGCACTGACGGTGGATGAACCCACGATTTCGATGACGTTCCAGGTCAACAACTCGCCATTCGCTGGCAACAAGGAACTTTCGGGCGGCAAGTTCCTCACCAGCCGCCAGTTGAAAGACCGGCTGGAGCGCGAAACCGTGCACAACGTGGCACTGAAGGTTGAGCAGCTTGAAGATGCCGACAAGTTCCTGGTTTCCGGCCGTGGTGAGCTGCACCTTTCGGTGTTGATTGAAACCATGCGCCGTGAAGGCTACGAGCTGGCGGTATCGCGTCCGGAAGTCATCATCAAGGAAATTGACGGCGAGCTGATGGAGCCAATCGAGCAATTGGTGGTGGATATCGAAGAAACCCATCAGGGTGGCGTGATGGAAAAGCTGGGTATCCGCAAAGGTCAGCTGAAGAACATGGAATCCGATGGCAAGGGGCGCGTGCGTCTTGACTACATGATTCCGGCGCGTGGCCTGATTGGCTTCCAAAACGAATTCAAAACACTCACCCAAGGTTCGGGGTTGCTGTTCCACGTGTTTGACCACTATGGCCCGAAAGAAACTGGAGCCATTGCCAAGCGCCTGAACGGCGTAATGATTGCCAATGCTGCCGGCCCCACCCCCGCCTATTCGCTTGGTCCGCTACAAGAGCGCGGCAAGCTGTTTGCCGCCGAAGGTGACCAAGTGTATGAAGGCCAGTTGGTCGGCATCCACAGCAAAGACAATGACCTGACCGTCAACGTCATCAAGACCAAGCCGCTGACCAATATGCGCGCTTCGGGTAAGGATGATGCCATCCAGCTGACACCCGCCACGAAGTTCTCGCTGGAACAAGCCCTCGACTTCATTGACGATGACGAACTGGTGGAAATCACTCCGAAGGAAATTCGCCTGCGTAAGAAATTCCTGACCGAGAGCGACCGCAAGCGTGCCAGCCGCGCTGCCTGATTTCGTGTTCACTTCATTGCTGAAACCCGCAGACGCTCACGCATGTCATTGACGTCTGCGCCTCAGTCGGCATCCCCCTATAACCCGGATCCGCACGCGCATCCGGGTTTGCATGCCATCGCCCTGTTTGAAGCAGGCAAAGGCATCGCTGCGCTTCTGGTGGCACTGGCGCTGGCCTGGACAGGTCCGGCCTCGCTGCAACATGCGATTCACGCATTGGCCATCAAACTTCACCTTAACCCCACACATGGTGTTCTGGCATCACTTTCGCGTGCTATTAATCCGGAATCAGTAGGTGTGACGGTTGCCGTTGCATCAGTCTATGCCGTCATTCGTTTTATCGAAGCTTGGGGGCTTTGGCATGCCCGCGCATGGGGCTCCTGGCTGGGCTGCATTGGCGCAGCCGTCTATCTGCCGTTTGAACTCTATGCCATGCTCACCCACCCAGGGATACTGGAAGCCAGCATTTTGCTGATCAACCTCGTTGTGGTTTGGGTGCTTGCCCGTGACCTCTTGAAGCGCCGACGCTAATCTGCTGCTGACATTCAATATCCATGCAGAAAACGATGACCTGCCTTTAAAAGGCATCGCGCCCAGCAAGGCCAGGCGCGCGCTTTCTCCTTACATCGTGCCGCGCTTTTTCACAATCAGCATGGCAATTTCCAATGCCTGCTCGTAATTCAAACGCGGATCCACCGTACTGCGATAGGCGGTTTGCAGATCCAGCTCGGTTAAATCACGCGCACCGCCGAGGCATTCCGTGACGTTTTCGCCAGTCATTTCCAGGTGCACACCACCCAGGCGTGTACCGGCGGCGGCGTGCAAGTCAAAGGCTTGTTCAATTTCACTGCGGATATTGGCGAAACGCCGGGTTTTATACCCATTGCTGGTGGATTCGGTATTGCCATGCATGGGGTCACAAATCCACAGCACACGGCGGCCTTCACGTTTCACTGCATCCAAGAGCCTGGGGAGTTTGTCAGCAATTTGCTCAGCACCCATACGGTGAATCAGACCCAAGCGCCCTGCTTCGTTTTCCGGATTCAATGCATCAATCACGCGCAACAATTGGTCAGGTGTCACCGACGGCCCCACTTTGACAGCGACCGGATTTTGAATGCCACGGAAGTATTCGACATGCGCACCATCCAGAGCAGCGGTTCGCATACCAATCCACGGGAAGTGAGTGCTCAGATTGAACCACCCATCGGCACGCGGCACTTGCCGTGTTTGTGTTTCTTCATAAGGCAGCAACAGCGCTTCATGCGAGGTGTAGAAGTCCACACGGCTCAGGCGCTGCATTTTGCGACCAATCAGCACCTCAGTGAAGCGAATGGCATCACCGATATTCGCCACCATCTTCTGGTATTCAGCGGCGTGTGGCGATTGTTCCACCCAACCCAACCCCCAGTATTCAGGGTGATGCAAATCTGCAAACCCGCCATCAATCAGCGAGCGCACAAAATTCATGGTCATCGCCGAGCGCGCATGCGCTTTCACCATGCGCCGCGGATCTGGCACGCGTGCTTCTGCGGTGAACTCGGGGCGGTTCACGATGTCGCCACGGAAACTGGGCAGGGAAACATCACCACGCACTTCCATATCGGCTGAACGCGGCTTGGCGTATTGGCCAGCAAAACGCCCTACCCGCACCACCGGCAATTTCAAGCCATGCACCAGCACCAGGCTCATTTGCAGCAGCACTTTCAAACGGTTGGAAATGACATCCGAAGTGCATTCGGAAAAGGTTTCTGCGCAATCGCCACCTTGCAACAAGAAGCGCTTGCCTTCTTGTGCTTCGGCGAGCTGTTCTTTCAGCGACAGGATTTCACGCGACGTCACAAGCGGTGGCAGCGAACGCAACTCCGCTTGCACGCCTGCCAGTTCATCGGCATTCGGATATGTGGGCATTTGCAGACCGGGCTTTTCGCGCCAGCTATCAGGTGCCCAAACAGTGGAAGAGGAAGAAGGATTCAGAGGGAACGCAGCGGACATAGTGCAGCATCATCATAATCAAGGTTGTTGCATTGCATCATGACGCTGTGTTGGCAACTGCGCAACCGTTACCTGCGGAACAAATGTGTAGGCCGACGCTTATAACCCGCATAAAGTGCGGCACCACCTAAGATCACAAACCAGAAGAGTGACCACATTGGCATTGTTAAACCAAGGAATTGCCAATCGATATTGCTGCAATCACCCGTGGCCTGCAGCACCTTGCGCGCAGCACCCAGCCATGAATGTTGTTCCACCATGAAATTAAGCCCAGGACCACAGCTGGGTAATTCCGGTGGATTCAACTGTACCCATGTATGCCGCCCGGCGTAGCTGATTCCTGCAACTGCAGGAACAACCGCTAACCACCCCCACAACTTGCGCGAGCTGGCTGCACGCGGCGAGTGAATAGCGCCCGCCAAAAACACCAGACCTAATGCCGCGAAACAGATCCGCTGAAAAATACAGAACGGACAGGGTTGCAAGCCCAGCTTGAACTGGACAAACAAGGCATAGCCCAGAAAACTGGCGCATAGCATGAATCCCAAAAGAAATTGGTTGCGGAAGCTCCAACGAAACGGATTCATGCATATCCTCCAAACAGCGTCATGGCATTATTTCATAATGACTCGGCAAACACATAAACAAAAAGCCCCTGAAGGGGCTTTTTGTTTCGAACCAGATGCAAGCAATTATTCCGCTGCAGCTTGTGGGCGATCGACCAGCTCAATATAGGCCATCGGTGCGTTATCGCCAGCGCGGAAGCCGCACTTCAGGATGCGCAGATAGCCGCCTGGACGCTGCGCATAGCGCGGCCCGAGCACGGTGAACAAGGTGCCAACGGCTTCCTTGTCACGCAAACGCGAGAACGCCAAACGGCGGTTCGCCACGCCATCGGTCTTCGCCAATGTGATCATGGGCTCAACAACGCCACGCAGTTCTTTTGCCTTCGGCAGCGTGGTACGGATAATTTCATTCTTGATCAGCGATGCAGCCATATTGGAGAACATCGCTTGACGGTGGGCACTGGTGCGGTTGAATTTGCGGCCCGATTTCTGATGACGCATGAGTCAATTCCTAATGTGAAAGATTAAAACGTTGAACATCGCTGTCGCCATCCTGGCGTTCTTGCATTGGGCTGCGGCTGGCCCGAACCGAACATTCCCTGTTCGGAAATGCTGCAAAGTGGTCTTTGTCAGCAGGTCACGGCATCAAAGCCGTATCAAACAACACTGTAGAAAGAAT
Source organism: uncultured Thermomonas sp. (assembly GCA_964481865.1). Taxonomy (GTDB): domain Bacteria; phylum Pseudomonadota; class Gammaproteobacteria; order Xanthomonadales; family Xanthomonadaceae; genus Thermomonas. The sequence goes on along the minus strand of CAYZUG010000014.1, from coordinate 23,435 downwards.
GAGCAAGCCGCCATTCAGACGGCTTGCTACGATTCTGTCTTAGCCCAACATCCCGTGTGAAGCAACACCCGGTGGTGGCCAATTTTCCAGCTTCATACCCAGCGACAAGCCGCGCTGAGCCAGCACTTCCTTGATCTCGGTGAGCGACTTCTTGCCAAGGTTTGGCGTCTTCAGCAATTCCACTTCGGTGCGTTGAATCAAATCACCGATGTAGTAAATGCTTTCAGCCTTCAGGCAGTTTGCCGAACGCACAGTCAATTCAAGTTCGTCGATCGAACGCAACAAGGCAGGGTCAACACTCGGACCCGGCTCTGGTTCACCTGTCGTCTGGACAATGAAATCACCGAAAATGGACAACTGATCAACCAAGATACCGGCGGCTGTGCGCAGTGCATCTTCAGCATCAATCGTGCCATTGGTTTCAAGATCAAGCACCAGCTTGTCAAGGTCGGTACGCTGTTCAACACGTGCAGCTTCAACCGCATAGGCAACGCGGCGGATCGGTGAGAACGAGGCATCCAGCATCAGGCGACCAATAGCGCGTGATTCTTCATCGGGACGACGGCGTGCAGCCGCCGGCTGATAACCGAAACCACGAGCAATGGTCAGACGCATATTCAACGCCACATCCTTGGTCAAATTAGCGATGACCAGGTCGGGGTTGAGAATCTCGACATTGTGGTTGGTCTTGATGTCAGCAGCAGTCACAACACCCGGACCTTGCTTCTTCAATTCCAATGTTTCTGTGTCGCCATTGTGCATTTGAATGGCAACTTCCTTGAGGTTCAACAGCACTTCAAGGACGTCTTCTTGCAAGCCTTCAACTGTGGTGTATTCATGCAACACACCATCAATTTCAACCTCAGTCACGGCAACACCCGGGATTGAGGAAAGCAAAACGCGGCGCAACGCATTACCCAAAGTATGGCCGTAACCGCGCTCCAGCGGCTCGATCACGACCTTGGCGCGGGTACTGGTGGTGCGCTCAATCTGCGGCCCGCGCGGGCGCAGCATTTGGTTGGCGGTAACCGTCATTCGTGGAGTCTCCTGCAAGCCTGCGCACTCGGCGCAGGCTGGTGGCAATGGATTACTTCGAGTACAACTCGACGATCAACGCTTCGTTGATGTCGCTTGGCAGATCTGCGCGATCCGGAACCGCCTTAAAGACGCCGGAAAACTTGTTCGCATCCACTTCAACCCAAGACGGAGAAAGATTCATCTGCTCAGCAACAGTCAGCGATTCTTTCACACGCAGTTGTTTCTGCGCCTTTTCCGACAAAGCAATGGCATCACCCGCTTTGACAGTGTAAGACGGCAGGTTGACTGGCTTGCCATTCACGGTAACACCGCGGTGGCTGACCAGCTGGCGTGCAGCGGGGCGAGTTACAGCAAAGCCCATGCGATACACGACGTTATCCAAACGGGTTTCCAAAATTTGCAACAGGTTTTCACCTGTGTTGCCTTTCTTGGTTGCCGCTTTCTTGTAGCAGTTACGGAACTGGCGCTCCAGCAAACCGTAGATGCGCTTGACCTTCTGCTTTTCACGCAGCTGGGTAGCGTAGTCAGACAGCTTGCCCTTGCGGGCGTTCGCACCATGCTGACCGGGCTTTTGCTCCAGCTTGCACTTGGAATCCAGTGCGCGTGCTGGTGACTTCAGAGACAGGTCGGCGCCTTCGCGTCGAGCGAGTTTACAGGTAGGACCGATATAACGAGCCATTTTTTATCGCCTCCCTTAGACGCGACGCTTCTTCGGCGGACGGCACCCGTTGTGCGGGATTGGCGTCACGTCGATGATGTTAGTGATTTTGTAACCGACATTGTTCAACGAACGAACAGCCGATTCACGACCTGGGCCTGGGCCCTTGATGCGCACTTCCAACGACTTCAAGCCGTAGTCGAGTGCTGCCTTGCCTGCCTTTTCAGCAGCGACCTGGGCAGCAAACGGTGTGGATTTACGCGAGCCACGGAAGCCTGCGCCACCTGAGGTGGCCCATGACAACGCATTGCCTTGGCGGTCGGTGATGGTCACGATGGTGTTGTTGAACGACGCATGGACATGTGCCACGCCATCGGTAACAACGCGCTTGACCTTCTTCTTGGTTTTAGTTGCAGCTGGTTTAGCCATTGTTCAAATCCCTTACTTCTTGATCGCCTTGCGCGGACCCTTACGGGTGCGGGCGTTGGTACGGGTGCGCTGACCACGCAGCGGGAGTCCGCGACGATGACGCAGACCGCGATAGCAGCCCAAGTCCATCAGGCGCTTGATCGCCATACCGATCTCGCGGCGCAGATCGCCTTCGACGATGTACTTGCCAACTTCAGCGCGCAGGCGCTCAACTTCTGGCTCAGAGAGGTCACGAATCTTGGTGGACGTGTTCACGCCCGCCGCTTCGCATACTTGTTTGGAACGGGTACGGCCAATGCCGTAAATGCTTTGCAAGCCAACCCAGACATGCTTTTGGGCTGGCAAATTGACGCCTGCAATACGCGCCATAAGGCGATCTCCAATAAACAAAAAATGACGCTGAATCGAGCGATCCAACGCGGGAAACTGAAAATTGTAACCCAATCCTGACTTGTGAGGAAGCCCAGTCCAATGACAGCGGCTGAACCCGGCATGGGGAGTGTGCCCATGCTCCGGCGATGGCACAAACTGGCAGTCCCACCCCAATTCTTTGGGTGACCTGCCCACACGCTACTCTGGCATGTGGATCGGTTTGTAACCACCCGCGTGCAGGATCGTCACGCGGGTCGCCCAGGTGTTGGTTTGCGCCTTCGTCAAACCAACGGTTGTTACTTGTAACTTTAAAGGTGTCGCAGCCGCTGTCAGCGGCCGCGAGAACCACCCTTGAATGTGGCTTTCTTCATCACGCTTTCATACTGATGCGACATCAAATGCGCTTGCACCTGCGAGATGAAATCCATGATCACCACCACCACAATCAGCAATGATGTGCCACCGAAGTAGAAGGATGCACCCAATTCGGTTCGCATGACTTCAGGCAACAAGCACACCAGCACCAAGTACAGCGAACCTGCCAAGGTCAAGCGTGTCAGTACGCCATCGATATAATCACCGGTTGCCTTGCCGGGACGAATCCCTGGAATCAGTGCACCTGACTTCTTCAAATTGTCCGCAGTTTCTTGCGAGTTAAACACCAACGCTGTGTAGAAGAAAGCAAAGCCAATGATCAATGCAGCGAGCAGAATCATGTGCAAAGGCTCACCCGGTGACAGCATTTGACTAACTTTTTGCAGCCATACTGTTGCCGGACTCCCAGATTGCCCAAACCAGGTTGAAGCCGTTGCTGGGAACATGATGATCGACGATGCAAAGATCGGCGGAATCACACCCGACATATTGAGCTTCAATGGCAGGAATGAGCTTTGGTTCTGGTAGCCACCACGCCCCGTCTGACGGCGCGCATAGTTCACGGTGATGCGGCGCTGACCGCTTTCCATAAACACTACAAACCACGTCACTGCCAATACGATCGCTAGAATCACGAACACTGTGATCCATTGCATATCGCCACTATTGGCCTGCTGCAATGTATTGAGTACAGCACCCGGTAAACCAGCCACGATACCCGCAAAAATGATCAGCGATACCCCGTTACCAATGCCGCGCTCGGTGACTTGCTCACCCAGCCACATCAGGAACACGGTACCTGCCGTCAACGACACCACTGCGGTTAAGACGAAACCGAAGCCTGGGCTGTACACCACTGGCAAGCCACTCCCCGCACCCTGGTTTTGCAACGCAATCGCAATACCTGCTGCTTGGAAAACTGCCAAAAAGACCGAGCCAACACGGGAATACTGGGTAATCTTGCGACGCCCAGACTCACCCTCTTTCTGCATGGCTTTCAGGCTGGGCAGAATCTGCACCATCAGCTGCATCACGATCGATGCCGAAATGTACGGCATGACGTTCAATGCAAACAGGCTGAAACGCGAAAGCGCACCGCCAGAGAACATGTTGAACATGTCCACCACGGTGCCCTTCTGCGATTCCATAAGTTGCAACATCGCCTCAGGATTGACGCCTGGAACAGGGATATAGCAACCGATGCGATACACAATGAGTGCGCCAATGACAAACAACAGGCGCGAGCGAAGTTCAGTGAACTTCCCCGCACCCATCAGACCAGCCAATGCATCTGCACTGCGCGACATCGTCGTCTTACTCCGCCAGGTTGCCACCAGCAGCGATAATCGCGGCCTTGGCACCAGCTGTTGCAGCAATTCCCTTCAACACATATGCCTTGGTCACGTCACCTTTGGCAACCACCTTGGCACGCTTTGCGGTGCTTGGCACCAACTTAGCAGCCTGCAGCGCAGCAAAATCAACGTCACCCGCTGGCAGTGTATCCAGTTTGTAGAGCAACACTTCGGCGATGTCTTTTGCCATCTTCGAGCGGAAGCCGATCTTTGGCAGACGACGCTGCATCGGCATCTGACCGCCTTCAAAGCCAGGCTTAATCTTGCCCTTACCGGAACGTGCGAACGAACCCTTGTGACCACGACCTGCTGTCTTGCCCAGACCAGAACCAATACCGCGGCCAACGCGGACGCGATCCTGGCGTGCCCCTTCAGCGGGCTTGAGTGTATTGAGCTTCATAATGATTAGTCCTCAACCTTAACCAAGTAGTGCAGCTGGTTGATCAAACCACGAACTTGCGGACTGTCTTTCAGTTCGCGAACGCTGTTGAGCTTGCCCAAGCCGAGCGCCTTTGCCGATACACGGTGGCGCGTCTGTGTGCTGGCCAAACTCTTGACCAGACGAACTTTGATGGTTTTGCCTTGATTAGCCATGGTTCAATTCCTCCACCTTCTTGCCGCGCTTGGCTGCAATACGGGCTGGCGATTGCATCGTTTCCAGACCCTTGATGGTTGCGCGCACAAGGTTGATCGGGTTACGCGAACCCACTGCCTTGGCCAACACGTCCTTCACACCCACAGCTTCAAGAACTGCACGCATCGCACCACCGGCGATCACGCCCGTACCTTCCGAGGCAGGCTGCATGAATACGCGTGCTGCGCCATGACCCGCCTTAACGGCGTGGTACAGCGTGCCGCTGTTCAGCTCAACTGCACTCATGTTCTTGCGAGCTTGTTCCATGGACTTCTGGATAGCGATCGGCACTTCACGTGCCTTGCCATAACCAAAGCCCACTTTGCCTGCACCATCACCAACAACGGTCAGTGCAGTAAATGTAAATTGACGGCCGCCTTTCACGGTCTTGCTGACGCGGTTAACCGCAATCAACTTCTCGATCATGCCATCATCGATCTCTTCGCGTTCGCGATTACGATCGCGGCCGCGGGATTCGCGCTGTTCTGTCATTTCGATATCTCGTATAGGGATGAATATTTGCGGCATTGCCGCTTATGGTTGTTGAGTCACTCAGGTGTTTCAGCGGCACTGCAACCAGTACCGCCGCCCGATGCCGCTTGCATCGGCAAGACAAGAGCGCATAGTTGCCTATGCGCCCCTGCAATTAGAACTGCAGACCACCTTCACGCGCGGCATCAGCCAGTGCTTGAATGCGACCATGGTAGCGGTAGCCCGAACGGTCGAATGCAACCTTTTCGATACCAGCAGCCTTGGCGCGCTCGGCAATCACTTGACCCACCTTAGTGGCGGCGTCTTTGTTCTTACCATTCTTCAGACCCGCCTTCACGTCCGACTGAACGGTCGAAGCAGAAGCCAGCACTTTGGAGCCATCAGCAGTGAACAGCTGAGCGTACAGATGTTGACCCGTGCGCAGCACCGACAGACGCGGCACACCAAGTTCACGAATATGCGAGCGCGTGGATTTGGCGCGACGCAGACGAGCAATTTTCTTTTCCATGATTCTTTAACCTTCAGAAGCGGATTGGCGTTGAATAAAGCGGCTCCAATACACAGAACCAGCTTGGCGGGAAAACCCGCATTAGGCCTTCTTGGCTTCCTTGCGGAGTACGGTTTCGTCGGAGTACTTCACACCCTTGCCCTTGTAAGGCTCTGGTGGGCGATAAGCACGGATCTTGGCAGCCACTTCACCCACCACTTGCTTGTCCGCACCAGCCACAACGACTTCCGTCTGGGTGGGTGTGGAAATGGTGATGCCTTCCGGCGGCACAAAAATGACAGGATGCGAGAACCCTAGCGTCAGGTTGAGATCTTTACCCTGCATGGCTGCACGGTAACCCACACCAACCAGCTCCAACTTGCGTTCAAACCCTGTCGTAACGCCGTGCACCATATTGGCGACGATGGAGCGCAGCGTACCAACCATTGGCACAAGGGCTTCATCATTCGCTGACAACAGCGCATGACCATCTTCAATCTTCAGGTTAACGCCTTCTGGCTTGACGACACTCAGCGCGCCCTTCGGGCCTTTAACGCTGATCATCTCAGGCTGAACATTAATCTCAACACCCTTGGCCAGGGCGATCGGCTTCTTGGCAATACGGGACATGTGTCAATCCTCCCTTAAGCCACGATGCACAGAACTTCACCACCCACACCCTGCGCACGCGCCTGAGTGTCGGTCATGATGCCCTTCGAGGTGGAAATAATGGCAACACCCAAGCCGCCCAGCACTTTTGGCAGTGCTTCTTTACCACGATACTGACGCAAGCCAGAACGCGAAAAACGCTTGAGGGTTTCAATAACAGGCTTGCCTTCAAAATACTTCAGAGCAATTTCCAGCTCAGCCTTGGCGCCATTTTGTGTGACGCGAACATCTGCAATATAGCCTTCTTCCTTCAGGACATTGGCGATTGCAGCTTTGATTTTGGATGACGGCATTTTTACCGCCGGCTTGCCAACAGCGGCCGCATTTTTAATGCGAACCAGCATGTCAGCGATGGGATCAGTCATGCTCATTTAATTGACCTTATGAGTAGCACCGATATCCGCTTTCGCGAAGATCTGTCGTTTTTAGGACGCCAAATTGGCGTTAAATCTCACGCCAAAATCCCGCGAATGCGGGATTCCGGCTTCTGCTTTGCATCAAAAAGATACAAACAGCAAAACAGTATAGCAGGGTTTTACCCCATGTGTAGCAATTATTACCAGCTTGCCTTACGCAGACCTGGCACATCACCACGCATCGTGTGTTCACGCAGCTTGTTGCGGCCGAGGCCGAACTTGCTGTACACCGCACGCGGACGACCGGTCAGGACGCAACGTGTGGTTTGACGTGAAGGTGAAGAATCACGCGGCAGCTTCTGCAACTTGGCAGAGGCTTCCAGCTTTTCTTCATAGGACGCATCCTGGCTGGAGATCACTTTCTTCAGCGCTTCGCGCTTTGCGGCATGCTGCTTGGCCAGCTTGGCGCGCTTGACCTCGCGGTTGATCATGGAAGTTTTGGCCATGACGAATCCTTAGTTACGGAACGGGAAGCGGAAGGCTTCAAGCAGGGCTTTCGCCTCTGCATCGGTCTTCGCAGTGGTGGTGATGGCGATGTCCATACCGCGCATCGCATCAACGGCGTCAAAGTCGATCTCTGGGAAGATGATCTGCTCTTTCACACCCATGTTGTAGTTGCCACGGCCATCAAATGAACGTGCCGATACACCACGGAAGTCACGCACACGTGGCAGCGAGATGTTGATCAGACGATCAAGAAACTCGTACATATGCGCACGACGCAAGGTCACCTTGCAACCGATTGGCCAACCATCACGAATCTTGAAGGACGCAACAGAGACACGCGACTTGGTCACAATTGGCTTTTGCCCAGTGATCTTGGTCATGTCAGCAACCGCGTTTTCAAGCACTTTCTTGTTGGTGGCCGCTTCACCGACACCCATGTTCAGGGTGACTTTGGTGAGTTTCGGCACTTCCATTGGATTGGCGTAACCGAATTGCTGCATCAGCTTCGGCACAACTTCTTCCTTGTAAAACTTTTCGAGTCGTGTGGTCATATTAGATAGCCTCGCCGCTTGAGCGGAAGACGCGGATGCGCTTTCCATTCTCCAGCACCTTGGTGGCAACGCGCTCACCCTTGCCCGTTGCCGGGTTCAGGAGCATCACGTTGGAAATGTGGATCGACGCTTCACGCTCAACCACGCCACCCGGCTGACCGGCTTGCGGATTGGGCTTCGTGTGGCGCTTGACTAGGTTCAAGTTGGCGACGTAAACGCGTTCACCATCAACGCGCAACACTTCACCTGTCTGACCCTTGATCTTCTTGTTACCGGTGGTGACAACCACCTGATCACCTTTGCGGATACGGTTCATAGTTTCCTTCCTCCGCTCAGAGCACTTCAGGCGCGAGCGAGACGATCTTCATGAACTTCTCGGAACGCAGCTCGCGGGTTACAGGCCCGAAGATACGTGTACCGATTGGCTCTTGCTTGTTGTTCAACAACACGGCGGCATTGCCGTCGAAGCGGATCAACGAACCGTCAGCGCGACGCACACCCTTGCGAGTACGCACCACAACGGCGTCATAAACGTCGCCCTTCTTCACTTTGCCGCGCGGAATTGCTTCCTTTACCGACACCTTGATGATGTCACCGATACCGGCATAGCGACGCTTTGAACCACCAAGCACCTTGATGCACTGGAGTTCTTTAGCGCCGGAGTTGTCGGCAACATCGAGAAAGCTCTGCATTTGAATCATGGCTATCTCTCCTGTTTATTCGGCAGCGCGGGTGATGATTTCCACCACACGCCAATTCTTGGTCTTGGACATCGGTGCGCATTCCGCCACGCGAACGAAATCACCTTCATTGCAGGTGTTGTCGGCATCGTGGGCGTGCAGCTTGGTCGAGCGACGGATGTACTTACCGTACAGCGCGTGCTTGACCTGGCGCTCAACGAGCACCGTCACGGTCTTGTCCATCTTGTTGCTGACAACGCGGCCTTCGACCGTGTGCAGCTTCTTGGTTTGTTCTGTCATGTCTGCCGTTCCTTACTTCGCCACGGTGTTTTGCAGCGCGCCAAGCAGCGTGTTGACGCGAGCGATGTCGCGGCGCACACGGCGGGGTTCATTGATCTTGGACGGAGGCAGCTGGCCAGTGGCCTTCTGCATACGAAGCGCAAAACGCTCCTTCTGCAGTTCGACCAAATGAGCCTTCAGTTCGTCCGCTGACTTCTGACGCAGTTGTTTGATATCCATCAGCGCACCGTCCGGGTCACGAATTGAGTGGTAACCGAAAGCTTGGCAGCAGCAAGGCGGAACGCTTCGCGTGCCACTTCTTCGCTTACACCTTCGATCTCGTAAATCATGCGGCCTGGCTGGATCAGTGCGACCCAGTATTCCACACTCCCCTTACCGGAGCCCATGCGGACTTCGATTGGCTTCTTGGTGATCGGCTTGTCGGGGAACACGCGAATCCACATTTTGCCGCCACGCTTGACGTAACGGCTGATGGAACGACGTGCGGCCTCGATTTGGCGAGCAGTCAATTGACCGTGCGCCGTAGCCTTCAATCCGAATTCGCCAAAGCTGACGGCGTTTCCGCTCCAGCTCAAGCCTTCATTGCGGCCCTTATGGACCTTGCGATATTTGGTTCGCTTGGGTTGCAACATGGTTTATTCCCTCGCTTCGCCGCGTTCTGCGCGGTCGCCACGATCACGGCGCGGACCACGGGGACGCTCACGGTCGCCGCCGCGCGGTGCCGGAGTGTCATCCTGCTTTTCCTGACCCACTTGGCTGAAATCAAAAATTTCACCCTTGTAGACCCACACCTTGATGCCGATGATGCCGTAAGTGGTGCTGGCTTCAGCGAAGCCATAGTCGATGTCGGCACGCAGGGTATGCAGCGGCACGCGACCTTCGCGGTACCACTCGGAACGGGCAATTTCTGCACCATTCAAGCGGCCAGCCACGTTGACCTTGATGCCCAGCGCACCCAGACGCATTGCATTGCCCACGGCACGCTTCATTGCACGGCGGAACATGATGCGGCGTTCCAACTGCTGTGCAATGGACTCCGCAACCAGCTGTGCGTCCAACTCAGGCTTACGCACTTCCGTCACATTGATGTGCGCGGGCACGCCGAGCACATCTGAAACGTCCTTGCGCAGCTTTTCGATGTCTTCACCACGCTTGCCGATCACCACACCCGGACGTGCCGTGTGAATAGTGACGCGCGCATTGTTGGCTGGACGTTCGATCAGAATCTTGCTGACGCCTGCTTGTGCCAGCTTCTTGCGAAGCATGTCACGTACTTTCAGATCGCCTGCGAGAAATTCCGCAAACTGCTTTTTGCCGGCATACCACTTGGAGTTCCAGTCTTTGGCGATACCCAGACGGATGCCGATTGGATTGACTTTATGACCCATGATTACTTGCCCTCGCCCACGACCACGGTGATGTGGCTGGTGCGCTTTGTGATGCGCGTACCACGACCCTTCGCACGCGCCATAAAGCGCTTCAGTGCAGGACCTTCATCCACCATGATGGTTTTCACCTTCAGCGCGTCTGCATCTGCACCGTTGTTGTTTTCGGCATTCGATGCTGCTGAATACACGACCTTATAGATCATGCCTGCAGCCTTCTTGTCCGAGAACTTCAACAGATCCAGTGCACGTGCCACCGGCAAGCCACGCACTTGGTCAGCCACTAAACGCGCTTTCTGCGGGGAGATGCGCGCGGTACGCAAAATTGCTTTCGCTTCCATCATCATCTCCTTACTTCGACTTCTTGTCGCCGCCGTGACCCTTAAACGTACGGGTCACTGCGAATTCGCCAAGCTTATGACCAACCATGTTTTCGTTGATCAGGACCGGGACATGGTTCTTGCCGTTATGCACAGCAATGGTGAAACCAATCATTTCCGGGAGAATTGTAGAACGACGCGACCAGGTCTTGATCGGCTTCTTGCTGCTGCCCGCGGTCTCCACCTTCTTCTGAAGGTGATGATCGATAAATGGGCCTTTCTTAAGTGAACGTGCCATTGCCGATTAGCTCCTGCGATCGCGCACGATGAACTGCTGTGTGCGCTTGTTCTTGCGGGTCTTGTAACCCTTGGTCGGAACACCCCATGGGGTGACCGGATGCGGGTTACCCTGGCCTGCCTTAGCTTCACCACCACCGTGTGGGTGATCCACCGGGTTCATGGCTGCACCACGAACCGTTGGCTTCACACCGCGCCAACGCGCAGCACCAGCCTTGCCAAGCTTTTCCAAGCCGTGTTCGTCGTTACCGACTTCGCCAATGGTGGCGCGGCATTCTGCCGGCACCTTGCGCATTTCACCGGAACGCAAACGCAGCGTGGCGTACAAGCCTTCACGTGCAACCAACTGCACGCCTGCACCAGCGGCACGCGCCAGCTGAGCACCCTTGCCTGGCTTCATTTCGATGCAATGCACCGTTGAACCAACAGGAATATTGCGCAGCGGCAAGGTGTTGCCCGCCTTGATCGGAGCATCGCTACCCGAGATCACTTGATCGCCAGCCTTCAGGCCTTTGGGCGCGATGATATAGCGACGCTCACCATCCACGTAGCACAGCAGTGCAATATGCGCGGTACGGTTAGGATCGTATTCAATGCGCTCAACGCGTGCAGGAATACCTTCCTTATCACGCTTGAAATCAATGATGCGATAGTGCTGCTTGTGACCACCACCGATATGACGGGTGGTGATACGACCATGATGGTTACGACCACCGGTCTTGCTTTGCTTTTCAATAAGTGCCGCGTGCGGGGCGCCCTTGTGCAAGTCTGGCGTTTTCACGCGGACTGCACTACGGCGACCGGCTGACGTGGGCTTGAATGTCATCAATGCCATGGATGCGTTCCTCAGGCTGAGACCGTCATGACGTCAATCGCTTGGCCTTCAGCCAAGGTGACGTAAGCCTTACGCCAGTCGCTGCGGTGACCCTGGCGAAAACGGAAGGCTTTTGATTTGCCCTTCACATTCACCACGTTCACAGCCTCGACCTTGACGTCGAAGATCTTCTCTACGGCAGCCTTGACATCGGCCTTGGTAGCAGTCTTCGCGACTTCAAAGACGTATTGGTTGGAGACTTCCTGCAAACGAGCGGTCTTTTCAGACACGCGCGGCGCACGAATCACTTCATAAAGATTGGTGGTCATGCCAGCCACTCCTCGATCTTTTTCACTGCATCAGCAGTTACGACAACAGTGTCGGCACCGACCAATGCCACCGGATCCAGACCTTGGACATCACGCACCTGCACATACGGCAGGTTACGCGCAGCCAGATACAGATTATCGGTTGCTTCTTCGGTCACGATCAGCGGACGCTTGCCCACGTTCAACCCTTCAAGCTTCGCCACAAGACCTTTGGTCTTCGGAGCATCCACATCAAAGGATTCGACAACAGTGAGACGACCCTGACGGTTCAATTCCGAAAGAATTGAAGCAATGGCCGCACGGTACATCTTGCGATTGACTTTCTGCGCAAAGTTGCGTGGCTTTGCTGCGAAGGCCACACCACCACCCACGAAAATCGGAGCAGTCAAAGCGCCGTGACGTGCGCCACCACCCTTTTGCTTCTTCGACTTCTTGGTGGTGCCATTGACTTCAGCACGCGTCTTTTGTGCCTTGGTACCAGCGCGACCGGCGTTGCGGTAAGCCACAACAACCTGATGCACCAAGTCTTCACTGAAAGCACGGTCGAACACAGCTTCCGAAACGGCCAGCTTGGCACCGTTATTGATATTCAGTTCCATGATCAGACTCCCTTGCTCGTCGGACGAACGATCACGTCACCGCCCGGCGCACCCGGAACAGCACCACGCACTGCAATCAAACCGCGCTCAGCGTCCACCTTGACAACCTGCAGACCTTGCGTGGTCTGGGTTACATGCCCCATGTGACCAGCCATCTTCTTGCCAGGGAACACGCGACCCGGCGTCTGACGCTGACCAATCGAACCTGGTGAACGGTGCGACAGCGAGTTACCGTGCGTTGCGTCACCCATGGTGAAGTTCCAGCGCTTGATGGTGCCCTGGAAGCCCTTACCCTTGGTCACGCCCTGAACGTCAACCTTCTGACCCACTTCAAAAATGTCAGCCTTGATTTCACCGCCCACTTCGAAGCCACCAATTTGGTCAGCTTCAACGCGCAGCTCCCACAAGCCACGACCCGCTTCCACCTTGGCTTTCGCCAAGTGACCGGTTGCAGGCTTGCTGAGCAAGCTGGCGCGCTTCACACCGGCAGTAATCTGCACAGCGCTATAGCCATCGCTATCAACGGTCTTGATCTGGGTGATACGGTTCGGGGTTGCTTCAATCAAGGTTACCGGCACGGACTTGCCGTCTTCGGTAAACATACGGCTCATGCCGGCCTTACGACCGACGATACCGAGCGAATACTTCTTCGCGCTCATCTCCGGCCTCCTTATGTCAACTTGATCTGTACGTCAACACCAGCGGCCAGTTCGAGCTTCATCAGCGCGTCCACGGTCTTGTCATTGGGGTCAACGATGTCAAGCACGCGCTTGTGCGTGCGGGTTTCGTACTGGTCACGCGCGTCTTTATCGACGTGCGGAGAAACCAGAACGGTGTAACGCTCGATCTTGGTCGGCAGCGGAATTGGGCCACGCACTTGTGCGCCGGTCCGCTTGGCCGTCTCAACGATCTCGCTTGCTGAGCGATCGATCAAACGATGATCAAAAGCCTTCAGCCGAATGCGAATCTTTTGGTCCGCCATGAGAGGTTTGCCTCGTGTTTCATTAAAGAGCGACAGATATGACGGCACAAACGGCGCCATATCCCGTGAATACAACAGGTACAACAGATAAAACAAAAAGGCGGACCAGCATGCTGGGCCGCCAACAGGATTGAATGAACGCGCCGAAGAGCCCCGCCAATATGCCCTGGAAACCTCCAAGACGGACGAGACTAAGCCACGCGACATTTCCCTGTCTGGCGAAGACGAGGCGCATCCAGCACCTCATTTCGCTCTCCGCAAACCCGCACCAATACGGCGCTTCTTGCAGGAAGTTCGCTAGTATGGCAGATCAAATCCGCCATCGCAAGCATCCTTATTGATTTTTTATTGCCTGTCATTTATGACGCCGGCTTGCGGTAATCCAGCGGCGGTTGATCGCGCTCCAGTAATGATTGATAGCGGAAGCCTTCGCCACGCCGACTGTTGAATTCTGCCTTGGCGCGTTCGATCTCTTGCGGACTTTGATAAAGCGCCACTGCTGTTTCTGCCAACGTATGGGCTGCCACCTGTGCACCTTTACGCCCGATCGCATGCCCGGAAGCCGCCACCGCTTGCCAACTATGCGCCGCTGTTCCTGGCACCCACGTCGCTGCTGAAATACCAACCGTTGGCACCACCCAGCTCACATCACCAACGTCAGTCGATGCCATGCCCAACAGCCCTTCGGCTTCATAGCCTGCCACTGTCGCTGCCGTTTCCAGTGCTGGCGGCGATTGCAAGCTGGTTTGCAGTTTCGTTGCGAACTGGCGGTCTTCGGCGTCATAAATCACCCCGCCCACCCGGCGCAGTGCTGCGTCAGCAACACGCCCGAGGGTGTCGTTCGGCAACAGGTTGTACACGCCACCGATCGGTTCGAAAGTGACACGCGTCCCGGTTCCCTGCGCTGCCCCCTCTGCCGCCGCTTTGACACGCTGCATGACATCGCCGGCCACGCGAAAATCACGATGCCTCACGTAGTAGTACGCCTCGGCCTTGGCAGGCACGACATTCGGCGCTCCACCGCCATCGGTAATGACATAGTGCAAGCGCGTATCCGACGGAATATGCTCGCGCATCATATTCGCCATGAAGTTCAGTGCTTCAACGCCATCCAGTGCCGAGCGCCCGCGTTCTGGGGCAATCGCTGCATGCGATGCCACCCCTTCAAAGCGGAATTTTCCGCTGAGATTAGCCAGACTTCCCGATTGAACCGCCGAGTTCACGGAATCCGGGTGCCAGTGCAGCGCCACATCCACATCATCGAACAGCCCTGCTTTCACCATGAAGACTTTGCCCGAGCCGCCCTCCTCAGCAGGCGTGCCATAGACCCGAATTTCACCATCTTGCCCACTGCTGGCAAGCCACTCCCGAATGGCAAGCGCCGCTGCAACGGAGGCTGCGCCAAACAGGTTATGCCCACAGGCATGACCTGCCCCACCCGCATGAATGGCTTCTCGTTCTGGACGCGCCGCCTGCGACATGCCGGGCAGTGCATCCATTTCTGCCAAAATGGCAATGACCGGCCCCTTGCCACGTTTGCCTGCTTTCGCCACGAATGCAGTGGGCATGCCCGCTACACCCGCTTCAACACTAAAGCCCGCTTTCCTTAACTCTTGTTGCAGTAATGCAGTGGTCGCGTTTTCCAGATACCCAAGCTCCGGCTTCAGCCAAATTGCCTGCGTCACCTCGCCCATACGCGGCGCATAGGCATGGATTGCGTTTTCGATAATTGGATTCTTAGGGTCTGCGGCCTGCGCTGTCAGCGCCACCAAACAGGCGCCCAAGAGCAGCCCACCTTGGCGTTTCACACTCTTTTTAATGTGCTGTGCGTTCATGCGTCCCTCCTTGCAGCAAACTATTGAACAACAATTTGAATGCACCATGGGTTTGCGCACGGAATGTGATATCGGTGCCAAAGAAGGTCAACGTACCGCTATCCACACTTGCTTGCGCCGCCAACACCCCGTCTTGCAGGTAATGCTGTCCCCATGCCCAACCACTGCGCAATGGTGTCGCTGCTTCAAACCACAGCAACGGGCGCAGATCAGCACGGTCTTTGGGCAGGTCAAAGACTGGGGCGTTATCCCAGCGACCATCCGAGAAATACACGTCCAATTTCCGCTCCAGCCCCCAAGTTGCCGGCTGATCCGTATTAACCGCCACTTGCAACACACTTCCAGGAATGTAGTACTCACGCGAGTTCAACGCACGCAGACCACCTGTTTCAGTCTTCACGCGCAGATGACTTTGTACCGGCAACCCAAGTAATTGCGCCAAGCCGCTGGAGGAACCCGTCGCCACGATATGCCCACCGCCCTGCAAAAATGCGCGGAGTGCCGGCAACGAGGTTGTCGGGTCCAACTCACCCAGCATGGAATGAAATTCGGCAGGAATCTTACTGGCGTCAGGCACAGGTGGCTTGCGTCCAGCCTTACCTTCCACCGCAAGTGCGGCCGGCAAGGGAAGTGCGCCACTAGGCAGAATCAAAACGTCATAGCGGTCACGCAACCCTGGCTGCTCAATTTGACCGGGATACAGCACATCGTATGCAAAACCAAATGATTCAAGCACCAAGCGTGTCCAACCGGACACCATCGAACCGCCATAGCGATCCCACAAGGCAATCCGTGGTGCATGAACGGCAATACCATCACGCGCTGGTTGCTGCTGTGCTTGTACCTGCACACCCGTCCCTTGCAACGCATCGGCCAAGATGGCTGCCGCATCGTTGCTGACAACAAATGCCCCGTGCAGTGATGCCGCACGCTGCACAGCCACGCCTTTAGCCAGCAGGCGATTGACCACAAGGACGCTGTCATTGGGGCGCGCATCCAAGCGATAGCCCCAGCGCGTTGCAGGCAATGCATATGCCGGTGGCGGTTGCAGAGCCGCCACGTCTACGGCTGCAAACGGCCCGTTGAATTCCTCCAGCACACGGTCAAAAACCACACCCATTTGCATGGCCAGCGTCCAGCCAGCCGAGTCATAGGGGGCGATCGGCGGTCCACCCGCATATTCAAAATCATGTGGATGATGCTGCGGTTCAAACATATCCAGCACATGTGCACGGAAAGCCTGATCGGCACGCACGATATACGAGCCTTTGCGATAGCGCTTGCCAGCCACTTGAAAATCACGCGTCGCCTGCATGACTTCAACACCCCCCAGCTGCAAGGCGTGCATAAACTTCACCGCCGTTGGGAAGTCGGGTTGATCAATCGGCAGAATATAGCCGCGTGGATCACGGGTTTCTGGCTGATACAACAGCGCGGCTTGCTGCTCGGCACTCAACGCATCTGTTGACCTGCCATCCGCCTGGGCTTTGGCCTGCTGCTCGGCAGCCGCCGTTAGCGCATCGGGGTTGGGTGTCCATGTGTCACGCTGTCCACGCTCAATGCTGCGCCGCCCCATGCGGTACATGTTCATCAGCAATTGTTCGCGATGCCGTGACGCATAGTCCAATACCGCCCAGTTTGCGGTCAGGCTGTAGTCAATGGATTGCCTGAAATGCCACGTCTGTGATGGAACCGGAGCAGGCAAGTTGCTGTCGGGCAATTGCCGTGCAGGCAAAAAAGGCATCGGCATCGGGGTTGGGTTGCCAGTAATCTCGGTCAGGATTCCCAACATATTGTGAAAATACGGCATGGTGCGCAGCCCACCGTTCCACCATGTCGAATACACGCTGCCACGCTTTGATACCGCGCCCGGCTTGCCTTCTTGCAGAAAGCGCATGTTCATCGCCGAGCCAAGTGCCTCCAGGCCAACCGGAATCATCGCATCAATGTTGTAGTTGTACGGGTCGCGATAAGGTGGAATCACAATGACCGTGCCGCGTGGCGAACTCTGGTGATGGTTGTAGATGATCTGCGGATACCACTGGGTGTACATCACCCGATTCATGTTGCGGGTTTCCTGCAACGCCGCCATGTAGAAATCGCGGTTGTTATCGTGCCCCGCATATTTTTGATACATCCGTGGCGGCTGATCCAAGACACGCTTTTCTGCAACCGGTTCACGCATATACCAGTTTGCATACAGTTCTTGCCCATCCGGATTGGCATGCACCATCAAGATGACGACATCACGCAAGATGCGCTGTGTTTCCGGATCATTGCGTGAAGCCAACTGCCATGCGGTTTCAATCAACTGATGGGCACCCACGGTTTCGTTGGCATGCAGCCCGCCATCAATCCATACAATCGCTTTGCCAGTCGCCGCCAGTTGCTCTGCCACCTTTTCATCATCACGCGCCCTCGCAAGCCGCGCAGATGTGGCGCGATATTCGTCCATGCGTGCAAGATTTTCTGGCGCTGACACAACCATCATCCACTGCGGACGCCCTTCCGATGTCTTGCCCATCTCCACAAGACGGAACCGATCGGAAGTTGCCGCAAGCTTGCGGAAGTAGGCTTCCGTCTGCGTGTAATTGGCCAGTTGGTAATCATCACCAATGGTGAAGCCGAAGTGCTCTTTCGGTGAAGGTACCTGCGCCTGCACTGCGCCAACGGTCAGCACTGCCAGAACAGCAAAAGTATTGCGCCATTTGCGCATCGTCATATGCAACATCATGTTCTCCACAAAGTCAGCAGGCCGCCGCCACGCGCAGCCACCTGCTTCCGGATAGAAACTCAAGGATACAGCCGGAGGTTATCGACCTCATACCACAGCTGCCCGCCGGCCTCGCCCTGCCCAATCAGTACCAACTCGCGTAGCCATTCACCATTCCATGCAGCAGCATTGGCTTTCGCTTTACCATTCCAATCCGAAGCCACGGCCTGCGCAAACGGCAGGCGGACGGTTTGCCATTCCGTCCCAGATGTCGATACCGGCATTTGCCAGATGCGTTGTTCAAGCCCACGCAGTTGCAAGGCCAATGTGCGCATGCTGCCGCGCACTTCAAACTCAACACCTTGGTAACCCGCAACAGTCACCGGGTAAACCGAGCCTTGGGTCAGTGGAAACACCACATTTGCATTGGGCGCGGTTTTTCCTGACAACGCTGCCGTTACCTGCAAAGCATACCCACCGGTTGCACGCGGTACACGCTGCGTCACCTGCCAACTGCGGTCATTGCCAGCATCGGCTTCACCGGTGCGCAACGTACCAAGCGTTGTGCGGCCGTCCGCCGCTTCCATATCGTCAATCAATGCTGGAACTGTACGCACTGCTGGCCATTGCTCAGCATTCGGTGCTGTTGCCACATCCGCATGTTGTGCAGCATCCACCACTTTCACACCCTGCACATACACATGCCGAATGCGCTGCATCTCTGACACTGCACGCCATGGCTGACCGTCTACCAAGACAAAATCGGCACGCTTGCCGACAGTGATAGAACCGGAATCCGCATCCAGTGCCAGCGCCCTTGCACTTTCAATCGTGCCGATACGCAAGGCTTCAGCAGGGCGGATACCTGCCTGCACCATCAGTTCTAATTCATGCAGGCTGGAGCGCCCATGCGGGGTTCCCACCATGCCTGCATCCGTTCCCAATACGATACGAATCCCTGCGCGGTGCAGCGTTTTGAGGTTTTTCACAGCTTGTGCGTAATTGCGCTCGCGCAGTGCAATCGCCTCACGTTGCTCTGCCGTAGGCGACTTGTCTCCCAAACGCACAGGCTCATACACCGCCAGAGTTGGGGCATAAGCCGTTGCATGCTTGCGCATCAATGCAATCAATTCCTGATCCACTGGCTGATCAAGAATGCTGTGGGCAATGATGTCCACACCTGCTTTCGCTGCGACTTTTGCCCGTTCAACTGTCACTGTATGCGTGGCGACTTTCAGCCCATGCTGATGCGCTTCATCCACCAGTGCCGCCAATGTCCACGCATCCATGCTGGTGTTGTCGGGGCTGCGCCCATAACGCCAGCCATCGGTAAAAACCTTAATCAGATCAGGCCGATACGGTAATAGACCGCGTACCGCTGCCCGCGCTGCCTCAGGTGAATTCACCCAACGCGTGGTGGCTTGATCCGCCCAATCGGCACCATGCCCCAAAGGCGTGCTGATGCGCGCTGCAAAGAGTACACGCGGGGCAACCAATTCCGACAGCCATTGCCGACGCGATGCCCAAGCTTCCGGTGCTTGATGGTAATCACCCACCACTGTGACCCCGGCAGCCAAATACGCATTGGATACCTGCGCACTGGATGAAGGCACCATTGCGGGTGTCCAGTGCGTATGCACATCGAACAGGCCCGGAACCAACGCCATGCCGTTGGCTTCAACCACAGTGGCGTGTTCCGGTGCCGTCAGCGCAGTACCGACGGCCGCAATGCGGCCGTCTTGTACCAAAACATCCGACATCACAGGTCGTGCTTTCTCGGTATCGAACACCTTGGCACCACGAATCAGCAATGCCTCTGCTGCGGATACATCTGCTGAAACCGAGAACCAAACTGCCACAGCCACCAATGACCGCATCCATACCGAATCCACACGCATCACCTTCTCCTGTTATGTCGAATCAAGCACAAAGCGCTTAGAACTCCTTACCGATATTCAGGAACCAATACCGAGGAACAGCGGAGTACAGCGTGGTCAAATAACCGCGTGAATCCACCGAAATTGGTGGGCGGCGATCTTCCACGTTGTTCACACCCAGCTTGACCGACATACCCGACAACCAGCCATCACCCTTGAAGTTGTACTTGGCAAAAGCATTCCAATAGGTGCTTGAACCCGGTTCCCAATAGCTACCATCCGGATATTGCAAGCCCGTGTCGTAGAAGTTGCCGGTATAACGCGCCGTGGTACCAAGCTGCAGATCGCCCTTGGTCCAGATGAGATTACCCGTCCACTTCCAGCGTGGCTTACCGTTCACCATGATCAAGTCACCGCCACCGCTGATCACAGTTGCCGCATTGATCAAGCCTGCATCGCGTGCATCCATCAGTTCTTGAATGGCTGGCGAAACCTCGCGATAGAACTCGATCAGGCGCGTGCCATTAATCGACACATCAAAACGACCAATCCGTGTTTCAGTGGAACGCCAATTCACACCAAAATCCACACCACGCACGGTTTGTGGCAACAGATTCACGTATTGATCGGTGGCATACAACACCTGTCCTGCAGGTGCCAAACCGGTGCCTTCATAACGCGCGATATCGTCGGCATTTGGCTCTGCACGCACGACATTAGGATTGGTTTTGCCTTGCATGCGCAAGACGTAATCCAAGGTCAATGCATTGCCTTCACCGAACAAACCGATGATGCCTTCCTGCTTGTACTTGTAATAGTCCAGCGAGAAACGCACATTGCCCATGGCTTCTGGCAGGAACTTCGGCTCAAACACGATGCCGCCACTGATATTGTCTGACGTTTCTGGCTTCAGATCAGGGTTCCCCGAACGCCGCGCTTGTGTGCTGTAACTATGTGAACAATCTGCAAAGTTGGCGATAGCGCCCTTGCGCAGATCAGCTTCGCACTGGATGTAGTCACGACGACTGTTTGCACGCGTCACCACCGTTGCATTGACTTGCTCAAGGTTCGGGGCGCGGAAGCCCTGCGACCATGAACCACGCATGCTCAAGCCATCCAGAATTTCCCAGCCGATGGCGACCTTGGGCTTGGAGACACTACCAAAATCACTGTAATGTTCGGCACGGCCAGCAATCTGCATATCAAGATTGCGCACCAGCGGGATATTCCAATCACGTGAAATCAGCGGCACATAGAACTCGACATACGCGCCACGCACGGTGCGCGACCCTTCTGTATCAGGCGTCGGGCTGACACCGTATTGATCGGTTGGATACATCACCCCAGACAGACTCTCCCAAACAATGGAGCCATCCACACGACCATCACGGTTGTCATGTTGCTTTTCATGACGGAATTCAACACCAAACGCCATGCCAACATCACCTGCTGGCAAGGTCAATAAATCCGGGCGCGAGGCCTTAAAATCCCACAATGCCAAGCTGTTGGTGCTCTTACGTACCGACTGATACATCACCGAATCAATCACCGCCTGGCTATTTCCCGCACCAAACGGGTTATAGGCATTGGGTGTTGACAGCGCCAAGGCTTTTTCAAACAGTGTGGCACTGACCGAGTTTTGCGTATCTTCGACACTTGCGCGTGAATACAGCAATGCGCTTTCCCAGTCGAAACCAAAGTGGAAACCACGCAGCCCTGCCAATGCACGTGTCTGCACGTTGTCCACATGAATCCGTGTTGGCTCATCGAAGCGGTAATTGCGAATCGTGATCGCAACGCCCTCGTCGGGGATATTCAGATCCGCAATTCTGTTTGGATTCAATGAACCATCCGGCAGATATTTCGCACCAAACGGGTTCCAGTAGTTGCTGGCAGCAATCGTCGCTGGCAAGGAGGCAATCGAGTTCACCGGTTGCTGCAACGAATCCGAACGTGAGCGGTAATAGCCCAGTTCGCTGAAGAAGCCGATGCCATTATCGAAGTCGTACTTCCCAGTGCCGAACAAGTTGATGCGATCCAGTTTTGGCTGGAAGCTGACTGGAATGGTCTGGTTTGCGTCATAACGCAGATTACGGTCTGCACCGGTCGTTGCAATTGCACCCGATTGCACGCATACGCCATCACTGATAACCGCACCACACCCGGTATTGGTTGTGGGCTGCACATGGAAGTAACCGGCAGCCGTGGTCAGCGCCGTCCCATTGGAACGGATCACACCGTTATAAAGCGCACCAAAGTTGCCCCAGCGTGTGGTGGCTTCACGCAGGTCCAGCCCACCTGCATTTTCAAATGGCGTTCCTACGAAATCGAACCAGCGCAAATGTGTGGACGTCCAGTCTTGGTCCCAGGAATTCAAACCGGTGCTGTCTTGCAGACTATAGGCAAGCGATACATTACCGCGCATCTCGGAGAAGTTTTTGCCGATTACACCACTGATGCTGCGATCACGCAGGCCAGTTCCTTCACCTGTGCCGTATTGCACATTGATATTGCCGCCATCAACATCATCGCGCAGCACATTGTTGACCACACCCGCCACCGCATCCGTACCGTAAATCGCCGACGCACCATTGAGCAGCACTTCCACACGCTGCAAGTTCGACACTGGGATGGTGTTCGCATTGAAGGTCAGCACTGGCACCAGTTGCTCGTCAGCCTGACTGGTGGGATGCACTACCGTGCGCCGTCCATTCAACAGCAGCAGCGTATTGCCAACGCCCAAGCCTCGCAGGTTGATCGACGCAATATCACCACGCGCATAGTTGCTGCTATTGGTACCAAAGCCATTGCGGAAGGAAACATCCCCCATTTGTGGAATGGAGCGATACAGCTCATCCCCACTGGTTGCCCCCAAAGCATCAATCTGCTCCGCTGAAATATCGACAACCGGCAACAGTGTTTCAGAAGCAGCAACGCCCTTGATCTGGCTACCAACAACTTCGATTTTATCGAGCTGCACCGCAGCTTTCTTTTCTGATTGTGCGGCAGCGTCTTGCGGCTCAGCCTCGAGCAAGCTGTCACCCTGCGCAAACGCCGCGGTTGGCACCTGACACAGCACAAACCCAATTGCTAAAGCCAGCGCATTGCGCCCCATTCGTTGTGTATTCATTTGGTCATCCCCGACATGAAAGCCGATTATTATCCGGCGATATGACTGCTGATTGCAGTGCCGAAAGATTACTCTTTATTAACAATCGCCGCAGCTTGCACTGCTTCCCACTGGAACGACCCGCTGAAAACGACAAAGGGCAGCCGAAGCTGCCCTTTGCTTTTACATGATGCGCTGAAATTACTTGATGATCTTCGCCACCACGCCAGCACCAACGGTACGGCCGCCTTCGCGAATTGCGAAACGCAGACCTT
>CAYZUG010000013.1:0-50447 GCA_964481865.1 uncultured Thermomonas sp. | reverse complement strand
GTTAGAGCGCACTATGTCTCACCTTGAATCACTCATCGTCGAATACCTTGACTGGCAGGGGTACTTGGTGCGCCGAAATACTAAAGTCGGGCGACTAAAACATGGCGGCTGGGAAATGGAGCTTGATGTCATTGGCTACAACCCGCACACAAGCGACCTTGTTCATTACGAACCGTCTGTTGATGCTCATACTTGGGATACACGCGAAGCAAGGTACGCAAAAAAATTCGAGGCAGCCCGCAAACTCATTTTCGGTGAGGTTTTTTCATGGTTGCCACCCGAAACTCCATTGCGGCAAATTGCTGTATTCCCCTCTCACCCGAAAGGTAGAGACACCATTGCAGGCGGTGAAATTATTTCTATTGATGAGTTTGTTGCAGAAGTTCGCTCAAAGGTTATCGCGTGTGGTATTGCTTGCCGTAGCGCCATCTCGGAAAACTACCCTCTGCTCCGTGTATTGCAGCTTTCCCATTGTGGCTACAACCGTGTGCTCTAACATTTCATCCAAGCCGACGCCGCTTCGCGGCACGGCTTAATTCAGGCGTTAGGCAATCACATGGCAACAAAACCGCTTGACCGACTGATCTTTGCCCAAGGAGGCCTTTGCTTCTTCTGCAACATGCCACTCCCCAAGTCGGAAGCGAGTATTGAGCATTTGGTTCCATCTTCCCGAGCCGGTAGCAACAGCGATGACAACTGCGTCGCCTGTTGTAAAACCATCAATGCGCTCTTGGGCAGCATGTCGCTTAAAGAGAAGATTCGTGTCGTCCTAAATCAAAATGGCAAGTTCATCTGCCCCAATGCCGTGGGCAATCCACAACCCGCCCCAGCAGCACCAGCCGCATCAGCCAACGCTGCTGCACCAGCACCACCCAAGGTAGACAACTACGCAGTCGTTCTCGCAGATCTCAAAAAGCGAGGCGCGTCACGCCCAAGAAAGGTTGAGACGCTCAAGAGCACCATCCGTGCAACTGTCAAGAATGCCAAGGGCTCTATCACTGAGGCACAGCTAGAGACACTCATCAAGCACCTGCAAGTGAACGCCAAGCTCACCATAGACGGCACAAAGGTCAGCTACTCGCTATGATTGCCTAACAATTCGTTCAAGCCGAAGCCGTTTCGTTCCGTCAAATACATGGCAGATAAAGCTTGCCATGTATTTGTCTCCACTACACGTCTCGGCTTAACTCAGCGTTAGGCCTCTCTTGGAGAATGCAATGCGACTCATACTGTTGATCATGCTTTCGCTCCTAACAGCACCTGCCCTTGCGCAAGTTTATACGTGCCCAGATGGTCGCGGCGGCAAGACGTACCAGCAAACTCCTTGTGCAGGTTCAGACGGTGGCGAATACGTTCGCTGCATTCGCCCCAACGGAAGTAGCTACATCAAGCGCGGCACAACTTGTCCCGCACGCACAGAAGGGGTTCAACACCAACCAGGCATGGTGCTTGACGTCACTACTGGGCAACAAAAGTTCATGATCCCCGGCGGCGGCAATGGCATGATTGACCCTGCAACAGGCCAAAGGCACGAACTTATTAGCCCACCACCTACCCGTCGAGTTTATGATCAACCTCAACAGATCTCGGCCTCCCAAGCCTGCGGCGAGGCAAAAGCACAACTGAATCTCGCACTTTCAGATCCAAACCGAACAATGACAACTATTAGACGAGCTCAGGATCGGTATGACAGGCTCTGTGGCAGATAGGCCTAACAATTCGTTCAAGCCGAAACTGCTTCGCTCAAGTGTTAGGCTTCCTAGAAAATCAGCATCACATGACATACGAATATTTCAGCGACAAAGAAAACGGCTCAAGAGAACTGAGTTCGGAAGAAATTCCATTAGACGTTTGGAAAGCCATTGTTGCAACTTACGATAGATTTGTTAGCAATTGTGCGTTGGCTGGCGAATTTCCAGAAGAATGCCCAGATGGCTCAACAATTTGTGGCTGTAACAAAAGACAGCTAGAAGATGTTTTAAAAGATGAAGTGCCAGACTTATCTTTACCCGTGAGCAGAAGTTATTACGATTAGGATAGCTTACCGGACAAATATACTGTATTAGATTTTCTGCAATTTCTTTACAGGCATATCAAAGACTCAACCGAAATTAGTTATCACGGCTACTATAAACATAATCATTATTCATTTTCAGATGATGACTTATTAAAATCTCAATTCAGAGAGCGCATCAATACAGTATTTAGCAGAAATGGAATCATTTTTTTCTTAGATGAAGACGGGAAAATTAAGCGATCAATTCCAAAATCGATAGCAAAAATTATAACTGACATTAGGTTTAACACAGGCGATGAACGCCTGAACGAACTACTTGAAATAGCATATTCAAAATTTATTTTACCTCGTCCAGAAAGCAGGGTTGAAAGTTTAGAAAAAATATGGGATGCCTTTGAAAGGCTAAAAACCTACTTTGAAGAAAACAAAAAAATGTCTGCGAAACAGCTAGTTGACGTTGTATCAGAGAGTAACTCGTTATTTTGCGAGCACATAGAGAGGGAATTTAGCGAATTAACGAAAACAGGTAATCAATTTCAAATAAGGCATTTTGAGCGCGATAAAATCCAATTGAAATCTAATTTACACATAGATTATTTTTTCTATCGTATGAGTTCATTAATTCATTTATGTGTTGAATCTTTAAAAAAGGGCAATTCTAATGATTGAACTCAAAGAATTAATGTGTTTACTCGATGTTAGTGAAACTGATGCTATCAAAGCAATTTTGAACTTGGTATCGCCGCCACCGCCTCCTGCAACTCGACAAAACTGGACAAGGTTGTCCACCTTTGGTCATAGCGCACCAACGACACAAGATTTATGGAAAAAGTTCGAAGACGCTGATTTTCGCTGCCATCGTTGCGGTAGCCAAATGAGGCTTTCTTTTAATCACATAGATGGCAATGCGACAAATCACGAATTAGACAATTTGGAAGTTATTTGCTTCGATTGCAATCGGGCAGTGTCAAAAAAAGGAACTCGTGATAATAATCAACACTACAAACTTGCAATGGCAGCTATTTCTTTGTGGAAAAGCAAAGGTAAATTTGCCTCCTTAAATGAGATTCGTGATATGGCAGAAGTTGAACAAATCGGCGGTGCTACCTATTTGCTGAAATATATCGAAAGACGTTTAAGCGAAAAAAATGCGTATGAACAGAGCGATAATGAACCACTTGAACCAAGCCTAACCCGCGTAAGGTGGAACGCGATAGCGGTTCCGCCGCATGAAAGCTAAAAGAGTCACGGAATATGCATTTTGAATGGGATCCGAAAAAAGCTACAGCGAATCGGCGCAAACATGGCGTTACCTTTGAAGAAGCGACCAGCACATTGCGCGATGCGTTTTCGGCCACTGCTCACGACCCTGACCATTCGGATGACGAGGAACGATTTGTAACCTTGGTGTTTCTTCCCAAGGGCGATTACTTGCGGTGTCACATACCGACAGAGGTAATGCAATTCGCATCATATCGGCACGACTGGCAACCAATGCTGAGAGGCAAATTTATGAAGAAGGTTAAATCAGAAATGACAGACGAACTTAGACCAGAATACAAACGATCAGATTTCGGTGAAATCGTGCGTGGCAAGTACGCAAACCGAATTAAGGAGGAAACCAATGTGGTACTCCTTGAGCCTGATATTGCAGAAGCTTTCCCTAATGATGAAGCGGTAAACAAAGCACTTCGGTATTTACTGGAAGTGGCAAAGACATCGACCAGCCTAACCCAACGCTCCAGCGGACTACGCTAACGCTCCGCCGCTGAGCTTTACGTTAGGCGCTAATTGAGGGGATTACAGTTGGCAAAGAAGAAAGTCAAAAAACCCAACCCGCAGCCACCATCGCCTACTGCTGCGGAAGAAACGCCCTGGTATAAGAAGACGTGGCCGTGGGTCACCGGGACGGCAGTCGTAGTCGCGTGGGTTCTTTTGAACGGTCTAACCGCTATTTCAAACGCCGAGCGTTTTCCTTCCGCCATCTCACGCCTTTACACCAAAGCATCCATCTGGTTCCACACCGATCAGGATTGGACCGGAATGTGGACTAATGAAGGTGAGATCGACGTTCGCTATAGACAAGATATTTATGTGGACTTGGATCTTGTCGTTCAATCAGGGGGCGTCGACGGGACTATTGCATCTGGTCCGCAACGCGATGCGATTCCTCTTGAGTACGTTCTCGTCCAGGGAACCATTGCTGGCAAGAACCTCGAGATTTTGGCCTACGACTACTTTCAGGGTCATCGCAAGGAAATCGCCAAATTCACGGTATCCCGTATCGAGTCCAACGAACTAGACCAGATCAAGCTGGTTACAACCTGGCAAAGTCAGCCTTGGTTTCCCAAAGAAGCCACCCTTTGGCGTAACGGCGACTCCAAACTACTCCCCGATCTCGACCAAGAGAAGTAAAAGTACGCGCCTAACAATTCATTCAAGCCGACACGGAGCCTCATCCACTTTTGTTGACACCCTCACATAACCAAGAGAGGTGTCTATGGCAAAGCCCGGCTTGCGCAAGATTTATCGCTACAGCGACGAGTTCAAAGCGACAGCTGTTCGTTTGAGTCGTCTGTCTGGTGTTGCTGTACAGGATGTCGCCATGTCGCTGGACATCCATCCCTTCATGTTGTCTCGTTGGCGCAAAGAACTTCGGGAGTCACCGTGCGTGACAAAACGTTCCGAGATTGGCCACAAGACGCAGGCCGAGTTACGCGAGCTGCGCAAGCTCAAGCGTGACTTTGCCCGACTGAAGGAGGAGCACGAGCTCCTAAAAAAAGCCATCCGGTTCTCTTCCGAGCTAAGAGCGAAGTCTTCCCGTTCATCCACGCGCAGCGGAACCATCGCCCGGACTGCTGTTCCATAGTGATCGTGGCAGCGAGTTTGGAAGTCACATCTTCCGTGAACGGCTGCGCTCTGTCGGCGCGATTCAAAGCATGAATCGGCCAATGCGCATGAACGACAACGCCGTCATGGAATCGTTCTTCAAGTCGTTCAAGAGCGATGTTTACCAAGTGGATCAGTTCATTGATCTGCTGACTAGATCTACCTTGGGCGAGCGGCGCCCCATCCATGACCGTGATTGCATCGAGGGCATGATTGCCAATAGCAATCTGACTGTAAGTGCGTGGGATTGTGACAATTTGATAGGTATTGCCAGATCAATGACAGACTTTCATTACGCCTGCTACTTGTCTGACTTAGCCGTTTGCCAATCTCATCAAAAGAGTGGCATTGGGAAGAAACTACAAGCGATTACACAAAGCCAACTCGGCCCACGCTGAAAACTCATTCTTATTGCCGCACCAGCAGCAAATAATTACTATCAACACATCGGCTTTACAAATAACTCACGCTGCTGGGTTCTTGAGCGCGATGCGCTCATACATAGCTAACACCATCCATCACAGCCATCATTACAAAACACTACGTCAATGGAGTCAGCAAATGAAAAAGCTTATTGCTACCATCATCCTTATGACTGCCACAATCGCCAGTCATGCCAGCACTAAATTGGTTTATAGCAAGGCAGAGCTTGAGGCAGCCAACGCCAATAATGTGCCGAGCATTATTGATAGATATGTTACTGACACTGATCGCACCTCAATCATCACTCCAAACAAGGTGCTATTTCTGCTTAACGGGAAGCCAACTACTTCGGTAGAGCCGTATCTCTCCAGCTCTGACCATGTTGAAGTTCTGTCGGACGGAGACTCTGTCGTCATCAACGTAGTGACTCAATAAAGCACCCTTACTGCACCTCTTACATCTTGCAGCTTGTCAACGTCAGTGTTTGCCCAGGGCGAATTGAATAACTTGGTGCTTTCAATTTATTTGCTTTTGCCAGTGTATTGAGATTGCACTGATATTTACGTGAAATACTGCCAAGCACATCGCCTTTGCGTACTTTATATGTGCCCGCAGCCTTGTTGGCGGCTGGTTTTGCCGTTGGGCTAACAGCGGCCACCGCTGCTTCCGCTTGCGCGGCGGGAACGGGCTCACCCACGCGTACCAAGGCTTGGCGGGTATCACTGACCATCAACTGACTGGCCAGTTCCATGCGTTTCCCTGTGCGGCAATGCAGGTTGTAAAGCCAGGCGATCCGGGTTGTGACATTCAATGTCGTTCCTTCCGACAAGATTGCTGAAGGTGCCCAACGTGGGTTGAGATTGCGCAAAGTCCGCAAATAACCATCGCGTGTGCCGTAATTACCAAGACAAATTGTCAATTCATAGAACGAGGTTGCGCGCGCAAGCTGCAATTGCGCAGGGCGCGTACTCATGCGCGGCCAGCGAATGCCATATTCTTTGGGATGTAAAAATAACCATGCGGCCGCAACAACCATCGGCACATAATCTTTTGTTTCACTCGGGAATTGGTTATAGACATCAATATCCCAGAAGCTTCGGCCATTGAATTCACGGTAAACCCGCAGCGCCCGGCCTTCGCCGCCGTTATAGCCGGCAAGAGAAAGTTCAATGCTGCTGTTTAATTGCTGCATGCGCTCGTTGAGATATTGCGCTGCGGCTTCCGCCGAAGCACGCGGGTCATAGCGGGTATCAAACCCGGTGCCATCATCCCCCAAGCCAAAGCGTTTCCCGGTGGCCGGCATAAATTGCAATGGACCTACCGCACCCGCACGCGACCCCACATGCACCTTGCCATTCGACTCTTGTGCCACGATGCCGAACAACAGGGCTTCCGGCAGCCCATATTTCTTGAATGAGGGCGCCATCAAGTGCTGCATATAGCGGTAATTTTCATAACTGGTCATCAAGCTGGGGCGCATATCTGTTAGCCAGCGTCGAATACCCGCCTGTACCGCAGGGTTGAATTGCACCATCTGCACAAAGCGTTTGCCTTCTTCACTGAGCAGCACATTGGCATTTGCTTCATCCGGCACATCGGTATCAGCAAGGTCATCCTCATCAATCGGGTCACCATCGCTTTCGGGGTCGTCATTCGTGGCAACTGGCATCGACAGCTTGAGCAGGCGCTCATAGCTTTCCAGCATCTCCGATACCTCACAGCCCTTCTGTTTGACGCATGCCGATACGGTGCTTTGCATCGCTGCAAGCGACTGGCCAGCCGCTTCTTCATCTTCATTTTGCAAAGCATCACGATAACGCTGTTCGGCGGCGTCTAATTGCTTCTGCAACTCAGCCACTGCAGCCATGTCACGTTTCGACTGTGCTTGCGCCTGTGGCATATACAGTGAAGCAACTGCCAATGAAGCAGCAAGAACGATCGAACATGCGCGTACCAACATGGGTCACCAACAACAAGAATGAAGGCGCGCAGGTTAACCGTGCAGCCGCGCTTGGGCAACAAGCGCACACACCCACGTCAGCATTGGCTTAGAATCCATACATCCTTTTTTGATGCAGCGCGTATGAATCCTATTTTTGTCGGCAAAGCCATCACCACCGAAACCAGCGGCGATGTGAATCTGCTGCCTAAATACGGCAACCGCCACGGCTTGGTCGCTGGGGCAACAGGAACAGGGAAAACCGTCACATTGATGACGTTGGCGGAAGGTTTTTCCCGTATCGGTGTCCCGGTATTTTTGGCCGATGTGAAAGGCGATGTTTCAGGCCTTGCTGTTGCTGGCAGCAGCAATGAAAAACTGCAACAGCGTGTTGAACAGCTTGGCATC
Organism: uncultured Thermomonas sp.; assembly: GCA_964481865.1. Taxonomy (GTDB): domain Bacteria; phylum Pseudomonadota; class Gammaproteobacteria; order Xanthomonadales; family Xanthomonadaceae; genus Thermomonas. Next base: position 42,771 of record CAYZUG010000013.1, on the reverse strand, counting down.
ACCGATTACCGCAATGAAGCCGCACCGGTGGTGTTTTGGGACTTGTGGGGAAAGTCGGGGCACCCGGTACGCACAACCGTCAGCGAAATGGGCCCCACCCTGCTGGCACGAATTCTGGAACTCAACGACACACAAAGCGGGGTTCTGGACATTCTGTTCAAGCTGGCTGATGACCGTGGGCTTTTACTGCTTGATCTTGAGGACTTCCGTGCGCTACTCAATCTGATTGCCGAAGAACGCAAAGACATCAGCACCTCGTATGGTTTGGTCAGCACGCAGTCCATTGGTGCAATTCAACGTGCCCTGCTGCGTTTGGAACAAGAAGGCGCGCAGATGTTTTTTGGTGAACCAGCGCTTGAGCTGGCCGACATCATGCGCACCAACTATGACGGACGTGGTGTGGTCAATATTCTGGCCGCCGACCAATTGATTCTGAAGCCGCGCCTGTACTCCAGCTTCTTGCTCTGGCTGCTTTCCGAACTGTTTGAAACGCTGCCCGAAGTCGGCGACCTGGAAAAACCCAAGCTCGTGTTTGTGTTCGACGAAGCGCATCTTCTGTTCAATGATGCCCCCGCTGCGTTGCAACAACGTATTGAGCAAGTCGTTCGTCTGATTCGCTCAAAAGGCGTGGGGGTGTATTTCTGTTCGCAATTCCCCGATGACGTGCCAGCCAATGTGCTGGGACAGTTGGGTAATCGTGTTCAACACGCATTGCGCGCATTCACCCCACGCGACCAGAAAGCAGTCAAAACAGCCGCCGAAACATTCGTCAGCAACCCGCATTTGAATGTTGCAAGCACCATTGGTCAACTTGGTGTAGGCGAGGCGTTGGTGTCGATGTTGCTGGATAAAGGCATCCCCATGCCGGTCGAAAAAACATTGATCGCGCCACCACGTTGCCGCATGGGGGCAATTACCGAAGCAGAACGCATGCAGGTACGCGCTAACAGCCCGGTGGGCATCAAGTACGACACCCCGGTAAACCGCGAATCCGCTGCCGAAGTTCTGGCCGCGCGCATACAGGCTGCAAGCCAAGCCGCACCAGCCACCCAGCAAGAAGGCGAAGCGGGGTTCGGGCAAAAATTCAATGAGTTTTTGTTCGGCACCAAGCGTCGGCAAGGGGTTGTGGAGTCCGTTGCCAAGCAAACCACCCGCAATGTGGGTGGCTCCATTGGCCGCAGCGTGGGCAGCTCGATTGGTGAATCCGTTGCCGGCAAAGTGGGTAAAAAATATGGCGGACAAATTGGCAATCAGGTAATTCGCGGCATTCTTGGCGGTATCTTTGGGCGTCGTTAAACCGGAGGCAGGCTGATGTCACGCTGGCGCCCTCCTGCGGAAAAAAGTACCGCGCTGATCACCCGTGCCGGGCATGAACACCTGAAAGCCGAGCTGGATACTCTCTGGCGCGTGCGTCGCCCCGACGTTGTGAAAGCACTGGCTGCAGCGGCAGCCGAAGGCGACCGCTCGGAAAATGCGGAATACACCTACCGCAAGAAGCAACTCGGGGAAATTGATCGCCGCGTGCGCTATCTCAGCAAACGCTTGGAAGTGCTGCGCGTGGTGGATGAAGCACCCTCCGATCCCTCAGCCGTATTCTTCGGTGCCAATGTCACACTGGAAAACAACGATACAGGTGAAATCGTGCGCTATCGCATCGTTGGCCCTGATGAAACCGATGCCCAACGCGGCTGGATCAGCATTGATGCGCCACTCGCGCGCACGCTACTGAAAAAGCATGTGGACGATGACGTTGAAGCTCAGCTTCCGGGTGGCAACGTGAGCTTCGTTATCGTGGCTGTGAACTACGATGCCACGTAAACCTTAGGTAATCCTTAGGCGTTGTATTCCACTTCGCCATAGAGATCGTGTTCGTCACTGCCCATGATCCGCACCATGGCAAACTCACCGGGAACCAAACCTGCTTCGCGGCCATCTTGAATTTGCACCAAGCCGTCGATTTCCGGTGCATCCGCCATCGAGCGGGCAATGGCTAATTCGCCATCAATCGCATCGACCAACACCTTCTGCACACTGCCCACTTTAGCCTCCAACTTAGCGGCGGAGATTTCAGCCTGCCGTTCCATAAAGCGTGCAAGACGCGCTTGCTTCACCTCTTCTGGCACTGGATCAGGCAGATCATTGGCTTTAGCGCCCGTGACAGGTGAATACGCGAAAGCACCCACGCGGTCGAGCTGCGCTTCGTCGAGGAAGTCCAGCAGTTCTTCAAACTCCTGCTCGGTCTCACCAGGGAAACCAACAATAAACGTACTGCGCAGCGTCAGATCGGGGCAGATGCTGCGCCAGTTGTGGATGCGCTCCAGCGTTTTTTCCACCGCACCCGGGCGTTTCATCAATCGAAGAATACGCGGACTGGCGTGCTGAAACGGAATGTCCAGATACGGCAGAATCTTGCCATCGGCCATCAGTGGAATCACGTCATCAACATGCGGATAGGGATAGACGTAATGCAGGCGCGTCCACACGCCCAGCGTTGACAGACCTTCACACAACGCCTTCATCCGTGTCTCGTACACATTGTTGCCCCACAGCCGTGGCGCATATTTCACGTCCACGCCATAGGCACTGGTGTCCTGCGATACCACCAGCAGTTCTTTGACGCCGCCACGCACCAGTTTTTCCGCCTCGCGCAGCACGTCGTCCACTGGCCGCGACACCAGATCCCCACGCATGGAGGGAATGATGCAGAAACTGCAGCGGTGGTTGCAGCCCTCAGAAATCTTCAGATACGCGTAGTGCTTCGGGGTCAGTTTCAGGCCGTAATCGGGCAGCAAATCCACGAATGGGTCGTGCTTGGGTGGCAACGCGGTATGCACTGCATCCATCACGCTGGCGTAGTCCTGCGGGCCGCTGATCGACAACACACCCGGGTGTGCTTCACGAATCAAATCGGCGCGTTTACCAAGACAGCCGGTCACGATCACCTTGCCGTTTTCCGCCATCGCCTCGCCAATGGTGTCCAGCGACTCGGCCACGGCACTGTCGATGAAACCGCAAGTGTTGACCACCACCACATCGGCATCGTCATAGGTTTTTACCAAGTCATACCCTTCCACCTTCAGCTGGGTGAGGATACGCTCGGAATCGACCAGCGCCTTGGGGCATCCAAGACTGACGAAACCGACTTTGGGGTTTGTGGATTTTGAAGCCTGCAGGGTCATGCCGGTTACACTTACAAAAGGTGGCAAATTATACGCTGTGCGTGCATCACCACCCAGAAAATCGCGTAACAAGGCGTAAATGCAACATTAAAAAGAGGCAGAACAGAATCATGGGCGAATGGCAGCCATTGCAGACCGCAGCAGGCACGTTACATGTATGGCGGGAACAACCGCACGGCACAGCACGCGGTGCGATTGTGGTGGTACAGGAGATTTTTGGTGTCACCGAGCACATCCGAAACGTCTGTCAGCGCTTGACAGAAGCAGGTTTCGTGGCTGTGGCACCCAGCTATTTCGACCCGATTGAGCCAAAGATCGACCTGCCTTACGACAACATCGGCATCGCGCGCGGGCGCGATCTGATCACCCAGCTTGGTATGGAACAAGCCGTTCAGATCACGGAAGCTGCCAGTCAATCACTGAAAAACGAAGGGCTGAGTACCGGTGTCCTCGGGTTCTGCTGGGGCGGCACAGTGGCGTTTCTGGCAAATACCCGGCTTGCGCTGCCTGCTGTCAGCTATTACGGCTCACGCAATACCCATTACCTTGATGAGCCATCCCCTGCGCCACTGATGTTTCACTTTGGTGAGCTTGACCCACACATCACCGCCGAGGCAGTGGCCCAGCATCGACAAAAACAGGCGGATGCGCACGTCTTTGTGTATGCCAACGCCGACCACGCCTTCAACCGCGACCCGGATCCGCCGTATCAAGCGGATGCTGCAAATCTTGCATGGGGGCGTACACTGGACTTCTTCACGGAGCATGTGTCATGACCACTTGGCAACTGGATCACCGTTTAGCCGACGACACCACCCCGGTGCTCGATCTTTCTCTTTGCGAAGTCCGCCTGATGGATGACGCCAACCACCCGTGGTTGGTGCTGGTTCCGAAAGTCAGTCATGCGATTGAAATCATCGACCTTTCCAGTGAACAACGCGACCAACTGACGCGTGAAATCGACCAAGCTGCACGCGCACTCAAGACGCTTTTCAAGCCCGACAAACTGAATGTGGCGGCGTTAGGCAACCAAGTGGCGCAGCTTCATATTCACGTCATCGCCCGTTATCACACAGATATCGCATGGCCACGCCCGGTTTGGGGGGCAGCCAATGCTCGCCCTTATTCACCAGAGGAGCTTGTCACACGGGTCACGGCATTGCGAACGGCGCTACACGCAGCATAAGCACACACCACCCACATGCAGTGGTGTCATGTCGCGCCAAGTCATGTCTCGCCAAGTACAAGCCGCAGAAACGGGATTGTCAGCCGCCGCTGGGCTGCCATGGAAGCGCGATCCAGCACGTCAAACAACGCCACAAGACTGCCCAGGTCTCGCGCATAGCGGCGTAATACCCATTCCACTGCAGCATCTTCAAAGACCAGACCCCGCGCCTGTGCCCGCATGCGTAACAGCTTGGCACGCCCCGCATCATCCAGAACAGGCAACACCCAACGCGTGCATTGCATCAGACGTGAGCGTAAGTCGGGCAATACACAAGGCAATGCATCGGGTGCGTATTGCGCGGCATACAAGATGCACCCACCGGCATCCATGACGCGATTGTGCAGATGAAAGAGCGCGACTTCATCGTCACGATGTCCGATCACGGCATCCACATCATCCAATGCCAGCAGTACCGGTGCGGCAAGCCCATCTGTTGCCATCTGTACTTTGCCTTGCAAACCGCGCAATGAGCGATAGCTGGCTTCGCGCCCACGGTGTTCGGCCTCTGCGCAGCTCGCCAGCAACAAATGGGTTTTTCCCGTACTGGAGGCGCCATGCAGATACACGGCCTCACGCTGGCTGGTATTCGCCAATTGCTGTAACTGCAAGCCAAGCCCATCGGGCATACCGACATAGGCGTCCAGACGTTGATCCGGCAGCGCCCGTAAACTCAATGGTAGTTGCGGCCCCAGCCCAGCTTCAACCAAGGTTGGCATGCTCATCGTCGCTCGCGTCTGCATCCACCTGCAAGCCTGCATCCAGCAAAATCGCTGGCGTATCGCCTGCATACAAGCGGCTGCGACGGTAGTGTTCCTGTGCAAAGCGCAATAACACGTTGACCACGGCAGCCACCGGCAATGCCAGCAACATCCCCAGAAAGCCAAATAGTGTCCCACCGGCCATCACTGCAAAAATCACCGCCATCGGGTGAAGACCAATCCGATCACCCACCAACATCGGGGTTAGCCAGAAGCTCTCAACAATCTGCCCCACACCAAACACGATGCCCACACCCACGAGGTGTTGCCAGTCACCAAATTGCACCAATGCCGCCATTCCACCAAACACCACAATGGCGGCAGGGCCGAGATACGGCACAAACGTCAGAAGACCGGCAATCAGCCCGATCAAAATACCCAGTTCCAAGCCAACAAGCCGCAACCCGATGGCATACAGGATGCCCAATATCAGCATCACCAACATTTGCCCGCGTAAAAAACCACCCAGCATTTCGTTGGACTCTAACGCCAGGCGACGCACGGTGTCGTAATGATTGCGGGGCACCAAAACACCCACTTTTTCGACAATCAGATCCCAATCACGTAAGAAGAAAAACGTCAGCACGGGCAGCAGCAGCAAGTTCACGAACCAGCCAATCAGCGCGAAGCTGGAACGCGATACATAACCAAGCACGGTTGCTGCCACGCCACCGGCGCTCTGCCAGTGTTCACGCAGCAAGTTGAATAGATACTCTGGATCCAGCCACGAAAGGATTTGCAGCCCGGTGCGCCCTTCGATCCAAGGCAGCGCAATACTGACAAACCAGTCACGGTAATGCGGCAGCGACTCCACCAGCGTCATGATTTGCTGCTCAAGCACAGGCACCATCAAGATGGCAGCCAGCAGCAATACCAGCGTCATTGCACTGAACACCAAAATGACAGCGGTATTCCGGTTAATTTTGCGCGCTTCCAGGCGATCCACCATGGGATCCCCCAGCCAGCCCAGCAATGCGGCAAAGACAAACGGGCTAAGAATGGGTGCCAGCAGCCAGATCAACCACAACACACCAAGCCCCAATGCCGTCCATTGCACACGCCGATAAAACGCGGCAATGGTGGCCAAATCATCTTCACGGTACATCGTCATGCTCCATTCAAGCGGAATAGGGTGACACGTGCCGCCTCTTCACCATTCGATTGCAGCTGCAAAACACCTGTGCGTTCCACATATTTCAAGAAACCTGGAAGCCCAATGGCCAGATCAAGGTCAACATCCAGCGCATCCGCTGTGGCTGCCACAGGCATGACCCGCTTGATGGTGGAAACCCCCTCCCAATAACCGATCAAACGCAAATAATCATCCGTATTTCGAACCCCTTGCACGCGCACCCGGTACACCCCAGGTGTACCACTTGTGCTTGCTTTTGCGTAACGCTTGAACATCGCATCCACCACGCCATCCGCACCTGAAGCGATGGCACGGCGTGCATCGGTATGTGTGGTCTGCCAACTGGACAGAACTTTGCCGTTATCCACCAACGTCCATGCTGCGGCCCAGCCACCAGCAGTCCGTTGAACCTTACCAATCAGTTGAATTGCTGGGCGATAGCGCTTTGACAAATTGGCAATGGCCGCCGTATCACCCCGCCAAATGGCACCAATCGCCGCTTGCTCGGCAGCAGTACCTTCTGGCAAACCCAGGGCATAACCGCGTGATTTGGCTTGATCAAGAATTGAACGCGCGGCATTCACCTGCCCCAGCCCTACCAAACGCGGCCCGCTACCATCATCCACCCCCATCCACAGCACAGGCTTGGGGCGTGGCTGCGACCAGCTTGGCAGGCCAAGCATGGCGATAAGATCATCTACAGCGTCTTGTTTGAAGCGCACCACCAAAACGGTTTGGAAGTTCGGTGCCCCCGTGGCAGACACTCTTTCGTCTTGTCGGTAGTCAAAGCCATCGACATAGTCTTTCGCTTTGCGCAATTCCTCACGCACCCCTGGGCGCTGGGCCACATCACTGTCGCCGGTGACTTTCGACAAGGTTTGCACCAGGGCACGCGCCAGCGCATTGTCACGGTCGCTTTCATTTTGATTACGAACGCTCACTTCCGCTTCGTACTCATTCTGTGCAATGGCGCGATCACCTTCCACGCGCTGCGCCATCGTTGCCGTTGCCACAAGCAGCCCTACTGTCAGCAGGATGCCGCGCATCCAGTGCCGCGCCTGCCCTTGCGCTTTCATTTGCATCACCATGTGTATCGGAATTTCCGGGTAAATTGAGTAAATGTTGCCGCAGCCAAGCCTATCCGTCCATGCTCATGCGCTGTGGCTGTTAAAATTATCGCATCCTGCCTGTTTTGAGTCTGCCGTGACCCAACCCTCTTCAAGCCTGACCTACCGCGATGCTGGTGTTGATATTGACGCTGGCAATGAAGTTGTCGAACGCATCAAACCCCTTGTTCGCGCCACGATGCGCCCAGAAGTTCTGGGTGGCGTCGGTCTGTTTGGTGGCCTGTTCGACCTCTCCAGCCGTTACAAAGAACCGGTCTTGGTCTCGGGTACCGACGGCGTGGGCACCAAATTGATCCTCGCCAAACAACTGAACAGGCACGACACCATCGGCCAAGACCTCGTTGCGATGTGCGTGAACGATGTGTTGGTACAGGGTGCCGAACCCCTGTTTTTCCTCGACTACTTCGCCACGGGCAAGCTGGACGTGGAAACCACCGTCAATGTGGTGGCCGGCATTGCAAAAGGCTGCGAACTTGCCGGCTGCGCGCTGATTGGCGGTGAAACCGCTGAAATGCCCGACATGTACCCACCAGGTGAATACGACCTTGCTGGCTTTACCGTTGGCGCAGTGGAAAAAGCAAAACTGGTGGACTCCAGCAAAGTGCGCGCTGGCGATGTATTGATTGGCATCGCATCCAGCGGCCCACACTCCAATGGGTATTCGCTGATCCGCAAGATTTTGGCGCGGGCAGGCAACCCGCTGGATCTGGATTTAGGTGGCGTCAGTTTGGCCGATGCGCTGATGGAACCTACCCGTATCTATGTCAAACCCGTGTTGGAGCTGCTGGCCAAACACGACATTCACGCTATGGCGCATGTCACCGGCGGGGCATTGGTGGAAAAAATTATCCGCGTGATTCCCAAGGATTACGGGCTGGAAATTGACACCTCCAGCTGGCCACGTCCTGCGGTATTCGACTGGCTGCAACGTGAAGGCAATGTTGCCCGTGAAGAAATGTGGCGCACCTTCAACTGCGGCATTGGCTTTGTTCTGGTGGCTTCACCCGCCAATGCCAGCGCCATCACAAGCGATCTTGATCGCCTTGGCCTACCGCACTGGCAAATTGGCCAAGTCACGGCGGCAGGCAGTGCCGAGCGTTTACGGATTTTCTAAGCGATGACCATTCGTCTTGCCGTTCTTGCTTCCGGTCGCGGCAGCAATTTGCAGGCCATGCTGGATGCCATCGCAGATGGCACATTGAACGCCACCGTGGCGGGGGTGTTTTCCGACAAACCCGACGCCGTGGCATTGCAACGTGTTCCCGAGGCATTGCGCTGGGCGCAACGCCCGAAGCAATTTGAAAACCGTGAGGCATTCGATCACGCCCTTGCCGATGCCATTACCGCGGTTGCGCCCGACTGGATCATCTGTGCCGGCTATATGCGTATTTTGAGTGCGTCATTTGTGCAGCGCTTTGCCGGAAAAATACTCAACATCCACCCGTCACTGCTGCCGAAACACAAAGGTTTGCATACCCATCAACGTGTGCTGGATGCAGGTGAAACTGAACATGGCGCTAGTGTTCATTTCGTCAATGCCGAACTGGATGGCGGCGCGGTGATTGCACAATCGCGGGTTGCTGTTCTGCCAGATGATGACGCTGACACGTTGGCTGCACGCGTTCTAGGCACCGAGCACCCACTGTTTCTGCATGTTTTGCAATTGGCTGCCACCGGGCGCTTGGCTGAACAAGAGGGTGAGGCATTTGTGGATGGTCAGCGCTTATTTACCCCCATCACGCTAGAGTCTTAAATAACGCAGCCATTGGCAGCGCCCTGACTGGTTATAGAAGGTATCCCATGCGCCATCTTCGTACATTCGTTGCTTCCGGCCTGATGCTTGTTGCCTCGCAAGCATGGGCAATCAAACCCTTTTCGGCAGATTACGACGCCAACTGGAAAGGTGTTCAAGCCACTGCACAGATGGTTCTCAGCCAAACAGAAAAGAACCGCTGGAGCTATGAGCTCAGCGTCAACAATCAGCTTGGCAGCACCAAACAAAGCACTGTTTTTGAAGAACGGAACGGGCAATATCGCCCATTGTCAGGTAGCGACCACCTGCAGGTGCTGTTCAAGAAAGTGAGTATCCAAGCGGCCTACGACTGGACACGCGGTGAAGCCAACTGGTCGGGAGATATCAAGGCAGACCGCGCAGGCCCCATTAAATTGCAGGAAGGGGATCTTGACAGCCTGCTGCTCAACTTGGCCATCATCCGCGATGTGGCAACGGGCAAACCGCTGACCTACCGGTTGGTTGATAACGGCAGTGTTCGCCAGCAAACCTATCAAAACCTTGGCCGTGAAACGATCACCGTGGACGGCAAACCGCACGATGCCATCAAAGTGGCGCGCAACAGCGATGACCGGCAGGTGATCGTGTGGGTGGTCAAAGGCTTTCCAACCCCAATCCGCATCCTGCAACGCAAAGGCGACAAGGATGAGCTGGAACTCACCCTGCGCAGCATGCACTAAACCAGCACTATTTCTTTGGTAAATACAGCTGTGGATTGACCGGTTTACCGTTGTAACGGATTTCAAAGTGCAACATGTCGCGTGAGGCGCCACTGCGTCCCATTTCGGCAATCTGCTGCCCAGCTTTGACCAAAGCGCCTTCATTGACTTGCCGCGCACGGTTATGCCCGTAAGCGGACAGCCATTGCTCATTGTGTTTGACGATCACCAACTCGCCATATCCCACCAAGCCGGCACCCGAATACACCACCACACCATCGGCGGCAGCACGTACTGGCTGCCCCCCCGTCCCTGCGATATCAATCCCTTGTCTGGTCGGGTTATCGGTTGCAAAGCTGGTGATCACCTGCCCTTCTGTGGGCCAACGCCAACTGATATTGGTGGTTGCTGGAGATTTGTCTTGTGCCTGCGGTACTGCAGGCGCAGCGCCTGATGTTGCGGGTGCAGACACAGGTTTACTGGCCACCGTGGATGCCGGCAGTGGTGCGCTGCTCCGATCTTCTGGATACAACCGCAAGCGCTGTCCTGGGTAAATGGTGTAAGGCGGTTGAATGTTGTTCCACAGCGCCAAATCCAAGGGAGTAATGCCATTTTCCGTGGCGATGCGGTACACGGTCTGTCCACGTTGCACTACAGCGGTTGCGCCATATTTCGGGCTTGAAACACGCGCCGGTGACACCGTGCCGGTTTGTTTTGCGGCTGATCCTTCTGACGGCGGCCGCACCACGCGACTACGCCCGCAGCTGGCCAGTACCCCAACGGCTAATACCGCGACTACAACAGTTCGCATCTTCATTGTTGTCATTATGCCCAATGCCCATGTAACAGCAGGCCAACGCCTAATAGCAGCAATACTACAAGCGCACCCCATCCCAATGGTTCAATCCAGCGATGCAACGCACGCTCGGCACGCTCACCGCCCAAACGAATGGCCAATGCCAGCAGCAAGACACGCTTGCCCCGGCCGATCAGCATCGCGGCGACAAACGGCAGTAATGGCGCACCGACCACACCGCTTGCCCAAGTAAAAATCTTCAATGGAATCGGGGTAAACCCCACAACAACCAACAGCCAAAACACATTCCAAGGCGACTGCTGAGTAATTTCACGCAGCGCCGTCACCTCCTCATCAATGCGTTCAAGCCAACCCAAAGCAGCCAAGACAGGTTGCACCAGCTCCCATGCGTAATACCCCAGCACATAGCCCAACAATGCACCAAGAACGGAAAACAGCAGGCTGATGAAAGCAAAACGGAACGCATGTTTTGGCTGTGCCAGACACATGGGAGCCAGCATCACTTCCGGTGGAACCGGAAAAACCACCGCTTCGGCAAAACTCACGCCACCAAGAAGTGCAGGCGCTTTAGGATGCTTTGACCATGCCAGCATCTTCATATATATCGGGGTAAATAGCTTCATCGGTCCGCCAGTCCAGGCAGAAGTGGCACAAACACGACTTCTCCCATCGCCTCTTGCAACACACTGCCATCTGCCTGCTTATGCAGACGAACCAGCATTTGCTCACTCCCCGCACCTACCGGTGCAATCAACACACCGTTTGGGGCTAATTGCGCAATCAGGGCATCCACTAAACCAGCACCTGCCGCTGTCACGATAATCGCATCAAATGGCGCTTCTTCTGCCCAGCCAATATGCCCATCGTCGTGCTTGCTGCGCACATGCAGCCCCAGCGAACGAAAACGCTTGCGTGCTGTTCGCAGCAGGTCGCCAATGCGTTCCACGGTGAATACTTCAAGCCCCAATGCCGCCAAAATGGCCGCTTGATAACCTGAGCCCGTGCCGATTTCCAACACCCGTTTGGGTGCAGAAGCCAGCAATGCTTCGGTCATCTTCGCCACCACCAATGGCTGCGAAATCGTTTGCCCATGTCCAATGGGCAATGCATTGTTTTCATAGGCACGGGATGCCAGCGCTTCATCCACAAACTGATGCCTTGGCACGGTACGGATGGCATTGAGGACACGCGCGTCTTGAATGCCAGCTTTGCGCAAATCATCCATCAGGCGGTCGCGCACACGCTGGCTTGTCAACCCCATCCCCATATCGGCTGCTTGCAGACGTAAACGCGCCATCATGGGTGACGCTCCAACATAGCTGTCAGCCCATCCACCCAACTGGCGACATGCTCCAGCGCTTGATAGCGGGTGAGGTCCACATGGATCGGGGTAATCGCTACATGGCCCGTGCGCACAGCATGGAAGTCCGTCCCTGGGCCGGCATCCTGCTCATCGCCTGCTGCACCAATCCACCACCAGCTACGCCCACGCGGGTCTTCCTGTGGGATACAAGGTTCAGCGCGATGACGGTTACCCAAGCGGCTGGTTTCAAAGCCACGAATGTCGCCCCAGGGCAGATCCGGCACATTGACGTTCAAGATCGTACTGGCGGGAAGTGGATCTGAGTGCAGACGCGCAATAATTTCAACCGCAGCCCGTGCGGCACTTTCGTAATGACGCCCCTTGTGGTCGCTCGTGACCAACGACATCGCCACCGATGGCAAGCCCAGAAAACGCCCTTCCATGGCGGCGGCCACCGTACCTGAGTAGATCACATCATCACCCAGATTCGCTGCATTATTAATACCCGACACCACGATATCCGGCATCAAATCCAGTGATTCCAGCATGCCGGTAATGGCCACATGCACACAATCGGTGGGGGTGCCGTACACTTTCCATGTACGTGCATCAAGTTGCAGCACACGAATCGGCGCATCCAGGGTCAATGAATTGCTTGCGCCACTACGGTCACGGTCGGGTGCCACCACCACCACATCGTGCCCGGCTGCACGCAACCCATGTGCCAGTGCATGAATGCCCGGGGCATCGACACCATCGTCGTTACTGACAAGAACCCGCACGGCGCTATTGCATCAAAACTTTTCGCATCCGTGCATGATAACGGATGCGGAAAAAACTTCACGCCACCCAAAGAGTCATGCGCAAAAAAGAACCAGAAAAAACCTGCGAAATGAGCGATGCAGACCTGTTCCGCAGTGCTATTGGTGCAGAGCGTGGACAGGTCCGCACATTGCCCAGTATTACGCCCCCACCTGCACCGGCAAAACCCAAACCTGCTGCACACATGGCGCGTCGTGATGAAGAAGATGCACGCGACACATTTCGCAGCATGCTGGTGTCTTCTCTGGAAGCCGGAGATGCATTGAGCTATCGCCGTGATGAAATCACCCCGCGCGTCCTCAGGAAACTGGCGCGTGGCGACTATGCAGCGCAAGAAGAGCTGGATTTACATGGTTTGCCCCTGCGTAGCGCCGAAGCCTTACTGCGTGAATTCCTGCGTGACTGCCGCACCCACGGCGTGGGTTGTATTCGCATTATTCATGGCAAGGGACGAAACTCCGAGGAACGTCTCCCCGTACTGAAAAATATGGTTGATCGCGTGCTTCGTCAGCGCGCGGACGTGCTTGCCTTTCATTCGCCACCGGCTGCACAAGGGGGAACCGGTGCTGTGCTGGTATTACTGCACAAGCACTGAGTTCCTCACAGAAACTGATGCACTCAGCAGATGCCCAGCTCACGCAATACCGTGGTGGCGTAACACCCGGGCGGCAAGACAAACGTGAGCTGCAACGATGTGGCATCCAGCCATGTCCAGTGCATCTGCTCCGGCCGCAAGCGCAACGAACGACGTTCCTGCTTCAAACCTGCGGCCTCTAAGCCTGCACGCAAACGCATGGCGGTATCACCTTGCAGTGCTGCCAGCTCAACATCTTGGGCGGCGGCTTGTGTGCGCAGCGCACCTACACCCCACAGCGCACCTGTCGGATGAATATCAAACGCATCCAACCGTGCTTGAAGCGCAGCCGTGAAGGCCTCTGGCCCAAATACGCTGCGGCTGCCGTCCAGCATCCACACCTCGCCTTCCAATGCGGCATTCCACGTTCCGGCGGCCACACGCGCCGACAAAATACGATTGAACAATTCCGAACGCGCCGCCGACAGCAGCAGTGAGCGTTCCTCGCGCTTAACGCGACGTCCGGCAAACATCGCCACTGCCTGCTGCACATTGTCGCCCTTGCGGCCAAAGCGCTGCTCGCCGTAGTAATTTGGAACACCTTGCGCCGCCATGGTTTGCAGCCGTGCCTCAATGGCATCGCGCTCCCCTGCAACATCACGCAACACCACTACAAAACGATTGCCTGCCAGCGCCCCGCGCGACAATTTGCGCGCATGCCAGGCATGCTCCAACAGCTTCAGCGCATCGCTTTCCAACGCGGCAACATCTGGTGATGTTTTCTTCGGCAGCCACACACTAAAACGCTGACGTGTCACGGCATGCCGGTCTTTCATGCCTGCGTAGCCAATGGCGGACTCACTGACCCCAGCCCACTGCGCAATCTGCTTGGCAGCGAACACGGTATTCATGTCGCGTTTTTCCACCGTCAGCAGCAGATGCTCACCTTCGCCACTGGCTTCAAAGGCCGGCAGTTCTTCAACAAAAAAATCATCCGCCGTGCTGCGTAATTGCGCCGTCAACACCGGTGCGCCAAAGGCGGTGGCAAGCTCCGTCATGCCCGCACCAACAAACATACGGCTTGTGCGGCAATGCCTTCGTTGCGTCCGGTAAATCCGAGTTTTTCGCTGGTGGTGGCTTTCACGCTGACGGCATCCTGATCTATCGCCAAGTCGCTTGCGATCACTTCGCGCATCGCCAATGCATGCGGACCAACTTTGGGACGCTCACATATCACCGTGACATCGCAATTTCCAACACGCCAGCCACGTTCACGAATCAAGGCATCGCAATGTCGCAGGAAGGTGCGGCTGTCTGCGTCTTTCCAGCGTGCATCGCTGGGAGGAAAATGCTGCCCGATATCACCCAGCGCCAATGCGCCCAGCATTGCATCACACAGGGCATGCAACACCACGTCACCATCACTGTGTGCCACAAGACCTTGCGTATGTGGCACGCGCACGCCACCCAGCATGATGTGGTCGCCAGCACCGAACACATGCACATCAATCCCCTGCCCGATGCGGATCATTGATTTTCTCCCGTGAGGAAAAAGGTCATCAGCGCCAAATCTGCAGGCGTGGTGACCTTGATATTGTCTTCCCGCCCTTCCACCAGACGTGGGTGACGCCCCAGTCGCTCAACCGCCATCGCCTCATCGGTGGCAACAACACCTTGCGCCACTGCCAGCTCCAATGCCTGCCGCAATACATCACGACGGAACGCCTGTGGTGTCAATGCGCGCCACATCCCTTCACGCGGGATAGTCGATGCAATCGTCTGGGTATCACTTGCACGCTTGAGTGTGTCGCGTACTGGAGCCGCCAGAATGGCACCATCTGCGCTGCACGCTGCGGCTTTCAGCAGCGCATCCACATCGTGTATGCACACATGCGGGCGGGCGGCATCATGCACCAGCAGCAAGACATCCTCAGCCACATCATCTGGCAGCGCTCGCAAAGCCGCCAGCACCGAATCAGCACGCTCGGCGCCCCCCACACATGTCAATACGGGTTTGCCACATCGTTGCGTTAAACGTGGCCAGCGCGTATCGCCTGCAGCCAAAGCCACCACTGCACCGTCAATGTCAGGATGCGCCAGCAATGCATCCAAGGCATAGGCCATCAGTGGCTTGCCTGCAATCTGCAAATACTGCTTGGGGATATCACCACCAAAACGACGACCACTACCAGCCGCCGGCATCAGCACCCAGGTCATGGGGATTCATTCACCGCAGCAGGTCGTTTGTCAGACGCCCCAACAGATGCCTGCAGCTTTGCAGGCGGGACGGTTGCCGTGGTGGACGCGCCATCAATGACTCGGTAAAAGGTTTCTCCCGCTTTCACCATGCCCAGTTCACTGCGCGCACGTTCTTCCATGGCTTCACCACCAGCCTTCAAATCTGTCACTTCGGCAAGCAGTGCATCATTACGCGCCTGCAGCTTGGCATTTTCTTCCTCTTGCGCCGCCACTTGCGCACGCAGTGCCGCCACATCCGCCTGGCTGCTGCCATTGCCGTACCAAAGCTTGTACTGCAATGCGGCCAACAGCAGCACCAGCAAAAGCAGAAGTACGGCAAACGGTTTCACCATCGCACCCGATAACGATTAACGTTGCAGCGAAACAAAAGCATTGCGCCCGGCATACCGTGCTGCACTGCCTAATTGCTGTTCGATGCGCAGCAATTGGTTGTACTTGGCCACACGATCACTGCGGCACAGCGAACCCGTCTTGATTTGCGTCGCAGTCGTTGCCACAGCGATATCCGCAATCGTGGTGTCTTCGGTTTCACCAGAACGATGCGAGACAATCGCTGCGTACTTGGCTGCATCAGCCATGGCAATTGCTTCCAGTGTTTCGCTGAGTGTGCCGATCTGGTTGACTTTGATCAAAATGGCATTGGCCACCGCACGTTCAATACCATCACGGAAGATGCGCGGATTGGTGACGAACAGGTCATCGCCCACCAGCTGCACCTTGCTGCCCAAGCGGTCGGTGAGCTGTTTCCAGCCATCCCAATCGTCTTCGGCCATGCCATCTTCAATGGTCACAATGGGGTATTGCTCGCACCAGTTGGCAAGAAAATCCACGAACTGCTCGGAACTCAGGCGCTTGCCTTCGCCAGTGAGGTTGTATTTACCGTTCTCGAAGAACTCGGTGCTGGCCACATCCAGCCCCAGCAACACGTCTTCACCCGCCTTGTAGCCAGCCTTGCCAATCGCTTCAAGGATGGTTTCCAGCGCTTCTTCATTGCTGCGCAGATCGGGGGCAAAACCCCCTTCGTCACCCACTGCCGTGGACAGACCGCGCGCCTTCAGCACCGACTTCAGCGCATGGAAAATCTCCGTGCCACTGCGCAGTGCTTCACTGAACGAATCAAAGCCCACTGGCAGCACCATGAACTCCTGCAAGTCCACGTTGTTGTCGGCATGGGCACCGCCATTGATGATGTTCATCATCGGTACCGGCAGCGTTGGTGTCGCGCCAGTCATGCTGGCAAGGTACTGCCACAGCGCTTGTTTTTTCGATGCGGCCACCGCATGTGCCGCCGCCAATGAGACACCCAGCAACGCATTGGCACCCAAGCGTCCTTTGTTGTCGGAGCCATCCAGTTCAATTAAGCGCTTATCCAGCCCCTTTTGATCTTGCGCATCAACGCCACGCAAAGCATCCGCGATCACGGTATTGACGTTACCAACAGCCTTCTGCACGCCTTTGCCGAGGTAACGCGTTTTGTCGCCATCACGCAATTCCACCGCTTCTTTGCTGCCGGTGGATGCGCCCGACGGTACAGCAGCACGCCCCATGCTGCCATCTGCCAAGCGCACTTCTGCTTCAAGCGTGGGATTGCCGCGACTATCAAGGATTTCGCGGGCGAGGATCTGGGTAATCGTTGTCATCGTGGGTTCGTCACAAAAGAATCAAAGGGAGTGTTCCAGAAAACCGCTGCGCTTGCTGATGCTGTCCAGTTCAAGCAAGGTACTCAGCAGCGCTTCCATCTTACCGAGTGGCCAGGCATTCGGGCCGTCGGAAAGTGCTTTACTGGGGTCGGGATGTGTTTCCATAAAGATACCTGCCACACCCACCGCAATCGCAGCACGCGCCAAAACCGGTACAAACTCGCGCTGACCACCGGAGCTTGCGCCCTGCCCACCCGGCAGTTGCACAGAATGGGTGGCGTCAAACACTACGGGGCAACCCGTTTCACGCATCACCGACAAACTGCGCATATCCGACACCAGATTGTTATAGCCAAAGCTGGCACCGCGCTCACAGACCATGATCTGCTGATTTCCCGTGGACTTGGCCTTTTCCACCACCGGTTTCATGTCCCATGGTGAAAGAAACTGACCTTTCTTGATATTGACCGGCTTGCCTGTAGCACACACCTTGGTGATGAAGTCGGTTTGCCGCACAAGAAATGCCGGTGTTTGCAGGACATCCACGACCGACGCCACTTCATCCATCGGTGTGTATTCGTGGACATCGGTCAGTACCGGCACACCAATCTGGCGTTTGACTTCACTGAGTACCCGCAGCCCTTCTTCCATTCCCGGACCACGGAAACTGGTCAGCGAGGTGCGATTGGCTTTGTCGAAACTGGATTTGAAAATGAAATTGATGCCCAGCTTGGTAGTGATCTCTTTCAACTGCCCGGCCACATCCAACTGCAACTGTTCGGACTCAATAACGCATGGCCCGGCAATCAGGAAGAGCGGCTTGTCCAAACCCACATCAAAACCACAAAGATTCATGGATGTACTCACTTTTGTTGTGCGGCTTTGCGCTCACGCGCGGCACGGATGAAACCGATAAACAAGGGATGCCCACTACGTGGCGTGGACAAGAACTCTGGATGCGCCTGACATGCCAAAAACCATGGGTGCGTGGTTTGTGGCAACTCAATCATTTCCACCAGTAAATCATCCATCGACTTGGCGGAAATCACCAAACCGGCATCCTCCAACTGCACGCGATAGCGATTATTGAATTCATAACGATGTCGGTGACGTTCACCGACAACATCTTGACCATACAACTGATGTGCCAAAGTTCCAGGCTTGATGCGCTGTTCTTGCAAGCCAAGACGCATGCTGCCGCCAAGGTCGGAGTCTTCGCCACGCCGTTCAATTTCACCGGTCTGCGTGCGCCACTCAGTAATCAAACCAATCACCGGATGTGCGGCTTCTTTGTCATTTTCGGTGCTGTTTGCACCCTGCAAGCCGGCAACATGCCGCGCCACATCAACAACCGCAGCCTGCATGCCATAGCAAATTCCAAAATATGGCAGCCCTGTTTCTCGTGCATATTTGGATGTCAGCACTTTGCCTTCAAAGCCACGATCACCAAACCCGCCCGGCACCAACACGCCATCCACACCAGCCAATACATTCACCGCGCCGTCGCGCTCAACATCTTCGGCTTCTAACCATGTGAGATTCACCCGTGTTCGCTGGCGAATCCCCCCATGTTTAAGCGCCTCACCGACCGACTTGTAAGCATCTTTATGGTCAACATATTTACCGACAACAGCGATGGTGACTTCATCATCGGGATGTTGCGCAGCATCCACCACCGCATCCCATTGCGACAGGTCAGCGTCTTTTGCATGCGCTTGCAAGCGCAATTGTTCAACCACCAATTGATCTAATTGCTGCGCATGTAGCCAGCGCGGAATTTTGTGAATGTTATCCATATCGATCACCGAGATCACCGCTTTTTCCGGCACATTGGTAAACAGCGCGATCTTCCGACGCTCACCTTCCGGCAAAGGGGTTTCGCTACGGCACATCAGCACATCCGGCTGGATACCAATGCTGCGCAACTCCTTCACAGAATGCTGCGTGGGCTTGGTCTTCAGCTCACCGGCAGCAGCGATATACGGCACTAACGTCAGATGCATGAACATCGCTTTGTCGGCACCGCGTTCGGTACGTAACTGGCGAATGGCCTCAAGGAAGGGCAGTGATTCAATATCACCGACCGTGCCACCGATCTCCACGATTCCTACGTCATAACCTGTCGTGGCAGCATCGATGCAATGCTTGATCTGGTCAGTGACATGCGGAATCACCTGCACGGTGCCGCCTAAGTAATCTCCACGGCGCTCTTTACGAATCACCGTTTCATAAATCTTCCCGGTGGTAATCGAGTTCAGACCTGAAAGGCGCGTATTGACAAAGCGTTCGTAGTGGCCGAGATCAAGATCAGTTTCGGCACCATCATCGGTGACAAAGACTTCTCCGTGCTGAAACGGGCTCATCGTGCCTGGATCCACATTCAGATAGGGATCAAGCTTCATCATGATGACATTCAAGCCACGTGCTTCAAGAATGGCAGCAAGCGAGGCGGCGGCAATACCCTTGCCAAGTGAGGAGACCACCCCACCGGTAACAAAGAGCAGGGGTGTTAGCGTTTTTTCGGAATTCATATCGGCAGCGCGGCGCTGGAAACCCATATTCTAGCGAGAAGTCGCCGCTTTCGCCTGCTCATTCAGCCAACCTCTGACATAACACATTGATTTTTCATGTAATTACGAAAAATCACCATCTAATTGTTGGCGTATTTCCCGAATCAAACTGGCACTGGTGCGCCAGAAATGGGCTTCCAAACCAACCGGCCCAGCGCGTCCCTGCCCCGGATACAGGGTTTTGCCGGACGCATGGACTTCGTGAACCGCGGTTGCCTGCAACAATGCCCTGACATTGCCCGCTGTTACCCCGGCACCTGCCATCAGCGACAACCGCCCCACCGCCTGTGCAACATCGGCGGCGATACGCGCAGCACCCTGCAGTGCGCTATCGGCGCCACCTGAGGTCAAAATGCGTTCGCAGCCCAGCGCGATGACCTGCTCCAATGCCGCGCTGCGCGCTTGCACGCAGTCAAAAGCACGGTGAAAGGTCACCCCCATCTCACCTGCTTCAGCGATCAGCATCTTGCAGCCCTGCATATCAATGCCGCCATCGGCATCCAGTGCGCCGATCACCACACCATCACAGCCTACTTGTCGGCACAGTGCCACATCCCGCCGCATGACCTCCCATTCGTCTTGCGCATACACGAAGTCGCCGCTGCGTGGCCGAATCAACACATATAACGGGATATGCAATTGTTCACGGGTCACAACTAAGGTGCCATAAGAAGGCGTACACCCGCCTTCACCGAGGTTTTCACACAGCTCCACGCGATTTGCACCGCCTTCCTGCGCCGCAAGCGCCGATGCCAGTGAATTGGCCGCCACTTCCAGAACAATATGTCCAGCCATGGGCATTACACCTGGGTTGTCGTGTAAACCGAGGGCGATTCCAACAGAGCGTCTTGTCGCTCTGCATCACACACCGCATACACAAAACCGCGATGCAGGGCAAACGCCCCCACGTCGCCGTGTTTGTTCATCGCCAAGAAGCAGACTTGCAGCGACTTGCTTGCATCTGGCCGCTTATGCACAACACGCTCAATCGCAATGCGGCAGGCATCGGCGGGGGTATGCCCTTGTCGCATCAATTCCACCACCAGAAAACTGGCGGTATTGCGCAACATTTCCTCTCCAACCCCGGAGGCGGTGGCAGCGCCAACGTCATCATCAACATACAGCCCTGCGCCAATGATGGGACTATCCCCGACACGGCCACGCATTTTGAATGCCATGCCACTGGTTGTGCATGCCCCTGCCATACGACCATCCGCACTGATAGCCAACATGCCAATGGTGTCGTGATTGTCTTTATTACCCGGCATCGCACGCCGTTCAATATTGATTTCAGGCTGGTATTGCGCGGTTTTCAGCCATTCACGCCACGCCTTCTCTGCTTCTGCTGTACGCAACTGGCGGGCTTGAAAGCCCTGTTCCAATGCGAACTGGCGGGCACCTGCGCCCACCAGCAGCACATGCGGCGTTTCTTCCATCACCTTGCGCGCCACACTGATCGGGTGATCGATATCTTCCAGCGCCGCTACCGCACCACAGCCGCCATCACCACGCATGATGCTGGCATCAAGGGTGACGTAACCGTCACGATCGGGGTAGCCGCATTGCCCCACCGTAGCATTGCACTGTCCGGTTTCTGCCCAGCGTGCGCCTGCTTCAACAGCATCCAATGCGCTCCCCCCTTTGCTCAAGACAGCCCATGCCGCCTGATTGGCTGGCACACCAAAATCCCATGTCGACACCACTTTCCCTAACTTTGGCGGCGAAACAGCCCGCGCCGGGCGCAGTGAAAGCGCACCTGCAAGCGCAAGGGAGGACTGCAGAAAATGGCGGCGTGATGACATAGGACTCTCTCTTGATCATGCTTCGGCAGCAACGAAACGCCATCATGACATGCCCCACCACAGCATCGCCATGCGTGCAAAATTTGCCGTAACACGACACACTGGCAGGCTTGTGACTTGCTGCAACCCCAAATTTCACGCATGAACGCACGCTACAACGCAGAAGATATTGAAGTTCTCTCCGGGCTGGACCCGGTTAAACGCCGTCCCGGCATGTACACCGATACCTCCCGCCCGAATCATCTGGCGCAGGAAGTGATCGACAACGCCGTGGACGAAGCCTTGGCCGGCCACGCCAAAGCGATCAGCGTCACCCTGTTTGCCGATGGCAGTTGCGAAGTGGCCGACGACGGACGCGGCATGCCGGTAGACATCCACCCGGAAGAAAAAATCCCCGGAGTGGAGCTGATCCTCACCCGCCTGCACGCGGGCGGCAAATTCAGCAATAAAAACTACACCTTCAGCGGCGGCCTGCACGGGGTTGGGGTCAGCGTCGTGAATGCGCTGTCGCACAAACTGGACGTGTATATCAAACGCGACGGCAATGAATACCACATGGGCTTTGCCGATGGGGATCGCATCTCGACACTGGACGTGATTGGCAGCGTCGGCAAGAAGAACACTGGCTCTCGCCTACGTTTCTGGCCGGATGCCAAGTATTTCGACACGCCGAAGTTCAACCTGCGCGCCCTCAAGCATTTGCTGCGTGCCAAAGCCGTACTGTGCCCGGGGCTGACCGTCTCCTTATTCGACGAAGCCACGAATGAACGCTGCCAATGGCATTACGAAGATGGTCTGCGCGCCTATTTGAAACAAGAAATCCTCAAAGACAGCCCCAGTGAACGCGAACTGCTGCCACCAGAGCTGTTCGTCGGTCAACTGAAGAAAGACACCGAAGTGGTGGATTGGGCCGTCACCTGGCTACCGGAAGGTGAGCTGGTGCAGGAAAGCTACGTCAACCTCATTCCTACCGCCCAACACGGCACCCACGTCAACGGTTTGCGCAGCGGTTTTACCGAAGCACTGCGCGAGTTCTGCGACTTCCGCAACTTGCTGCCACGCGGCGTGAAGCTGGCACCGGAGGACGTGTGGGATCGCGTCGCCTTCGTGTTGTCGATGAAAATGACCGACCCGCAATTTTCTGGTCAGACCAAAGAACGGCTTAGCTCGCGTCAGGCCGCCGGTTTCGTGGAAGGCGCTGCACACGATGCCTTCAGCCTGTGGCTGAATGCCAACACCGAGCTTGGTGGAAAGATTGCACAGCTTGCTATTGACCGCGCATCCGCGCGGCTGAAAACTGAAAAGCAGATCGTTCGCAAAAAGGTGACGCAAGGCCCTGCCCTGCCCGGAAAACTGGCCGACTGCATCAGCCAAGATCTCTCACGTACCGAATTATTTTTGGTGGAGGGCGACTCGGCTGGCGGCAGTGCAAAGCAGGCGCGTGACAAGGACTTCCAAGCCATCCTGCCGCTGCGTGGCAAGATTCTGAATACTTGGGAAGTCGCCTCGGGGCAAGTTCTCGGCTCGCAGGAAGTGCACGATCTGGCAGTGGCGATTGGCTGCGATCCTGGGAAAGATGATATCGACGGTCTGCGCTACGGCAAGATCGTCATTCTGGCCGACGCTGACAGCGACGGCCTGCATATCGCCACCCTGCTTTCCGCCCTGTTCCTGCGTCACTTCCCGGCATTGGTACGGGCAGGCCATGTGTTCGTGGCAATGCCCCCGCTGTTCCGCGTGGACGTGGGCAAGCACATGTTTTATGCCTTGGATGAAGAAGAAAAGCGCCTGCTGCTGGAAAAAATCCAGCGCGAAAAACTCAAGGGTCAGGTCAGTGTCACCCGCTTCAAAGGCTTGGGTGAAATGAACCCGCAGCAGCTACGCGAATCCACCATGCACGTCGATACCCGCCGCCTTGTGCAACTGACCGTGGATAACACCAGCGAAACACATGCATTGATGGATATGCTGCTGGCGAAAAAGCGCGCTTCGGATCGCAAAGGCTGGCTTGAGCAAAAAGGTGATCTCGCCACTCTGGATGTTTAGCCTCAATGGACTTCGATTATTGGCAACAGCGTTGGCAAGAAGGGCGCAGCGGACTGGCATATCACACGGCTGGAAGAGCGCCCCATCCCCGCCACACACCCCAGTTATGTGAATGGGGTTTCATGGCTTAATACGGCGGTGTACAGTCTTTTGCGCCGCTGATTTCTCTTGCAAAAGATTGATTGAAGTCAAGTCGATCGCCCCCAAGCTTGCCTAAGCTTGCACGATGCACTCCCAGCACATTGCCTTTGATGCCGACCTTCTGCGCCGTTACGACCGGCCAGGCCCACGCTATACCTCTTATCCCACAGCTCCGCAGTTTCATGCGGAGTTTGCCGAGGCCGAATTGCGTGCTGCTATACAGGCCAGCAATGGCGAACCCATTCCACGCAGGCTGTCTCTGTATGTGCATGTGCCGTTCTGTTTCAGCCCATGCTTCTATTGCGGTTGTAACCGCATCATCACCCGTGACCTTGCTCGCGGTAGCCAATACCTTGAACGTCTGAACAAGGAAATCACGCTGCTGGCGCCCCTGTTCGACCGCGATCGCGACATCGTGCAACTACATTTTGGTGGCGGCACACCCAACTTCCTCACACCTGCGCAATTGGGCAGCGTGATTCACACCATCACCCAGCATCTCGATTTCAGCCCGAACGACGATCGCGATATTTCAATTGAAATCGATCCGCGTTTTTGCGAACCGAGTTGGTTACCTGAACTGGCCGCGTTGGGTTTCAACCGTGCAAGTTTTGGTGTGCAGGATTTTGACCCGCAGGTACAAGCCGCCATCAATCGCATCCAAAGTGTTGAGCAAACGCAGGCGGTGGTTGAAGCCTGTCGTTCTGCTGGGCTGCGTTCGGTCAATATCGACCTGATCTATGGTCTGCCCGGGCAAAACCTTGAAGGCTTTGGCAAGACCTTAGACATCGTCACGCACATCCGTCCTGACCGGATCGCGGTGTATAGCTATGCGCATCTGCCGCATCTGTTCAAACCGCAAAAGCAAATCAACACATCGCTTCTGCTTGATGGCGAAGCCAAATTGGCGCTGTTGCAACTGGCGGTAGAAAAACTGACAGCCGCCGGCTATCTCTACATCGGTATGGATCACTTTGCACTTCCCGATGATGAGCTTGCCAATGCGCAACGACGCGGTGGTTTGCACCGCAACTTCATGGGCTATACCACGCATGCAGATAGCGACCTGCTTGGCCTGGGTGTTTCTGCCATCAGCCATATCGGCAACACCTTCAGCCAGAACCCACGCGACTTACCAAGCTGGGAAGCAGCGATTGATGCAGGGAAGCTGCCGGTGTTCCGTGGCATGCAACTGAATGAAGATGACGAACTGCGTGCGGATTTGATTCAAGCCTTGATGTGCCAAGGCGAGATTCCTATCAATGCACTGGAACGCCGTTATGACATTCATTTTGCGACCTATTTCGCCAACGAACTTGCCGCGTTACAACCATTGGAAAACGACGGTTTGGTGCAAATCAGCCCCAGCCTGATCAAAAGCACCTCGCAAGGTCGCCTGCTATTGCGTAACATTGCCATGTGCTTCGACCGATACCTTGCCCAACCCACATCTGGCCCGGCGCCGCGTTTTTCACGCGCGATCTAACCCGAGCGCAAAAAACACCCGTCCCGTTTCTTTGTTTGCTTCATCCACAGAGGAGGGATGTGTGAGCCAGTTGCCGTTTCCGCGCCTCAGCCCGCATGTCATTTCAGACGATGGCAATGACCTTCACTTCTGTACGACCTGCGCGTTTTCGCATGCCTGTTTATCGCAAGGCATGGATAAAAATGCCCTGCGTGAATTGCATGTGTTGGTCGAACATATCGGGCCGTTCCGTGCCGGGGACTACCTTTTCCGCGAAGGTGACCCGTTTGAAGCCATCGCTGCAGTGCGTGCTGGTACGGTCAAAACCTGCGTAACCGATCGTGATGGGCATGAGCATGTTCTCGGCTTCCATTTCCCGGGCGAAGTCATTGGTCTGAATGCCATTGATGGCGACCGGTATCCCTGTGATGCCATCGCCTTGGATACCGTCATGCTGTGTCGGTTTTCTTTCCCGAAAATCTCGGTATTAGCCGCACGCGTCCCAGGGGTGCAGCGTGAACTTTTCCGCTTGTTGAGCAGAGACATTGGCCGCGCTGCACTTTTAGCTGGCGACTGGTCGGCAGATCAGCGTGTGGGTGCATTCTTGTTGGGAATGTCACGGCGTTTGGCCGCACGCGGGTTTTCTGCCACGCGCTTCCAGCTCACGATGGCACGCACCGATATCGCCAATTACTTGCGTCTTGCGCCAGAAACCGTCAGCCGCGTGCTACGCCGCATGCAGGACGATGGTTTGCTTGCCGTTGATCGCCGTGAAGTCGAGCTACTTGACCCCGCACGACTTGAAGCCTTGGCTGCGCCGATTCTGCGCGAATAATCGCCACCACTTTCCTGATCACACATCGTTTGCGAAGCCCTGTCTGTTGGCTTTGCAAGTGGATGCGTACTTGCTTGATAAATCCGTTAAGCTAAATCTGCTTGGCCTGACCCTATTCACGGGAAAGTTGACGCAAGTCATGGAGCAGCACGGGGGTAGAGGCTGAGGATGGCACCGCTCGTTCATATCAGGAGAGGCTGAATGTCTATTACGAAACGGCTCTGGCTGGGCTTGGCTGCCCTGCTTATCGCCAGCTTTGCGGTCATGCTTTGGTTGGGCATGGATTTGGTGCATACCAAACCACCGATTCCCGATCGTGTCGTCACCACCAGTGGTGAAACGGTTTACACAAAAGAAGATATCCAACACGGCCAGCAAGTCTGGCAAAGCATCGGTGGTCAGCAACTGGGTTCCATTTGGGGACACGGCGCCTTGATTGCCCCCGATTGGTCGGCTGATTGGTTGCATCGTGAAGCCGAAGCCATGCTGGATTTGCAGGCACAGGCCGATACAGGTCAAGCGTATGCAGCACTGGATGCTGCAGAGCAAGCCAAACTGCAAGCCAAAATCAAGCCTGAAATGCGGCAGAACACCTACAACGCTGACACGGGCGAGCTCATCATCAGCGATCAGCGTGCGCAAGCGATTCGCCAGGTGTCCGCGCATTATGAAAGCGTGTTTTCCAATGACCCGGCCACGCAACCTTTGCGTGAAGCCTATGCCATGCGTGAAGATACGGTACCCAATGCCGATAATCGCCGGGCGATGTCGGCATTTTTCTTCTGGACGGCTTGGGCAGCAGGAACCGACCGTCCGGGTGAAACAAACCGCACTTACACCAACAACTGGCCATATGAACCACTGACCGATAACACCCCCACATCGGACACCTTCATTTGGTCGATGTTCTCCATCCTGTTCATGATTGGTGGTATTGGCCTGCTGGCGTGGCATTACGCGGCGTATCACGGTAAAGAGCCACTCCCCACACCACCCGCGCAAGATCCGTTGCAAGGCATCACCATTACGCCTTCAATGCGGGCAACGGCGAAGTACTTTTGGGTCGTGGTGGCATTGTTCCTGGTACAAATTCTCCTGGGTGCCACCACCGCGCACTATCAGGTTGAAGGGCAAGAAGCCTATGGCTTACAGATTGCCGAGTTCATCCCTTACTCGCTGACCCGCAGCTGGCATACCCAACTCGCGGTGCTGTGGATTGCAACAGCATGGTTAGCCACGGGTCTGTATATCGCACCGGCCGTTTCCGGGCATGAGCCAAAGTTCCAGCGCGCGGGGGTGAACTTCCTGTTCATCTGCTTGCTCATCATCGTGGTTGGCGCCTTTGTTGGCCAATGGTTTGCGGTGATGCAGAAAATGGATCTGAAGTACAACTTCTGGTTCGGTCACCAAGGCTGGGAATACGTGGACATTGGCCGCTTCTGGCAAGCCTTCCTGTTCATCGGCCTGCTGTTGTGGTTGCTTTTGGTGGGGCGCGCACTGTGGCCCGCGCTCAAGCGCAAAGATGAAATGTCCTCCATTGTGGGGCTGCTTTTCCTCTCCACGGTTGCCATTGCTCTGTTCTATGGCGCAGGTCTGATGTGGGGCGAAAAAACCCATATGTCCATCGTTGATTACTGGCGCTGGTGGGTGGTTCACCTATGGGTAGAAGGCTTCTTTGAAGTCTTTGCTGTCGCGGTGATGAGCTTCTTGTTCGTCAAACTTGGACTGTTGCGTGGCAAGTCCGCCACCGTCAATGTGTTGTTCGCCACCATTATCTTCATGAGTGGCGGCGTGCTGGGGATGTTCCATCATTTGTACTTCTCTGGCACCACGATGGCAGCCGTGGCTTTAGGCGCAAGTTTCTCAGCCTTGGAAGTGGTTCCCTTGGCGTTGATCGGCTTGGAAGCCTATGAAACTTGGTCGCATGGCCGTGCTACCCCATGGATGGAACGCTATCGCTGGCCGATCATGTTCTTCCTTGCCGTGAGCTTCTGGAACTTGGTAGGCGCAGGCTTGTTCGGCTTCCTCATCAACACCCCCATCGCGCTGTACTACATGCAAGGCCTAAACCTCACCCCGCTGCACGGTCACACTGCCCTGTTTGGTGTGTATGGCATGTTGGGCATTGGCTTGATGCTGTTCTGCCTGCGCGGCCTGCGTCCGCAAGTGCAATGGTCCGATGGTTTGCTGCGTGGTTCGTTCTGGACATTCAATATCGGGCTGGCTCTGATGGCTATTCTGACGCTGCTGCCCATGGGGGTTCTGCAACTTAGTGCCGCACTTGATCATGGCTATTGGTATGCCCGTTCCGCCGACTTCATGAATCGCCCAATCATTGACATGCTGGTCTGGATGCGCATGCCGGGGGATTTGATTTTCTCGGTGGGTGCATTGTTGCTGGCATTGTTCGTGGCACAGAAGTGGCTTAAAAAGAGCAGCACAACCTAAAGTGCGCTAAAGAAAAACCATGACAGGGGCGGAAATATCCGCCCCTTTTTTATGCTGTGCTTTTATGTTCTGTGTGTTCGTAACGCTGACATGCATCAAGGCGCATTCGCATTGACTGATGCACACTATGCGGTATGAACATGCATCCACTCCCCGACTCACCCCAGCAACTTTCCCCAGCACTTTTGGCGGCAGCACCGCATCGCCTGCTGTTCTTTGTCGGTGCGGTTAACGTGCTTTTGGCGATGACATGGTGGATGCTTTGGCTACTGGATGCACGCTGGCAATTGATTGGCCTTCCCAGCAACACGCCCTTCGGCGGCTGGATGCATGCTTTTGTTATGCAATACCAATTGCTGCCGCCGTTCATGTTTGGCTTTTTGATGACCACCTTCCCGCGTTGGATGGGGATGCCAGACCTCAAACGCTGGCACTATGTCCCAGTGGGATTGGGGCTGTTTGGTGGGCAACTTTCTGTTGTTCTGGGAATGTTGACTGGGCAGCCTGCCATGGTGCATATCGGCGTGGTGATGTCGCTGGTTGGTTGGGTCTATGGTCTGCTGCAACTCTTGCGTGTTCTACTTGCCGAACGCCGCGCACAACGTGGCCCCACATGGCATGCATGGTCATGCTTCAGTGCGCTTAGTCTTGGTTGGGTTGGCGTGCTATTGATGGCTGCATTCCTTCATGGTGCAGCGCCGTGGACGGTCATGGTTTCCATCAAGCTCGGTACATTCGGCTTATTGCTGCCCATCTACATCACCGTTGCACACCGCATGTTTCCGTTTTTTGCCGGAAACGTGGTCGCCGGTTACCGCGCATGGCGCCCAATGCCGCTTGTTGCCGGCATGTGGGCTTTATTGCTGCTTCACCTCTTGCTTGAACTGCAGCATGCCAATCGCTGGATGTGGCCAGGTGATGCCTTGCTGGCCGCTGCCAGTGCCTGGGTGTTATGGAAATGGTGGCCGCGCAGTCAAGCGCCGGGGATTTTGTGGGTTCTTTTCGCCGGTTTTGCCTGGCTTCCTATCGCTTTTGCACTGTTTGCAGCACAAAGTGCCTATTTCTTTGCCACAGGTGACTTCATCCTCGGGCGCGGTCCACAGCATGCGGTATATATCGGGTTTTTCGGCAGCCTGTTAGTCGCCATGGTGACGCGTGTGACGCAAGGACATTCAGGACGGCCAATGTTGATGCCACCGGTGGGTTGGTTCGCCTTTGCCCTGCTGCAAGTTGTCGCGGTGATTCGCGTGGTGGCCGATGCTGCCCCCGACAATTATTTCTGGCAAAGCCTTGCTGCTATCGGTTGGTTGATCGCTTTCCTGCCATGGGCATTGCGCTCGCTATCGATTTATCTCCATCCCCGCGCCGACGGTCGCCCAGGCTGAGAACCTCACCATGTCACCAATGCTGGAGTTCTACCCCCAAGTCAAATGGACGCACATCCATACCGTCATATGCAGCGGCGCACTGTTTGCCCTGCGTGGTGGCGCGGCGTTACTTGGTGCAAAATGGCCCTACCACTGGCTGCCGCGCTATAGCAGTTACACCATCGACACCATTCTGCTGACCTCGGCCAGCATGTTGTTTTCGATGTTACCCGGGGCGATGTTTGCCAATGGTTGGTTAAGCACAAAGCTCGCACTTCTTGTGCTGTATATCATTCTGGGAGTGATGGCGATGCGTCAGAAACTCACACGGACATGGCGAGCCACCTTCTATTTCCTGGCGCTTACTACGTTCTTTCTGATGTTTGGCATTGCACGCATGCACAACCCCATCGGCTGGTTCCTGCTATTGCGCTAAGACGGCACTGCGCATTGTGCGTATCATGAGGTCATGAGCAACCACCTGCCTGCCGTACCCATGCACTGCCAAGAAAATCGCCAATGGCTGCACAATGCCTTGGCACTTTTAGAACAAGAAGCCACCCGCTCCGCCGATACACATCTGTTCCGCTTGGACTTCCCCGGCTTTCCCGGCATTGCGTTCTACTTCAAAGACGAATCCAGCCACCCTACCGGCAGTTTGAAACACCGTTTGGCACGCTCGTTGTTTCTGTACGCCTTGTGCAATGGTCGCCTATCGCCCGGACAAACCGTTGTGGATGCCTCATCAGGTAGTACCGCAATTTCTGAAGCTTGGTTTGCCCGTCTATTGGGGCTGCCATTTATTGCCGTCATGCCGGCAACAACCGCGCCACAAAAAATCCAGGCAGTACAGGTATTGGGGGGGCACTGTGACCTTGTGGCTGACCCCACGCAGGTACATGCGCGCGCAGCAGAACATGCAGCGCAAGGTGCCTGCCATCTCGACCAATTCGGCTTAGCCGAACGTGCAACCGACTGGCGAGGTAATAACAATATTGCCGAGTCCATCATCGGCCAGCTTCGCCGCGAGCCTCAGCCTGAACCCAGTTGGATCGTCTGTGGGGTTGGCACTGGCGGCACATCGGCAACCATTGGTCGCTACTTACGCTACCGTCGCCTCAATACACGGCTGTGTGCCGCCGAACCTGCGGGCAGCAGTTATATTCATGGCTGGCGCAACCGTGACCGCTTGGCCGTCGCCAGCCAGCCCACCCTGATTGAAGGGATTGGCCGCCCCAAGGTAGAGCCTGGGTTTGTTTTTGATGTAGTCGATGCTGTTGCTGAAGTGGATGATGCCGCTTCCGTTACCGCTGCATTATTGCTGGAAGAACACCTCGGTACGCGCTATGGCGGCTCATCGGGAACCAATTTTGCAGCCTGCCTGCAAATAGCTGCGCAAATGCGTGCCCGTGGTGAACAGGGCAGCATCGTGACGCTGCTGTGTGACCTCGGCAAACGCTATCAGGAAACCCTGTTCGATACCGCATGGCGGCAAGCACATGGGCTGGACATTGCACCTTGGGAAATTGCCCTGCGCCAGACGCTGCACACCGGTGTACTGGAAGTCCCGGCACAGACCACCTAAGCCGGTCTATGGGTTGGATATTTCCACGTCGCTCGCTTCCTGCCTTGTCTTGAGTCCGCGTACGAAGCGCCATGCCTGCCAACTTGGCAGGCACAATGCAGCCAAGCTCACCGTATAAGCCAGCACATAGGCCGCACCTGCCAATGGCAATGCAGTTGCCCGCCATGCCAGACCCATCATCAGCAAACCAGCCGCCACCACGTGTAATGCCCACACCCCCCATTTGATGCGCTGTGGCAACAAGAGTTGTACCCCAGGCACTTGCACGCCACGACCGATTTGCCGCTGTAAACCAATCCACGCAAGAAATGCGGTGATTTCCAGCATCATGCCCATCACCAGCATGGGCAACCCCACCTGCAATACCAACACCCCAACCCATTGCATCGCCTCTGGTGTTGCAGCAAACAAAACCGCTGCAAGCAACAAGGCCACAAGCCCCACCATCCAGAATCCAGTCAGCGGTACTTTCCGCAAATGGCTTGAACGCAACTGCAAGTACAACCCAGCCAAAGCAAACAGCCCCAGCAATGTGGCAGCGGCTAAACGTAATGCGGGAATTGTGTCGATACTGACACCCACGACAAGCAACACAGGCAAGGCTAGAAGCAGCCCATAAAGTGATCCCTGCCAAACTGCCTGAGCCCGACTGGATGCTGCCATTGCCCCCTGAAACATCGGCGCAACAATCCGCGAAACCGCCGCCAACAAAGCTAATACCCAGCCAAGAAGCCCCCATGCTGCATGCACATCCGTCCATGCCATGACCGGCAACCGGATCTTACCAAGCAGCCCCAGCACCAATATTGCGCCCAGCAGTGCCGTCAAACAGCCAGCCAGCAAAGCACTCCCAAGCCCCAAACGTAAAAATCGTTGACCCTGTGCTGCCAGCACACCGGGCAATGTCAAACTTGCCAGCAAGACGAATGCGGTCAGAAGAAGCACACTGCCACTTAAAAGTAAGCCTTGCTCGGCAGAGCGAAATCCGTACACCAGAAGCAATGCCCCTAGATTCAACAAGGCATACAACAACCATGCGCCTTGCCGTCCACCGCGTACCGCAACACCTGCAGCCACCGGCAAAAATTGCAGCAAACTCCCCAGCATCGCATTGCCCAATACCCCCAGGGTCAACACATGTACCCATGCCAAGGTTGCAGCAGCCCAACGCGAGACCCACAACAGCTCACCATCAAGCATCACCATGCCGCCTGCAATAACTCCCCAAACGCTTGCGGTCAGCAGAAACATGCGCGGCAGCATGGGTGGCGGTGCCTGCTGGATGGCCAACTTCACCATGCGTTACATCACACGGGTAATCAGGATGCGTGCGCCGCCTTCATCACACTGCGCGGCATCGTAATGCAGCCCCCGCACTTCCAAGGCCTGCAGCAGTGGGTGCGGAAGCAGCGGCGTCAATACCTCGATGGTTTCACCCATTTGCAACGCATCAGCAGCTTCCATCGCCAATACAAACGGCTCGGGTGCTGGCAAATGGCGTAAATCCAGACGGCGCATGGCCTCTTTTCCCCTTACACCTGCTCATGCCGACAGGCAGGACGCCCCGCGTCAGAAAGCGCACCCGCCGCCGCACATAGCGCCTGCATTTGCAGAATACGCACGCGACGCCCGCGGACTTCAATGATGCCGTCTTCATGCAGGCGGCTGAATCCACGGCTCACCGTTTCTAACGCCAGCCCTAAATAATGGGCAATTTCATCACGGCTCATCGGTAGCTGGAAATCATCAGCCGACCGCCCGATATGCTGAAAACGCTCACTCAGCCCATATACAAAAAGCGCAAGCCGTTCTTGCGCCTGCCGCCTTGAAAGCAAATCAACATGGTCGTGATCGCGATCTGCACTTTGCCCGATGACCCGAAAAAGATGCTGCTGCAGACTGGGCAACTTTGCGGCAACGGCGCTCAACTGTGCAAACGGCACTTCACACACCTGCGCATCGGCAAGTGCAATCGCCTCACAACGATGCTGGCCGCTTCCCACAGCGTCCAAGCCAAACAACTCACCGGGGAGATGAAAGCCCAGGACGGTTTCATCCCCCGCCACACTCACTGCAACCGTCTTGAAGCAGCCCTCACTGGCAACATACACCGCCCGCAATGCATCGCCAACACGATACAGGCTCTCACCTTTGCTCACCTGCTTGCGTCGATGCACAACCGCATCAAGGCGTTCCAGATCAACAGCATCAACACCTGCCGGCATACAAAGCACTTGCAACGAGCAGCGTTCGCAGCTTTTGCGCAGACGAACCAGGTTGAGGGGGATCGGTTTAGCCATGCACTCACTACTTGTGAACTAAGAACAGGGGTACAATATGCTGCAATGCAGAAAAACCTGCATGCTCCATCGTTTTACCCTTTTCAATCGGTCGTGTTTGTTTTTTGATCATAATCAATTTTGAAAACAAACTGGCGATTAACATGCTTAATGATTGACTCTGGAGACCCGTATGCAAGCCACATCCGGCACATACAATGACAAAGTGGTGCATCAGTTCGCGGTTGCGACCGTGTTCTGGGGCATCATCGGCATGGCAGTTGGCGTTCTACTTTCCGCCCAGCTGTATTGGCCCGCATTGAACTTTGATATCCCCTGGCTGACTTACAGCCGTATTCGCCCCGTACACACCGACGGCATGATCTTCGCCTTCGGCGGTTCGATCCTCTTCGCCACGTCACTCTATGTGGTGCAACGCACCTGCCATGTGCGGCTGATCAGCGACAAGCTTGCACAGTTTGTGTTCTGGGGCTGGCAGGCCGCCATGCTGGGTGCTGTTATCACCATTCCGCTGGGGATTACCCAAAGCAAGGAATACGCGGAGCTGGAATGGCCGCTGGATATTCTGATTGCGGTGGTCTGGGTGGCTTATGGCGTTCTGTTCTTCGGCACGGTTGCCAAACGCCGCGTCAAGCACATTTATGTGGCCAACTGGTTCTATGGCGCCTATGTGATCGCAGTGGCGCTGCTGCATATCGTCAACAACATCGTGATGCCCGCCGAGCTGTGGAAGTCCTACTCGGTGTACAGCGGTGCTGTGGATGCCATGGCGCAGTGGTGGTACGGCCATAATGGCGTGGCCTTCCTGCTCACCGTGGGCTACTTGGCGATGATGTACTACTTCGTTCCGAAGCAGGCACAGCGCCCGATCTATTCGTATCGCCTGTCGATCGTGCACTTCTGGGCACTGATCTCCATCTATATGTGGGCTGGCCCGCACCATCTGCACTACACCGCACTGCCTGACTGGGCACAATCGGTCGGCATGGTGTTCTCCGTGATTCTGCTGGCTCCCAGCTGGGGCGGTGCGATGAACGGCATCCTCACTCTGTCGGGTGTGTGGCACAAACTGCGTACCGATCCAATTCTGAAGTTCCTGATCGTCTCCATCAGCTTCTACATGATCGCCACCTTCGAAGGCCCAATGCTGTCGATCAAGACGGTGAACTCGCTCTCGCACTACACCGACTGGACTGTCGGCCACGTGCACGCCGGTACCTTGGGCTGGGTGGCAATGATTTCGATCGGCTCGCTGTATGCCTTGTATCCGCGTTTGCTGGGTCTGAAAGGCATGTACTCCACCAAGCTGATTGATGCTCACTTCTGGATGCACACCATTGGCGTGGTGTTCTACATCGCCTCGATGTGGATTGCCGGCATCACCCAAGGCCTGATGTGGCGCGCCACGAATGCCGATGGCACGCTGACCTACAGCTTTGTGGAAGGTCTGATCGCCACCTACCCCTACTACTTGGGGCGTTTGGCTGGCGGCATTTTGGTTCTGAGCGGCATGTGCATGATGGGTTGGCACATGTGGCGTACATGGAAGCAAGCACAAGGTGTGGCTGAACACCCAGTTCTCCCCCCAGACGCTGCCGAAGCAAGTAACTAAGGACAACGCCATGGGAATTGCACACGAAAAACTTGAGAAAAATATTGGCCTGATGGCGGTTCTGGTCGCTGTGGCGGTCTCGCTGGGTGGTCTGGCTGAAATCGTGCCACTGATGTTTCAGGCTGAAGCGATCAAGCCACTTCCAGGCGTCAAGCCTTATCCGGCACTTGAACTGGCTGGCCGTGACATCTATGTCCGCGAAGGCTGCTACAACTGCCACTCGCAGATGGTGCGTACCTTGCGTTTCGAAACCGAACGCTATGGCCACTACTCGTTAGCAGGTGAATCGGTTTACGACCGTCCCTTCCAGTGGGGCTCCAAGCGCACCGGACCGGATCTGGCACGCGTCGGTGGGCGTTACTCCGACGATTGGCATCGCGTTCACTTGCTCAACCCGCGTGATGTGGTGCCAGAGTCGAATATGCCAGCCTATCCATGGCTTGGAAAAAACAAGCTCAACGGGACATCCGTGCAGAAGCATATGGTGGCACTCAAGCGCTTGGGTGACCCCTATACCGATGCGGAAGTTGCCGAAGCACCTGCCGCGGTTGAAGGCAAGACCGAGCTGGACGCACTTGTCGCCTATCTGCAAGGTCTAGGCAAACACGCACCTCGAGGAGGCTGAACATGATCTCCGGAATCATGACCACATTCTTGCTGCTGCTTTTCGTTGCCATCTGGGTTTGGGCGTGGCAGCCCAACCTGCGCAAAGGCTTTGATGCCACTGCGCGTCTTGCCGTGGATGACGATGTTCCCGCTGGTGAAGAAGTTGCCAGCAATAACGAGAGGAAAACCGCATGACCACCGTATGGAACTGGTATGTCATCGCTCTGATTTTATTGAACCTTCTGGGAATCACCTGGCTTCTTTGGTGGACAGCCAAACGTCGCCCTGGCGACCCTAAGCCTGAAGAAATCAGCCACTACTGGGATGGCGACATCACAGAGTTCAACAAGCCAATGCCGCGTTGGTGGATTAACGGCTTCTACATCTCCATGGTGTTTGGCTTTGCCTATCTATTTTGGTTTGGTGGCTTTGGTACCTATGAAGGCTTCGGCAAATGGAGCTCTGTTGCCGAACACGACAGCCAGGCACAGATTGCCAATGCCAAGCTGGAAAAAACCTTTGAACCCTACAAAGGTCAAGCCATTGACGTGCTGGCAAACAACCCGCAAGCCGTGAAACTTGGCGCATCCATCTTCGCCAACAACTGCGCAACCTGCCACGGTTCGCTGGGTAAAGGTGCCGTTGGCTACCCCAACCTGACCGATGACATCTGGCATTGGGGCGGCAGCCCAGAGCAAATTCTGGAAACCGTACTGAATGGCCGTGAAGGCGTCATGCCTGCATGGGGCACGGTGCTGGAAGGCATGGCTGGCCCTGACGCTGCCGACTACGTCATCGCCTATGTGCATCAGCTCAGTGACCAAGAAGGCACCGAACGTACAGACTTTGCCGCTGCACGTGGCAAGACCCTTTACGAAGGTGTCTGCGTGGCCTGTCACGGGATCGATGGCAAAGGTGATCAAAAAGTTGGTGCACCTGATTTGACAGACAGCTATTGGATGTATAGTGATAGCCGCGAGTCACTCCGTGAGACCATCAACAAAGGTCGCCATGGCGTCATGCCCGCTTGGGGCGGTATGCTAGGCGATACGCGGTCAAGGCTGGTTTCAGCCTATGTGTGGTCGATCTCTCATCCCTCGAAGTCAGGAACATCAGCCCAGCAATGACCAACTTCACCACTCCAGAATTCGATCACCCACCGCGTCCTATGGCTCAGCGTTTGGGGTCTATTTTATGGCCGAGTTTCTTTGCCGCTGGAGTGGCAACCATGGTTTTCTTTGCGTTTCTTGACCCACTGGATTTGCGTGATATGACCTTCCCCAGCCTCGACATTACGCGCGGGCTGGGGTACACGCTCGGGTTCTTTACTTTTTGGCTGGCGACTGCGTCGTCCAGCCTTTTTACTTGGATCCTGCTGCGGCCTTCCAGCCGTTTTAATGGACCAAAAACCAGGTAATACGCTGTGAATAAACGCATCGACATCGATCTGCTGGATTCCGGCGGCGATTCTTCGTATGTAAGCGAACGCAAGGTTTACCCTCGCGATGTTTCTGGACGCTTCGATCGCCTTCGCAAACTGGCTGTCTTTTGGCTCTTGGGAATGTACTACCTGTTCCCTTGGGTCACTTGGGATGGACGCCAGGCTGTGCTCTTTGACCTGCCCGCGCGTAAATTCTATGTCTTCGGCCTGACATTCTGGCCTCAGGATTTCAGTCTGTTATCGCTGCTGCTCATCATGCTGGCGATGACGCTGTTCTTCACCACCGCTTTGGCTGGACGCTTATGGTGTGGTTATGCCTGCCCGCAAACGGTGTGGACAGAAACATTCCTGTGGATGGAGCGCTGGACCGAAGGCGACCGCGCCAAGCGCATGAAGCTGGACAGCGGCCCCTGGAACGGTGAAAAAATCTTCCGTAAAGGCAGCAAACATACTGTCTGGCTGATCTTTGCCTTATGGACTGGCTTCACCTTTGTTGGCTTCTTCACACCGATTCGTAGCCTGGGTGACCGCCTTTTTGACGTTGACTGGAACGGCTGGGAAACCTTCTGGGTGTTGTTCTATTCCTTGGCCACATGGAGCAATGCCGGTGTTTTGCGCGAGCAGGTTTGCAAATACATGTGTCCGTATGCGCGCTTCCAAAGCGCCATGTTCGACCGCAACACCCTGATCATTGCCTATGACCCGTTGCGCGGTGAGCCACGTGGCCCACGCAAGCGTGGTCTGGCCAGTGTGCTTGAACGCGCACGCGGACTGCTGGATATCCAGACCGCTTACGACTATGTCTTCCGCGCCAGCAAACACCCCAGCGCTGCACAAGCGCGTATCAATGCGGGTGGCACGATTTTCCTGGGTGACATTGGTGCTGAAGCCGAACCCTTGCCGAAGTTTGAGCAAGAAGAGCTCGGCGACTGCATCGACTGCACCCTCTGCGTGCAGGTTTGCCCGGTTGGCATTGATATTCGCAATGGCCTGCAATACGAGTGCATCGCCTGCGGTGCCTGTATTGATGCCTGCGATGAAGTCATGGACAAGGTAGGCATGCCGCGTGGTTTGATTCGTTACACCACACAGCATGCGCTGGATGGTCAACCATCCCGTATTCTGCGTCCGCGTATTTTGATTTACGCCACCTTATTGACCGCGTTGGCTGCATTCTGGGTCTGGGGCATTCTGCATCGCAGCCCGTTGATTGTGGATGTGTTGCGTGACCGCAACGCCCTCTTCCAGCAATACACCGATCGCATCGATAACGGCTATACGTTGAAGCTGGTCAACAAGACCGATGCCAACCATATTTACTATGTGCATGTTGAAAGCAGTGAAGCACAGAAATTGACGCTTGAGAAAGCACCGCTTGCCGTAGAAGTGCCAGCTGGCTCGGTCATTTCAAAAGCACTGGCAGTCAGCGCACCGGCAGATATTCGTGGTCGCCATGCTGTGACATTCGTGATTGAAGCTGAAGACAAAAGCACCTCGGTACGCGTGGACAGCACCTTCTTCGGCCCGATCTAACTCAAGGACATAACAATGGAACAGCAGTCATCCCCTTGGCGTCAGCCAGTCATCTGGCTGATGGTTTTTCTGGTTGGCGCAGTGGTGATCGGTAGCTTTTTCATGCTGAAGGTTGCCGGCAACGGCGACAGCATTGATGCAGTCCCCGATGAAGTGCGCCGCACTGGGCAAACCCAGCAAACAGATCTCAGCCCTGATGCACGTGCCGCTGACATGAAGCTTGGCGCTATCGTGCGCATTGATGAAGAACACGGCTTTGTGGAAGTCTTGCCGGTCAACGGACAGTTTGATCGCAGCGTGCCACTGCAACTGAACCTACATCACCCAACCCGCAGCGGCGATGATCTGTCGCTGGAGCTGGCAGTAACGGAGACGGGCTGGCGCGTGGACAGCACACCTAGCACTTCACACGACTGGCTGATGCAACTTGAACCAGTCAGTGGTGAGGCCTGGCGCTTGCGTGGCCGTTTGCCACAGGGGCAATTTGCTGGCCAACTTCGCCCATCTATTGGTGACGATCATCCGTCACAAGATCCGTGACCCAGCAACCCGCTGTTTGTCATCACTGCGGAGAAGCGCTACCCGCTGAGCCTTTCCGCCTTGCGCAATCCGACACATCTCAGGCGTTTTGCTGTGAGGGCTGTGCGGCGGCTGCACAGTGGATTCAGCATGCTGATCTTGGCGACTACTACCTGCTTCGTGATCAACCTGGAAGCCGGGTTGATATCGACAGCGCATCACTTGCCATGTGGGATCGAAGTGAAATCCTTGCCGCACATGCGCACGATGTCACTGGTGGGCATGAAATCACCGTCCTCACCGATGGTATGCGTTGCGCCGCCTGTGCCTGGCTGATTGATCGCGCCCTCACTCGTGAATCCGGCGTGTTGGACACCAGTGCCAATGCCATTACTGGCCGTATTCGCATTCAGTGGGACCCAAACAAAACCACGCTTTCCAAACCCCTGGCACGGCTGGCGGCACTGGGCTATCGCCCCTATCTTGCAACAGGCGAAGCGCGTGAAAGTGAGCGCCGCCGCCAACGAAATCGTGACATTCTGCGCATTGGCCTAGCCGGTATCGGTGCCATGCAAGCGATGATGTTTGCCGAAGCGCTCTACCTCGATACCCGTGGCGAGATGAGCCTGCCCATGCGGGATTTTTTCCGCTGGATCACCTTTATGGTTTCAACACCTGTGGTGTTCTGGGCAGGCTGGCCATTCATCCTTGGCGCATGGAATGAATTGCGTGGTCGGCGCCTCGGCATGGATGTGCTCATTGCTGGCTCCACCCTGCTGGCATGGGCGGTCAGCACGATGGAAACCGTGCGTGGTGGCACGCATGTCTGGTACGACGCGGCGGTGATGTTCATTTTCCTGCTGCTGGTGGCACGTCAACTTGAACAACGTACCCGCAGTATTGCTTCAGCCCAGGTAGATGCCTTGGCGCGCGCGCGCCCCGCATTCGCCACCCGTGAGCTTGCCGATGGCAGCCGCGAGGCAGTTCCCATCGAAAGTCTTGTGGTCGGCGATATTCTGCGTGTTGCCGTCGGCGATCCAGTACCTGCTGACGGCATTTTGCTGGACGATGATGCGTACTTCGAAGAATCGCTGCTGACTGGTGAATCAGCGCCTGTTGCCAAACAACATGGCGATGCTGTTTATGCTGGCACCGCCTGCCGTGAACATGCCGCACGGATTCACGTCACGCATGTCGGTACAAAAACACGTCTTGCCGAACTGGTGCGCTTGGTGGAAGCCGCACAATCACATCGCCCGACACTGGCGCGTGGTGCCGAACGTGTCGCCAACTGGTTTGTTACCTGCTTACTGCTGGCGGCCACCGTGGTTTATTTCGGTTGGCGTATACACGACCCCAGCCGTGCTTTTGAAGTTACCTTGTCGCTGTTGGTCATCAGTTGCCCCTGCGCCCTGTCATTGGCGATTCCCGCTGCCTTGGCGACCGCACACGGCACATTAGCCAAAATAGGCGTCTTGGCGATTCAACCTGATGCACTGGATCGCCTCGCGCATGTCAGTGACATCGTGTTTGATAAAACCGGCACATTGAGTGATGGCAAACCCCATCTTGCCACTGTAGAGCAATGCGTCGGTATTCACGAAGACCAGGCGATACGCCTTGCCGCCGCGCTAGAACGTGACAGCAATCACCCACTGGCTGCAGCCTTCAGCGCGGTCAGCGATGCACCGTCTGCCAGCATGCTGCGGGCTGTCGCTGGGCAAGGTGTGGAAGGCACGATTGATGGCGTCACCTGGCGTATCGGCACTGCCCCATTTGCTTACGATGGTCAGGATGATGGCGCGGTGTGGCTGGCCAATACCACAGGCGCGCGTGCGCGTTTCACGTTTACCGAACAAGAGCGCAAAGGAGCCGCGCAAGCTGTCAAACACTTACAAGCGCAAGGGCTCACTTTGCACCTCGCCAGTGGCGATGCGCAGACTTCGGTGAAGCGTTTTGCAGAGCGCATGGGCATTGATACCGCGCATGCACGGCAATCGCCGGAGGCAAAACTCGCCTTGGTGCGGCAACTGCAGCAGCAAGGTCAGCGCGTGGCGATGATTGGTGATGGTTTGAATGATGCCCCGGTTTTGGCTGGTGCGGATGTCTCACTCGCCATCGGTGATGGTGCCGCCTTGGCGCAGCGTTCCGCTGATCTGGTTCTATCGTCACCCTCACTTGATACCGTCCCTGCTGCCATCGCCATTGCGCGCCGCACACGAAAAATCATTCGGCAGAATCTGACCTGGGCGATTGGCTATAACATTCTGGCACTGCCATTAGCTGCCGCTGGTTGGGTCACCCCCTGGGTGGCGGCACTGGGTATGGCGCTGTCATCACTGGCAGTGACCGTCAATGCACTGCGTTTGGGTAGAATCTCTACACCATGAATATCCTGTTGTTTCTCGTCCCCATGAGCCTGCTGCTGATTGGTATCGCCGCATGGATTTTTGCTTGGGCGGTGCGCAAAGGTCAGTTTGAAGACTTGGATACACCAGCGCTGGACATCCTGCGCGACGATAGCGCCCCCGACCCGCAACCACCGGGACACAAGGCCTCGGACACCGAGAATGCCGGTTGATTTCCTAGTTCTTGCAGCGGCATTTCTAACCGGTCTGCTCGGCGGGGCACATTGCATCGCCATGTGTGGTGGCATCGCCACCGGGTTTTCAACGCATAGCCGAGGCTGGTGGGCCGCCCTGCAACCCAACCTCGGGCGTATGGCTGGCTATACCGTGGCTGGCGCGGTGGTGGGCGGCATCGGCGGCAGCCTGCTTCATTTCGCCCGCACCCCAACACTTGGGGTCAGCATGCGTGCCGCTGTTGGGCTTGTGCTCGTCATTGCCGGATTGCGCATGCTGGGCTTGGGTAAACATCTTCCCCGTATTTTCACCGGAACAGGCAGCCGCTTGTGGCAAGCCCTGCGTCCATTGCAGCAGCGGCTGATTCCCGCAGACACTGCTGGCAAGCGCATCGCGTTGGGAATGCTCTGGGGGTGGATGCCCTGTGGGCTTTCCACAACCCTGCTTGGTGCCGCATGGTTGAGTGCAAGTGCATGGCATGGCGCATTGACCATGGCGGCATTCGGGCTGGGCACACTGCCGGTCATGGTGTCACTGACCTGGGCTGGCGCACGCATCGGACAAAAGCTGCAACGCGGTCATTTCCGCAATGCCGCTGGGCTATTTGTGATCGCCGCGGGCTTGCTGAC
>CAYZUG010000012.1:15821-50625 GCA_964481865.1 uncultured Thermomonas sp. | reverse complement strand
TAAGCCATTGAATATAAAAGATAAAAATGTCTTGTTTACAATAGAGTGGGAGTGAAGACTTCCGTCTATAAGGCCAACTTTGTATCCATCCATTCACGGCTAACAGGGAGGCCCTCATGTCAATCCAGCAGGAAGAGGTGAGGGAGTCGCGAGTTGCCGTCCTAGTGGATTGCGACAACGTACCACCGGAGATTCTGGTTCATACCTTGCATTTCGTAGCCCGCTTCGGGCGAGTGGTTGTCCGGCGTGGCTATGGCAATTCAGGCACACTTTCCAACAAGCGCTGGCAGGATGTACTCGTCCAGCAGGCTTTCACACCGTGCCTTCAGTATCAGTACGCAAGCGGAAAGAACACGGCGGACATCGCCTTGGCGTTGGATGCGTTGGAGATGCTGTTCGATGACAAAGTGGACACGTTCTGTTTCGTCACCAGTGACTCCGACTTCGCGTACTTGTGCCGTAAGCTCCGCGAACGGGGTGCCTCCGTCTGCATTGTGGGCGAAGACAAGACACCACCTGCGTTGCGGAACGCAAGCGACCACTTTTCTGAGTGGAAGCCCGCGCCTGCACCTGAAAGTGATACTGCAGAGGCCTCAGTCGCCAATGAGACAAGCACCAAGGCAGCTGAGCACGCATCAAAGCCAGGCAAGCAACGTCCCTTGTCCGTGGTACGTGCGGTGGCTGCGATGGCTGCTGATTCGCCGGAGGGTAAGGTTTCCTTGGGCACTCTTGGTAACTACTTGCGGCGAACAGACCCCAGCTTTTCGCCTGACAATTATGGGTATTCCGGTCTGCTCGAAATGTTGAAGGCTTACGACCTACTTCAGCTGACTCAAGAGCCCGGGAAACATTGGACGGTCAAGCTACACCAAGAAAACATCAACCAGATGCCGTTTAATCCAGTTACCGGTAAGCCCAATGCCTGATTCTTGACCACAAATTGCACATCGTTTGAAAAAGATGTAAAAGTCGTAGCATGGCCACGACTACCCCAAGTAAATTAAATATCCTCTATACTCGGCTGGCGCCGGGAACGCCACTGACCTCGGAGGACTTGGCGGCGCTGGGCATCTCTGCCGACCTAGCCGTCCACTACGTCCGGGCGGGGTGGCTCACGCGTTTGGCGCGAGGGGTGTTCTGTCGCCCGAATGATCCTCCAATGCTTCATCCCAGCTTGCTTTTGTTGCAGCGCCGTTTGCTGGGGCTGCACGTCGGCGGCAAGTCGGCGCTGGATTGGTACGGCGTGCGCCAGTACATGTCGCAACAGCCCATGCTGCATCTGTATGGTTGGACGGCAGCGCGTCTGCCGGATTGGTTCACAGAACGCTTCCCGGCTGAGTACCATCGCAAGCGCCTGTTCGACGAGCAGCCGGACGCCTTGCTGCACGTTGGCCCGCTCGAGAAGCGCAGCGGAGCGCCACAGGTGTCGGCGCCGGAGCGCGCATTGCTGGAACTGTTGAGTGAAGTCGGCGTGCGCCAGCCCTTGCAGGAAGCCCGCGAACTCGTCGAAAGCACGTACAGCCTGCGCGCCGATGTGCTGCGTGAGCTGTTGCAGCATTGCACGAGCGTCAAGACCGTGCGGCTATGCCTGCAACTCGGCAGGGACGCGTCATTGCCTTGGGCGGCCAAGCTCGATCCGGCTGCGCTACCAATGGGCAGCGGCCGGCCCTGGGTGTCTCGATCGGCCGATGGCCTGCTGGTGCTCAAGCCATGAAGATCTACCTCGATACCGCGCGCCTGCTGACGCAGGTGGCGCCGCTGGTGTTCGTGGATGACACCTTTGCCTTGAAGGGCGGCAC
This sequence comes from uncultured Thermomonas sp., assembly GCA_964481865.1. Taxonomy (GTDB): domain Bacteria; phylum Pseudomonadota; class Gammaproteobacteria; order Xanthomonadales; family Xanthomonadaceae; genus Thermomonas. The sequence continues at coordinate 48,826 of CAYZUG010000012.1, read as the reverse complement.
CGCCATCAATCTGTTCGTGCGCGATATGCCACGCCTGTCGGTCGATCTCGACTTGGTCTTTCCCGACCATACGCTGCCGCGCGACGAGGCGCTGGCGCGCATCAACGACGCCATCCGGCAAGCTGCCGAGCGCTTGAAGAAGCAAGGATTCCAGACGCACGCGCCCGCTGCGGCAGCAGGGGAAACCAAGTTGCTGGTGCGTCGCGGCCCGATTCAGGTCAAGGTCGAAGTCAACTTCGTCATGCGTGGCACCGTGCAGCCGGTGCGTCGCACTTCGCTCACGCCGATGGCCCGCGACGTGCTGATGGCCGATCTGGAGATTCCGGTGGTGTCGTTGGAAGACGTGTACGGCGGCAAGCTGGTGGCTGCGCTGGATCGACAGCACCCGCGCGATCTGTTCGACGTGATGCAGCTCTTTGCGCATGAGGGCATCACGCCCGGCATCCGGCGTGCCTTCGTGGTCTATTTGTCGAGCAGCAACCGGCCGATCCACGAAGTGCTGTTCACGCCGCTGCGGGACATCCTGCACGACTATGAGCACAACTTCCAAGGCATGACGGCGGAACCCGTGCCGCTCGATGCGCTGCTCGCCACGCGAGAGCGCATGATGCGCGAACTCCAGCAGGGCTTGGACGACAACGAGCGACGCTTCCTGCTGTCGCTGGCAGTCGGCACGCCAGTGTGGTCGCTACTGGGCATCGCGCACCTCGAACACCTGCCGGGCATCCGCTGGAAGCTGCACAACCTGGCGCAGTTGCAGAAGACCGATGCGAAGAGGTTCGCCGAGCAGGCCGACTTGCTCGCTGCGCAGCTGGCTGCGCTATCCTAGGCGCTGATTGATGACGAGCCGATGCCGCGTAAACCCGCGCCAGCAAAGGACGTGTTTTTCTGACGGTAAAAGCGACGGTAGAGGCCCATGTCGATCAAAGCCAATCCCTGTAATCACGCGGACTTGCGTGACTCGTTGATGACCGAGTGGGAGTGATCCCGCATCTGGCACGGCCAAGCATCTGATGCCATAAAAAGCCGCTAAGCCCGCGTCATTGCGGGCTTTTTAACGCGTCTCAACAGACTCCACCTGCAAGAACCAATTGATGGCTTGTTCCCAATACGGTTCGGCCAATTGGCGGAAATACCCCATGTGGCCAATCTTGCCGCCCACTTCTTGCGGATCCAGTTCCAGGCGAGTGAGCGGTGCGTTGCGGTATTCGGCAACAAAGGCATCGCGGGAAGCGGGCAATGCCCATAGATCATCACGGGCATTGGCAGCCACCATCGGGGTGCGAACCTCGGCATAGCGGCGCTCAATACCACGCATTGCCGGGTCGTCAAAAAAATAGCGTGGAAATTGGCACCAATGCCGCCACTGCCGATACACATCAATGGGGAGGTCTTCACCCAAGCCCAACATTTTCCAGGGGCAATACCCCTTCCACCATGTCAACACAGGAAACACGTATTTCCACATCAGCAAAACGCGCAGGCGTTCGGTAAACGGCATATGCCCATGCCAACCCGCGCCGGTGCCAAAAACATAAACACCACTGACCTTGGCGTGATTGGGCAGCAAGCCGATGGCATGGCCGCCATACGAATGCCCCATGATAAACAGCGGAACATCCTGGCTTGCCATCGCATCGACTGCGGCAGCCAAATCCTGCTGCCCCCAATCCAGGAAATTCATGCGAAACCCTTTCAGGGACGCTGGGCGTGACAGGCCAATTCCCCGGTAATCAAACGTCAGCACTTCAAAGCCACGGGCAGCCGCAAATTGCGCGAAACGCTTGTAAAACCCTTGGGGGACGGCGGTAGCGCCCGACACAATCAGGCGCCCTTTGAGTGGGGCTTGTGCGCGAAAACGGTAACCCTGAAGGGGGTAGCCATCCGCTGTAATCAATTGCGTGGAAACAATGTCTGAATGCATGGTGAGAGGATTATGATAGGCGCTTGCCTGCAATACAACGCCGCAGGTGTTGTGCGCATTGGGCGGAAGCAGCGCCGCGCCTTGCGTCAGCGCTCTTAGGAGACTCCATGCTGTCACTGGAAAAACTGACTGACCCCATCATTGGCCTTGCGGTGTCATCTGCCGTGCTGTGGCTCATTCAAAAAATAAGAAAGAAAGCCAAACGCATGGCGTTACTGCCCGCAGATGAGCAAACCTACACCTTGGCACCAGAAGATTTGCAGCGCATCAACCAGCGCTACCAAGGGCAGGTGATTGCCAACGGGCCTTATTTCCATGAGCCGCAGATTGAAGAAACCGGGCCATGGCAGCTTGATGCCGAACAACAGGCTTCCAGCGAAAACTACCGCCAGCATTTTCGACAAAACAACATTCCTAATGACCCACATGCAGCCGTTGCCCACGCGATTACAGTGCATGACGACCCCGTTGCCTTGCAGGTATTGACGCTGGATTACGGCGCCCTGAAAGCATTGCGCGAACGCCTGCCGCAAACCGACTGGCCGAAAGTACTCAGCGCCAGCGTGCTGATTATTGACCCTGTTGGCGAGAAACTGATTCTGCATCGACGTTCAGCCAAGTCAGCCACCTACCCAAATTACTTGCATACAATTGGCGGCGCCTATTGGCCAGCCATGGATGGCCGTGATGGGGACCGGCAGTCCATCCGCAATACTGCCATCCGCGAAACACTGGAAGAAATCAACACACCGGTGGTAATTAAAAAACAGACACCCTTGTGCTTGCTTGAAGAAGTGCAAACCGGGTTTGTACAGTTCATCTATCTTGGCTGCACGGTGTACGACACCGACTATCTAAAATCTAATGCCGAAGGAAAATTCACCGCTGTTGCATTCAATAAAATTGCAGAAACACTCAAAAAACAGAACACCATGGTCCCCACTGGTGAGGCCGCCATCTTGTTATGGCTGGCCATGGGTGCCCCCGGAACAGAGCAGGGCACCCGCCTTGGTTCATACAAGCCACGGCAGTTGTTTCTTGAGGTTTGCAGGCAACGCAGGCTTTGACGTTATCTTTTTCAGGATGCAATGCCGGTGATACCGCCACACACGCAACAAGCTACCGACACCCACTGGATCCAGCATGCGCTCACATTGGCGCAGCGCGCACGCGATGAGGAAGATGAAATCCCCGTGGGCGCCGTTCTTGTCGATGCAGCAGGCAAGCTTGTTGCAGAAGGCTGGAACCGCAATATCAATGAGCATGACCCCAGCGCCCATGCTGAAATTGTTGCAATGCGCCGTGCCGGGCAGGTGCTGGGCAATTACCGGCTGACAGGCTGCACGCTGTATATCACCCTGGAACCCTGCGCCATGTGTGCCATGGCGATGATTCACGCCCGCATTGCACGCGTGGTCTTCGCTGCATTTGACCCGAAAACCGGCGCGGCAGGCAGCGTGTTCACGCTTCTGAATGATCCACGTCACAATCATAAAATCGAAGTTGAAGGCGGCATTTTGGCAGAAGAAGCTGGCCAGATGCTGTCAGATTATTTTCGTCAGAAACGACTGAAAGCGACCATCAACAGGGGCAAGGAATAAAAATCCTTTTTTGATGCAGGATTCGTAAACATCCTGTAACGTCTACATCAGCGCACTGCAAGATGCCCCCTTTATTCTGGTCATTGCTTGAGGCCGACTGCATGAAACCTTCTATGCCCCTTTTTCGTTATGGATCTGCTGCCATGCTGCTGACATTGGCTTCCATTGCTTCTCCTGTCACTGCTGCTGATCGCCTTGGTTTGGCTGCTTCAGCAGAATCGGCGGACTATCTGCAAAATCGCACCCAGTTTCAGCTGCACACGCTACTGACCGAACAGCGCCACCCCAAAACCTGGAACCTGAGCAAGTCCGCAAGCACCGCCCCGGAAGACGCGTTAGCACAACTTTTTTCTGTCGATGAAGATGTCGCCGAGGCGTTTGCGGCATTGGCGAATGACCCCGCCCGCATGGCCAAGCTGCATGCAGCGTCGCAGGCTGTATATCAGGCATTGCGCAATGGGCACCGCATCTATTTTTATGGCACGGGCTCAACCGGGCGGCTATCAGAAACCCTGGAAAGCGGCATCTGGCGGCCATTTTGGCGCAAGCTGCAGACAGACCCAATTTGGCCGCGCCTTGCAGGCAAATGGCAAAAAAATATGGGCGAACGTGTTCGTGGCGAAATCACCGGTGGTGACCGTGCCTTGATCAGCTCGTTGGAAGGCTTTGAAGATTTATTGGTGATTGGCGCCTTGCAACTGAAAGACGATGGCATTGGCGCCAATGATGTGGTGTTTGCTGTGACCGAAGGTGGAGAAACCTCGGCAGTCATTGGCACTGCACTTGCCGCTGCCGATCAGGCAGGCGAGGGCACTGACCGTGTGTGGTTTGTCTATAACAACCCCGACGATGTACTGCGTCCGTTTGATCGCAGCCGCCGCGTGCTGGACGATGCACGCATCAACAAAATTGCCCTGCCAACCGGGCCACAAGCGATTACTGGTTCTACCCGTATGCAGGCCACAACCACAAGCCTTTATGTCTTGGGCTTGGTGCTGGAGGACGCATTACGTGAGCTGTTGATGCCGCATCTGCGTCCCGCCGAAGCCCGGCGCCTTGGCTTGTCGGCAAATGACAGCATTGCATCTCGCCTGCGCGAATTCGCTGCCTTGCAGGCCAGCGTTGCCAGCAGCGCACCGCAGGTTGCGCAGTGGACGGTACGCGAGGCACAGGCATACCAACAGCAACGTCATGCGACTTACCTTGCCGGTGCAGCACTTTTGCCGGTCTTTGTGGATGTAACCGAACGTGCCCCCACCTTTCGGCTTGCCCCATTGGATCGTATCGATGCTGAAAAACAACAATCGTGGATTCGGGTATGGACGCCGGTTGCCACCCAGCAAGCGGCATGGGATGCCTTGCTGCATCGTCCTTTCCATGGTCTGGATGCAGCAAAATACCGCCCGGCTTTCGAACAACAAGTCGATGACCCCGCTTTGAAGGCAGTTGCACTCCGCAGCTTGGAGCGTGCGGGTGATGAACAGCAAATGCTTTATGACTTATCCCTTTCCCCTGAAAACACACAGCGTTTGCCCGCACAAACAGGGGATCTTGGCGTGCTCTTGCTCTATGCAGATGAACCCATGAATGCCTTGGCAGAAGACTGGGTACAGACATTAACGCAAGCGGGTGCTGGCATGGTGGCACTGCAAATTGGCCAGCAGGCACAGGCCAATGCACGTCCTGCAGCACTGGCGCAGTTGGATGCAGCGTCGCTGACCAATATCACAGTGAACCTGCCCAAGCACCGTGACCCCTTAGGTGTAGATCGCACACTAGCCTTGAAGATGCTGCTTAATGCGCATTCCACAGCAGTGATGGCACGTCTTGGGCGTACCGTTGGCAATACCATGACTGCCGTACAGCCCGGAAACCTCAAACTGATTGGGCGCGCAACATATCTGATTCAATCGCATGTGAACAGTGTGTTGAACAGCAAGACCTGGCAGCGGCAACACGGAAACACCCCTGCGTTGAGCTATGCCGAAGCCAATGCGGTGCTGTTTGCGGCGATTGAACAGCGGCAAACCCTGCCAGAAGCAGCCAATACCCCAGAAGTGGAACTGGCTATCGTGGCCACCCTTGAGCGTTTGGCCAGCAAACAACCACTTCACTGGACACAGGCTGCACACGCGGTGCAACAACAGGGCTTGAATGGCTATCTGCAAAGCTACGAAGACTAACCCACCTAATCTGTGAAAGAGGGCAGCAGTCTCAGGCGATACAGGTATGATGGCAGCCTTACTCACATCCCTTTCTCTATGAGCAACGATACTGCAAACACCCATCTGATCTGGATTGATCTGGAAATGACCGGGCTGGATACCGATCACGACAGCATTCTGGAAATCGCCACCGTGGTCACCGATGCCCAGCTTCAGGTTCTGGCGGAAGGCCCGGCACTGGCGATTACTCATCCCTTGAGCACACTGGAAGCGATGGATGACTGGAACCGTAACCAGCATCGAAAAACCGGTTTGTGGCAACGTGTACTGGAACAAGGCGTAACCTTGGCAGACGCAGAAGCGCAAACACTGGCCTTCCTGAAAGCATGGGTGCCTGCCAACACCTCACCGATGTGTGGCAACTCAATCTGTCAGGATCGGCGCTTTCTGCATCGGCAAATGCCGGCATTGGAACGCTATTTCCATTATCGGCATCTGGATGTCAGCACCATCAAGGAACTGGCCAAACGCTGGGCACCCAGTGTGCTTGAGGGCGTGAAAAAGACATCCGACCATCAGGCCATGAGTGATATTCACGACTCGATCGCCGAACTGCGTCACTACCGTCAGTTCATGGGTGCGTTTGCAGGGCAGGCATAAGTAAAACCAGCAACAGGCAATAAAAAACAGCCTTCTTCAATTGAAGAAGGCTGTTTGCGTTTCAGCATGCGCAATCACGCGCTGCTTATTGCTTCGCCTTTGCCAAGGCAATCCAGGTATCCACCACGGTATCCGGGTTCAACGAGACAGACTCAATCCCTTGCTCCATCAACCACTGGGCTAAATCCGGGTGATCCGATGGGCCTTGCCCACAGATTCCCACATATTTGCCTTTGGCACGCGCAGCAGAAATCGCCATGGCCAGCATTTTCTTCACGGCTGGGTCACGTTCATCGAACAAACCAGCAACGATGGCCGAGTCACGATCAAGCCCCAGCGTCAGCTGCGTCATATCGTTGGAACCGATGGAGAAGCCGTCGAAGATGTCGAGGAATTCCTCAGCCAGCAGCGCATTGGAGGGCACCTCGCACATCATGATGATCTTCAGATCATTCTCGCCTTGCACCAAGCCATTTTCACGCAGCACTTCAACCACAGCCCTGCCTTCTGCCAGCGTGCGTACAAACGGAATCATCACCCAGACATTGGTCAGCCCCATCTGCTCACGCACACGCTTCACAGCCACACATTCCAGCGCAAAGGCTTCTTTGAAGCTGGGGTCGATATAGCGTGATGCACCACGGAACCCGATCATCGGGTTTTCTTCATGGGGTTCGTAACGGTTCCCGCCAATCAGGTTGGCGTATTCATTGGACTTGAAGTCCGACAAGCGAACGATCACCGGCTTCGGGTTCACCGAGGCAGCAATCGTGGCGATACCTTCCTTCAAGCGTTCGATATAAAACTCAACCGGCGAGGCATAACCAGCCATACGCGCATTGATCTTGGTCTTGGTTGCCGCATCCTGCTTGTCGTATTCCAGCAAGGCTTTGGGATGCACACCGATATGGCTGGCGATAATCATTTCCAACCGTGCCAACCCAATGCCTTCATTCGGCAACATGCCGAAGTCGAATGCGCGCTCGGGATTAGCCACGTTCATCATGATTTTCAGCGGTGCTGGCGGCATATTGTCCAGATCCGTGGTGGTGCGCTCAAAGGGCAGGGCACCTGCATAGATGAAACCGGTATCGCCTTCTGCGCAACTCACGGTCACCAGATCGCCATCTTTAATCGTATCCAGCGCATCTCCGGTACCCACAACTGCTGGCACACCCAGTTCACGGGCAATAATCGCCGCGTGACAAGTACGCCCACCGCGATTGGTCACGATGGCGGCAGAACGCTTCATCACCGGTTCCCAATCGGGGTCGGTCATGTCGGCCACCAAGACATCACCCGGCTGCACGCGGCTCATGTCGTCAAGACTGCGCACCACACGGGCGATGCCGCTACCAATCTTGTTGCCAATGGCGCGGCCTTCCGAAAGCACCTCGCCACGCGTTTCCAGCGTGTAGCGTTCAATTTGTGTGGCATGGGCGCGGGATTTCACCGTTTCAGGGCGTGCCTGCAAGATGTACAACTTGCCGGTATTACCATCTTTGCCCCATTCGATATCCATCGGCCGGCCATAGTGCTTTTCGATGATCAATGCCTGGTGTGAAAGTGCTTCAACGTCGGCATCGGTAATGGAGAACTGGCTACGCAACTCGGCAGGGGTTTCCTCGGTACGCACGCGCTCGCCCGGCACATCGGAATACACCATGCGCAACTGCTTGCTGCCCAGCCCACGGCGCAGAATGGCAGGCTTGCCTTGCTGCAAAGTGGGTTTGTACACATAGAACTCATCAGGGTTGACGGCGCCTTGCACCACCATTTCACCCAACCCGTAGCTGGCGGTAACAAACACCACATCACGGAAACCGGACTCGGTATCAAGGGTGAACAACACACCCGAAGCGCCCACATCCGAGCGCACCATCAGCTGCACACCAGCCGACAGGAAAACATCTTCATGCTTGAAGCCGTGATGCACGCGGTAAGCAATGGCACGATCGTTATACAGCGAAGCGAAGACTTCCTTCACTTTGTGCACCACATCATCGGCACCGGTGACGTTGAGGAAGGTTTCCTGTTGGCCCGCGAAGCTGGCATCAGGCAGATCTTCTGCAGTTGCCGAAGACCGCACAGCCACAGCAATGTCGCTGGCACCAGCTTCCGCACACAAGGCGCGATACGCCTCACGAATAGCGCTATCAAGATCAGGTTGCAGAGGGGCATCAATCACCCAACTGCGAATTTCTGCACCAGCGGCAGTCAATGCCGGCACATTTTCCACATCAATCGTGGCTAACTTGTCGTAAATCCGTTGATGCAGATTGTTGTGCGCAATAAATGCTTTGAAGGCATCTGCAGTGGTGGCAAAACCACCAGGAACAGACACGCCAAGACCGGATAATTCACCGATCATTTCACCAAGCGATGAGTTCTTGCCGCCAACCTGAGCAAGGTCAGAGAGGCGTAAATCTTTCAACCAAAGGATATTGATGGTCACAGCAGGCTCCGTGTGGGGGGGAGGAAGGAGACAATGTTGCGTGGAACTCGGCTATTTTACGCAGACTCTTGAACAAGGGATAACTATGAAAACCGCCCGCCCCGTATTTTATGTCTCCGATGGCACCGGAATTACCGCCGAAACCATTGGCCACAGCCTGTTGACGCAGTTTTCCGGCATTGCATTTGTCAGTGATCGATTGCCATTTGTGGACTCGGTTGAAAAGGCACGGGATGCTGTTGCGCTGATTCAATCGGCAGGGGAGGCCGCAAATTTACGGCCCATTGTGGTCAATTCCTGTGTTGACCCGGCCATCAGCAAAGTTTTGGCGGAAAGCAATGCCTTCATGCTGGATGTGTTCGCGCCGTTTATTGCACGCCTGGAGGAAGAGCTTGGGCAGGCACGAAGCGCGCAAGTCGGTCGCGCGCATGGCATCGTGGATTTCGATGCCTACCATGCACGCATCAACGCGATGAACTATGCCTTGACCCACGATGACGGCGTGAAGCCTGATTACGCGGAAGCGGATTTGATTCTTGTTGCGGTATCGCGTGCGGGGAAAACACCCACCTGCATTTATTTGGCACTGCATCACGGTGTACGCGCTGCCAACTACCCACTCACCCCGGAAGACCTGGAAAGCGAACGCCTGCCTGCAGTGCTGCGTCAGCATCGTCACAAACTCTTTGGGCTGACCATCGACCCCACACGCCTGCATCAAATTCGCCAGGAACGCCGCCCCAACTCACGTTATGCGCAACTGGATACATGCAAACGTGAAGTGGCACAGGCAGAAGCCATGTTGCGCCGTGAAGGAGTGGAAATGCTCAGCACCACCAACACCTCGATTGAAGAAATTTCCAGCCGCGTTCTGGAACACTTGGGCATCAACCGTGAAATGTTCTGAACCCACACAGCCGCAAGTGCTCATGTAGGATCAGCACATGCACTCTGTCCTTGCCCATCGTAAAACGCTTCCGGCAATGAGCCGCTTCGGCTGGTTGATGGCGTTGTATGGCGAAAACTTCACGCGCCTGCAAAGCCTTTTCGATGTTGTTCCACTTACCGCCGGGCGCTATTGCTCGTCGGTAGGTGACAGCCTGGATGTGCATATCGACATCATCGAACAACATGCTTACACCATTGAGCTGCGCATGAGCTACGGCTTGCGTGACCCACTGACCGGCATGGCGGATCCATCAGCCAATTTGCGCTTGTATCGTGATGCACAACAAGTGGAAGCCACACACTGCTATGCCGGTCGACGCTGGCAAGATGTCATTGGCATGTTCCCACCACCGCATCATATTTTGGATCACCGTTTACGAATGAATACATTTCTGGGAAAATGGTTGTCGTACTTGGCGGAGCAGGGGCATGCACATCACACCTTGCAACGCATTGCAGAAGATTTTTGAAATTTTTTGCAAACAAGGCTTGACGGTTTCGCATTTCACCTTCACAATGCGCGTCTTTCCAGCAACATGTGGGGCCATAGCTCAGCTGGGAGAGCGCCTGCATGGCATGCAGGAGGTCGGCGGTTCGATCCCGCCTGGCTCCACCAAAAATGCGGTTTACAATTTGAGTTTTCGGTTTTGTCCCCATCGTCTAGAGGCCTAGGACACAACCCTTTCACGGTTGCGACCGGGGTTCGAATCCCCGTGGGGACGCCACCTCGAAACCGAAAGCACGCACAACAAAACGGCTGCCTTATGGCAGCCGTTTTTCATTGCACTGTTTTTACACAACTGCAATGCAGACGCTTAAGCGTCTTTGTTATGACGCCGCAGCAGCCGTTGTTTCTCACGGTTCCAATCACGTTCCTTGCTGGCTTCACGCTTGTCGTGTTTTTGCTTGCCCTTTGCCAGCGCCAACTCGGCTTTCACCTTGTTGCCTTTCCAATACAACGCCGTAGGAATCAACGTATAGCCATCACGCTGGGTGCGCCCAATCAACTCGTCGATCTCACGACGATGCAGCAGCAGCTTGCGTGAGCGCCGGTCATTGGCCACCACATGCGTGGAGGCTTGAATCAACGGGGTGATTTGCGAGCCGATCAGAAACAGCTCGTTTCTGAGCACCACCGCATAGGCATCACCGATATTGGCACGCCCCGCACGAATGGCTTTCAATTCCCAACCTTGCAACGCCAAACCCGCCTCGAATTTTTCTTCGAAGTGATAGTCATGGCGAGCGCGCTTGTTGAGAGCGATCGTTCCTGTGCTGTTTGGCTTATCCTTGCCTTTCTTTTTGTTCATTTCGTTATTTTCGCCGATCTCAGTACACTTCGGTGCATGACGTTTTCTGGATTTCCAATGCCCGTTATTTTACGCAGTGCGCTTGTTGAACACTCTGCCGAACATATGTTCGCTCTGGTCAATGATGTTACCGCTTATCCGCAACGCTTTGAGTGGTGCAGGGAAGCAAAGATACTGGAAGCAGGCCAAGACCGTATCGTGGCACGCCTGGATTTGGGTATTGCTGGTTTTCACACTTGGTTTACCACCGAAAACCGGCTTCACCCACCGCATCATATCGAGATGCAGCTGCATGATGGACCATTTCAGTACTTGCATGGTCACTGGAGTTTTCAGGCATTGGCTGCAGATGCGTGCAAAGTCTCCTTGAATCTGGATTTCGAGCCGAAGAACAAGCTGCTTGGCCCCGCAGTGAAACTGGGCATGCAAGGGCTTGCCGACCGCATGGTGAACGATTTTGTGCGTGAAGCACAGCGCAATACGAATGAAGTCACGTCGTGATGCGTATTGAGCTTGTTCGCGCTTGGCCGCATCGCTATGAACGCGCGCAGGTCACACTGACACTGCCACATCCCTGCATACATGACGCCATGCACATGGCAGGCTGGGCGCTTGATCAGGAGTTTGTTGGCTATGCCATCTTCGGACAAACTGCAAACGCTACAACACTGTTGCACGATGGCGACCGCATCGAATTGATGCGAGGTTTGCATTGTGATCCCAAACAAGCCAGACGGCGACGCGCACAACAATCAGCCACGACAAAGCAGCGGCGCACATAACTCACCGCAACAAGGTACTGTGCTGAGAACACGTTGAAAAAATGCGTTGCGTGAGGATGGCTTAACGACGACGACGCTTGTCTTTGTCTTTTGCCAGATTCGGCCCGAAATAACGGATGGAGTTTTTCGCAAGCTCGGAATCTTGCTCTGGGAAGTATTCACCTTCCCAACGCTGCAGCGTGCCGTTGTCAAAGTGCAGCGTCAGCGTTTTTACATTGGTGGCACCACGCCGCCCAATCCGCTGACTGGCCACATAGTCCCAGCGGTTGTGGTGGAATGGATCCTGGATGGAGGGTGTGCCAAGCAACATCATGACCTGACGTTGATCCATGCCTGTCTGCAGTTGCTCTACTGCGTCTTTTTCCAGCAAGTTGCCCTGAAAAATAGGCTGCCGGTACAACAGACCACAACCACTGACCAGTAAGCTGACGAGAACAAGGGGAAGCAATTTGCGCATCGGTGAGGCAAGACAGTTCGGGAAACGTCGATGATACACTTCTTGAGTGCGTCTTCGTTCGACTTCGTGCAACGAAGCTATTTGAAGTAGCTGGCATTCAGCCACATGCACGCACACGCAAAGATTTATGGAGAACTGAATGTCTCAGGATTTACGCAAAGCTGGTTTGAAAGTGACTCATCCGCGCCTGCGGATTCTTGAATTGCTGGAAAACACCAAGCCACGCCATCTAACGGCAGAAGATATTTATCGGCAATTGTTGGCGGAAGGCGAGGAAATTGGCCTTGCCACAATTTACCGCGTGTTGACGCAGTTTGAGTCTGCTGGTCTTGTGCTCAAGCACAATTTTGAGGGTGGCACTGCAGTGTATGAGCTGGATCGTGGTGAACACCATGACCACATGGTGGACTTGGATACGGGGAAGGTGATCGAGTTTCACGATGAGGAAATCGAACAATTGCAGCATAAAATTGCCGCTGCGCATGGCTATGAAATTCAAGACCATGCCTTGGTGCTTTATGTGCGCAAGAAACGCTGAAACGGCATAACTGCCCTAAGAGTCATCAGCACAGCGTTAATTCAGCGTCGGCGTTACCTGCCGACGCTCCGCCCACCACACAGCAGTTGCCAATAGCAACCACGCCAAAAGCCAGCGCCATGCCAACGTGGGCTGTGCGGGTGTGTTATCGGTTGTTGATGGCGCAGTAGGATCAACCAGTGTACGAGTTGCATCCATGATTTTCTGCAAACGCAAGGCCTTGCCTTCGCTATTTCCCCACACATAAAACGCTTGTTGCTGGGTTGCAGTGCTGACCTGATGCCAACCTGATTGCGCACTCCAGAATGCTGCACAGCGCTGCGTGCCGGTGTTTGGATCAAGATACACAGGCGTCTGTGTTTGGTCAGGCGCCAGCACTTTGGCGGTATCGTCAAGCCCACAGAGCGCGATACGTTCGCCTTGCCATGCAGGGTGCTGAGCGGCATCAGGCAAGTCAATGGCGGCTGCCTCGGTTGTGGCAAGCGAACGAGCAACATGCCTCACAGCCTCACTCCACAGACTGGCATGCTGCGCGGCCTGACCATCCAGAACGAGCCTGTAGCTATCTACAAGCGTCACCACCGCCACGCGACCGCGCTTCCGTGCTCGCCAATAGCCTGCAGCCTGCCCAGTACGATCGAGCATGAAAGGAACAAGCGCAGGTGTCGTTGTACTCAGCGGCACATACTGAAGCGCGATCGCAGTTTCTGGCACTGTTGCTGTGTGTGCAAGGGTTGCAGATGCGGTCAGTGATGGCATGGATGGCAGCAGAAAGGCGCGTGGCTGTGTGCGACTCTCCAAGGCAAGCCCTAGTCGCGCCATCCGTTGCTTTTCTGCAGGCGCAAGCGCGCCGTCAATACGAACAAGAAGCCCCAAACCTTCTTCAATCGCACTCAGGAGCGCACGGAATTCAGCGTCACTCAATGCCTGCAGACTGCGCTGATCCAGTAACACGGTATCGAAACCGCGCAGTGTTTCGGTATTGATTGCAATCGGCGCATCGCCCAGCATCAACCCTGCGCCCGCACCAAGACGGCTATGCAAGGACAAGCCTGCATCCACTGCCCATCGGCGCAGATATTTCAATTCCGGGCTGGGGGCTGTTGCCAGCAATAACAGGCGCGGTGCGGCAGGGGTGGTGACATGCAGCGGCAGCGTTAGCTCTTCATGCACCTTGCCTGCTTGATCCAGCAGACGCAGGTCAAACGTGCTCAAGCCCGGCGCGCGCGCCATTGCCTGCAGATGGAAATACCCCTGCGGATCAGGGCTGACCTGTTGTACACGCTGCCCTGCAGGATCAAACAGTTCGATGTTCGCATCCGCAACACCGGCAATACGCCCAGCAATGCGATACACATTGCCCAGGGCAACCTCTGAAGACGCCTGCAATGCAACGATGCCGCTAGGTGTCTGTGCCTGTGTTTGCAAACTGAGCGAGTACGCGCGCGCAACCTCACGATCACGCGCCTCAAGCCCAGCTCCCACAATATGCAGATGCTGCACCTGTGGGTAGCGACGTAATGCGGTTGCCAAATCAGGCACGCGTTCTACCGATGGATGCTGGGACGCTTCTGGAAGCGCAACTGCCAGCCCTGCATGGTGTGGTGCTGATTCAGCACCTGCGGTGTACACCGTCAGGCTGTGCGTGTCCGTATCAGAACTGCTTGGAAACAAGGCAAAGTAGAGCAGCACCGACAAGACAGGCTGCGCAAGCAAGATAAAAAGCCAGCGCCCCAGCCCCAAAGTGCCGCGCTGGCGACGCCGCCACAGGCCAAGCAACGCGGCCAAGCTCAACAGGGCAATGGTTATCAGTGGAAGCATCATCAGCGCTTTGCCTCCGTTTCCGTATTTTCCAGAGCATCCAGATAGCGCTGCCCTTGTGCATCAAGCGGGGCGCGGCGCGTAACGTGTGCCGGTGGCAGTGCAAGTACCGGCCAAAGGAGTGCGCGCAATTCCTCGCGGCATGGTACGCAGTCTGGCTGCCTTTGCAGCACATCCACCGCCGCCTGCAAGGAAAGCGGATCCTCCAGTGTTTCTGCATGCTGGTTGACCCATTGCTGGAAGGCATTAAGCTGCGCCGCCGAAAGCAGCGGTGTTTGCTCGCTGAGCTGCTGCCACAAGCTGGCGACGTCAGCATCACTACGCTGGGCTTTTTGCAACATGTCATCACGCGATTGCAGACCATCGCGCTTGCCACTCAGGCGTCGGCTGAAATCAATCGGCGGCAGCTCAGGACCCACCCGCGCCAGGTAAATCCGCGTCGCCTGCTGTACCTGTTTGATGAACTCCAGCGCCTTGTAAGCAAAGGGCAGTGCGCGATCGGGATGCCCCTGCCGCAGGTGCAATTCCGACTGCCACATCTGATCCAATGCCTGCTTCAACGTGGCACGGGTTTCAGGGTCAAGCAAGGTGGCAGCTTCGGCAATGTCATGCGTGTGGCCAAATTCTTCCAGCAAATTTCCGACCTGACCAAAGCCTTGCTGCGGCTCACTTTCCGCAGGCGTATCGTGTGCATGTGCATGGCTGGTATCACCCGCATCGTCATGTTCATGCGCGTCATCGTCATCGCTCGCCGGAGGTTTAGGCGCATCTTCTGCTTCCTCGCCAAGGAATTGCCCGTACCGCAAACGCAGAATGCGCTGGTCAACACCAATACCATCTGAGCGCTCTACAAATGTCTCGGCACTGAGTTTGCGTTTTTCTTTCTGCAAGGCCTCTGCATCGATAATGATCTGCCGCTGGCTACGGAAATACGCAGGCAGAACCCGTTTGGTGATGGCTTCAACACCTGTGCTTTCATTACCTAGGTCAGGCTGCCAGCGCAGAATCACACTGGGGCTGCGCACTATATGCGGCTCGGGGACACGGTTATCCTGCACCTCAAGCTGCACAATCAGATCGTCGCCGCGCTCCAGTTGCAAGGCAGATAAATCCAGACGATGTGTAAAAACACGCTGCGCTGGCTCCCCGTGTCCCTGAAGGGTAATGCGGTGTTCACGGAAGCTGACATTCTCACCGCTGCCCTGTGCCAGCGTGATTCGCAAACTGGCATTGGCTGCAACCGCGTAATCGTCTTGTGCTTCAAACCGCAACAACCAGTCACGCTGCCCGGGTGTCATCAGCGTCAGGCTTCGGGCAGGTTCAAGCACACGCACTTGTGGCGGGCGATCAGCAAGCGCATCCAGGCGATACGGCTTGTCGTCATCCAGCAATACACCGTCAATCTCAAGCCGATACAGCATGGATTTTTTCAGTACATGCTGAGCCTGCCACGACGTGCCTGCCTGTGTCAGTGCAATGCGTTGCCCATCCAGACTCACAAAAGCCACGTGCTTGGGGTCGGGTGCAAACTGCAACTGCCAGTGCAATGTCGCGCCTTGTGGGGCTTTGGCCGATAACAACGTTTCCGTGCGGGCAGGAAGGCGCGTATAAGCGGGCGGGGTGATCTCGATGCGTTGCCCTGTCAATTGCACGGGGCCTGCAGCGGTTTGCACCTGCACAGGCTGCGGCGGCGGGCTGAAGGGGTGTTCTGCTGCAGGCCATACAAGAATGAAAATCATCAGAACCACTGCCGGCAAAGCAGCAAGCAATAACCCCTTGTACGGCCAGGGGCGACGCAACTCCGCTGGTGTGCGTGTTAGGCGTTCCAGCAAGCGCTGCCGCTGCAGGTGCTGCAGTGCTGTTTGCGGTGCCGTATCAGCAAGCAAGTCAGCACTGTCTTCCATATCGCGGCGACGCGTATTGAGTTCACGCACCACCCATTGCGCGGTGTATTGCCGCCATCGCCAAAGCAAGCAAAAAAGCCAAATGACTGCTGCCACCAGCCCCGTCAATGTGGCAGCAGACGCGCCAGCAACACGCTGTGCAACCAACACCGCAAGCACGCACCAAGGCAGCACGAACAAACTCGTGATGATGGCATCACGCCAGCGGGCGGCAGACCAAGCCTGTTGGGGAAGTGCTGTCATATGGCTGCTTCCACAGGGTTGCGTGTTGCCAGCCAGCGCTCAAGCGCAAACAGCAAGGCAATCAGCAGCGCAAGCCAAGGGCGAATATCCATTGCCGCCTGCACATAGCCTGGCTCGGCACGCTGCGGCTGATAATGCATGGCAAAGGCACGTTGCGGCTGCTGGGTTTGTGGCTGCAGGTGTGCCTGCAAGGTGTCTGGAAAGCTTGCCTCCAGTACCTCGGGCATGGTCTCTGCCGTCAAGGGTTGCGCAAACCGATAAACCTGCCCAACGCCCCAACGCCCCGCTGTCAACAAAACACGCCCATCGTCTGCCTGCCATTGCGGTAAAAGAGCATCGGCAGCAGGGGAGGGCGCTGACGCTGACAGCAAAACCGTGCCGCCATGCTTGACCCAATCCAGCAATGTTGCTGGCATGGCGGCCTGACTGAGCCATACCACCACCGTCTGTGTTGCATCTGGCCATGTGGCTGCAGCTAACGCCGCGTTTTCATCAATACGCACCACGCCCGATGCAGACGGATGCCAGGCCTGTGCAACCGCCTGCAGGATACGCGCTTCTGCCTGCTGTGAGGGTGCAGCCACAAGATGCAGTACAGGTGCTTGCAGTGAGCGCTGTTGATTTTCCGCAACGCTGGAAACCTCATCCACAACACGCCATTGCACGGCACGCGACAACTGCGGACGTTGTGCATCGGCACCATCAAACACAGCCGTTGCCAGCACGATGACCGGCACATCCACGGGAAGCTCGGCATCAAGTTGTCGCAACAAACTCGCCACCGGCACCGAGGCTGTTGATGCAGGCGTTTCAATGGACGGAAATGTTGGCAACAACCAATGCAGACGCGAGCGCTCAGGCAGGGCTTGCGAAGCGATTTGCTCCGATGTGACGCCCTGCATCACCGCAACATAGGTGGATGTGGCATACCAGCCACGCAACACCGGTTGTGCAAGCCAAAGCACCAAGAGTGCCAGCAACACCAGGCGCAACAACAGCAATGGAATATTGTCAAAGCGCAGACGTTGACGCGGGCGTGGTTTGGCACGCAACCAGCGCAACGCAGAAAAGTCCACAAGCCGAAGTTGATTGCGGCGTGCCAAATGCAGCACGAGAGGAATCAACAAGGCAGCAAGCCCTGCTAGCGCCGCAGGAAAAAGCAGACCGAAACTCATGTCAGCCCTCGCTGACCGAATAACACACGCAGCGGCTGATCCAATGGCTCATCCAGAACGTAGCGGGCATGCCGAATACCCGCTGCATCCAAACGCGCATGCAAGCCTTGCTGCGCTTGAGCAAAACGCGCCAGAAACTCCTGTCGCAATGCCTTGCCATCAGCAGGCAGTTGCTCGTCTGTTTCAGGGTCACGAAACAGATAGCCCCCCTCAAGCGGAAAGTCGCGTTCTTCCACCATCAGCAACTGAATCAACAGCACTTCACGCCCGGCAGATGCCAGCCGTTCGGCCAGCGCAATCATCGCCTCATCAAACCCATCGGTCAGCATCACCACCAAATCCCTGGCAGCAACCCGTTCCCAGACCGGTTTGAGCTTTTCTGTTTGCGGGAAAAGACCACCCGCATCCAAGGTCTGCAGCTCAAGCAAAAGACGGTCGCGCCCCCGTGTGCCATGCGTAGCAGGCAGTAAACGCAGACCATCGTCGCACAAGGCGATCATGCCGAAACTATCACCTTGCCGCATGGCAAGTTCGGCAATGCATGCTGTCAATCCTTTTGCGGCATGCAGACGGTGATGCGTGGCATCAACGATACCGCGCTGCCCCATGGAAGCTGTGGCATCCAGCAGAATCCATACGGTCAGTGGGCTTTCTCGCTCTGACTCGCGTACAAAAAACCGGTCGGAACGTGCATACAGTTTCCAGTCAATCTGCCGAAGCTCATCTCCCGGCTCATACGCACGGTATTGCGAAAACTCCAGACCTACGCCCCGGTTTCGGCTGCGATGCGCGCCAATCCCTTGCCCGCCACTGGCGTGTCGGGACAGCAACCGCAGCTCTTTGAGCCGGCTGCGCACATCAGCAGGGATCAGCGATTGCGCCATCGCGCCTGACTCAGCCCTTGGGGAAAGGAACAGCTTGCAACAAGGCAGCCACCACATCATCGGCCTGCTTTTGTTCGGCTTCTGCCGCAAACGAAAGCAATAACCGGTGACGCATCACGGCAGCAGCAAGCGCCTGCACATCCTCACGCGTGGCGGCAAAACGCCCATGCAGCAATGCACGGGCTTTCGCTGCCAGTACCAATGACTGCCCCGCACGTGGCCCTGCACCCCAGCGCACATACTGACGCACGGCCTCGGGTGCCGCCGCATCATCCGGGCGACTGGCGCGTACCAGGCGGGTGATCCACGTTAAAAGATCGTCACCAAGATGCACATCACGCACAAATTTCTGTGCGGTCAAGACATCCTCGGCATCCATCACCTCAGGCACTTTTCCACTGCTGCTGCCAGTGGTTTGCGCCAGAATGTCGCGTTCTTCCTGCTCGCTTGGATACTCCACCTTGATATGCAGCAGGAAGCGATCCAACTGCGCTTCCGGCAACGGATACGTGCCTGCCTGCTCCAGTGGATTTTGCGTGGCCAGCACGAAGAAAGGCGAGGGCAGGGTATGCGTTGTCCCTGCATAGCTCACCGTTTTTTCGGCCATCGCTTCAAGCAGCGCCGCCTGTGTTTTCGGTGGGGTACGGTTGAGTTCGTCGGCCAATAACAGGTTGGTGAAAATAGGGCCTTGCTGAAAACGGAAATGGCGATGCCCAGTGCCATGATCTTCTTCCAGCAATTCGGTGCCCAAAATGTCGCTTGGCATCAAATCCGGGGTGAACTGCACCCGGCGGAATTGCAAATTCAGTGCCTGCCCCAGTGAGCGCACCAGCAAGGTTTTGCCCAGCCCTGGAACGCCCTCCAGCAAACAATGGCCACCGGCAAGCAAGCCGATCAAGAGGTGTTCAACCACATCCCCTTGACCCACGATGGCCTGGGCAATGGACGTGCGCAACTGGCCTAATTTGTCGATCAGGGGTTGTGGGTCAATCGTTTGTGTCTGTGTGTTCATCAGCTCAACTTTTTCATCAGGACATCAGCGCATACATCACGATATTGACGGCGAATTTGGTGTTGTCTTCTGCCAGAAACCGCTTGTTACGCCAGTCGTAATCCCATTCACAGCCGTAATCTTTATTGCTGTAAAGCACACCCAGACGCCCGTTGATTTCAATGCCTTTCAAATAATCATGCACAAGGTCATCGCCCCAGCCATTCAGTTCAAAACTGGTGGCAGGCGGCCCTTCGGGGAATTTGAAAAAGCTGGAATACAGGCGGTGCGTATTGGGAAGTTTACGCAGTGCATTGCCACCAAAAATGGCGGCCATTTGTGCTTCAAACGACTTGGCAAACAAACCGTCGATATCGTGGTTGCAATCATCCACAAACACGAAGCCACCATTGCGCACATAGCGTTCAAAATTGCGGCGTTCATCGGGGTTGAACTCCACCAACTTGTGTCCCGCCAGATAGCAAAAGGGCGCATGCAGCATTTTGGGATCCGAAAGTGCCAGCACGTGCTCATTCGGATCAACTCGCAAATGGGTGTAGTCAATCAATGACGTGAGAATGTTGGACGGCATGCGCGCATCCACATCCCAATCGCCCGAATCGTATTTCAAGCGGGTAAACCAGAAGTCATACCCGCCTGCTGCACGCACCGGTGGCAATAATCCTGCCACCGATGCGCCAAGCAAGAGACGCAGAAAATCAGCGCGTCTCATTGCAACGCTTACACAGCATCCGAAAGCGAGGTGAAGGTGAAGTCACGCAAACGCATCGGCGGAATCATCATCACATAACGCGATTCATCACCCGCCACACGCACCGACTTACCCAGCTCATCAATATTGTTGAGCATGATTACCGGTGACTCGTTGAAGCGGAAGTTCTTGACCGGATACTTGATTTCACCGTTTTCGATATAGAACGTCCCGTCACGGGTCAGACCGGTCAGCAATACCGTCTGCGGGTCCACCATGCGGATATACCATGTGCGGGTCACCAGAATGCCGCGCTGCGTACCACGCACCAATTCAGCCGTTGACTTGGTGCCGCCACTCATCAGCAAATTGCCTGGGCGTGCATTGGCTGTTTTACCTTGCTTCTGTGCCCAATAGCGCGAGTAATTGAGGTTGGCAATCTTGCCATCCTTGATGATATCCATGCGCTCACGCGGCATGCCTTCGCCGTCCCACGGCAGCACTGGGGCTTCCGGATGCCACGGATCAGCCACCAGATTGACACGCGGGTCATAGACCTGCTCACCCAGCTTGTTACCGCCGCCTTTCTTCGACAGGAAGCTGCGCCCTTCATCGGCACTGCGTGCGTCAAAGAAGTTCATCATGAAGCTGATCAGACCGGCAGCCGCAGCTGGCTCAAGAATCACGGTGTACTTGCCTGGTTCAAGTGCCTTAGCCTCGGCAGAATCGCGCGCCTTTTGAATGGCGACTTGAATATCCTGATCAGCATCGAAATCCGAAGCATCTTTCAGGTTACGGCCCACCCAGCCCGAGCCACGCCCATCTTCAGTGCGCACGGTGCAGGTGTAGTTGAAGTTGGTGTTTTGCTGATAGGCAAAGTTGCCATTGCTGTTGGCCGTGGCGACAAAACCATGCCCATCTTCAAGAAAGCCAGCGGCAATCAGCTTTTTGTCACGGCAAGGGCCGATGGAATCAGCCGCCACCTTGGCACGAAACTCAGGGTCGATGGCCGCAGTGGATGCGCTGTAGGTTGGGCTTGTCTTATACGTTTGCTTGCCAATGATCGGCATGAACTCGGGGTTTTCCGGTGCCAGCTTGGCGAGGTCTTCGGCACGGCGCACCACGCGTTCAAGCGATGCATCATCGAATTCATTGATCGATGCGCTGCCAACGCGCTTGCCAAATGCCACCTGCACATCCAATTGCGCATTACTGACCATGCCACTGGTGGACACGTTGTTCAACGCAAACCGGATATTGCCTTCATTGGAACCGCTAAGGGTGGCTGTACATTCATCAGCGTTTGAAAGCTTGATGACTTTGTCCAAGATCGCCTTGGCTTCCTGTTCGGAGAAAATGCTCATTATTCAGAAGCTCCTTGATGCTCAGCCGAGGCTGCGTGCAGTGTTGATAACGTTGACGCCGTTGAAACGGGCTGTCGTTGAACCGTGGGAAACCGCAGAAGACTGACCCGGCTGCCCCTTACCATCAAAGAACGAACCACCGAGGCGGAAGTCGCGCTTGTCAGCCAACGCCGAGCAGGAGTTCCAGAATTCAGGCGTACGAATTTGATAGGCCACGTCTTCCAGCATGCGGGTGACTTTGCCGTCCTTGATTTCATAGAACAGCTGACCACCGAACTGCGCGTTGTAGCGCTGCTGGTCAATCGAGAACGAACCATCACCCACGATATAAATGCCGTTTTCGACATTCTTCACGAGGTCAGCCACCGACAATTCCTGCTTGCCTGGTGCCAGCGAAACATTGGCCATGCGCTGGAACTGCACGCTTGACCACGAGTCGGCATAGCAGCAGCCATCGGACTCGGTTTTACCCAGAATATGCGCTTGATCGCGGATGGTTTGGTAGTCCACCAACTTGCCATCCTTCACCAGATCCCATTGCTTGCACTTCACGCCTTCATCGTCAAAAGCCACAGCGCCCAAGCTGCCAGGCTGCACTTTGTCGGCAAACAGGTTGACCATCTCGCTGCCATACTGGAAGCGGGCTTCACGCTTGTCCAAGGTGGCGAAACTGGTGCCTGCGTAGTTGGCTTCATAGCCCAGCACACGGTCAAGTTCCAACGGATGCCCAACGGCTTCGTGGATGGTTAGCCAGGTGTGCGAGGGGTCAAGTACCAAGTCATATTTGCCTGGTTTGACCGATGGTGCTTTCAATTTTTCCTGCGTTTGCTTGGCCGCAGCAATCGCGTCTTCGTGCATGTCATAGCTCATGCCATAGACGGTGGCACCGCAGGGCAGCACGGTCTTATCGGCGGCATTGCCGTCCAGATATTCAAAACCCAGGCCCATTGGCGAAGACAAGCCAGCGCGCGAGCGGAACTTGCCGGTGGACTTATCAATCGTGGTCACCGTCATCGGCACCCAGATGCGATGCACGTCTTGGTCGATATACGAGCCATCGGTAGAAGCAAAATATTTCTGTTCGTTGATCACAAACAAAGTGGAGTTCACGAAGCTGGCACCCGCACCCAAGGCGGCGGCATTCACACTCAACAGCAAGTCAGCCTTGTCCTTGATCGGCACTTCCATGGCGTTCTTTTTAATCGGTGTTTTCCAGCTCACTTCACCTTGTGCGGGCGCTTTCGCCAATTGCACAGGTGTGCTTTGAATCTTTGAGTTGGCGCGTGCAATCGCAGCCGCTTGTTGCGCAGCTTTGACCACACCCGCTTGTGTCAGTTGGTTAGTGGCTGCAAAGCCCCATGCGCCGTTAACGATGACGCGAATCCCCACACCCGTGGATTCACCATTCATCACGTTTTGTACTTTGTCTTCACGCGTCATCACCGCCTGACGCAAATAGCGACCAATGCGCACATCGCAATAGGTGGCACCCGCGGCTTTTGCAGCGTGCATCGCATCATCGGCGAGACGCTTTTTCAGGATGGGGTCAATGCGATCAAGAAGCTGCTCAGCAGCGATGGCATTGCCAAAAAATGACGGCACCAACAAGCCGCCAGCGGTAAGCCCGGACAGGGCAAGGAATTCACGTCGTTGCAAGGCTGCTCTCCATGGGAGTGAGTGAAACGGAAGATGAAGCAGTGGAAGATCAGGGGTTGATTTTTGCGAGATCGCTCAGTTTGTGCAAATGACTTTCGACATGTTTTTCACAATAACAATCAACCAAGTGACCGCGCTGTATTGATGATATTGATGCCATCAAAACGCGTGGTCGCCGAGCCGTGCGATACCGCCGACACCTGCCCGGGTTGGCCCTTACCATCAAAGAACGAGCCGCCCAGACGGAAGTCACTGGCATCACAAATCGCGCTGCAGGCATTCCAGAATTCTGGCGTGCGGATTTGATAAGCCACATCTTCCAGCATTTCGGCGATTTGCCCGTTACGGATGCGGTAGTACAACTGGCCACCGAACTGCGCGTTATAACGTTGCTGATCAATCGAGTACGAACCGCGCCCATGAATATAGATGCCGTTTTCCACATCGTTGATCATCTGTGTGGGCGAGAGCGGGGTTTTCCCCGGTGCCAAGGACACATTCGCCATGCGCTGAAATTGCACGCTTGACCACGAATCAGCATAGCTGCAGCCATGCGACGCGGTTTCACCCAGGATATGCACTTCATCACGGGTGGCCTGATAATTGACCAATACACCGTCCTTGATCAGATCCCAACGGCGGGTTTTCACGCCTTCATCGTCATAACCCACCGCACCCAGGCTGTAGGGTTCGGTCTTGTCGGCGGTGAAGTTGACGATGTCGCTTCCCCATTGGAAGCCAGCATCGCGTTTATCCAACGTAGCAAAACTGGTACCGGCATAGTTCGCCTCGTAACCCAGCACGCGATCCAGTTCCAGCGGGTGCCCCACATTTTCGTGAATGGTGAGGAACAGGTTGGAAGGGTCCAGCACAAGGTCATATTTCCCCGGTTTTACCGAAGGTGCCGTGAGCTTTTCCTTGGCTTGTTTTGCGGCTGCAATCGCATCTTCCACCGGGTCGTAGGAATGGCCATAGCCCATCACCCCGCCAGGAAGCTGATACTTGCCAGCAGCATCACCATCCAAAAACTCCCAGCCCATGCCCATTGGCGATGACAAGCCATTGCGCGTGCGGAATTTACCGCTGCTCTTGTCAATGGCAGTGGCGGTAAAGGGCAGCCAGATGCGGTGAATATCCTGATCAATCCACGAACCATCGCTGGATGCAAAATACTTTTGCTCGTTGACCAAGAACAACTGCGAGTTGATGAAGTTGGCACCGGCATTCATCGCTGCCGCATTCAATGCCAGCAGCAATTCCACCTTGTCTTTGATGGGCACTTCCATGCCGTTTTTGCGGATTGGGGTTTTCCACTGCACCTCACCCACACCCGGCGTAGATGCCAACTGCACATGCTTGTCTTGGATGCGTGCATTGGCGCGTGCAATCGCAACCGCCTGCCTGACCGCCTCGGCAATGCCTTCAGAATGTTGTTGATTGGTCGCAGCAAACCCCCATGCGCCATTGACGATCACACGGATTCCCACACCTGAGGATTCGCTGTTGGTGACATTTTGCACCGTGGCTTCACGGGTCATGATCGCTTGGTTCAGGTAGCGACCGATGCGCACATCGCAATAACTTGCACCCGCACGCTTGGCGAGTGACAGCGCCGTGTCAGCCAGAAGTTTTTTGTGGACCACATCATCCGGCGCCAGCAATTGCTCAGCGGCAATCAGGCGCGTATTCGGTAAAAACAAACCGGCCATGCCAAGGCCAGAAAAAGCAAGAAACTCTCGTCGTTGCATCACGATTCTCCGTGCGGGCGGGCAGGGGTCTGCCGGAACTCACTTCGATTGTCGTGTGCTTGTCATTGCCGTGGCAGTGCCGTTCGGCATAGGTGCGTCTGGCCACTAGAACCAGAAGCGCATCCCTGCAATCCAGCCATGGGTTTTGAATGGCTCACCACGTGCCGAGGCCCAGTCAGCAGTTCGCCCATGTTGACGTGACCATTCATAGCCGAGATACGGGGCAAATTCACGGCGGACTTCATAACGCAGACGCAGACCCACCGATGTTTCTGATAAACCTTTTGCACGCCCGGTTGCGGGGTCATCACGTCCGTGGAATTCGGCTTCAAATGTGGGTTGCAAAATCAGACGGTTGGTCAGTAAAAGCTCATATTCCGCTTCCAACTGCAGCATGCTGCGCCCGGCATTTCCCACATAAGCGGTGGCCTGCACTTCAAACAGATAAGGCGCTAAGCCTTGCACACCCACAGCCAGCCATGTTCGGTTGGGAGCATCGCTTTGCTCATGCCGCACACCGGCCAGCACATCCCACCATGCATCAACAGGTTTACCCCATAACGCCTCAATGCTGGCATCAGTTTCCCCGTGTTGCCGTGTGCCTTCACTCCGCAGCCATAAGCGCCCGCGGTCATGCCCCACCCATACACTGCCTTGCCAAGAGGTACTGTTCTGTTCACTGCGTTCCAAGCGGCTCCCTTGCACCATCCACACCAAGGAATCGGCATGCGTGTGATGCTGGGTAAGTTCGGGAAAGGCAGCACGGCGATCTTCATCGGTGAGAGCAGGGGCACGGTAATTACTTTGCGCCGAAGCTAGGCCACAACTCAGCGAAACGATGGTGAAAAGAAGCATCTGGCGCATCATTCCTCCACCCGCACTTCACGCATCATTCCGCCTTCCATATGCAGCAACATATGGCAATGAAACGCCCAGCGCCCCAAGGCATCGGCAGTGACTCGAAAACTGCGCTTGCTTCCCGGTGGAATGGCGATCGTATGTTTACGCACTAAAAATGCACCCTCATCATCTTCTAAATCACTCCACATGCCATGCAAATGGATAGGGTGCTCCATCATCGTGTCGTTGACTAAGGTGAAGCGCACGCGCTCGCCATAACGCAGGCGAATAGGCTCAGCATCAGCGAAGCGAATGCCGTCAAAACCCCATGTGAAGCGTTCCATATTGCCGGTGAGGTGCAATTCAATCGTGCGCGAGGGCTCACGCTCATCTGTTGGCAGCTGCAAACTACGCATATCCGCATAACACAACACATCACGCCCGTTATTACGCAGCCCAATCCCTGGATCATCTAATTTCGATGTGGGTGACATGGTTTGCATATCCACATCAGGGTTGCCTGTTTCACTGGACGGATGCTGCAACATCCCCGCACCTGAGGCTGCCATCGCACCGCCACAACTTCCCTCTACGCCCATGGAAACACCACATTGCATTTCTCCCATACCAATATGCCCGCTATGCCCCATGTCCTGCATAGTCAGGCGTGCGCGTGAATCAAGCGCTGGAACTGCAGCTTGCATGCCGTGATGCGGTGCCAAGGTAATGTGTGTGTAGCCGCTACGATCCATCGCTTGCGCGAATACCGTATAGGCTTTGTCATCGATAGGCTGCACGATCACATCGTAGGTTTCTGCAGGAGTAATACGCAGCTCATCCACCGTAACGGGGTGAATAGCTTGGCCATCTGCCGCTATCACGGTGAATTTCAAACCGGGAATACGCACATCGAAGAACGTCATTGCAGCGCCGTTGATCAGACGTAAGCGCACACGCTCACCCGGTGTAAACAAAGCAGTCCAGTTATCTTCTGCACGATGACCATTAGCTAAAAAGGTATAGGTATGCCCATTAACGTCAGCAAGGTCACTGGGGCTCATACGCATTCGCCCCCACGCAGCGCGATCTGCCACGGTTTCTTTTAAGCCAAACTGCCGCGCATCACGCAAAAAATCACCCACGGTGGGCTTATAAAGATTGTCGTAATCACTGCGCTTTTTCATGCGTGCGAAAAGACGATTGGGATCCATATCGGTCCAGTCCGACAGCATCACCACATAGTCACGATCACATGCATGAGGGTCAGGTTCACGCGGGTCAATGATGATCGGGCCGAATAAACCGGCCTGTTCCTGCAGACTGGAATGGCTGTGATACCAGTAAGTGCCACTTTGCCGCACATCGAAGCGATACACATAATCTTCGCCTGGGGCGATACCATCAAAACTCATTCCCGGCACACCGTCCATATTCGCTGGCAGCAGCAAGCCATGCCAGTGAATTGAAGTGGCTTCAGAAAGATGATTGCGCACACGCAAAGTGACAGTGTCACCTTCACGCCAGCGCAAAATCGGCCCAGGTACTGACCCATTAACCGTATAGGCGTTTACTGACTTTCCAGTGATGTTGATTGGACTTTTACGGATATCAAGCAAGAAATCGCGGCCACTTAATACCGTGGGCTCATTGCGGCTTTGCAAGGCCCAAACTGGCCGCTGCCAAAGCCCAAGCCCCAATAAAGCGCTACCAGCACCTATGCCACGCAGCAGGTGGCGTCGGTTGTGATCGTAAGGTACTCGCATTAGTTTTCAACAATCAGCGTCGCGGGGTAGTCTTCTTCATTCAGCGCAGCAATCACGGCTTCTGCAGTGAAGTTACCAATGGCTTGCACTTCTTTCTTTGCCAAATCAACTTTCACATCCGCATTGGCATCCAGGCCTTGCAGGGTACGGGTGACCGCATTGACACAATGCTGGCAGCTCATATTTTCAACGTTGAATTGCATTTGAAGACTCCAAACGTCATTGATATTGCCTGTATTGTCCTGCTTACCCTCATGGGAAGGTCAAGAGCGAAACACCGTTCGCTTGACCTTGCCATCATGGGAAGCGTGATACTGCAAGCGATAAAAAGCATCTGGATGTCAGCATGAACAACACAACACAGGACATCAGTGTCGGCGGCATGACCTGCGCCTCCTGCGCCGGGCGTGTGGAACGGGCACTGCGAAAGGTCGAAGGCGTACAAGCGGCGGTGGTTAATCTGGCCACGGAAAGCGTGCGTGTTCAAACAGATGCAGACACCCCGCTGGAACTGCTGCACGCGGCAATCAGCAAAGCTGGATATGAAGTTCGCCAGCCACCGCCTGTCGTCAGCGCCGTCAAACAGTCACACGCACTGTCAAAAGAAACCTGGCACCTCATCTTTGCCGCCGTGCTGGCGTTTCCGCTGGTGCTTCCCATGCTGCTCATGCCACTGGGCGTGCATTGGGAACTGCCAGCATGGGCACAATGGCTGCTCGCCACGCCTGTGCAATTCTGGCTGGGGGCACGTTTCTATCGGGCGGGCTTTGCTGCACTTCGCGCTGGCAGTGGCAATATGGATCAACTGGTTGCGCTGGGCACCAGCGCCGCTTACGGGCTGAGTCTTTATCACATGCTCGGCAAGCCCGATGCAGCAGCACCCCCGCTGTATTTCGAATCTTCAGCCGTCATCATCACCCTGATTCTGCTTGGTAAATGGCTGGAAGCACGCGCCAAACATCAGGCCAGTGATGCCATTCGTGCATTGCAGGCACTTCGCCCAGAAACCGCCCGCGTCATGCGTGGCACAAGTGAAATCATGGTCGCCATGCGTGATGTTGTCATCGATGACATCGTTATCGTGCGTCCGGGCGAGCGTATTCCTGTGGATGGCATCATTGTGCAGGGCACCAGCCACAACGACGAATCCCTTCTCAGTGGCGAATCCTTGCCTGTTGCCAAGGCAGCCGGTGACAGCGTCACTGGCGGCGCAGTTAATGGGGAAGGGATGCTGCAGATTCGCACCACGGCTATCGGTGCCGAGTCTGTTCTCGCCCGCATTGTGCGCCTGGTGGAAGATGCGCAAACCAAGAAGGCGCCCATCCAACGCATCGTTGACCGCGTAAGTGCCATCTTCGTGCCCACGGTTATCGGGCTTGCCGCTATCACCTTGTTTGCGTGGGGGTTTTCCACCGGTCAGTGGACACAGGCGATGCTGAACGCCGTGGCCGTTCTGGTGATTGCCTGTCCGTGTGCGCTTGGGCTGGCCACACCCGCCGCAGTCATGGCAGGAACCGGCGTGGCAGCTCGTGCCGGTATTTTGATCAAAGATGTGGAAGCCCTGGAAACCACCCGCCAATTGCACACGGTTGCCTTCGATAAAACAGGCACGCTGACCCAAGGCAAACCGCAATTGATGCACCTGTATCCCTTCCATGCCGATGCCGATGACGTGCTTGCACACGCTGCCAGCCTGCAGCAAGGAAGCGAGCATCCACTTGCCAATGCGGTTCTGCAGGCAGCACAGACGCGGGGAGTGTCTATAACTGCCGCCAGCCATACCCAAGCTGTTCCGGGGCATGGCATAGAAGGGGAGATTGACGGTACACAGTGGGTATTGGGGCATGCCCGCTGGATGCGCACGCTGGGTGTGGAGCTAACGCCAGCACAAGCGGTGGCTGCAGAAGCCGCACAATCCGGCTGGACGCAATCCTGGCTGGCACAGCGCACAGGGCAGGGCTGGCAACTGGCAGGGTTGTTGGCATTTGGTGATGCGCTGCGTCCCCAATCGGCGGCGGCAATCGCCACCTTGCACGCGCTGGGTATCCGCCCTGTGATGCTGTCGGGGGATAACCAAGCCGCCGCAACTGCCATTGCTACGCAATTGGGATTGTCGGCAGAGAACGTGCGCGCCGAACTTCTCCCCGGTGACAAAGTAGAGGCCATTCAACAGCTTGCCCAGCATGGCCCGGTGGGGATGGTGGGCGATGGTTTGAATGACGCCCCAGCCTTAGCGGCCGCCCATGTTGGCTTTGCCATGGGCAGCGGAACCGATGTCGCCATGCATGCCGCCAGCATGACACTGATGCGCCCCGACCCACGCCTGGTGGCAGATGCCATCGATATTTCCCGCCGCACTGTTCGCAAAATCCATCAAAACCTGTTCTGGGCTTTTATCTACAACATCATCGGTATTCCGCTGGCGGCATTTGGCAAACTTGACCCGATGTTTGCCGCATTGGCCATGGCATTTTCCAGTGTCAGCGTGGTCAGCAATGCCTTGTTGTTGCGGTGGTGGTCGCCCAGTGCCAGTATCCAAACAGACACGGCCTCACCGCCAACGCAACCGCTTGCATCGCCATGACCCCGTCTGCATTACGCCCCGAACACTCGGCAGCGTTAGCCCAAGGGCTGCACACTATCGGTGCAGCAGCAACACTTTCTGGCGTCTCCGCGAAAATGATTCGCCATTACGAAAGCATTGGGCTGATTCCTGCCGCAACACGCACATTCGCCAATTACCGGTGCTACCACGATCACGACATCCACCGCCTGCGCTTTATCAAACGTGCGCGCTCCCTGGGGTTTTCAATCAAACAGATCGAAACCTTGTTGGCACTCTGGGATAACCCCCAGCGCGCCAGCGCCGAGGTCAAACAATTGGCGCGTGCGCATGCGGCTGAACTTGCCGAAAAAATCCATGCGCTGCAAGCCATGCAACGCACGCTGGAAACACTGGCACAGCAGTGCCATGGCGATGAACGCCCCACCTGCCCGATTCTGGATGATCTGGCAGCAGGCAGCTGATCTTCCACGCAATTCAGCTGGATGGTTGCAATGAGGGCGCGGAAAGCATGCTGAATGCCCGAAGCGCAGCTTCACGTGATGCCGCAATCTCTACCATTGGGGCAGGGTAGCCGCACGCTGCAAGTACCTGCGGGTGTCGCCACGCGGCATGCAGCGTTTTTGCCGGCAGAGCGTTCAATTCAGGCAGCCATCGCTTGATATAACGCGCTTCGGGGTCAAATTTTGCCGCTTGCAGATAGGGGTTAAACACCCGGAAGTAGGGCGAGGCATCCGCACCACAGCCTGCAACCCACTGCCAACCCAGCGTATTGTTCGCCAAATCCGCATCCACCAACGTCTCCCAAAACCAGCGTGCGCCCTCTCGCCAATGCTGGCGAAGGTTTTTGGTCAAAAAACTCGCCACCACCATACGAACGCGGTTGTGCATCCAGCCGGTCTGCCAAAGTTCACGCATCCCAGCATCAACCAGCGGAATCCCTGTGCGCCCCTGCTGCCAGCGCTGCAAAAGCGTCGCCTCGGTTTTTGCCCATGAAAACGCATCAAAACGCGGATTGAAGTTTTCCTCGGGGGTGTGCGGGTAGTGGTAGAGCAGGTGATAGGCAAACTCACGCCAGCCCAGCTCGCGCAGGTAAGGCTCAAGATCAGGGGTTTGCCGCTCTGTATTGCTAGCAACACGCTGAAGCAGCGCATGATGAATTTGTGTGGGCGTTATCTCGCCGAAATGCAAATGCGGTGAAAGCCGTGAGGTGCCATGGCGTGCGGGTAAATCACGCCCTGTCGCATAATGCAAAAGCGCATCATCAATGAAAATTTCAAGCATTTCCTGAGCGCCCGCTTCACCGGGTCGCCACGCCGAATGAAAGCCCGTATCCCAGCGGATCGTTGGTAATAACTGCAGGGCATCCACAGGCAAGCTGCCTGACGTCTGTTGCCATTTTTGGGTCTTGACCACGGGTAAAGGCGGTTTCACAGGCAATTGCTGGCGCAGTCTTCGCCAAAAAGGGGTAAACACACGATACGGTTGTCCCGCATCGGTTGCGATTGTCCAAGGCTCGCGCCAAAGATTTCCGGCGGAACTATGAACCGCCAAGCCTTCCGCCCGAAGTCCCGCCTTCAAGGTCGTATCAGCAGCAATCCCCGCAGGCGTATAACGACGGTTCCAATACACCGCGCTTGCGCCAGTGCGGCGGGCAAGATCAAGCAAACAGGCCAGTACATTGCCGTGGGCGATATGCAAAACCGTGCGTTGATCAGCTAACTGTTGCTGTAGCGCACTCAGGCTGTGATGCAACCACCAGCGACTTGCTGCACCTGGTTGCCAAGGGGCGGCATCTTCTGGGCAATGCACATACACCGGCAGCACATGCGCATGTTCCTGTACAGCCGCCGTAAGAGCAGGGTTGTCAGCCAACCGGAAATCGTGCCGAAAAAGCACAAGCGCTGTACTGGCCATCCATAAGCTCCTGAATCAAGGCTACAGCATGCCATATATCGCATCCCGCTTAAATGACATAATATACATTATGCGAACTTTGGAAAAGGCTAAACATGATCTGGCTATGGCTACGCTGGGAATTTGGACGCTACTTGCAGTATTTGTAGATATCCGCCTCAAGACGCCGCAACAGGTCTATATTTCTATTCAACTTGAAGTCTGCTTGAACACGGTTGTATTCATTGCGGGTAACCCTGCACAACTGTGCCTTACTGTCACCGTTTGAAGATGAGGCGCCATAGGCAGCACCTGAAGCACGCCGTATTCTGTTCGCATGCTGCTTCTCTTGCCATGCCTTATCGCGGTTGTAGCGCGCCCAAAGTTCTTCATTGGTAGGCTGGCGATAACTGCCAGTCCAAATCTTCTCGGCGCCTTTGCCACCTGCGCATGGGAACGACTGATAAACAGCCTCCCCGTCCATTCCTTTGCACTTGTAAACCGATTGAGCAGCGCCAGAAAACGGAAACAAAAGTAGCGCAGCAACACAAAGAAAACGCATGCCTTACCCCCAATTCAAGCAACACAATTACCTTTCCCTATTG
>CAYZUG010000012.1:0-15721 GCA_964481865.1 uncultured Thermomonas sp. | reverse complement strand
GTCGCAGCCAATGTATTTGATATAATTCAGGATTGACAGACTGTAGGTGCTGAAATGTCTTTGACGCGAAAAATTCCTACAAGTCGGTTAAGACCAGGCATGCATCTGCATAAACTTGGTGGATCGTGGCTCGACCATCCTTTTCTGCGCAACAGCTTTCTGCTGAATGACTACGCCGACATACGCAAGATTCAGGATGCAGGCATTGCATTTGTCTGGATTGATGAAAGCAAAGGCGAAGCGTTAAGCGATGCCGATGAATCCGATTACGAAACGCTAGAAATCGAAGACGACGACGATAGCGACGTTTCTGAACAAGAAGTATCCACATCCGAAACACCAGTAATAAGCCAGGTTGCGCCTGCTCCCGATCAACCCGCAGCAACAAAAGTTGACATTATTGGCGAAATTGAGCGCGCCCGCATGATTTGCTATACGGGGAAAGAACAGGTGAAAGCCATGTTCAACGATCTGCGTATGGGGAACTCGCTTTCACAAGACGCCGTTATCCCGCTGATCGAAGAAATTTCTGCCTCCATCTGGCGCAACCCCTCTGCCCTGATCAGTGTGGCGCGGCTTAAAACCCACGACGACTACACCTATATGCACTCGGTGGCCGTTGCCGCGCTGATGATTGCACTTGCCAAACAACTGGGTCTGGATGCAGAAAAAACCCGTATTGCCGGTATCGGTGGCCTGATGCATGACCTGGGCAAAGCCTTCATGCCCCTGGAAGTATTGAATAAACCCGGCCGCCTCACAGATACCGAATTCGCCATCATGAAAACCCATCCGGCAAAAGGCGCACGGGTGTTGCAAGAAGTGGGGGCTGATGCAAGGGTGATTGATATCGCCCTGCACCACCATGAAAAAATCAACGGCAGCGGCTATCCGCATGGGTTGAAAGACGAAGAAATTTCACTTTTAGCGAAAATGGGCGCGGTATGCGATGTTTATGACGCCGTCACATCCGTGCGCGCCTATAAAAACCCGTGGGACCCTGCCCTTGCCATGCGCGAAATGGCACGCTGGGCGGGGCATTTCGACAAGCAAATTTTCAATGCCTTCGTAAAATCCGTGGGCATCTACCCGGTTGGTTCGCTGGTTAAACTCTCATCCGACCGACTGGCAATCATTGCAGAACCCAATGAAAGCCACCTGCTCAAGCCACGCGTTCGGGTGTTTTATTCCATCCGCAGCCGCGAAAAAATCATGATGCACACGCTGGATCTGGCTGACCCAGCATGCACAGAAACGATCGTCGGGCCGGAAAATCCGGTGACATGGGGTTTTACCAATCTTGAAGCGCTGTGGTTATAACGCCAGCAAACGTGAAAGCGTCACCGCCTCAACGAGGCTTCAACCACTTCCCAGCCAACGGGAGTTGGCACGCATAATCGACTGCCCGGTGCCGTCATACACCCCATTGGCCTCCGTCCGCCCCAAATGGCGAAGTGTCCACGCCAGCTCACGCCGACGCCGTGCCAATAACACTGCATTGGCACGGTTGAGTTCATGTAATTGGGTAATGCGGGCAACATCATCTTGGCTGGCGGTATTGGCCAGACGCTCGGCAGCAGTCAATGCCTGAAGTTTTGCCTGGGTGGACTGCATCAACGCATCCACATCATGCTCCAATAGCGCACGCCGCTCGGCGTTCAAAGCCGATTCAAGTGCATCTAATGGCGGCACGATGGAGGTCATAAGGTCAGTTGGCGTTCCAGCGCCAGCATACGGCTGGCAATTTCCTTAGGGTTGATGTCGTAAGTACCCGCTTCAATTGCACTGCGAATTTCGCTGACCTTGCTTTCATCGACTTTCGCCGATGTTGCCAGTTCACGCGCCATCGCCTTGATGCCCGCAGCTTCGCCGGTCAACTGCACGCTGTCAACCGACACCGACATTGGCAACGCACTCTCGCGTGCGGTTGCAACGTGCTTCTGCGAGGCCTCAAGCTGCCCCACATCAAGGTGTTTGGGTAAGCCGCCATCAATTTTGATTGTCATGGTGAAGGCTCCTGATAATTTGATTCGACCACGTTAACGGCAGGCCTTCGATAGACTTTAGCGAAAAATCTTTCACGTCATTCATTCACAACTTCAACCGAACCATCCGCGCCCAGACGCCCACGGATGATGCGATGCGAGTTGTCATTTTCAACATTTACAATCCCGCCTGCAACCGCCGCGCCAAGCGCCCTGCCCCCCATGCGCACCTCAATGCCACCAATACTGGCGCGCAACACCACAGGGTCACCGCGTTTAACACTGACCAACGGTGCGCCCTGCCCTTGCTCGGCATCGGCCACGCTACGCAGGTTCGGGTTGCGCACGGGTACATATAACCGCCAGCCGGGTGTATCCGGGCAACGCACTTCTGCTGCCGACTTGCCGCTTGCTGTTGCCTGCAAAGGTTGGGAACAGGCGGCAAGACGCAAGCCCGGGGCAATGGACGCCTGCGCCGATGCATCCGCCTGCAAAGCAGCCAAGGCTGCATCACGAATGGGTTGCAGCGCCTGCAATGATTGCGCATTCGCCATACC
The DNA here is from genome assembly GCA_964481865.1 of uncultured Thermomonas sp. Taxonomy (GTDB): domain Bacteria; phylum Pseudomonadota; class Gammaproteobacteria; order Xanthomonadales; family Xanthomonadaceae; genus Thermomonas. The sequence continues at coordinate 13,179 of CAYZUG010000012.1, read as the reverse complement.
ACTGCCAACCAGTAAGCAAGCCAAGCCAACAATCCGCAAAATACGTTCCATCACAGCCTCAACACGTGGAAATCCTGTTAGTATCTCGGCAAGAAGCGTGCCAGACTCAAGGTGCGCAAACCTCAGCCGATAAAGATAGGCATGCAGCAGCGCAATCAACTCCTGGATCGTATTGATCAACGCATCCGCCTTGCCGGGCACAACCGGCTGGCATTGCTTTTGTTCCGCCTGGGTGGTCGTCAAATATTTGGCGTCAATGTCTTTAAGGTGCAAGAGGTACTCCCTCGCCCACCGCTGTTTACCATGCCGCAGCTGCCAGCAGGCTTCCTGGGCGCAGCAGACATTCGGGGTCGCAGTGTTCCTGTTCTGGATCTGGCCAAGGCCATTGGCCAGCCCAATGACACCCCGGCAAATTATCTTGTGGTCACCGAGTTCAACCGCACGGTGCAAGGGTTCTTAGTGACTGCCGTCGATCGCATCGTGAATGTCGCGGTGGAAGATGTGCTGCCGCCCCCCGAGCTGGGCAATGACCCGCACTATCTCACCGGCGTCACACGCTATAACAATGAGTTGATTCAACTGGTTGACGTGGAAAGCGTGCTGGCGGAAGCCCTGCCCCCACCCCCCACCAATACCGACATCACCCCTGTGGCCTATCAAGGCAGCACCGAAGTGTTGGTGGTGGACGACTCACGCGTGGCGCGCAACCAGATTCGTACTGTATTGGATCAGCTTGGCCTGTCCTGCACCCAGCTGTCTGACGGGCGGCAAGCGCTTGATCACCTGAAACAGCTCGTCGCCGGTGGGCAAGACCCGGCGGAACGCTATGCCATGATCATTTCCGACATCGAAATGCCCTCCATGGATGGCTATACGTTAACGTCAGAAATCCGTCGGGACCCGGCATTGCGCGGACTGTACGTGATCTTGCATACCTCCTTGTCGGGGGTGTTCAACCACGCCATGGTGGAACGTGTGGGGGCAAACGACTTCGTTCCAAAGTATTCGCAAAACGAATTGGCTGCCCGCATCAAGGCACGGCTTGCCGATATCGCCCAGCAGCAGGCGTAAAACCGGCAGCAAACCGCCGTAAAACCAGCCTTTGGCACAAATATTGCTTCATCTCATGCAGGTAAACCCCATCGGAGGGGAGCATGAGCGACTTCTTAGGCATTCACGGTACCGCACTCGCCCTGCGTGAGCAGCGTTTGCAGGTGCTGGCGTCCAATTTGGCCAATGCCGACACCCCTGGTTTTCAGGCACAGGACATGGATTTTCAATCGGCATTGCAAGCCGCATTGATGCCCGCCGGTGCCAATGACGCATTAAGTGCTGCTGCCCAGCAAGCACGTTATGCACGCCCTGGCATCCAGCCCAGTCTGGATGGCAACACCGTGGATACCCAGCGCGAACAGGCCGCATTTGCACAAGCGGCACTGGAATATCGCGCTTCATTGTCATTTGTTGAATCCAAGGTGAGAACCATGCTCACCGCGATTACCGGTGAATAAAGGAGCCTGCCATGAGTAATCTTCCTATTTTCGATGTTGCAGGGTCCGCCATGCAGGCGCAGTCCGTACGCCTGAGCACCGTCGCCAGCAACCTTGCCAACGCCAACACCATTGCGGGCACGGCAGAAGGCGCCTACCGCGCCAAACAACCGATTTTCTCTGCCGAACCCGTTTCCACGCATACCGAATTAGCCGGTGTACGCGTCACGGAAGTGCGTGAAAGTGATGCACAAGCCCTGCGGCGTTACGAGCCGGGCAGCCCGCTGGCCGATGAACAGGGCTATGTCTATGCCCCTGATATTGATCCGGTTGCGCAAATGGTAGACATGATTTCCGCCTCACGCAGCTATCAGGCCAACGTCGAAGTTTTTAACAGTGCCAAAGAATTGGCAGTCGCCACCTTGAATATGGGACGTTAATCATGACAACCGTCACCAATACCGATAGCGTCTATGCGCAATATGCCTTTCCTGCTGCGACAGCAAGCAAAAGTCAGAATGACATGGGTCAGGCAGATTTTCTGCGTTTAATGACCGAGCAACTCAAGCATCAAGACCCGCTTGACCCGATGAAAGGCGCCGAATTTTTAGGGCAGCTGGCGCAATTTTCCACCGTTCAGGGCATTGAAAACATGCAGCAAGCGATGAATGCCATGGCGCTGGTCATGGAAAACGATCAATCGCTGCGTGCTGCCAACCTTGTTGGGCGCGATGCCTTGGTTGAAGTGGACAACGTAAAGCTCGCCGACGGCGCGACTGCCAAGGGTGAAGTGGTGGCCACTCAGGCAGGCCCCATTCAAATTGAAGTCAGCGATGCCTCCGGGCAAGTGGTCAGCCGCTTCACCGTCGAAGCCAAATCCAGCGGCACTGTCGCATTTGAATGGGATGGAAAAACCGACGCTGGCACCGACATTTCTGCAGGCAACTACAGCTTCAAAGCACGCAGCGGAACAGACAAAGACAGCGAAGCACTTTCTCTGCGTCTCTCCGCTCGTATCGACAGCGTTTCCATTGAGCCGCAAGGCTTGGTTCTCAATCTTGACGGTCTGGGCAGCATGTCGCTTTCCGCCGTTCGCCGTATCGGCTAAGTGCCGCCTATTTCATTAAGGAGTCCGCCATGAGCTTTCGCACTTCCGTCAGCGGCATGAACGCCGCCAATACCGACCTCAACGTCACCGCGCACAACATCGCCAACGTCAATACCACTGGCTTTAAGCAATCACGTGCCGAATTTGGTGACCTGTTCGCCGTTTCGTCTTATGGCCTGTCACGTTCAGCCGTGGGTGCAGGCGTGCGTATCCAGGCCGTTGCCCAGCAGTTTGCACAGGGCAATATCGACTTTACTGGCCGCTCGCTGGACATGGCCATTTCCGGGCAGGGCTTTTTCACCCTTTCCAATAATGGCTCCATGGTGTATTCCCGCGCTGGCAACTTTGGTGTTGACCGCGACGGCTATGTGGTCAACCCAGCTGGGCACCGCCTGCAGGTCTTTCAACCAAACGCATCCGGTGGCTTTGACGTTGGCCGCATGAGCGACCTGCGCATGCCCAATGGCGACGCCCCCCCGCTGGCCACCAACCGCATCAGCGTGGAAACCAACCTGCCTGCCGATGCGCCGCAACCTGCGCTTGCGCCCTTTGACCCCTTAGACCCCACCACCTACAACTACACCACCGCCGTCACCGTGTATGACTCGCTGGGTGGCGCGCATAACCAGTCGATGTACTTCGTCAAAACAGCCAACCCCAACGAATGGGAAATGTATAACTACATCGACGGTGCTGCCGTTGGTGGCGCCAACCTGCTGACCTATTCCAGCTCGGGTGAATTGACCTCCCCAGCACCACCGAACATCACCCTGCCCTCGCATACCACCACCAACGGCTCAACACAGCTGGACATCAGCCTTGATCTTGGGAAATCCACCCAATACGGCGAAAAGTTCAGTGTGCAGTCGCTCAGCCAGAATGGTTACACCACTGGCCGCCTGACCGATATTGAAATCTCGTCGGAAGGCGTGGTGTCGGCACGCTATACCAATGGCGTCTCCGAACCCATGGGGCAAATCGCAATGACCAACTTCGTCAACCACCAAGGCTTGCAACCCCTGGGTGACAACGTATGGGCACAGACCTACAGCTCCGGCGAACCCCGCCGTGGCCAGGCCATGAGCGCCGATTTCGGCATGATTCAAGGCGGTGGTCTGGAAGCCTCCAACGTCGATCTGACCGAACAGCTGGTGAACATGATCACCGCACAGCGCAACTTCCAGGCCAATGCGCAAATGATCTCAACGCAAGACCAGATCATGCAGACCGTGATCAACATCCGTTAAGCATGACGCATTTAACTAACTGATTCATAACGCTTTTTGATTCAATGTCATCACGCCCCGCAGGGTATCGCGGGGCGCAGGGAGAACACCGCCATGACCGACCGTGCCATTTACGTTGCCATGACTGGCGCCAGCGCCATGCTGCGCGGTCAAGCCACCGTCGCCCATAATCTGGCGAATGCCGATCGTGTCGGTTTTCAGGCAACCCTGGAAGCCACCCTGGCATCCCCCGTCAACGGCGCTGGCCTGCCTTCCCGTGTCGCTGCCGTTGAACGCACACTGGGTATCGACGCCACCGGCGGTGCCATTCGCAACACCGGCAACCCGCTGGACATCGCCCTGCGCCCCGACCACTGGCTGGCGGTGCAAGACAGTGCTGGCGGCACGGGCTATACCCGCGCAGGTGACTTGCAGATCAATGCCAACGGCCTGCTGATGACCGCAACCGGACAAATGGTGCTGGGCACAGACGGCGCGCCATTAGCCATCCCCGAGTTTCAATCCATCGAGATCGGCGCCGACGGCACCATCTCCCTTGTTCCGCAAGGGCAGCCGCCCTCCACCCTGACCGAAGCAGGCACCTTGCAAGTCGTTGCCGCCAAAACCATCGACATGCAGCGCGGCGATGACGGCCTGATGCGTCCAGCCCCCGGTGTCACCCCAGAACGCGCCACAGGCTTGGCGTTGACCTCCGGAACATTGGAAGACAGCAACGTCAAACCGGCCGATGCCTTGGTGTCAATGATCGAACTTTCACGCAAATTCGAAATGCAGGTACAGATCTTGCAACGTGCAGATGAGAACGCACGCGCCACCAGTTCGCTAGTGTCGATGCGCTAACCCAAGGTTTGATTCATCTACGCTAATACGCAAGGAATATCGCCATGACCCAGTCACTGTGGATCGCCAAAACCGGCCTCGACGCCCAGCAAACCAAGATGTCGGTGATTTCCAACAACCTCGCCAACGTCAATACGGCGGGCTTCAAGCGCGACCGCGCCAGCTTCGAAGACCTGCTCTACCAAACCTGGCGTCAGCCCGGCGGTGCCACCTCCGAGCAAACCCAACTGCCTACCGGCCTGCAAATCGGGACAGGCGTGCGGGTGGCCGCCACCGCCAAGAACTTCGCCCAAGGCACACTGAACCAAACCGGCAATGCCCTGGATGTCGCCATCAATGGCCGCGGGTTCTTTGAAATCCTGCTTCCTGACGGCAGCACCGCGTACAGCCGTGACGGCAGTTTTCAGGTCAATGCTCAGGGCGAAGTGGTCACTAATGAAGGCTACCCCGTGCAACCTGGCCTGCAACTGCCCGAAGGCGCACAAAGCGTCACCATTGGTGCCGACGGCACGGTCAGCGTGCAGATTTCCGGACAGGCCGCGCCGGTACAGATTGGCGCACTGACGCTGGCCGACTTCGTCAACCCGGCAGGTCTGCAGGCATTGGGTGAAAACCTGTTCGCAGAAACCGGCGCCAGTGGTCCCGCACAAACCGGTGGTCCTGGCACTGGCGGCTTGGGGCGTTTGATTCAAGGCTCGTTGGAAGCCTCCAACGTCAACGTGGTGGAAGAACTGGTGTCGATGATCGAAACCCAGCGCGCCTATGAAACCAATGCCAAGGCCATTTCCACCACCGATCAAATGCTCGGCTTCCTGAACAATACTGTGTGAGGCTCGCCATGACACTCGCCACCCCACTGCTTCGTCTTGCTGCATTCAGCGCCTTGTTGTTGGCCGTCAGCGGTTGCGCCACCGTCAACCGCTTACAGGGCGACGTGCGCCCCTTCGACGAACCCGTCAACCCTTATCTCACGCCACCACCCGCCGTAATCGCCAGTCTGCCTGCACAAGCAGGGGATGGTGGCGGCTCCATCTATGCCTCGCGTAATGGCAAGGGCATGCGGCTGTTTCAAGACAACAAAGCCAGCGATGTCGGTGACTTACTCACCATTACGCTGGTAGAAAGCACCACCGCCACCACCCAGGCCAATACCTCGGTCACCAAGAAAAGTGGCATCGGCATGGCTGCCCCCACCATTGGCGGCACCTCCCCGATTGATGGCCTGACCGTTGGCATCGACGGCTCCCGCGACTTTCAGGGCAATGGCAACAGCGCCCAAAGCAACAAACTGGCGGGTCAATTGACCGTCCGGGTCATTCAAGACCTTGGCAACGGCAATTTGTTGGTGCGCGGCGACAAGCAATTGCGCCTCAACCAAGGCGACGAGCTTGTGCAAATTCAAGGAATCGTGCGCAGTGCCGATATTTCGCCTGACAACAAAGTGACATCAGACCGTGTTGCTGATGCACGCATTGTTTATGGCGGACGCGGCACCTTGGCACGTTCCAATGCCATGGGCTGGTTGGGTCGGTTCTTCAACTCTGCCCTGTACCCCTATTGAGGTCATCGCCATGAAACGCCTGTTTGTTATCGCCGCGTTGTTTGCTGGTCTGCTGCTGAACCCAGCAGCACAGGCCGAGCGCGTCAAAGATTTGGCACAAGTGGCTGGTGTGCGGGGCAACCCGCTCATTGGCTATGGTCTTGTGGTTGGTTTGGATGGCAGCGGCGACCGCACCAGCCAAACCCCGTTTACCGTGCAAAGCCTGAAAACCATGCTGGAACAACTGGGTGCCACCATTCCTCCCGGTGTGAACCCACAGCTGAAAAACGTCGCCGCCGTGGCTGTTCACGCCGAATTACCGCCTTTTGCCAAACCGGGTCAACCGATTGACGTCACCGTGTCATCCATCGGTAATGCCGGTTCACTGCGTGGCGGCAGCTTGCTGATGACGCAACTGAAAGGTGCCGATGGTCAGGTGTATGCCATTGCCCAAGGCAATTTGGTGGTCAGCGGGTTTGGTGCATCCGGGCGTGATGGCTCGCGCATTTCCGTCAACGCCCCGAACGGTGGCCGAATTCCTTCCGGCGCCATCGTGGAACGCGCCGTCCCCAGCAATGCCCATCACGACACCGTGACCCTCAACCTGCGCAGCGCCGACTTCACCACCGCTGCCCGGATTGTCTCGGCCGTGGATCGCGCCTTCGGCAACGGCAGCGCACGGGCGCTGGATGCCGTGACCATTGATATCATCCCGCCAGCGGGCGACCGCATTGCATTTCTGGCAGCGCTGGAAAACCTCGACGTTGACCCCGGCCTTGCCGCTGCCAAAGTCATCGTCAATGCCCGTTCCGGCACCGTGGTCATGGGCGGGCAAGTCAGCGTTCTGCCTGCTGCCGTGGCGCATGGCTCGCTCACCGTCACCATCAACGAATCCACCATGGTCAGCCAGCCTGAATCATTTGGCGGCGGTCAAACCACCACGGTGACGCAATCCACAGTGTCCGCCAATACCGAAGGCAACCGCATGGTGTTGTTCCGTGGCGGCAGTTCACTGGAAGACATCGTGCGTGCGGTGAATGCCGTCGGCGCGGCACCTGGCGATATCGTCGCCATTCTGGAAGCCTTAAAACAGGCGGGCGCATTGCGTGCCGAGCTTGAGGTGATCTGATATGGCACGGGCTTTGCATCCAATGTGATATGCAACTCTCACACGCCACCGCCATTGACCTGCAACGCTCCGGTACGCCGGAGCGTTCGCGTGTCGAAGAAGCGGCGCGTGGGCTGGAAAGCCAATTTGCCCTGATGTTGATCAAAACCATGCGCAGCGCCTCGCCCGGCGACCCGTTCGGCGGCGACAGCACCTACCGCGAAATGTATGACCAACAACTGGCGCAGGAACTCACCAAAGGGCGTGGGCTTGGTTTGCAGCCCATGATCATCCGCCAACTGGGCGGACAACAGGCCGATGCCGTGCAGCCCCCCAGTGGCGGCTTGCCGCTGCGCCCCGCGCAAGCGCCCATCCCGCTGCAAAACGTCAATACACCGTCAGGCATCCCCCTGCCTGCCGGTTTGCGTGGCGGTCCTTTGACACTGGCACCCAGCAGCAGTGGCGTTTCTTTGGCCGCGCTGCCCGCAGCACGCATCCCTGCACCGCTGACAGCCGCCGCCCAATGTGACGAAAACGCCCCGGTCGATTGCAGCAGCCCCGAAGCCTTTGCCCGCTCCATCTGGCCGCATGCACAAAAAGCCGCCGCCGAACTGGGCGTTCCCGCCAAAGCACTGGTGGCACAAGCAGCACTGGAAACCGGCTGGGGACGCCGCCTTCCCACACATAACGGGCAAACCAGCTCGCACAACCTGTTTGGCATCAAAGCCGGTGGAAGCTGGCGCGGCGATCGCGTTGCCAGCAACACCAAAGAATTCGTCAACGGCCAGTTCGTTAATGTGCGCGATGCCTTCCGCAGTTACGGCAGCGCCGCCGACAGCTTTGCCGACTACACGCAACTGCTGCAACGCCCGCGTTATGCCGCTGCCATCGGCACCGGCGATGACGTGAAGCGTTTTGCACAATCCTTGCAAGCAGCTGGTTACGCAACAGACCCTTCTTACGCAGCAAAAATTGTTGCCATCGCTGACGGCGCTACCCTGCGCCGCGCCCTGGCAGGATTGGAGGTATAAGCCATGGCTAATGGCGTACTCGGAACCGGAACATCCGCCCTGCTCGCCTTCCAGCGTGCAATGTCCACCGTTGGCCACAACGTCGCCAATGCCGCCACCCCTGGCTACAGCCGCCAACGTGTGGAACTGGAAGCCCGCCCCGGGCAACCCACACGCATCAGCATTGGCCAAGGCGTCGATGTCAACCAATTGCGCCGCCTGGCCGATGGCCTGGTGTTTGCCCGCCAACTGGACAGCGCTGGCGAAATGGGCCGGTTAAGCCAAATGAGCGCGCTGTCATCGCGTGTGGACAAATTCATCACCGACCCCGCCACCAGCATGTCGGCGGCATGGGCAAACTTTTTCAGCGCCACCAAGGCCGTGGTAGCCGAACCCACCGCCACCGCCGCCCGCACGCAAATGCTGACCGCTGGCGAACAATTGGCCAACCGCTGGAAAATGCTGGACAGCCACCTGACCCAGCTTGGGCAAGACACCGAAGCCACATTGCAAGACAAAGTGACCTCGGCAAACCGTCTGGCCAACGAAATTGCCGGTCTGAACCGCTCCATCATCGCCTCGGGTGGCAATGCCTCCCCTGACCTGCTGGACCAACGCGACCTGCGCGTCGGTCAATTGGCCGCCTTGGTCGGGGCAGAAACCGTCATGCAAGACGACGGTTCCATGAACATCTTTACCGCTGGCGGCCAACCCATGGTGCTGGGCGCAATGGCGATGCAGCTGACCACCTCGCCCGACCCCTACCAGGCCAACCGCGCACAACTGGCCATTGCCACCCCCAGTGGCCCGGTTCCCCTGCCCATTGGTGCGGTATCTGGGGAAATTGGTGGCCTGATGGAGTTCCGCACCAGCGTGCTGGACCCCGCCCGTGCCGAAATGGGGCGGCTTGCCACCGCCTTTGTTGAAACCTTCAACGCCACCCAGCGTGCAGGTGTGGACTATGCCGGTAACCCCGGCGCCGACTTCTTCAGCCTGCCGCCCCCGCAAGTCAACGGGCATAACGCCAATACCGGCAGCGCCAGCTTCAGCACCCAGATCAGCGATGTGGGCGCACTGACCGGCAACAACCTGATGCTGCGTTTTGACGGCGCCAACTGGACAGCCCACCGCGCCGACACCGGCCAATCGGTTGCCATCAGCGGCGCAGGCACCACCGCCAACCCCTTGCTGGTAGATGGCGTGTCTCTGGTGGCATCCGGCACCGCCGCCCCCGGCGACCGCTTCATGCTGCACCCCACCGACAGCGCCATCGCGGGCATGCAAACCCTGCTCACCGACCCCGAGCAAATCGCCGCCGCCTCACCGATGACCATTGCGCTGGATCAACGCAATATCGGCAGCATCAGCGGTGGCACCCCCAAAGTCACCGACCCCACCCTGTTTGCCGCCTTCAGCACCAGCACCATCAGCTTCCTCGATGCCAGCACCTACAGCATTGATGGCGGCCCGCCCGTGGCCTATACCCCCGGCGACACCATCAACGGAAGCGGCTGGTCATTGGTCTTGAATGGCAACCCTGCCGCGGGCGATGAAATCGTGCTGGGTCGCACCGGCGCACGCTCGCAAGACAACAGCAACGCCCGCCTGCTGGCAGGCGTGGACAGCCAGGCCGTGCTGAACGGTGGCCGCTTGGATGTCACCGCCGGGCTGTCACAACTTACCGCCCGCGTGGGTGGCGACGCCCGCCATAACGCCTTGTCACTGGAAGCCCAGCAAGCCATCGACGACCAAGCCACCGCCGAGCGCGAATCTGTCTCTGGCGTCAACCTGGACGAAGAAGCCGCCAATATGCTGCGCTTCCAGCAAGCCTACCAAGCCGCCGCGCAAATCATCGCCACCGCCGACAGCATGTTCCAAAGCCTCTTGGCCGCGGTTGCCCGCTGAGCCATCAAGGAGACACCATGAGCGCCTTACGCCTTTCCACACAAAGCATGTACACGCAGAACCTGAACAGCATGCTGTTACGGCAGAGCCAGATTGGCCGTCTGCAACAGAACATCAGTAGTGGCGTGAAACTGACGCAAGGCATGGACGACCCCGTGGGCATGGCCACCACCCAGCGCCTGGACCACCTGCAAGCCGCGCTGGAGCAATTTGACCGCAACGCCCTGCGTGTTGACCACCGCCTGCGGCTGACGGAAAACGCCCTTGCCGACACCAACGACGCCCTGAACAAAGCCCGCGAACTGGCCATTCAAGCCAACAGCGGCATCATGAGCAGCGAAGACCGCAAAGCCATTGCCGCCGAAATCCTGCAACTGCGCGACAACCTGATCAGCATTGCCAACCGTGACGATGGCAACGGCCGCCGCCTGTTTGCTGGCAACCGTGATGGCGTTGTGCCGTTTACCGACACCGCCAGCGGCGTGATTTACCACGGCGACGACGGGCAAAACAGCGTTGAAGTGGCACCCGATGTCCCCATTGCCGACGGCAACCCCGGCAGCCAGGTGTTTTTGCGCGTGCGCACCGGTGACGGCTACGCCCGTGGCACCGCCAACGTGGGCAATACCGGCAGCGGCATGCTGTTGAACGCCCAGGCCACCGACGGTTCCACATGGAATGGCAGCACCCTCAGCATCGCCTTCACCACCAATACCGACTATGAAGTGCTGGACGGCAGCGGCAACCCCTTGGTGCCGCCAGTCACCGGCACCTGGACCAGTGGCGAAGCCATCCCAGCGCCCGCCGCAGGGCTGGGTGTGGAGTTCAAAATCACCGGCGCCCCGGCGGCTGGTGACAGCTTCACCATTGCAACCGCCCCCAACCAGGATATTTTCACCACCTTGCAGAACCTGGCCGATACCCTGCTGGCTCCCGGCAACAGCCCTGCCGACAACGCCATGCGGGTCAACGCCTATACCAACGCCATTGGCGATATCAGCACCGCGCAATCGCACATCATGTCCATCCGCACCGATGTGGGCGCACGCATGAACAACATCGAAACCGCCAGTGACAACAGCAGCCTGCAAAGCCTGACCCTGAAAGAATCGCTGTCCAACCTGCGCGACACCAATGCAGCCGAAGCCATCAGCCAACTCAGCATGCACCTGCTGGCACTGGAAGCCGCGCACAAAGTCACCCTGCAAAGCCAAGGCATGTCGCTGTTCAGCCGCCTGTAACCACGGCAGCCTTGTGAAGCCGTGGCATCAGAAAACGGCGATACACTGAAAGGCATGGACCCCCTGCCTTTCTTGCTTGCCAGCCCAGAAGACGCGCCGTTTCCACCCGCGCACCTGGCACTGCGTGACCCACCCGGCCTGCTGGCCGTGGGTGGCTGCCTGTCTGCCACACGCATGTTCAATGCCTATCGCTCGGGTATTTTTCCGTGGTATTCGCTGCCGCAACCCATTCTTTGGTGGAGCCCGCCCGAGCGTGCGGTGTTTCGCACCAACCACATCCAACTGAACCCCCGCATGCGCAGGCATTTGCGCAACAGCGGCTGGGTGGTGCGTGCCGACACCGCCTTTGTCGATGTTTTGACAGCCTGCGCCGCGCCGCGCAGTCAAGATGCCGACACCTGGCTCACCCCTGCCCTGCAAGCCGGCTATATGCAGCTGCATCAGCAAGGCCACGCACACAGTATTGAAGTGTTTGCGGATGACCAGCTTGTTGGCGGTTTAATGGGCGTTGCCGTGGGGCAGCTCTTTTGTGCCGACAGCATGTTTTCACGGCAGCGCAGCGCCTCAACGCTGGCAGTGGCAGCATTGGCGCACCGCCTGCACCAATGGGGCTGGCCTTATTTCGATTCACAAGTAGCCAACCCGCACACCCAGCGGTTTGGTGTAGAAACATGGCCACGCGCCATGTATATACAAGCGCTGATGCAGTTGCGTGACCTGCCCAGCCGCACCGGGTCGTGGTCTGCCTATTGGGACAACAGCCCGGCGCATACCTGCGGCGTTTAACAGCTTTTTTGCAATCGCCGGTAAAACGTGGCATGATTGCGGACTTTCCAGCCCGATTTTGGGCTTACACAACAGGAACGCTCCGGCATACCCATGGCCAAAGACGACGTTATCGAATTTGAAGGCACGATCTCAGAAACCCTCCCGAACACCATGTTCCGGGTGAAGCTGGAGAACGGCCATGAAATCATTGCGCACATTTCCGGGCGCATGCGTAAAAACTACATTCGCATTCTCACCGGTGACCGCGTGAAGGTAGAAATGACGCCTTACGACCTCAGTAAAGGCCGCATCACCTACCGCCACCGCTGAATATTTGTCCGCTTTCATCAAAAAACGCCGTTTCGGCGTTTTTTTTTGTGTTTTGCCCTAAAGGTCTGCATAAGGCTGCCGTTATTGGGGGTGTAGGAGGCAGCACACGGTTTCCTCCCATGTTTGGCACAAATCCTGCTTTGCTGAATTCGCGGTACTTACACCCTTCATTACTGGAGACAACACCATGTCGATTATCAACACCAATATCATGTCGCTGAACTCGCAGCGCAACCTTGCTGCCAACAGCACCAGCCTGGGCACCACCATTCAACGCCTGTCCTCGGGTCTGCGCATCAACAGTGCGAAAGACGACGCCGCGGGTCTGGCCATTTCTGAACGCTTCACCACCCAGATCCGTGGCTTGAACCAAGCCGCCCGTAACGCCAACGACGGTATCTCGCTGGCGCAAACCGCTGAAGGCGCACTGGCCGAAATTGGCAACAACCTGCAGCGTATCCGTGAACTGGCCGTGCAATCACGCAACGCCACCAACTCCGACTCTGACCGCATCGCGCTGCAGAAGGAAGTGGACCAGCTGAAGTCAGAAATCGACCGCGTGGCCAGCCAAACCTCGTTCAACGGCAACAAA
>CAYZUG010000011.1:39318-62818 GCA_964481865.1 uncultured Thermomonas sp. | reverse complement strand
TGGAATATCCCGAGCTGGACACCGCCGCCGAACATGCCATCGTTGTGCCCTTGCTGGTGGCGCGCCCAACCCCTGCTGCACCTGTACCCGCCGCCCCTGTTCCCGCAGCCGTTCCCATTGAACCAGTGGCAGCACCACCAACCGCCACACCACCACCAGCCTCTTCGCAGCAGCAGCCCCCCCCGCTTGCCGCAGCAGCGCATGTTGCGCTGCCTGCCGAAGGTCTGGATTTACGCCAATATCTTGCCGATATCGAAACCGACCTGATTCGTCAGGCGTTGCAACACTGCCATGGTGTCGCCGCACATGCCGCCCCTCTTCTGGGGCTGCGACGCACAACCTTGCTGGAAAAGATGCGCAAATACGGCATCGAGCGCAGCGGAGAGGAGTTATCCACAGACCACTGAACCTGCGTCCATCTCCATCTCAACAGCGCAAACCCGCATCAGCAAAGGCGTGGCATAAAAATTGCTTAATGATTGGCAAATCTTTCTCATGCAGATGCCATCATGAGCGACGCCATCAGCTCCATTCTTTCTCAAATTCGATCGCATGAAATGCGCACACAAAGCCACATCGGTGGTTTGGGCGCAGCCAATGGCGATGCCAAGCCATCAAATGCCATTGGCGGCACTGGCGCAACTTCTGACTTCCAGAAGACGCTGGGTAATGCCATTGATCGTGTGAGCAAAGCGCAAAACGATGCCAGTACATTGCAACACGCTTTTGAAATGGGTGACCCACGCGCAGATTTGGCGCGGGTCATGGTAGCGATGCAGCAGTCACAGGTCGCTTTCAAAGCCACCGTGGAAGTGCGCAACCGCTTGGTTCAAGCCTATCAAGATGTCATGAATATGCCGGTTTAATTGCGACATGCTGGGGCATCGCCACGCTGTCTTTCCTTTTATTTCAAATCTCTGACACCCTTTTGATGCCATGAGCACTTTAGCCCTCCCAAAATCCACCGACGATCTGAAAAAACTGGGTCAGCTGCAGGACATTCCGCTGGTGCGGCAACTGCTGACGCTTGGTACGGTGGCGATTGCCATCGCGCTGGGGCTCTGGCTGTTTTTCTGGACGCAAAGTCCAACCTATGCGCCATTGCCCGGTTTGGATGCCAAAACCACCACGCAAGCGCGTGATTTGCTGCGCACTGCCAAAGTGCCGTTCAAAATGGACCCTGCCACCGGCCAGCTTTCTGTTCCCGAAGACCGCTTAGGTGAGGCCCGCATGGCGCTTGCGTCCAGCGGTCTGGGCAATGCCGGTGAAGGCCGTGGCTTTGAAATGATTGAAGGTGACCAGGGCTTCGGCACCAGCCAGTTCGTTGAAAATGCGCGCTACCAGCATGCGCTGGAAAATGAGCTGGCGCGTACCATTTCCAATCTGCGCCCGGTGCGTGAAGCACGTGTGCATTTGGCGCTGCCTAAGCCTTCGGCATTTACCCGCCAAAAAGACCCGGCCAGTGCCTCGGTTGTTCTGCAATTGCAGGGCGGTAGCACCTTGGAGCAAGGCCAGGTGGATGCGATTGTGCATCTGGTGTCGTCCTCCATTCCCGGGCTTCCGGCAGATGGCGTGACCGTGGTCGATCAATTTGGTCGCCTGCTTTCCAACCCAGACCCCAATAGCGATGCCGCCATTGGTGCCAAGCAATTTGAACAGCAACGCCGCCAGGAAACCGTCTTTGCACAGCGTATTCAAGAGTTGCTGGAACCGATGACCGGCCCTGGCCGGGTACGCGCACAAGTCAGCGTGGACATGGACTTCAACCAAACTGAAGAGGCCCGTGAGCAATATGGCCCCGATCCGGCCATTGTGCGCAGCGAGCAACTGTCCGAAACCGGCAATCTTGCCCCGCCCGGTCCGCAAGGCGTTCCAGGCAGTGCCAGCAATACTCCTGATGCTGCCACACAGCCGCAGGCCAATACAGCAGCGACGGTGAACAATGGTTCGCGTAGCTCGGTGCGCAATTTCGAAATTGACCGCACCCTGACCCATACCCGCCAAGCGCCCGGCAAGATTCGTCGGGTGACCGCTGCGGTATTGATTGACAACGTGCTGGCCGCCCCCGGCAAAGATGGCAAACCCAGCGAACGTGCGCTGAATGCCGAAGAAATCTCGCGTATTGAGTCACTGGTGCAGCAGGCGATTGGTTTTGACACCGAACGTGGCGATGCCGTGACTGTGGTTAACTCGCCATTTGCACGCTTGGCTGAAGAAACACCTGAAAAGCTGCCCTTCTGGGAAGACCCGCGCATGCGTGATTTGCTGCGCACCTTGTTGGGCGGACTGGCGGTGCTGGCGGTGATCTGGTTTGTATTGCGGCCTGCCTTCCGTTCACTGACTGGGCCGAAAGGCAGCGTTCCTGAACATGTGCTGGTGACCGAAGTGGCCGATGATGAACACGCTGCAGAATTGGAGCATCATGCTGCACAGGCGGCATTGACCCAAGAGCGACCACCGGGCTATATGAGTTTTGATGACAAAGTGCAGGTGGCACGCAACGCAGTGAATGCTGACTCTAAACGCGTGGCATCTGCCGTACTTGATTTGGTGAACTCCGATGGCTGACGAAGAACTCTCTGGCGTCCAACGCGCGGCGATTGTTCTCCTTTCCCTGGGTGAACAACAAGCAGCGGAAGTGCTCAAGCACTTGGGCGCAAAAGAAGTGCAAAAACTGGGCATGGCCATGACCTCCGTTGGCGGCATTGGTCGTGACTCGATTGAAGAAGTGATTGATGAGTTCATTGGCACTCTGGAAGGTCCCGGGTTTGGCTTGGGTGCAGATGAATATGTGCGCTCGGTCTTGGTGCAGGCATTGGGTGAAGACCGCGCCAGTGGCCTGATTGACCGCATCCTGCTGGGGCGCAACACCTCGGGTCTGGATACCTTGAAGTGGATGGAACCCCGCGCCATTGCCGATCTGGTGCGTAATGAACACCCGCAAATCATCGCCATTGTGCTGTCGCATTTGGACGGCGACCAAGCCGCAGAAGCACTCAAGTTTTTGCCCGACCGCACACAAGCCGATGCTTTGGTGCGTATCGCCACACTCGATGGCATTCCGCCGCATGCCCTGAATGAACTGAATGATGTGATGTCGCGTCAGTTTGCCGGCAATCAAAACCTGAAATCGTCCAGCATCGGCGGCGTCAAAGTGGCAGCCAATATCCTCAACTTCATGGATGGCGGGCGCGATGAAACGATTCTGGAAGATATCGCCAAGATTGACGAAGGGCTGACCGGAAAAATCCGTGACCTGATGTTTGTCTTCGATAACTTGGCAGAAATTGACGACCGCGCCATGCAAACTGTTCTGCGTGAAGTACCTGCCGATAAATTGGCGCTGGCGCTGCGTGGTGCTGACAGCAAGGTGAAAGACAAAGTCACCAGCAATATGTCGCAACGTGCTTCCGAAATGCTGTTGGAAGACATGGAAGCACGTGGTCCCGTGCGTCTGGCTGAAGTGGAAAGCGCACAGAAAGAAATCCTTGCCGCTGTGCGTAAAATGGCCGACGAAGGCACCATTCAATTGGCAGCAAAAGCCGAGGTCTTCGTATGAGCGACGCCATCCGTTGGTCAGCCCCCGACCTTACCGCGCCAGCACCGCCACCGCCGCCCGAACAGGTGGCAGCGCCCGAGCTTCGGCTTCCCAGCGTGGAAGAATTGCAGGCAATGGAAGAATCCGCGCGCAACGAGGGATATACCCGCGGTCATGCCGAAGGGTTAGCCTCGGGGCAGGCAGAAATCCGCCGGATCGCCGCACAAATGGAAGGCATTTTAGATGGCTTCACCCGGCCACTTGCACGTCTGGATGCAGAAGTTGCCGATGCCTTAGGTGGCTTGGCAGTGCGCATTGCCGGTGAGCTGGTGCGGCAGCGTTATGAAGCCGAACCCGAGCTTTTGCATGCGCTTGTACAAGAAGCCCTAACCATCGTGGGAACAAACCGGCAGGACATCGAACTCCGCCTGCATCCAGATGATTTGAACTTACTCGCCCCGCAACTTGCACTTCCCGAAGAAGCACGGTTGGTGGCGGATACCACGCTGAGCCGTGGCGATCTTCGTCTGCATACCGACAGTGTGCGTATCGACGGCAGTCTGTCCACGCGGCTTGAAGCAGCATTGAAGCATGTCATGGCAGGAGGCGCTGCATGAGCATTGCCGCCGCCCACTGGAATGAAGCCCGCAATCTGCGCCTTGCCTCGCGTCTTGAACAGACCCAAGTGCAATTGGAAGCACAGGGTATGGTGCGCGAAGGCGTGTTGCGCCGGGCGATCGGGCTGACGCTGGAAGCCAGCGGCTGCGAAGCCCCTTTGGGTGGCCGATGCCGCGTTGAAAGCAGTGGTGGCCGCTGGGTAGAGACAGAAGTCGTTGGTTTTTCTGGTGAGCGCACGTATTTGATGCCGACCGCCGAACTTTCTGGCCTGTTACCCAATGCCCGGGTGATTGCAGGTACCAGTTTGGGTGAGGTCGATGTTGGCGAAGGCTTGCTTGGGCGGGTGATTGATAGCAATGGCGTGCCTTTGGATAACCGCCCTCCCCTGCGTGCCGAACATTTTGTGGGGCTGGCGGGTGTGCCCATCAATCCATTGATGCGCGAACCCATCACCCAATCGCTGGACGTTGGCGTGCGTGCCATCAATTCCATGCTGCCCATTGGTCGTGGCCAGCGTATTGGCTTGTTCGCTGGCTCGGGCGTCGGTAAATCGACACTTCTGGGCATGATGACGCGCTATACCACGGCGGATGTCATTGTGGTGGGGCTGATTGGCGAACGTGGGCGCGAAGTTCGTGACTTCGTGGAAGCAACACTTGGCCCGGAAGGTTTGCGTCGCGCCGTGGTCGTGGCAGCACCGGCAGACCGCCCACCGCTGGCTCGTTTGCACGGTGCCTTACGCGCCACCGCGATTGCCGAATGGTTTCGGGACCAAGGCTTGCATGTGCTGTTACTCATGGACTCCTTGACCCGCTTTGCACAGGCACAACGCGAAATCGGTCTCTCCGTTGGTGAGCCGCCGACCACGCGTGGTTATCCGCCTTCAGTCTTTGCGCGCCTGCCTGCCCTCGTGGAACGTGCGGGGAACGGCGCAGACGGAAAAGGCTCGATCACCGCTTTTTATACCGTACTGACCGAAGGCGATGACCAGCAGGAACCGATTTCCGATGCGGCACGCGCAATCCTCGATGGGCATATCGTCCTCAGCCGCCGTATTGCTGATTCCGGGCAATATCCGGCAATCGACGTGGAGGTTTCTGTCAGCCGTGTCATGCAGGACATTACCGATGCACCGTGGCGTGCCAATATCCGCCGTCTGAAACAATTGATGGCCGCCTATAACGCACAGCGCGACCTGATTGCCATTGGCGCTTATCAGCGTGGCAATGACCCCATGGTGGATGAGGCGCTGGCGCTTTGGCCGAAGATTCAGCAATTTTTGAGTCAGGATGTATTTGAAGCCTCCAGTGTGCAGGACAGCCGTGATGCGCTGGCCCAACTGCTGGCTAAAGAACAGGCACCGGAGGCCGCATGATGAGCCGTTCAAAACGCCTTGATCCATTAATGCGCATCGCGCAAAAGCGCAAGGACGATGTTGCGAAAGAATTGGCGAGCCGTGAAAAAGCACTGGCCGAACAGCAACATCGCTTCAACGTCCTGAAACAATACGCAGATGGCTTCAGCCTGGGCGAAGCAGGAACAGTTCTTGCACCGTCCATGCTAGCGAACCATGTGGCATTTCGCATGAAACTGGATACTGCCTTGCAACAACAGGAAAAAGTGGTTGATGCCTCACACCGGCAACGCGATGCCGAGCGTGGGCGGCTGATTTCTGCCAGCCGTGAAAACAAGGTGCTGGAGCAATTGGCAGCAACCTATCGCGCAGAAGAAGTGCGCATTGCCAATCAGCGTGAACAACGTGAACTGGATGATTTAGGCGGGCGACGTGTTCGCTCGTTACAGGAGGAAAATACGCCATGATGTCGAGCCACGCGCATCTGCTGATGCCCAGCAAAAGTTCGTCCTCCACGCCATCGGTCGCCAGTCTTCTGGGGGCTGCAACGTCTGGCAGCCTGACATCCGGCAGCGAAGCCGCGCTGGCGGGTGAATCTGCACCCGATGCTTTCGACCAATTACTGCTGGATCTCCCCGACGCCGCACTGACCGAAACGGCGGCGCTGCTTTCCGGGCAAACCACAGCGCTGGACATGCACGCAGCCTTGCAGGATCTCAGCGAAGAACCAATGGATCACGACCCTCTGTTTGCCGTGCTGGCACAACTGCCAGAGGCGCCTGTCCTTTCGGTATCGCCTGAGGACATGGCGCTGGCGGGTTCGTCAGGCAGCCCACTGCCTGCAGCCACAGCACTGGATGCGCTGGCAGCTGGCAATGCATCCACCTTAAACACCACCGCAGCCCCCGCATCGGCAAACGCCGAGCCTGCTGCTGCATTCGCCATCAGCCAGGACACTGCTGAAACCGCAGCCCCCATCGCCGCGAATGCCATGAGTGCGGAAAAACCTGCACTGCAACTCAACGCGGCATCGCTTGAACATCATGCCACCGAGTCCACCGTGCTGACTGCGCCGCCGCTGACCGCCGCACACACGCAACCCCTTGTGCAAACGGTGACGCAAGCCAGCCTGGCGGCCGCCAACGCGCCGGTGATGCCACAGCCAGACAATACCGCCGCTGGCTACGGTGATCGCTTTGCCAGCCATATCACCTGGCTTGCCGAACAAGGCATTGGCCGCGCTGAAATTCGTGTTTCACCTGAACATCTGGGCACGATTGATATTCGTCTGCAGATGAATGGCAGCGAATTGCGTGCCGACTTCCACAGCCAGCAGCCTGAAGTTCGCCAAGCCCTGGAATCCAGTATGCCCCGCCTGCGTGACATGCTGCAGCAACATGGCCTGCAATTGACACATGCCGGGGTTGGCCAGGGGCAAGGCCAGGAACAAAGCCAGAAGCAGCAAGGCTTTTCAGCAGCGACACAGGGCACAGCACACGATACCGATGCCGCCAACGCTGAAAACACCCCTGCTTCGGCACCGGCAATTCCAGTGACCCGTGGCTTGGTTGACGTTTATGCCTGACAATAGCGGCGACCCGTAGTAACGATCATTCGTCGTTCTATGCCAAGATAATTCGGCACACGCCTTGCTATACGTTAGGCGGACACCATCGAAAGGATAGATGACCCGTGGCAGCAGCTCCCGCAAAATCGGCAAAATCGGCAAAAACCTCCGTGGCGAACGGCGAAGAAGCCGTACCCGTCAAGAAGTCCAAGAAACTGTTGTGGATCATTCTTGCCGTGTTCTTGCTTGCAGGCGGTGGCGGCGGCGCAGCCGCATGGTTTCTGATGCCCAAGCAAGCCGCCGTTGAAAAGCCCAAACCGCTGCCTCCGGCACAATATATTGCGCTTGATCCAGCGTTTATCGTCAATCTGGCGGATGCTGGCACCACGCGTTTCTTGCAAGCCGATATCCAATTGCAAATCCGCGACGCAGATACCATTGCTGCCGTTGCTCTGCATATGCCCATTATTCGCAACCGTTTGCTGCTGCTGTTCGGGCAACAGACATCACAAGACCTGAACGGACGAAACGGCAAAGAACAGCTGCAAACACAAGCACTTAACGAAGTGAAGTCGGTTCTGAAGGCACAGCAAGCCGCAGATAAGGTCGAGGCGCTGCTGTTCACCAGCATCGTGATCCAATAACAGGCGCTTGCGATGACTGACCTTCTCAGCCAAGACGAAATTGATGCCCTACTCCACGGTGTGGATTCGGGCGCGGTTGACGTTGAGGCGCCGCAGGCTCCTGGCGAAGCCCGCAGTTATGACTTTTCCAGCCAGGAACGCATTATCCGTGGTCGTCTGCCGACCCTGGAAATGATCAATGAGCGTTTTGCACGCACATGGCGAATCGGGCTGTTCAATCTCCTGCGTCGGTCAGCCGATTTGTCAGTACGCGGCATCGACATGATTCGTTTCGGCGAATACATGCATTCGCTGCAAGTGCCGACCAATATCAACCTGGTCAAAATGAAGCCGTTGCGTGGCACCGGCATGTTTATGCTTGAGCCGCGCTTGGTTTTCACGGTTGTTGATAGCTTTTTTGGCGGCAATGGCAAATACCACACCCGTATTGAAGGGCGCGAATTCACCCCGACAGAAATGCGGGTGATTCAACTGCTGCTGAAACAGACCTTTGCCGACTTTGTGGAAGCATGGGCGCCAGTGATGCCCATCGAGTTTGAATACCTCAACTCCGAAGTGAACCCGCACTTCGCCAACATCATCAGCCCCCGTGAATATATTGTGGTCAGCCGCTTCCATGTTGACCTTGAAGGCGGCGGCGGTGAATTGCACCTCGCCTTGCCTTGGGCCATGTTGGAACCAATTCGCGAACAGCTGGATGCGGGCGTGCAAAGTGATCGCATCGAAAAAGATGAAAGTTGGACACATTCACTGCACAGCCAACTGCAGGATGTCGAAGTTGAGTTGAATTGCATTCTTGTGCAGCAACAAATCAGCCTGCGCAAACTCAGCCAACTCAAGATCGGCGATGTGATTCCTATTGAGCTGAAGCCGGAAATCCCGCTGCTTGTGGAACACCTCCCCCTCTTTTCCGGTGAATTTGGCACGCATGATGGAAAAAATGCCATCAAAATCACCGAAGTTCACCCGCCCCGCGCTCATAAGGAGTCCGCTAAGAAACCATGAATACGACTGACCCTAATGCAGAACGCGCTGCTTTTGAATCCTTGATTGCCGATACACCAGCTGGTTCTGGCGATCTGAATCTGGATGTCATTCTGGATGTTCCCGTCACCATTTCCCTGGAAGTGGGGCGTGCGCGCATCCCGATCCGCAACTTGCTGCAGCTCAACCAAGGCTCTGTTGTTGAACTTGAACGCGCCGCGGGTGAACCACTGGATGTGTATGTCAACGACACCTTGATTGCACAGGGCGAAGTGGTGGTGGTGAATGACCGTTTTGGCGTGCGTCTTACCGATGTTGTCAGTCCTGCCGAGCGTATCAAGCGCCTGCGCTGAGCCGAACTGCCGCCATGACGGATCCGAGCATGCCGCAATCGCCACCAACACAACCGGCACCGGAAACGGCGGCCGTCGCCACTCCGTTGGCAGCAGCACCACAGGCAGAGCAGCCGATACTGCCGCGCCCCTTGGGCAAACCACAGGCGATCACAGCACAACCTGCACACACCACAGCGCCCAGTGTTGGACCGTCAATTGGCGGCACCTTATTCGCGCTTGCCGTGGTTCTGGGGCTTGTGTTCGCTTTAGCCTGGCTGGCCAAACGCATCCCGGCATTGGGTGGGCAACGGCATACGGGCTTGCGCATTGTTGCAACGCTGCCGCTGAGCCCACGCGAGCGCTTACTGGTTGTTGAGGTTGGCGAGCAACAACATCTTCTTGCCAGCGGCGCAGCTGGAACCCGCATGCTGCATACCTTGGCACAACCACTGCCTATCGAAACACAGGAACCTACTCACACCCCGTTTGCGCAAGTGCTGGCCAATCATTTCAGGAAGAAAGACGCATGAGCACCGCTTGCTCCCCATCACCCCGCATCGCTTTGTTTCAGCGAAGCCACTGGCTGCTTGCAGCAAGCATGTTGCTTGCTTTACTGCTGCTGGTATTCACCGGTGGAGCATGGGCACAGGCCGCGCCAACAACGCCCGCTGATGCAAGCCAACTCGCATTGCCAGATGTAAATATCGGGCAGATTGGCAACCAGCCCGTCAGCATGCCGATGCAAGTTCTGCTGTTGATGACAAGCATCACCGTACTTCCAGCTTTGCTGCTGGGGGTAACGGCATTTACCCGCATCATCATCGTGCTGAGTATGCTGCGACAAGCACTTGGAACCGGGCAAACGCCCTCCAACCAGGTCTTGCTGGCACTTGCGCTGTTCCTGACCATCATGATTATGCAGCCTGTACTGGAACAATCCTGGGCGGCCGGTATTGCGCCCTATCTGGATAAGCAGATGGATTTCCGCACCGCGTGGGCGGCAGCCTCTGAACCCTTCCGCATGTTCATGCTGGCACAGGTGCGTGAAACTGATCTGATGACGTTTGCCGGTATGTCGGATACCGGCCCGTATAACACCCCGCAAGATGTGCCCTTTGGCGTATTGGCTGCTTCATTTTTGACCAGCGAGCTGAAAACCGCCTTTGAAATCGCCTTCCTGATTTACATTCCCTTCGTCATCATCGACCTTGTAGTCGCTAGTGTGCTGATGTCGATGGGGATGATGATGCTTTCCCCCATGTTGATCTCAACCCCCTTCAAAATCCTGTTGTTCGTCTTGGTAGATGGCTGGGTTTTGGTGGTTGGCTCGCTTGCGGCCAGTTTCAATGCCGCTTAAGAACGCAGCAAAGACCGGAGACACGCCATGACCCCTGAAGTTGCCATGTCCTATGTCACCAAAGGCCTGCAAATGGCGCTTTTTTTGGGTGCGCCCTTATTGATTTCGGTTTTGATCGTGGGTGTTTTGGTGGGGATTGTGCAAGCCGCCACCTCCGTCAATGAACCCACTGTTGCCTTTGTTGCCAAAGGTGCCGCACTGATGGGGGTATTGATGCTGGGCGGGCATTTCTTGCTGGGTCGTATCGTGGCGTATACCACGGAGCTGTTTCAGCAAATCCCGCATATTGTGGGGTAGCCGTACACGATGGATGCGGTCACCTTCACTACCGCGAATGGTGTCAACCTTTTCGCCTTGTTTTCCACGGTGATGTGGCATTCCATTCGTGTTGGGGCAGCAATGCAAGTGATGCCGGCTATTGGTGGTCGCACCATGCCAGCCCGCGTGCGTGTGCTGTTTACCCTGGTCTTGGCTGCCATCCTGTCAACCCTGCTCCCCCCTCCACCACCTGCTGCCGTGGATGCAAGCACCGCCCTTAGCGTGCTGCGTGAGTTCCTCGTTGGGGTCAGTATCGGCCTCATTATCAAGCTGGCATTTGAAGCAGGTATCCTGGCCGGTCAATTTGCATCGCAAGGGATGGCGCTTTCATTCGCCACCATGACCGACCCGAATAACCAGTCTGTCCCGATTGTTTCGTCGTGGTTTTTCATCGCTTTCGGGTTGCTGTTTTTTACCCTCGACGGTCATCTGGTGATCGTGCAGATTCTGCTGGAAAGCTACCAAGCACAGCCCATTGGCAGCCCCATTCACGACTGGCAAACCATCATCGCCGCAGTTCCAGCATTTTTTACTGTTGTGCTGCGCTTTGCCCTGCTGCTGTCACTGCCCATCATCGTCACTATGCTGGCCGTGAATACGGTTGCCGGTGTGCTTGCTCGCGCCGCGCCGCAATTCAACCCCATTCAGATTGGTATGCCAGCCGCCTTGGTCATGGGGCTGGCGCTGCTAGGCGTGCTGGCACGCGATTTGCTGGAACCTGTTAGAGCACTTTTTGAGCAAGCCTTTGAGGCGGCGCGTGCACTGACAGGATAAGTAATGAGCGAATCAGCCGATCGCGAAGACAGAACCGAAGCCCCCAGTCCCAAGCGACTGAAAGAAGCCCGCGAGAAAGGCGACGTACCGCGCTCGAAAGAGCTGGCAAACGTGGCGGTTCTGGGTGCAACAGTCGCTACGCTGATGTCGGTTGGCGGCTTTTTCTCACGCGCAAGCCAAGAATGGATGCGCAATGCCATGATCGTTGACCCTGAACTGCTGGGGCATAGCGACAGAATATTGACGCATGTTGTCATTCTGGTGCGTGGTCTGATGCTGCCCTTTGCCCCCATTCTGCTGATCGCATTGGCCGCGTGTTTTATTTCGCCATTGGCCATGGGCGGGCTGCGCTTCAGCACCCAAGCCCTTGAGCCGAAACTCCAACGCCTCAGCCCCATGGCCTGGGTCAAGCGCGTTTATGGTCAGGAAGGGCTTGCCGAGTTATTGCGCTCTTTGCTGCGTATCGTATTGATTGGTGCGGTGGGTGTCTGGGCCATGCGCAAAGCGCTGAATACCATGCCTTATCTGCAGCACATGCCCTTGGAACAGGCGATTGCCGAGGGTTTGCACTTCACCATGGTGACGCTTGCCGCCATGGTGGGCGCCATGACCTTGCTGGCAGCGGCGGACGTGCCTTATCAGCACTGGAATTGGCAACAGAAATTGAAGATGACCAAGCAAGAAGTGCGCGACGAATACAAAGAATTAGAAGGCAACCCACAGGTCAAAGGAAAAATCCGCCAATTAGCGCGGGAAATGTCGCAACGCCGAATGATGGAGGCCGTCCCCACCGCCGATGTCATTATCACCAACCCAACCCACTATGCCGTCGCCCTGAAATACGAGGCTGGCAAGATGCGCGCACCCAAGGTGGTGGCATTGGGAGTGGATGAAGTGGCGCTGAAAATCCGCGAAATCGGGCAGGCGCACCGCGTCAGCACCGTGGAAGCCCCGCCTTTGGCACGCGCCTTGTATCGGAATTCAAAATTAGATGAGGAAATCCCGGTTGCGCTGTATGCCGCTGTTGCCCAAGTGCTGTCGTATATCTTCCAGCTTCGCCGCTGGCACCCAGCACACGGACCAATGCCGTCACTTGCAGCGATTACCGTAGATCCCACACTGGATGACGGGCAGGAGCCACGATGAGCAGCACACCTAAAACACCTCAAGGCGCTTCATTTGCAGCCATTGCCGACTCGCTGCGCAGTGGTGCGGCGGCTCCAGTAGCGGTGCTGGCCATGCTGTCGATGGTGGTGGTGCCACTGCCCCCCTTCCTTCTGGATATTCTGTTCACCGTCAATATCGCCCTGTCATTGATGGTGCTGTTGGCTGTGGTGTATGTGAAACGTCCGCTGGAGTTTTCCATCTTCCCCAGCGTCTTGCTGATGGTCACTTTGCTGCGCCTGTCACTGAACGTGGCATCCACACGTGTGGTCTTGCTGCATGGCCACCAAGGCGGCGCCGCAGCTGGGCATGTTATTGAGTCCTTCGGCAACTTTGTGATTGGCGGCAGCTATGCGGTAGGTATCGTGGTCTTTGCCATCCTGACCATCGTCAACTTCATCGTGGTCACCAAAGGTTCCGGGCGTATTTCGGAAGTATCGGCGCGCTTCATTCTGGATGCCTTGCCCGGTAAACAGATGGCGATCGACGCCGACCTTAACGCCGGTCTGTTATCACGTGAAGATGCCAAGCTGCGCCGCGAGGAAGTACGCAACGAAGCCGACTTCTATGGGTCAATGGACGGTGCCAGCAAATTCGTCCGTGGTGACGCCATTGCCGGCTTGCTGATTTTGTTCATCAACCTGATTGGCGGCATTTTGATTGGCATGCTGCAGCACGACCTGTCATTTAGCGATGCCATGCAAACCTATACGCTGCTGGCGATTGGTGACGGCTTGGTGGCGCAGCTCCCCGCACTGCTGGTTTCCACGGCAGTCGCGATGTTGGTAACGCGTGCCACGCGTGAACAGGAAATGGGCGCAGCGGTCAGTGCGCAGGTCTTTGGTCAGCGCCGTGCATTGGTGGTGGCGTCGGCATTGATGGGGCTGATTGGCATCGTGCCAGGCATGCCCAACCTGCCCTTCTTGCTCTTTGCCGCACTGCTTGGTTTTGCCGCATACCGTCTCAAAAAGCATGAGCAAGCCGAGCAACTGCAAGCACAAGTCACAGAAGCCAGCAATGCGCCCAGTGCAGGCAATGCTGTTGCCGAACTCAGCTGGGATGAAGTCACCCCCGTGGAACCCCTGGGGCTGGAAGTCGGCTACAAACTGATCGCCCTGGTTGATAAGGCGCAAGGCGGTGAATTACTGACACGTTTGAAAGGTATTCGCCGAAAATTAACGCAAGATCTCGGCTTTTTGATTCCAGCCGTGCATGTGCGCGACAACCTGGAACTGGCGCCTGGACAATACCGGGTTCTGGTTTATGGCGTTCCTGTTGCCGAAGGTGAGCTACATCCCGACCGAATGCTGGCACTGGACCCCGGCAAAGTGTTCGGCACACTGGAAGGCATCCCCGGCAAAGACCCCGCCTTTGGTCTTGATGCCATCTGGATTCTCCCCTCACAACGCGCACATGCCGAATCTCTGGGCTATACCGTGGTCGATGCCGGTACGGTGATCGCCACGCATATGTCGCATTTGGTGCGCGAACGCGCCAGTGAGCTGCTGGGGCACGATGAAGTACAACAACTTCTGGCCAGTGTCGGCAAAGTGTCGCCCAAGCTTGTCGAAGATTTGACGCCTAAGCTGCTGCCGCTTTCGGTGGTTGTTCGCGTCTTGCAATCACTGTTGGCCGAGCGCGTTCCATTGCGGCAGATGCGCCGCATCGTGGAGGCCTTGCTTGAGCATGGCATCCATACGCAAGACCCCGCCATCCTGACCGCTGCTGTTCGCACAGCCCTCGGGTCTTTCATCGTGCAAGAACTCAATGGCATGGCGGCAGAACTTCCCGTCTTTACCTTGGCTCCTCAATTGGAACGGGTATTGCATGACTCGGTTAACGGCCAAGGAGCCGCAATGGAGCCAGGTCTCGCTGAACGCTTACACCAAAGCCTCAGCGAGTGCGTGACCCGACAGGAAGAACGCGGAGAACCCGCCATTCTGTTGGTTCCCGGTGGCATCCGAGCGGCTATTTCGCGGCTGGTACGGCACAGCGTACCGCAGCTTTCTGTTCTCGCTTATGGCGAAGTTCCGGAAGACAAGCGTTTACGGTTGCTGGGCGCAGTTGGCTAACCCTTTTAACTAGCGGAATCTGGACATGAGAATCAAACGCTTCACTGCCCCTGACATGCGTACGGTGCTGCGATTGGTACGTGAAGAGCAAGGCCCGGACGCGGTAATTCTTTCGAACCGTCAAACCCAATACGGCGTTGAAGTCGTTGCGGCCACCGATTATGACGAAACGCTGGTACAGCAAACCTTGCGGATGATGGGCATTCCCGAAACACCGCCACGCACGCCACGTGCCGTGGAGTCCAGCCCAGCGCAAGCGGAAGCCGAGCTACCAGCAACCCGCGATTATCGTGATAGCCACGGCGTCCGGACGGGCAAGTACGCTGTTGCGGCAGCGGAGACCCATTCGGCTGAGGCTGCATCCAACAACGTTGAAGCACCTGTGGCCAGCGACACAACACCCGTAACAGAGCGCCAGCCCAGTAAGCTGGAACAAATGATGGCGGCGTTGAAACCTGGTGCCGGGAAAAACGTGGCAGCGGCTCGCGCTGCACCTGCCCCCGTCGCGCCCTCGTTTGCCTCTGTTTTACAGCAAACCGAAGCACCACAACCCGCTTCCGTTCAGCCGTTTGCAGCCCAAGCTGAGGTGATGCCAGAAGTGACAGAATCTGCATCGGCGGCCATTCAGACGCCACCGGCTGAGCCGGTCGCCATCGCAACCGACATTCCGCTTGATGCAGAAGCCGTCTCGGCACCACCCGTTTTGCGGATGGTCGAAACCGACCCTGCCGTACTTGCCCTGCGTTCCGAATTGGCCGCCATGCGTGCCATGATTGAACGCGAGTTAAGCCAGCTATCGGTTGAACGCCTGCGCGGCTCACCAGCACGCTCGGCAGCACTTGATGCGCTTGCCGCATTTGGCTTCGATGAAGCATCTGCCCAACGCTTTGCTTCACAACTTGACCCCACACTGGCTGCAAACGCCATCCTTGAACCAGTGCGCAGCCTGTTGCGTGAGCACCTGCCTGTTGCCCATGCAGATCCTCTGGAAGAAGGCGGCATTATTGCTTTGATGGGCCCCAGTGGCGCAGGTAAAACCACGACCATCGTGAAGCTGGCCGCACGCTTTGCCGCACGTCACCGCGCCCGTGATGTTGCCATTATCAGTGCCGACAACGCCCGCGCTGGCGCACGCGAACAACTGCACGTTCTGGGACGCAAACTCGGCATCACTGTTTGCGATGCCGACAACCCCGACACCCTCAGCCGGATGCTGGATCAACTCACCGACTACCCCTTGGTGTTGATCGACACGGCAGGCCACGGGCTGCGTGACCGCGCCTTACTGCGTCAAATCTTGTGGATTCGCTCGGCCAGCCATGTGCGCAGCCTGCTGGTTCTTCCAGCCAATGCACACCCCGCTGATTTAAGTGAATTGCTGCGTCGCTACCGTGCCGCAGCCCCCGAAGCCGCAATCTTGACCAAGCTGGACGAAAGCACCTGCCCAGGCGCTGCGCTATCGGTATTGATGCAACATGCCCTGCCCTTAGCCTACACTACGGCAGGTCAACAGATTCCGGACGACATTGAACGTGCAAGCGTGGCGCAACTTGCAGCCATGTTTGATCTCCCACGCAATTCCAACGCGCTTAACACTCACTTTGACGAGGGGCACCATGCCATCGCCTGATCAACCTGCTGACACCCTGCACGCACCGCCTCATGTCATTGCCGTGACTGGGGGAAAAGGTGGCGTTGGGAAAACCACGGTTTCCATCAACTTGGCGATGGCATTTTTGCAAGCCGGCAAGCGAACTTTACTGCTTGATACCGACCTTGGTCTTGCAAATGCCGACGTTATGCTGGGCTTATCGCCCCGCTATACGCTGGCCGACGTGTTTGCCGGACGCTGCGAGCTGAAAGACACGATTATCGAAGGTCCGAATGGGCTGATGGTGGTGCCTGCGGCTTCCGGTAAACGCCATATGACCGAGCTTCTGCCACAACAGCATGTTGGCTTGGTCAATGCCGTATCGGAATTGGATATCCCGCTGGACGTCATGCTTGTGGACACCTCCGCTGGCATTTCCGATAGCGTATTGACGTTCTGTCAGGCAGCGCAGGATATCGTGCTGGTGGTATGCGATGAGCCTGCCTCGGTCACCGATGCCTATGCTCTCATCAAGGTTTTAAGCCGTGACCGTGGCATCAATCGCGTGCAAATCATTTCTAACCAGGTTGGCAACCCGATTGAAGGGCGTCAATTATTTGAAAAACTGGAACGCGTTACCGCACGTTTCCTTGACGTCACACTTTCTTATTTGGGCGCGATTCCACGCGACGAATGGCTGCGCCTTGCTGTGCAGCGCCAGGAAAGCGTCGTTCTGGCCTTTCCAACGGCTCCAGCCACGCTGGCTTTCCGCGATATCGCCAAGAAAATCAGCCAATGGCGCTCTCCCAAAATTCCCAGCGGGAATGTAGAGTTCTTCACTGAACGCATGATTGCCGCACAGAGGAGAGTTTCTGCATGAATTCATCCATGGCCGCCCAATACCGCTCGCAACAAGTCGGGGATGCGGCCATGGTTGTGGAGCGTCATGCTGAACTGGTGCGGCGCATCGCCCATCATCTTGCGGCACGCTTGCCCGCTAATGTTGAAATTGATGACCTCGTGCAAGCGGGCATGATTGGTTTGCTTGAAGCAGCCCGCAATTTCCAGTCGAACCAGGGCGCCAGCTTTGAAACCTACGCCTCTATCCGCATACGTGGTGCAATGATTGATGCCATTCGCAGTGGCGACTGGGTGCCGCGTTCTGTGCATCGTCGCTATCGTGATGTCGTTGCCGCCACCCGTGCCATTGAGCAGCGCGAAGGTCGCAGCGCAACTGCACAGGAAATCGCCAGCGCACTGCAAATGACGCTGGAGGAATACTACCAATCCGTACAAGACGCGGCACGCGGGCAACTGGTGAGCTTAGACGAACAGATTAACGACCATGATGGCGAGCCCAACCTTGAACAGCACGATGTTGCAACACCAGCACGCCGTCTTGAACAAGAGGCATTTCAGCACGAGCTTGCACACGCGATTGGCAACCTTCCCGAGCGCGAAAAACTGGTGCTGTCGTTGTATTACGAACAAGAAATGAATTTGCGCGAAATCGGTGCAACACTCAATGTCAGTGAATCACGCGCCTGTCAGATTCATGGGCAGGCGATGTTGCGCCTGCGCGCACGACTGACCGACTGGCGCAGCGAAGTCGACAACGATACTGACTAGATATTCATCTCCAAAGCACCACAAAGCACATCTGCTCACCGACTTGGGAAATAATAGTGGCACACGGAAACAAGGCTGATTGACGGAAAACACAATGGACAAAGGCATTCGTATTCTTGTTGTTGACGACTTTTCGACAATGCGACGCATCGTCAAGAACTTGCTCAATGACTTGGGCTTCACCAATCTCGCGGAAGCCGATGACGGCTCAACGGCGCTCATTGAACTGAAAAAAGCGCCCTTCGATATGGTCGTGACCGACTGGAACATGCCAGGCGTTACGGGCATTGAACTTCTGAAGGCCATTCGTGCTGACCCAGCACTGGCCAAGATCCCCGTCTTGATGGTGACTGCAGAAGCTAAACGCGAGCAAATCATTGAAGCAGCTCAGGCAGGTGTGAATGGTTACATCATCAAGCCCTTCACTGCCGCAACGCTGGAAGACAAACTCAGCAAAATCTTTGAACGTTTAGGGGCAGCATGAATACACCCTTACCCACACCAATGGATGATGCCGGCATTGCTGACCGTCTGCGTGCTGCGATGTCTGCCTTGGAACAAGGCGATGGCAATGTCTGGCGTCGGCATTTGGACTCATTGCTTGAATGGCGCCGCCAGCCGATGGTGGAAAGCCTGGTCAAGCTTGCCCGTGAGCTGGATGAGCTGGAACGCACCATTGATGCGCGTATTCCTGCTGCCAGCCAAAGTGCAGATGGTCTTCCCGATGCCTGCAGCCGTTTGGAACATGTGGTGCGCATGACCGAAGAAGCCAGCATGCGTACGCTGGATCTTGCCGATGAGTGCCGCAGCTTGCTGACCAGCATCGGCCCCGGTCATGAAGATACAGTCGATGCCATTCGCCAGCGTCTGTCGGCCATGGTGGAAGCACAAAGCTTCCAGGACCTGACCGGACAAATCATCCAGCGTGTGATCAAGCTGATTCGCTCGTTGCAAAGCGGCTTGGGTGATATTCAAGCGATGCATGCCAACAGCGGCTTGGCGAACGATGCTGACCTGAATGCCAAGGGATATGGCCCATCGGTTGCGGGTGTGGATACGTCTCCCGCAACCCAAGACGAGGCCAACGACTTGTTGGCCGCACTTGGAATCTGAGCATGAGTGACGGTTACGACGCACGTGCGGACTTTCTTATCGAGGCGCGAGAAATTCTCGATCGCCTTGGTGAGCAGGTGGTTTCGCTCGAACAAACCCCTGATGACCGCGCCACACTCGATGCCGTTTTTCGTGGCTTTCACACGATCAAAGGTGGCGCAGGCTTTCTTGACCTAGCCCCGATGGTAAGCCTTTGCCACGCCTTCGAAGACCGCATTGACGAAGCGCGCAGCGGCAAAAAAGCACTGGATGCTGTGGCTTTCGATGGCGCGCAACGCGCCGTCGATATTCTCATCGACATGATGGATGCTTTGAGTCGTGGCGAAGACTTGGATGAGGTTGACCCTGAGCTTTTAGCACAGGTACGCGGCGACGGTGAAACAGCCGTTGCGGCACCCACACCAAGCGCACAACCCGCGGCGGCGGCCTATGAAGTGCCCGAGAATCTTGACGATCTCGACTTCGATGCATTGCTTGATAGCTTGCATGGTGTCGGTGGAACACCTGGTGCCCCCACTGAGCCACCTCCACCACCGCCGACACCTGCCAAACCACCCGCCAAGCCAGCAGCAAAAGACGAGTCCGCCAAGCCTGCCAACAAGCCCGCAGCACAAGCGCAGGAAGTTGAACAGACCGTACGCGTTGACGTGCATCGCCTGGACGCCTTGGTGAACTTGGTGGGTGAATTGGTTTTGGCGCGCAATCGCCTCAAAACACTGCGCCCTGGGTTTCGTGACGAAAATCTCGACCGCGCTGTCACCGCACTCGATACCGTGACCGCCCGTTTGCAAGGCGCGGTCATGTCGGCACGTATGCAGCCAGTCAGCCGTGTTTTTTCACGTTTTCCGAAAGTTGCACGCGATGTTGCACGCCAGCTTAACAAGCAGGTGGAACTGATTATTCAGGGCGCAGAAACAGAACTGGATCGCAACCTTGTAGAAGCCCTCGCTGACCCATTGGTGCACTTGGTTCGCAATGCCATCGACCATGGTGTTGAAAAACCCGAAGTCCGCCGTGCAAGTGGGAAATCCGAAGTGGGCCGAGTTCACTTGATCGCCCAGCAAGAAGGCGATCATGTTGCCATTATCGTCGCCGATGATGGCGCTGGCATTGACCCGGATGTCATTCGTCGCGCCGCCATCCGCAAAGGCGTCATTGATACCGAAGCCGCCAGTCGACTCACCACCGAAGAGTCTTTGGCACTGCTGTTTCACCCAGGCTTTTCTACCCGCGCGGAAGTTTCCAGTATTTCCGGACGCGGGGTTGGCATGGACGTGGTGATGTCCAAGATTCGTGAGCTTTCCGGACAGGTACAAATTCAGTCCGACCTTGGCGAAGGCTCGCGCTTCATCATTCGCGTGCCACTGACGCTGGCGATTCTGCCAACCTTGCTGGTTGAGCAGGACAATGATGTCTATGCCCTGCCCTTAGTGCGCGTACTGGAAGTGGTGACGCACGATGCAACGTCCACGATGTGGATGGATGGGCAAAAAATCCTTGATTTACGCGAACGCCCACTTGCAGTGCTGTCACTCAGGCAATGGCTGGGAATGGATACCAGTGCTGCTGAGGCCACCCGCGGTGTTGTTTTACAAGCTGGCGAGCAGCGTTTCTGTCTTCTGGTGGATCGCGTCTTGGGGCGTGAAGAAGTCGTCATCAAAGCGCTTCCCCGCAGTCTGCGTGGTATTGCAGGCTATGCTGGCGCCAGCTTGGTAGGTGACGGCCGCATGGCGATGATCATGGATGTCGATGCACTGCTTGAATCGGCACAGCGCGGCTCCACAGCATCAACTGCGAAACGATGACGGTGAATTGATGGATATCCTCAGTATCATCGGTGCGATTCTTGGCCTTGCAGCCCTGATAGGCGGCAGCGTACTCAAAGGTGCTGGTTTATCCGGCCTTTGGTCGCCAGCGGCCTTTATCATCGTTATCGTTGGTACTTTTGCGGCTATTTTGCTGCAAACCCCCATCCATACATTCATGCGAGCCTTGCGCATTGCTCGGTGGGTGTTTCAACCGCCACAAATGAACCCCACCCATTTGATTACTCAGATGGTGGAATGGAGCACTGTGGCTCGCAAGCAAGGTTTGCTGGCACTTGAGCCGTATCTTGAGCAGCAGGGTGACCCGTTCTTGCGAAAAGGTTTGCAAATGGTGGTGGATGGCATCGAGCCTGAATCGATTCGACAGATGCTTGAAATCGAAGCGCAGGCACAAAGCCAGCGCGATATTTCAGCCGCCAAAGTGTTTGAAGGCATGGGTATTTACTCGCCCACCCTCGGTATCATCGGTGCCGTGCTAGGTCTGATGGCCGTCATGAAAAACCTGACCGACCCCAGCAAACTGGGCGGTGGGATTGCGGCTGCATTTACTGCCACGATTTATGGCATCGGTGCGGCCAACCTGATTTTGCTTCCTATGGCATCCAAGCTGAAAAGTGTGATCCACCAGCAGGATGTCGTGCGCAACATGCTGATCGAGGGGTTGATTTCCATTGCTCAAGGTGAGAACCCACGCAATATCGAATCCCGCCTCAGCGGCTTTCTGTATTGATCGGGGGCTGTCATGAGCCGTCGCCAGCCCCCACAAGAAGAACATCTCAACCATGAAGCATGGGCCATTCCCTATGCCGACTTATTGACGCTGCTTTTGGCATTTTTTGTGGTGATGTATGCCATTTCATCACTCAATGAAGGCAAATACCGGGTGGTTGCCGACTCGCTTTCAACTGCTTTTGGTGGCGCCCCACGTTCGATCAAACCCATCCAGGTCGGTCAAGTTCAGCTGAATGGCGGCAATTTCGACCGCCCCGCCATCATGCGTACCGGCGCACGCAATGAATCCACAACGCAGCTTCCCGTGGAAGTGCCGATGCCGTTGAGTCGCTACGACCAAATGCAGGCCAACAACATCCTGACACCCGCCAATGAAAATGAGGCACAGCTGCAAGCCTTGGGTGATAGCATCGAAAACGCCATGTCTGAGTTGATTGAAAACAAGATGATGCGTATTCGGCGTGGCCCCAATTTCATTGAAGTGGAAATCCAGAGCGATCTTCTTTTTCCAAGTGGTGTGGCAATCCCCTCAGCCAGCGCACTGCGTACCATCCGCCAGCTTGCCGAGGCGCTGCGCGATGTCCCCAACGCCATTCGTGTAGAAGGCTATACCGACAACCAACCCATCAATACCACGCAATTCCGTTCCAACTGGGATCTTTCTTCCGCACGTGCAACAAATGTGGTGTACGAACTCATCGACTATGGCATTGCCCCAGGCCGCCTTGCTGCCATGGGCTATGGTGAGTATCAGCCGATTGCAGATAACGCCACTATCACCGGGCGCAGTGCCAATCGACGTGTGGACTTGGTTATTCTGGGAAGCTCGAAAGGCGTCACCAGCGTCATGGACGGGCTTGATGCCCGCGATATGCCTTCTTCAGCACCACCCGCTGAGGCGGCTCAACTCAGGGAAGTACGCTAATGCAGGTCTGGGCAATCGCTAATCAAAAGGGAGGCGTTGGCAAAACCACCAGCACATTATGTCTGGGGCGGTGTTTGGCCGACACGGGAAAGCGTGTTCTGTTGATTGATCTTGACCCGCACGGTTCATTGACACGCGCGTTTGAGATTCCATCCGAACCGCCCCCAACCGGAACGCATGAGCTGTTTGATGATCAGCCCATCGCAACCCTCGCCAGAAAAACTGAATATGCAGGCATTGAAATGATTGCCGCGCAGCCAGCAATGGCCACCCTGGAGCGCCGAAGCGCAACCCAGCCTGGCTTGGGTCTGGCATTGCGTCGCGCACTTCAAGAAGCCGACAGCCTGTATGACTATGCGCTGCTTGATTGTCCGCCCACCCTTGGATTGTTGCTGGTCAACGCACTGGCGGCATGCGATCACCTGATTGTGCCAACACAAACCGACCCTTTGGCTCTGCATGGTCTTGAAGGTATGTTGCGCACCGCCAATATGGTAGAGCGCTCACGCGGACGCAGTCTGAC
This sequence comes from uncultured Thermomonas sp., assembly GCA_964481865.1. Taxonomy (GTDB): domain Bacteria; phylum Pseudomonadota; class Gammaproteobacteria; order Xanthomonadales; family Xanthomonadaceae; genus Thermomonas. The sequence goes on along the minus strand of CAYZUG010000011.1, from coordinate 39,754 downwards.
CCAGCACATTTTGCCGACGCTATACGACCAGCGGACGCGCACATGCAAGCAAACCCTTGAACATCTGCAAGAAAAATATGCGCAGATGGTTTGCCCGCACCCAATCCCTATTGATACACGCTTGCGGGAAGCTGGCATGCTGGCTGCACGCGAACATTTGTATGGCCGTGGCATGATGGCTTATGAACATGCTTTGCAATGGCTTTTGGATACCCCACCCAACGCGCAGGAGGCCACATGACAACGCAATCCAGTACATTGGCCAAACCAAACGACTCCGATGTTCTTGTTGATGACTATCTAGACGCCTTACTCGGCGCACCACTGCCTGCACAGACAGAAGCGGCTCCTATCGTGGAAGCGGCTCCTATCGTGGAAGCAGCTCCTATCGTGGAAGCAGCTCCTATCGTGGAAGCAGCTCCTATCGTGGAAGCAG